>JADZCN010000042.1 GCA_020851565.1 Acidobacteriota bacterium | reverse complement strand
TGCTGCACATCTCGCAGCGGGCGTCACAGACGAAGGTGCAGTGGAAGATGAAGACGGTGGGGTGGAGCGGCGTGTACTTCGCGACGGCGGCTCGCACCAGGTCGCGGGGGGCGCTGAGGGCCGCCTTCGCGAGATACTTAGCTGCGTAGACCTGTGCCATGTAAGTTATAGATTTTACAGGATTTCTCTGTCCTTTCGCAACCACAGCAGCAGGCCGGGAATGTTGCCGGCGAGCCCCGTGACCACGATGAGCGTCGAGAGCGCGAAAGACGCTGCGTCGGGCACGCCCACCGGCCGCAGCATCCACACGAAGACCCCCTGCGGCAGCCCGAAGCCGCTCACCGAGATCGGCAGGAGCAGCATCAGCAGCCCGAGCGGCATGAACAGCAGGTAGTAGCTGAACGGCACCGTCAGGCCAAGCCCGAGGCCCAGCACATAGGCCTCGACGATGCGGATGACCTGGATGGCGACGGACCAGAAGAACACCTGCGCGAGCGTGCCGCCGCGGCCGCGGTAGCGGCTCACCGCATCGGTGAGGCGGAGCAGCGCGCGGCCCACGCGGCTGGCGTGCGCGCGGTCGGCCAACACGGTCTTCACCGCATGGTCTGCCCAGAACGCGCCCACGCTCACGGCGATGAGGACACCGATGATGGCCAGCACGCGCCAGTCGCTGGACGCCGCCGACGTCCAGGCCAGTAGCCCGACGATGCCCATCAGGCCGAGCGACAGCGTGCCGAGCAGCCGGTCGACGACGACCGAGGCCAGTGCCTCGCCGCCGCCCGGGTCCGGCGCATCGGAGCTGTGGCCAAGGCGGGTGTGGCTGCGGAGGCTGTACGCGCGCGCCGCGTCCGCGCCGACGCCGGCGGGCAGGAAGCTGCCGACGAACGAGCTGACGAGGAAGATGTCCGCGGCCTTCGCGGTGGTGATGGGGACGCCGCTGGCGCGAAGCAGCAGCACCCAGCGGTAGATCATGATCACGCGGTCGAGGGCCACGAGCAGCAGGACCAGCGCGAGGTGGCCCAGCTCGATCGAGAGGATGGCGCGCCAGGCCTCGGCCATGTCGATGCGGGTGGAGAGCCACCAGAGAATGGCGGCGGAGAGGATCAGCCTCGTCCAGGTGGAACGCAGAAGGCTGATCATGCGTCCGTCGGCGCGCCAACGGCGCGGCCCACCGCACGCGCCGCGTGCGGCCCACGGCGCGAAGCGCTGCCCACCGTCCACTCGCATGCCATGGTGGACGGCCTACTTCGGCTTCCGCGCGACGAAGGTCAGCGTCTCGAACAGGTTCTTGCGCACCTTGAAGACGAAGTCCTCGGTTCCCGTATGGCGCGACAGGGCGTTGACGCCGGGGAGGTTGACCAGGAGGGCCGCGGCGGCGAGCGCGTCGCGCGCCAGGCCCGTGGCCACGCCGATCCCGCGCTCCACGTGCAGGATGTCGAAGCCGCTGTCGTTGAACAGCTGCTTCACCCGCCGCTCGGTGGTGACGAAGTTGTGCGTGTAGTCCACGTCCCAGAAGAACGTGCGCTCCTTCAGGTAGTCGGGCACGACGACGAAGAAGATGCCGCCGGGGCGGAGCGAGCGGAGGGCTTCGGCGGTGAACTGGCGCGCGGCGTCGATGCCGCTCATGTGCTCGAGCACCTGGTCCGCGTAGACGACATCCGCGGACGCGTCGGCCATGGGCATGGGCGGCGTCCACGCCTCGATCACCTTGAGTCCCTTGCCACGCAGGACGTCGATGAGGATGGGGCTGGCCTCCACGGCCGTGTAGTTCCAGCCGGCCTCGACGGCCTGCTCGGCGAGCGACCCGTGCCCGGGCCCGATCTCGAACATGTCGCCCGGCGCCTTCGCGTAGCGGTGGAGCAGCGCCAGGCGGTGTCGCTCGATCTTGCCGCGGCGCCCGCTGCCATAGGTGGTGAGCTTCTTCTCGGAGAAGCTCTTGTAGAAGGTGGACGGCTCAGCCACAACCTGCGAGGGTACACGAAAAGCGGGGGCACCCGCACATGGCGACGGCCCCCGCGTTCGCTACTTCCTGCTTCTGACTTCTGACTTCTCGCGCCGCGTCCCTATTGCGGCAGCAACCCGAGCGCGTTCACGCTGGGCGGATACACGGCCTGTCCGCCCGGGAGCCGCCCGAGGTAGTGGTAGTCCCAGACCGGGCTGGGGCCGCCGATGCCGCCGATCAGGTCCCACGCATCGCGCGTATCGCAACGCACAATCACATCGTCGGACTGCGGCCGGCCGGGGCCGCCGTTCTTGATGCACCAGTTGGAATCCGGTCCCCGGGGGTTCCACCGGCCATGGCCGTAATGGAGGGCAGCGACGGCGATTTCCAGATAGAGGTTTCGTTCCTCTCGCGTCGAGCGCGAGCCGATGTTGAACCGCCCCGCCTGGTAGATGTTGTAGACGATGTCGTACGCCTCGTTGAACCCGATGGTCCTCGGTGGCCCGACGGGACCGCCGGCCGTCGGCTGCTCCGGCGTCGTGAAGCTATAAGCCTGGGACCAGGGGCCGAAGGTGTTCTCGAGCCGGGCCCGGACGCGCCAGGCGTAGGTGGCGTCGTACTCGCCCTCGGGCGGCGTGAATTGCGTGGTGCCGCCGCCTTCCGCGACGGTGGCAGCGAACACGACCGCGCCGCCGGCGCTCACTTCCAGTTCGTAGGTGAGGCCGAGGCCGCCGGCGAAGCGGCCCGTCGAGTTCTGCCACGAGAGAACCGGCGCCAGCGTATCGGTGCGCGTGCCGTTCTCCGGCGCGAGCGGAACGGGTGCGGAAACCTTCAGCGTGGATCCGTCCGGGGCCGCGGTGGCCGCGCCGCCCGCGGCGGCCGACGGCGAGGTGGGGGTTCCAGGGGTGCCGCTGCACGCGGCCATCAGGACGGCAGCCGCCAGGGGCACACCCGCCTTCGAGAACGTCCTCATCATCGTTGCATTACTCCTCGTGCCGTGCCGGGGCGGGGACGACCCACGCGGGTTCCGGCCACGGGCCGCCGGCCATTGTAGTCGACCCGTCGCCGATTTGACAGGCATTTCGGCCCAGGATTGCACGCTGCCGCACCGTTCGGCACGCCCGGCCATGCTACACTGCCGTGGTTTTGTTTTGCCGTTGCGAAGGGAGCCAGGAGCCGTGATGCAGAGAACGATGCGGGCCGCGTTGATCGCGGCCGTGCTTGTGGGGATGAGCCAGCCGGCCGCCGCCCAGTCCACGCCGTGGGAGGATCGGGTGTTCGGCGGCTTCAACTTTGCGTTCGACGCGAGCAAGTCCGACATCACGTCGAACCGCCCCTTCGTCATCTACGACGAAACCGGCGGCCTGACGACGACCTCGGAGTTCGACCCCGACACCCTCCTGGACTTCTCGGTCGGCGCCCGCATCTGGCGCAACATGGGTGTGGCCATCGGCTACTCCGCGCGCAGCGGCACCGGCGAGGGGCCCATCGAGGGCAGCATCCCGCACCCCATCTTCTACGACCGGCCGCGCAGTTTCTCGAGCACCATCGACGGCGTGGACCGCAAGGAGCAGGCCACGCACCTCATGATCGGCTGGATGATTCCCTGGAACGACAACGTTGACGTGTTCGTTTATGGTGGGCCGTCGTTCTACCGCCTCCACCAGGAGATCGTCTCCGACCTGGCCGTCGCCGAGCAGGGGCCGCCCTTCTCGTCGGTGGTCGTCTCGCCGAGCTTCGCGGAGCGGAAGGAGAGCGCCGTGGGCTACAACGTCGGCGCGGACGTCAGCTACATCTTCTACACGCGCGACAACCTGCGCTTCGGCATCGGCGGCTTCATGCGCTTCACCGGCGCCTCGGCCGACGTGGACGTGGGCAACGGCGTGGTCGTCGAAAGCGGCATGGGCGGCTTCCAGGCGGGTGTCGGGGCACGGGTACGGTTCTAACAGGGACGTTCAAAGCACGTCGGTTCAAAGCACGTCGGTTCAAAGCACGTCGGTTCAAAGCACGTCGGTTCAAAGCACGAACGTTCAAAGCACGAACGTTCAAAGCACGAACGTTCAAAGCACGGACGTTCAAAGCACGGACGTTCAAAGCACGGACGTTCAAAGCACGGACGTTCAAGGCCAACGTAAAACGGGGGTTCCGGGACATGCGCCCGGAACCCCCGTTCTGCTTCGAGGTTCTATGCGTCGAACCTCTGTGCTTCGAACCCGTGTGCTTTGAACCTCGGTGCTTTGAACCCCTGTCCTTGAACGGTCGTGCTTTGAACGTCCGTGCTTCGAACCCCCGTGTTCAGAACCTTCCCCGGCTAATCCACCGCCCGATCGTGCCCGCGTTCCGCGTGGCTTCGGTCTGGTCGATCCAGGCCGGAGTCGGGTTGGATCCGCAGTGCCCGCCCAGGATGTCGATGATGTACACCTCGGTCGTGCCCGGGTCCGGCTGGCTGCCGTAGTTGTAGTCCACGATGTCCATCGACGGATCGTTCGCGTTGCCGCGCTTGCCGTTGTAGCCCCAGCGCGTATCGAACGTCCGCAGGCGGTCCACCACGCGGTCCATGAACTCCCACGTCCCACCGTGCTCCTGGCACGAGTTACGGAGCGCGCCCGGATAGTCGCGCGCAATCTGCTCCACGACGCTGGCGCCGTAGCCAGGCAGCGGCAGCCGCTGGCCGGGTGCCGGGTTCGGCGTGCGCGTGCCCGTGCCGGGACCCGGGGCTGGCGACGGGCCTGGCGCCGGGCCGGGCGACGGCGACGGGCCGCCGGGCGCCGCGGGCGTCGTGAACGACACCGCCGCGGAGTAGCCGCTCGTGGTCACCCCATCGGTGGCGTACACGCGCCAGTGGAGCGTGGTGTTGTAGGGGATGTTGCCCACGGCCACCGAGGTGGTGCCGCTGGGGTCCGGCGTGGCCGTCAGCACCGCGACGATGGACGAGGGATCGGGCGCGGTGCCGATCTCGATGCGATAGACCGCCTGGGTCGTGCCGGAGATGCGCCCGTTCCGGACCTTGAAGACCGGCGTGATGGTGGTGATGGCCCCGACCGGCTCGAGCGGCGTCGGCGCCTCGAGCACGACCGGATCGACCACGCGGAAGCTCGACGCCGCGGAGTAGGGGCCCGTGTTGGCGCCGTCCATGGCCCGGGCGCGCCAGTAATAGGTGGAGCCGGCTGTCAGGAACTCGGGGATGCGGTAGCTCGTCCGTCCACCTTCGCCCGGCGTCACGCGGTCGGCGTGGTGCAGCAGGTTCGAGAAGGTGGCGTCGCCCGCCACCTGGATCTGCAGCCACAGGGGCCGCTCACCGTTGGTCTGGGCGTTCTCGATGAGCAGCGTGACGAGCTCGCCACTGTGGACGATCTCCGCCCCCGCGGGCGGCTCGAGCGTCAGCGGCGCCGAGATGTTCACGCCGGGAATGGGGCCGGCAACCGAGGGGCTGAGGGGGTTCGCGCTCTTCGCCTGCTCGCACCCCACGACCACGAAGGCGGCAGCGGCCACGAGGGCCACGGCAATCGGGCGTTGCATCGGGACTACTCCTTACGCGGAGGTATCGGCAGGTCGGGTGCGGGCCTTTACACTGCACTTTACGCGGTTGCCCGGGACTGCCCGAAGGAGGAGGTGGGTCATAATACTGGCCTGTGCGCATCCTGATGCTGGCGCCGGAGCCGTTCTTCGAGCCCCGCGGCACCCCGTTCAGCGAGTACCACCGGCTCAAGGCCCTGTCGGAGCTCGGGCACCACG
>JADZCN010000041.1 GCA_020851565.1 Acidobacteriota bacterium | reverse complement strand
TGAGGCCCGACTGCTTGATCTGCACGTAGCCGACCACGTGACGCTGCATGAACCCGCGCTGCAGCGCCACGTAGCCGCCGGACTTGCGCACACCCGGCGCGTAGCCGGTGTCGTAGACCAGCGGCTCGACGCCGCTGAAGCCGCCCACGGTGAAGCGCAGGCCATCGCTCGTGGTGGGGACGTGACGGTACTCGAACAGTCCCCCCGCGAGTGCGCCGGCCGTGCCGAGGTCTGGCAGCCACATGTGGCCGGCTCGCACGCGAAACTGGCCGTGCGACCCGAAGCGCGCGCCGGCGAAGCCGTCGTATACCGAGGCGCGGTCGGGGCGATCCACCGTCGTGTAGCGCGAGTAGCGGAGGTCCACTCCCGCCTCGAGGCCACTGGCGTCCAGGTCGGGCGTGCGGAACGTGAACATCGTGGCCAGCTCGGTATCGCGCCGGCTGTCGAGGCCCTCAACCTTGCGCGAGGCCGTGTTCACGAGGAACGTCACGCGGCCGTCGATGGGGGGACGAGGGGGCGAGCCCGACGACCCGCCCTGGCTGGTGGACGAAGCGGCCTGGCCCCATGCCGGCGCCACGCCCACCAGACACGCGGCGGCGACGATCAGCAGCAACCGGAGCGATGTGGAGCGGTACGGCATGGTCAGTCCCTCCCTTGCGGATGGCAGCTGTAACAGGCGAGGGAGTCGTAGCGATAGCCGGCCCGCCCGCGGTGCTTGCTGTCCATCTCCGACTGCGAGTGGTCGTGGCAGACCAGGCACGTGAAGGTGGCCGTGGACGTCTGGTGGCAGGTATTGCAGCTCTGGCGATGCGGCCCGGACGTGATCGGGAACCGGTGGTTGAACGTGGCCTGGTTCCACGACGTGTCCGTCGCGCGATGGCAGCTCTCGCATGTCGTCGGGAAGCCAGACGAGGCGTGCGGCGGGTTCGACGTGCGGTTGTACGCGTCCTGATGGCAACCCACGCAGGTACGTGGCGTGCCCCGGTAGACGTTGTTGCGATGGCACGTAGCGCACGAGGCCTGCGCGTGCCGTCCTACCAGCGCGAAGATGCTCGAGTGGTTGAAGCCTGCCCCCTGCCAGCTCGAGGCGGAGGCCGAGTGGCACGTCTCGCAGCGTGTCGGGAACCCCGCCGCCGCGTGGTTCGGCGCGGACGTGCGGTTGTAGTCGTCCTGGTGGCAGCCCACGCAGTCCCGCGGGGTTCCCCGATAGACGTTGTTGCGGTGGCACGTCGCGCAGGCAGCCGTGGCGTGCTGGCCCACCAGCGCGAAGACCGTTGAGTGGTTGAATCCCGTCCCCGAGCCGCGCCAGCTCGTGTCCGTGGCGCGGTGACAGTTCTCGCAGGTGGTCGGGAAGCCGGCCGCGGCGTGCGCGGGCGCGGTGGTCCGGTTGTACGCGTCCATGTGACAGCCCACACAGTCCCGGGCAGTGCCCCGATACACGTTGTTCCGGTGACACGTGGCGCACTGCTGCTGCGCATGCGTGCCGACGAGCGGGAAGATGGACGCGTGGTTGAAGCCGGTGCCGGATCCCCGCCAGCCCGGGTCCGTCTCGCGATGACAGCTCTCGCACGTCGTAGGGAAGCCGGCTGCCGCGTGGTTCGGTGCGGACGTGCGCTCGTACTCCGTGCGGTGGCAGCCCACGCAGTCGCGCGCCGTCCCGCGGAAGACGTTGTTGCGGTGACAGGTGGCGCACGCCGTCTGTGCGTGCGCGCCGACCAGGGCGAAGGTGGCCTGGTGATCGAACGTGGCCTGGTTGAACGTGGTGTCGCTCGGACGGTGGCAGGCCTCGCATGTGGTGGGGAAGCCCGCGGCCAGGTGGTTGGGCGCCTGCGCGCGCTGGTAGTCCTCCTGGTGGCAGCTGATGCAGGTGGTGTTGGCCATCTGGAAGTTGCTGTTCAGGTGACACGACTGGCAGGCCAGTTGCCGGTGCGCGCCGTTGAGCGGCATGCCCGTCGAGGCGCCGTGGTCGAAACGCACCGCGGTCCACGCGACGGGCCGATGGCATGTCTCGCACTGCGATCCGAGCTGCAGGCGGAAGCGGTCGTCCTGGCGTCGCTCCCAGTGGCAGTCGTAGCAGCGCGTGGGCGTGCCCTTGTAGACGCTGTTGATGTGGCAGGACGTGCAGGCCACGTCGCGGTGGCGTCCCTCCAGCGGGAAGCCGGTCTGGTTGTGGAACTGGCGGTTGGGCGTCTCGAACTGCGCCTCGGCGGGGGAGGCCAGGGCCAGCGCGATGGGGAAGGGCAGCAGGAGCAGGCGCAGCAGGCGGGTCATGGTCATACGCTCGTCACGGTCGATGGCACGTCTCGCAGGCAGGCCCGAGGCTCCCGCGATGGATGTCGGTGTGGCACGTGGTGCAGGTGGTCGGGATGGCGTACCCCACCACCGGAATCCCGGTGACGGCGGCACGCTGGGCCGTTGGCTTGTGGCACGCGGCGCAGGGTGGCGTCACGTGCCGGCCGGTGAAGAAGTCGCGAAGCCGGCGCTGGTTCCGGTGCGTGTACTTCGTGATGTGGAACGAGTCCTCGGTGTGGCAGTCCTGGCAGCTGTCCTTCAGCTGCCCCGCGTGCGGATCCTGGTGGCAGGCCGCGCAGGCCGTGCCGATGCCGGTAAGCCGCCGGGCCGTGCCCATCCCCGCCGGGAACGCGCGCGTCTCGACCTTGTGGCACGACTCGCAGGCGAGCGGTGCCGCGTGCCTGCCCTTCAGCGGGAACGCGGTGGACGCATGAGAGAACCCGACGACGCCGAAGTCCGCAGTGTCGATGGCGTGGCAGCTCTCGCACGCCTGTCGGACCTGTCCGAGGTGCACGTCCTGGTGGCACGACGCGCAGGCGGTGGCCGTGCTCACGAAGCCCACGCGCGGCGCCAGCTCACGGGCGCTCACCCTGACGGGTTTCATCGTCTCGGCGTGGCACGCCTGGCACTTGACCGTCGCGTGCTGGCCCGCGAAGAACGGACGCGGCTTTGCGTGGGTGAACGGCGTCACCTCGAAGGAGCGTGCCGTGTGGCACGTCTCGCAGGCCGTGCCGAGTTCGGCGCGGTGGACGTCGGCGTGGCAAAAGTCGCAGTTCGTGCGCAGCCCGCGGAAGTCGGAGGCCGCGGGAGCGGTGGACCGCCCCGTCTTTACAATTGTCACAGGGACTGTCCCCGTGACAGCGTGGCAGTTTTCGCATGCCAGGCCCGCGTGCTTGTCCACCAGCGGGAACTTCGTCGTCGCGTGGTCGAAGGTGCCCTTCTTGAAGGTCGCCTCGCTATGGCACGCCCCACAGTCCTGCTTGAACACGGCTCTGTGCGGGTCGGTGTGGCAGGAGGCGCAGGTGTCGGATTTCGGCTTGACGGCCAGCGCCGGACGGACGTGGCACCCCGCGCAGGCGACCTCCGCGTGCTTGCCTCGCAGCGGGAAGGCCGTCCGCGCATGATCCACCTTCGTCGTGCGCCAGGCGCCGGTGGTGTGGCAGCTGCTGCACTCGCCTGGCAGCCGGGGTTGGTGCGGGTTCTGGTGGCAGGTCGCGCACGAGGCGAACGCCACGCCTCTGTAGACCCTATTCGCGTGGCACGAGGCGCAGGCGACGGTGGCGTGCGCACCCGTCAATGGAAACGCCGTCCTCGTGTGGTTGAACCCACTCGTCGCCTGGGTGAAGCGAACCGCCGTGCTGTGGCAGGTGGCGCAGTCGGCGCCGAGCGACCCCTTGTGCGTGTCAGTGTGGCACGAGGCGCACGACGTGCTGACCGACAGGAACGAGCGCGTCTTGTGGCACGAAGCGCACTGCTGCGCGAGCGGGGCGTGCAGCCCGTCGAGGGCGTACCCGGCCTCCACGCGGTGATCGAACCGCGAGACGTCGAACGGCCGCAGTTCCGCGTCCGCGCCCGCGTGCTCCACGTGGCACGTCACGCAGTCGGTGGTCACGTTCCGGTGCACGCCCACCTTGCGGGCAATGCGCTCCGCCACAGGCTTGTGGCACGAGAGGCACTTGTCCGCGGCCACCTGCCGGCCGGCGGAGTGGCACTGCAGGCAGTTCGCCACGCCCTCCAGCTCCGCGTGTGCCTTCGCCAGCCGCCCCGGTGAGAGCAGCGCTCCCAGCTGCGCCTCGGCCGCTCCGGCGGGGAGGAGGAGGAAGAGCAGCCCGACCAGGGGCATCACCGCCGCGCGCCGGTGGCCCCCGGCCAGCGCACGCATCCCCCAGGACCGACTCCCGCCTTCGCCGAGGCTGCGGCGGGCAGGCCCGACTCTCGGCTCCCGACTCCCGACGCGAATCACTCCCCCCACCTCGCGTAGCCCAGGTAGATCGCCACCGCCACGTGCAGCCCGACGATGACGAACATGCCGTAGACGAGGGGCCGGTGGAACACGTGCCAGAGCTCGAAGAGATGCCGCGTCCGCTGCAGGTGCGCAAGTCGCCTGAGGATGACGGCGCGTTCCGAGGCCAGCGCGATGGCGTCGTGCACGGCTGCCAGATCCATGCCGGCATCCCGCAGGTGCCGGCGAATCATCGCCAGGCGCGTCCGCACGCGGAGCTCACCCAGGAACAGGTCCAGCAGCCCCGGCGCACGTCCGCTCGCCGGCGTCACCGTGGCCTCGAACGCCTCGATTTCGGCCCGCGCGGCCTCCGGCAGCGGCAGCGTCGAGAGCCGCGTTCGCACGTCCACGAGCTGGGCGTCGATCTCGGCACGCGTGAGCTCCGCGCCGCGGATGCTCTTCGGGATGCGCACGTAGAGATACCGCCCCACGAACCCCGACGCCCAGACCGCCATCATCAGCCAGTAGCCCACCGAGATGAGCCCGTTGAACTTGAACGACGTGTGCAGCGTCACCAGCACCGGCCCGACGATGCCGAAGAAGATGTGCGCTTCGAGCCAGCCGGGCACCGTGCCGACCTTCTTGAGCGGCGTCCACCGCTTGCGAGCGGCATAGGGGAGCGTCGAGAGCATTGCCGCCGCCCCCGCGATGCCCAGGGGCAGTCCCACCCAGCCGGACGGCCGAAGCACCGGATGTGCGGGCAGGTACCCGCGCGTCCCGAGCGGCGCACGGTAGTACTCCCACCCGCCAAAGACCAGCAGCACGGTGAGGATCGCGGCCAGGCACACGACACCCGCCACCACCAGAACCATGTGCAGGCTGCGTGCGGCCGCCGGGGCGCCCATCGTCTCGTCAGGCCTCCAGCACGCAGTCGCTCGTCGCCCACGTGACGCACGGCAGGATGTAGCCCGCGTCGCGATCTTCCGGATCCAGCACGTCGGAGCGGCAGTCCGCCTCGCCGTCCTTCAGGCGCGTGCGGCACGCCTGGCACACGCCGGATCGGCACGACGAGGGGATGTCCACGCCTTCGGCCTCCGCGGCCTCGAGGAGCGTCATGGCCGCAGTCGCGCTCGCCTCGCGGCCACTCTGCTCGAACGTCACGCGATAGCCATCGTCGGTGGACGCCTTCGCGGCCGGGCGCTCGGCGCGCTCAGCCTGTGCCAATGCGTTCACCTGCGTGGCCGCGACGGCCGTCTCGAAGTGCTCGAAGCGGATCTGCGAGGCGGGCACGCCCATTCCCGAGAGGAGCGTGGCCATGCCGTCCATCATCGGGGCCGGGCCGCACATGCAGAACACTGTGTGCGCCGGCGCGGCCACGTACTGCCGCACCAGCGCCGCGTCCACGCGCCCCACGCGCCAGCGCATGCCGTCCTCGGTCTGGCGCGGCGGCGCCTTCGGCTGCGTGAGCGTGATGGCAACCTTCACCTGCGGATGGCGCGCGGCCAGGACGCGCAGCTCGTCGAGGAACGCGATGTCGTGCTCGTGGCGGGCGGAGTAGAGCAGGGTGATGGGACGCGTGGGATCCGACGACACCGCATGGCGCAGCATCGACAGCAGCGGCGTGATGCCGATGCCGCCCGCAACCAGCGCGATGGGCCGGTCGTCGCCCGCGGGGTAGACGAACTGGCCCGCCGGGCGATTGATGGCGAGCGTCGCGCCCGCGCGCATCGTCGCGTGCAGGGTCCCCGAGACGAGCCCCTGACGGCGGACCGAGATCTCGAGATAGCCCTTCGTGTCCGGCGGCGAGCTGATGGAGTAGCACCTCACGTGCGGCTTGCCGTCGATCTGCACGCGGACGGGGACGAACTGGCCGGGGACGAACTCGAAGCCGTCCGGGCGTGCGAGGCGCAGCGTCTTGATGTCGGAGGCCTCGTCCAGCACCGCCAGAACAGTGGTGGTGTGGAACCCGGGACGCGGCGCGGGCGCTGCCGGTTTTCCGTCGGCGCGCATGGCGGCGGCAGTTCGTGCCGGAACGCCGGCAGATGAGGATGTCGCCGGTCGCGCGGCCCTGCCTCGAACGGCCGTACCAAGCCGCGGGGCTTCAGCCCCGGCGGAGGCTGCACGCGGCGCCGAAGCTCTGGTCCCTGAGGCGGGCACACGCGCAGACGACCCCGGCGCCATCACTTCACACGCGGCGAACCACGCGACGTGTGCGACCAGTCCAGCGCCAAGAGCGACGGGCGAGTCCCACACCCACGGGAGCGCCGCGAACAGGAACGACGGGAGCACGAACGGACTCAACGTGCGGCCTGCGCCGGCACGATGACGCCGGATCATGGCCAGCGCCAGGTGCGCGGCGGAGAGCGAGGCTGGCAAAGCAGTGTCGGTAAGCACGAACCTGTAATCCCCCTCGTGCGCGACCGTGCGCGCAGCGGCGCGCGCCTGCACCCGTTCGGCCGGTGCCGCAGGTCAGATGCGCACGACGACGTGCATATGTAGTGCTCGCCGGCGGGGACGGGCGGCGGGCGATGGTTCGCGCGGAGGAGGACACCGCGCGTAGAGCGCCGACAGCTAATCAGACCAGGGTGAGAGCCGGATGAGAGCAGGCTCTCGACTCACCATGCGCGTGGTACTGGGGGAATTGAACGACCGCCGGGGGTGGGCGAGCGCGGACAGCACTGTAACACGAACGGCCGCGGCCTCACGTGCACGAATTGCCACGGCCTTACGCGCAGGCGTGGCGCTGGCGCTCACGGGTGAAATCACACGCCGCGCGACAGGCCCTGCTGGTTGGGCGCTCAGCGACGCTTCCGGCGCCCCTCGAGGCGCCCCACGCGCAGGCTGGTCCTGCGGGCGACGTCCTTCAGCAACTCGTGGCGCTCGTCGGCCTTCTCGCTGGCGGCCCGGAACTGCCGATCCATCGATTCGCGCAGCACGTCGTGCGCTTCGAGCGCGAGGCGGGCCTTCTCGTCGATCGAATCCAGGCGGAGGGCCTGGCTGTCGAGCCGGGCGTCGATGCCATCGAGCCGGACCTCCACCCGATCGAGTCGGACCTCCACCCGATCGAGCCGGACCTCCACCCGATCGAGCCGCGAGTCCACCCGGTCGAAGCGCGCGTCCATCTGGTCGAAGCGCGCGTCCATCTGGTCGAAGCGCTTCTGGAACCCGTCGGCCAGCTCCTCGAGTCGCCGCGCCACCTCCTGCAAGCTCATCTCGTCGGCCATCCTACCATCGTCTCCCGCGCGGAAATCGAGGCGCGCGCGAGCGACTGGAGCACGGATCGTGCCGCGGTCGCGAACCTGCGATTGGCGCGGGGGTTCGTCGATCGCCCTACTTGCTCGTGTGTGATCCCTGCGTACTCTCGCCACGCCAGCTATGGCAGAATCCGAGTGGTGGCGCCGGTTCCCGACTCCTGGCGCCCGACCCCCGTCGTTGTTCGCTCCCGTCGCGCGCAGGCCCCTCCCGTCATGAGAGGTTCCGTCATGGCTCCCAGGCTCTCCGCCGCTCTCGTCGACATCACCACCCTCGGCGTGGATGCCATCGTCAATGCCGCCAACAGCGGGTTGCTGCCCGGCGGCGGCGTCTGCGGCGCCATCCACTCGGCGGCGGGGCCGGACCTCGCCGTGGCGTGCGCAACCGTCGCTCCCTGTCCGACCGGTGAAGCGCGCATCACGCCAGGCTGCCGCCTGCCGGCGCGATACGTCATCCACGCGGTGGGTCCCATCTGGCGCGGCGGCCATGCGCACGAGCACGAGCTGCTGGCTGGCGCCTACCGCTCGTCGATCGCGCTGGCGCGCGAGAAGGGCCTGAAGACCATCGCGTTTCCCGCCATCAGCACGGGCATCTACGGCTACCCGCTGCGCGACGCAACGAAGGTGGCGGTGGCTGCGGTGCGCGAGGCGCTCGAGGACGAAGCTGGTTCGCTGGAGCAGGTGGTCTTCGCGTGCTTCAACCGCGAGGCGCTGGATGCGTACCGGGCCGAAGGGGTGGCCGTCGAGGCGTGAACGGCCGTTGGTTGCCGTGTCGGTCGGGCCGACGCAGGACCTGTCGCCCGCCAGGCCGGTCGGTCGGCCGGTCAAACACGCCTTTGCGGCGGCAAAGCGCGTGGGCAAACTCGCCTGCCTTCGCAGCGCTCAAACATGCCGGGTCGAGCGCTGCGGCGTGTTTGTCTGGAACGCGCGCGGCCAACCTCCAACGGCCTGGCGGACGACAGGTCCTGCGTCGGCCCGCGCACCGACGCGCGACACTACGCGCCGTGGGCCTCGCAGGGCACGAGACAGAACCCCGAGAACCCGAGAACCCCAGAACCCGAGAACCCGAGAACCCGAGAACCCGAGAACCCGAGAACCTATTACTCCTCCACCCGCAGCCGATTCCCCACGCGCGTGAGCACCGCCTCCTTCCGCGTGCGGAACCGCCAGTCGATGTAGCGCAGCGCGATCCCGTCCGCTCCGAGCGTCATGTGGCAGAACCCGTTGTTGCCGCGATCCTGGCGCAGGCCGGCGATCCCCTCGAAGCGTGATCCGGTCTCGGCCCACACCTTCCGCACAAGATCGTTCGGTCCCGCGTCGTCATGCTTGACGCCGAAGGGATAGCCGCCGTGCCCGACGCAGCTGCCGACGAACGGCATCACGTCGTTCACTTCGTACAGCGCCGCGTAGTGCTCGTCGCCCCAGAACCACGCGTGGATGAGCCCCGCGTCCACGAACACGCGCAGGTCCTTCTCCAGCAAATCGCGCCGCTCGTGAATCGCCACACCGCCACTGCCTTTCTTCCGGGCATACGGCTCGTTCTGGCTGAGGAGCACGGTGGTGAGCCCCGCGTCCCGCCCTTCCTCGAGCCGCGCGCCGAGCCAGGTCTTGAGGCCGTCCTTGCCCTCGTAGCGTCCCGCCTCGTGATACGCCGTGTCGATGCCAATCACCTGGTAGCCGTCGTTCCGCAGGCAGAAGTAGCTGGTCTCCTGCGGCTGCTTCGCGAAGCCGCGCTTCCGGCCCTGGGCCTGCTTGTGGCGGAGGTACTTGAAGTAGGGGATGCCCTCCGAGTCCATCTCGTGGTTCGCGTTCAGCATGTAGACGGGCATCTGCTTCAGCAGCGGCTCGAGGACGGGCGTCACCTGGTCGTCGAACTGCGACTGCGAGCCGATGTAGTAGACGTCGCCCAGGTGGATGGCCTGCGCCACGCCCATGCGCGCGATGTGCGCGGCGATGTAGCGCGAGTGGTAGTAGCCGGTGCCCCAGTCCGAGAAGAGCGCGACGGTGGTCTGCCCGTCGCGAGCCACGAGCGGATACACGGCGTTCTCCGCGGGCTTCGGCAGCTTCGGCTTCCGCGTGAAGGCCCGGAACAGCCAGGCCGCCGCAGCCGTGGCGGCCCAGGCGGGGCCGTCGGCCGCCGTCTCGAAGACGGTGCGGTGCGGGAAGATCGGGATCGCCTCGTGGTCGTAGCCGGGGAAGCGGTGCTCGGGCGGGAGCTCGAAGGGCATCTCGCTCCGGTTCGCCGCAGCGGCCACGCGCGTGCCCGCCGCGTTTTCGAGCGCGCTCTCGGCCGCGTTCAGCATCCGCAGCGCTTCGTCCACGGTGGGCGCCGCGCCGAGGTAGGCGGGCGCCGTCGCCATCATCGCCGCGGGATTGGCCAGCAGCTTCTCGCGCAATTCGCGCACGGCCTCGGCGTCGATGGCGGGTGGGCCTGCGGCCGCGGTCGCCGACGCGCGGACGGTCGCCGCGCCTCCCGCCGCCACTCGCCCCGCCGCCACGCGTTTCGCGGGCGTGGGCTCGCAGCCGAGCTGTTGCATCAGGCGAGCCTGCTCGTCCGCCTTCTGCGCCGCCACCTTCGCGCGCGCCGCCACCCCCGGTCGTGGGCGACCCTTCGCCTGTCCCGGTCGCCCGGTCTTCGCACCCGCGCGGGTGCTCTTCCTCGTCCGCGACGCCGCTTTCGTGGCCGTCCTGCCAGTGGACCTGCGCTTCTTCGCCGCCGATCGCTTTGCCATCGGAGCACACCTCTGGGGAAACGAATGGGAAGCCGGCCGGGGGGATGGGAATATTACGTCAACTCCCGCCGCCGGGCTGCAGTCCGGCTCCCGACTCCCGACTCCCGACTCCCGACACGATCGCAGTGCCGGCCCGTCGCCGCGCCCCCGGCCGCGGGCCGCCGGGAGCCGATGCTCGAAACCGGGCCAGCGACTCGCTCGGATTGCGGGACTGGCGCTGAACGCGCCACTCCGCAAGAAGCGGAGCTGGCGCGTGCACTCCTCGCTCGTGCCGGCCCGGTTTCGTACTGACGCCCCTCGCATCGCTCCCAAGGCGGCCAGCGCCCGGGGCCGCGCCGCCGGGCCGCCGTCCGGTTCCTGCTTCTCCGCCTCCGCGGCCGCAGGCCGCTTCGACGCGACCGCGCCGTAGCTCGCCGGTGGACCCTCGAGCGAAGGCGGGCCGACTCCCGACTGCGAAGCCGACTCCCGACTCCCGGCAGAATTCTCCCGGAGCGTCCGTCACACCTTGCAGGAGCACCCACACCTCAGCACCCTTGCACCCGGCACCCATGCACCCTTGCACCTGATGTACCCATGCACCCTGCACCCATGCACCAGTCTTTCCCGTCCCTCCCGTCTTCCCGCTTCGTCCCCACGCCAGACCTCTTCTGGCATCGCAGCACGCTGCACGGCCAGGCGCACGTCTCGCGCGTGATGGTGCACGCCATCCGCCTCGTGGAGGCCACCGGCCAGCACCACCTGGCGCCGCGCCTCTGGGCCTCGGTCTTCCTTCACGACCTCGCTCGTCTCCACGACGGCGTCTGTCATCGTCACGGCGCGGAAGCCGCGCGCAGGCTCACGGAGGAGCCGGCGTTGCCGGAGCGGCTGTTCGAGGCGGGCCTCACCGAGGCGGACTTCCCGGCCATCCAGGCTGCCGTGACCGCGCACTCCGCGCCGAAAGACGTGTCACGCACTCACGAGCACTGGCCGCTCATCGCGCTGCTGAAGGACGCCGACGGCCTGGACCGCGTGCGACTGGCGGATCTCGACCCGCGCTACCTGCGCCACGACGAGGCGCACGACCTGGTGGACTTCGCGCACGCGCTCTTCGACGCGACGGATGGCGCGATCGCGGTGGGGGAGAGGCACTTCGAGGCGCTGTGGGCGGCGGCAGGGCGGCTGGCGACCGGCCAGTACTGACCTCTGCCCGACAACCCGATACGATACTCCCTCGCGCCCTTCCGTCCCGCGCCACCGCGCAGTTCTATCCACGCGAGGCACAGCCGTGGGCGGCAGATTCTGCGTCATGGCGTCCTGGCTGACTCGCTAACCTGTTGAGCCGCCGATGGCATGCGCTCGGGCATGGGCCTCGCAACTCTCCACGCGAGTGCGCCGCCTCCTGTTCACCGAGCATGCTCTTGAGTCCATGGAGCGCCGTCAGCTGCCTGTGGCGACCGTGACGACGGTGGCGCGTTGGCCGGAACAGGTGATCCCACTTCGCCCGGGCCGTGTCGCCGTGCAGACCATCTGTCAAATGGACGTCCCCGCTCGGGTGTATCTTGTACGCGTGGTGCTCGACGTACGGGACGACCGGGCCGAGGCGTATCGCACCACGCGTATCGCCAGGTATTGGAGAGGGATCTCATGAAGGTCAGCTACGACCAGCGCACCGACTCGCTCACGGTGGTGTTCAAGGACCACGCGCAGGTGACGGTGAGCGACGATGGCAGGCCGGGCGCCTTCCTGGATTACGACGAGGCCGGCGAGCTGGTGGCGATCGAGATCCTGGACGCCTCGCGCCGGGTGAGCGAGGCCACGCGCGTGGACTTCCGGCTGATCAAGCCCTGAGTCCGGGCTGCGTGTCAGGCGCCCTCGGCAGTCATGGCCTCGAGCTTCACGTAAAGGCGCTTCGGCGCCGCGTCGAAGTACCTGAGCAGCGCCGGGCAGAGCCAGGCGTCGTGATCGAAGTCGTCCGCGTGATACCAGGTCCCGCCGTCGCCCTCGCGCACCCATGTCAATTGGACGTCGCAGCCGGGAAACTCGCCCGCGCTGAAGAGGAGGCGGAAGCCGTGGTCGCCCTGGATGCCCTTGCGGGCGAGCGCGCGGTCGATGAGCGTGTCCGCGCCGGCGACGAAGGGCTCTTGGTCGAGGCCCTTGCGCGCATCGTCGAAGACCCAGAGGCCCTGGTGCTTGTAGGGGAAGATGGCGGTGATGGCGTTCATCTGGACGTGGGGCCGGCCGTCACGCTGCGCCGCGCCGCCCGTGGAGTGCCTCGACGACCGCCTGCGGGTTCCTGGCGGCGACCCGCAGCAGCGCCAGGGCCGGGCCGTCGGGCGTCCGTCGCCCCTGCTCCCAGTTCCGGAGAGTGGCGACACTGACTCCGATCATCAGTGCGAATTCAGTCTGGGATGTGCCGAGCAAGCGTCGAACGGCCTTCACGTCCGCTGGCCGGAAGGTCGTCGTGCGCGAGGCACGTAGGGTCCCGCGGCGGATGCGGCCGGCCTGGCGAACGCTGGACAGCAACTCCTTGAACGCCTCGTTCTTCACTTGAGCTCCTCTCGAATCAGGCGCCCCAGCGCGCGCGCCTGCGCCGGACTCAGATCGCCTTGCTCGTTCTTCGCATACGCGAACAGCATGTAGAACGCGGTGTCCGCGGTATCCCAGTAGTAGATGATGCGAATGCCTCCACGCTTCCCGATGCCGGGACGACGCCAGCGCAGCTTGCGAGCGCCGTGGGCGCCCGCGATCACGGGACCCTGCTCAGGCCGCAGTATCAGCGCGATCTGGAGCGCGCGATACTCCTCGTCGGCGAGGAGCCGAATCACAGCCCTGGTGAACACGGGTGTTTCCACGAACCGCATGGCAATTATACGCCAGTGGCGTATGGGCTGCCACTTGGCGCTCAGGCGATTGCACGAGGCGTGCCCGCCAGAATGCAGGGGTCATCGCGATGGAATTGGGACCGACCTGGCAAGCTGTCGCAAATCCTGAGGTGTTACCTGACGCCGCGCGTTGCGGGAACTGCACCTTGGCGGTCGTGGTCGACCCCTGCTGTGGTGCCTCGAGAGGTGCGTGCAGCCCGCTTCGTTCGGCTCTGCGATTACCGACTCCCGGTTCCCGACAACGAACGCCAGGCAGTTGCAGGAACCGCATCGCCGAGAGACGATGAGGCGGCAGGAACTGACAACATGACGCCGATCCGTATGACGAGCAAATGGGGACTGACCCTTGTGATGGCGGCGGCCGCGGCGGTGGCGCTGGCGGCCCAGGCGGGCGCGCCCGAGCCGGACTGGACGGCCGTGGAGGCCGAGGCGCTGGCGCACTACCGGGCGCTGATCCGCTTCGACACCGTCACCAGTGAGCGCGCGGCGGCGGAGTACATCAAGGACGTGCTCGACAAGGAGGGCATCCTGGCGAAGGTCCTCTTCACCGACCCTCAGCGCCCCAACGTCGTGGCGCGGCTGACCGGCAGCGGGCGGCTCCGGCCCGTGCTGTTGATGGGGCACACCGACACGGTGCCGGTGGACGAATCGAAGTGGCGGCTGCCGCCGTTTGGCGCGACGCGCGAGGAGGGCTTCGTCTACGGCCGTGGCGCCATCGACGACAAGGACAACCTGGCGGCCGCGCTGATGACGATGATCCTGTTGAAGCGGCTGAACGTGCCGTTGGACCGGGACGTCATCC
>JADZCN010000040.1 GCA_020851565.1 Acidobacteriota bacterium | reverse complement strand
GCCTCGGTGCTGCCCGGCCTCGACCCCGTGCACAAGGTGTCGATTGTCGCCAGGGGCTACGGCGCGCTCGGTTACGTGATGCAGTTGCCGCTCGAGGACCGCTACCTGATGACCCGCGCCGACCTGTTGAACCAGCTGACGGTGCTGCTGGCAGGACGCGCCGCCGAGGAGATCGCCCTCGACGATGTGTCCACCGGCGCCAGCAACGATCTGCAGCGAGCCAGCGAACTGGCCCGGGCGATGGTCACCGAATACGGCATGAGCGAAGCGATGGGGCTGGTCAGCTACGAGAACCCGCGCCACCGCACCCTGTTCCTCGACGTGCCTGACGCGCAGGGCCGGGGGCCCCACGCCGAAACCACCGCCCAGGACATCGACCGCGAAATCCGGCGAATCATCGACGAGGTCCAGGCGCGGGCGCGCCAGACGCTGGTCGAGCGCCGCGACGACCTCGACCGGCTCACCCAGTGGCTGCTCGACAACGAGGCGATCGAGGGCGACCAACTGCGGGCGATGCTCGGCCTGCCGCCCGCCCACTCGCACCCGCCGCTGCCGGTGTCGCTGGCGTGACACGGTGCTTCGAGCCGCAAGGGCACGAGGAGGCGGCCCACGAGCAGGCTGTCGTGCCCGCCTCCCCCAATCGCCCAGCACCAGAACGCTGTCGCGCGCGCGTCACCGATCACGGAAGCGAGAAGTCCATCCCAACCACCAAGGCAATTCGATCACGAAGGCCGGCGTCGGTGAGCGGCACGAGCACGTGCCCCGACAGCAACAAGTAGTCTTTGACGTTCGCCTTGAAGCCGACGGTACTGGTGAGCAGGTTGAGGTTGCCGCCGCGCCAGGAGAACTCGTCGAACTGGGCGGTCCGGGTCGGCCCGGACTGGCCCTGCAGCACGTAGGGAAACGACTTGGTCACCAGCGACAGGCGCCCCGCGTCACGCAGCGTGCGACCGAGTAGATCGCCGACGATCGTCAGGCGGGGGTGCGCCGCCCACTCAACGCCCGCCACGACGTTGAATTCGTCGTTCACCGCCCGTGCGCCGCTGCCGAACGCGTCGGCGACGAATGCGGTCCCGTCGCCCAGCAACGGCTCCAGGTGGCCCTTGCCCGAGAACGTGTAGCCCACCCCGAAGTGCTGCGCGAAGCGATCCCACCCGGTGGACGCGACGAGCGCCACCTTGGCCTGGAAGGCGCCGGCGCCCAGCAGGTCGTCCTCGTTCCCAGTTGGCAATCGCAGGTCGAGGGTCGCGGCCAACCCCGTGGGCCCGGCCTGGGCAAGGTTGTACTTGCTGCGCAGGAGGATGTCGCCGAGGCCCGCGGCGCTGCCGGCCGCGTTCACCCGGGCGGTGGTCGCTTCGGGGTGACCGACTTGGAAACTATGGATCAGCGGTCGATCCGCGGTCGACAGTCGTAGCATCTCCGCGTTGGCCGTCGCGTCGAGATCGACGCGCACGAGCGGGATCGCCACGCCGATGTCCCAGCGGTTGGTGAGGCCGTAGGCGAAGAAGAAGGCCGCCGTGTCGGTACGCGCACGCATGTCGAGCGACACGCGCACGAGGTCGCCCTCGAAGGCCACCGCCGCCGGGTCGGGGCCGAGCTTGCCATCACCCACGGCCGATCCATCGGAGGTCTGCCCCGGACAACAGTCGTTGTGCGGCAGGTAGAAGCTGATGTGGTTGTCGCGCAGCCCGCGGCCCTCGAACGTGTCGTAGCTCGAGTAGCGATAACTGAAGCCGAGATTCATTCGGCGCGCGCCGATGGTGCGGGACCGTTCGGCGAACGCCGGCCCGAAGCTCGAACTCTCGCGGCTGAACGCGCCGGTGGAGGGCTCGAACGTGTAGACGAACCCGCCGGAGGACGAGCCCAGCGGGAACGTCGCCAGTTCGGTGGCGAGCGCCCGGTTGAAGGCGGCCACCGTCGCGATCTCCGGCAGGCCCTGTCGTGCACTGAGCAACCCGAGGTACTGCCGGTTGAAGGGACTGAAGTGCGCGTCGTGCGGCAGCACGGACCCGGGCGCGCCGCCTTCGTTCGAGGGCGTCACAATGTCCCGGAGGATCAGGTTGGCGAGCAATCCCGCCAGGCCGGCGTCTGCGTGCTGGGCGCGTGCGGGTGACGGTGCTGCCAGCGTGCACACCACGAGGCTGGCGGCGAGAAGAGGCAGTCTCGACATGGGGGCCTCCTGCGGCCGACACAAGACGGACGAGGCACGGCACGGCCGCGCGGTCGTCTCCGACATAACCAACGATGGGGATGCACAGCGAGTATAACGCCCGGAGCCCGCCACCGGCGAATGTTCCATGCGCCGGGCGACCGCATTGCCGCAGAACGCTGCCTGGCTTACGATGGCACGCGTGCGAGCGTGCGCTCTCTCGATCCACTGTGTCGCCGCGGCACGTCGCGTCTGGCGAACGGGCATCGTGCTCTGCCTGCTCCTGTCGCAGGCGCCGATCCCGGCGTTCGCGCAGGAACCCGTCCAGCAATACCGTGCGTTCTGGGTCGACACGTTCAACACCCGGCTGAACTCCCCCGGCGAGGTGACGGCGGTCGTGGAGCGGGCAACGCAAGCTCGGGCCAACCTGCTGTTCGTGCAGGTGCGGCGTCGCGGCGACGCCTGGTACCTCGATTCACGGGAACCCCTCCCCGAGAACGTCCCCATCGAGCGCGACTTCGATCCGCTGCGCGAACTCCTCACGCGTGCCCACGAGCGGGGCCTTGCCGTCCACGCGTTCGTCATCGTCGGCGCGATCTGGAACTCGTCCTCGCCACCCGCCGATCCCCGGCACGTGTTCAACCGGCATGGGTTCGACCCGGTGACGGGACGCCCGTTCACAGGCCGTGAGAACTGGCTCACCCGGACGCTGCTGGCCGACGGTACGGCGACCAGCCACGATGGCTATCGTTTTGGCAACGACTACTGGATCGATCTCGGCCATCCCGACGCCGCGTCCTACACGCTTGATGTCCTGCTGGGGCTGGTCACGAACTACGAGGTCGACGGCCTGCACCTCGATCGCATCCGCTACCCGGAGATCGCCGTGCCTGGTCAGGGACCCGAGACCGGCGCCAGCGTCGGGTACAACCCGACCAGCATCGAGCGGTTCAACCGGTCGGCCCGCCGGCCTGCCGATGCCGTGCCCGTCCCGGGTGACGCCGAGTGGAGTCAGTGGCGCCGGGATCAGGTCAGCGCGTTCCTGCGCCGGCTCTACCTGAGCGTGCTGGCGGTGCGTCCCGCCGTCACGATCTCGGCCGCGGTGACCGCCTTCGGCGCCGGTCCCGCCGACGACGCCGCGTGGATCGCCGCCGAACCGTACTGGCGCGTCTATCAGGACTGGCGGGCGTGGCTGGAAGAAGGCATCCTCGACCTCGCCGTGCCGATGGTCTATCGCGCGCAGCACGCGGCGAGCGGACGCCAGGCGTTCACGGCGTGGAGAACGTTCACGGCCGCGCACCAGTACGGACGACATGCGGCCATCGGCGTGGGAACCTATCTGAACAGCCTCGAGGGCACGCTGCAGCAGGCGCGCGAAGCCGTCAGCGCGGGCGAGGCCGGCACCCGCGGCGTGGCGTTCTACTCGATCGCGGCCTCCAATGCGCCCGTGCTGGCCAACCCCCTGTCCGTGCCGGCCGGGCGTGACACGCCGCTGCGGCCGTTCGACGACCTGGCCGCCGCACTGCTGACGGGCAGGACCAGCACCGGCCAATGGGTGGAATCGCCGGCAGGCTTCTCCGGCGGGCTGTTCGCGAGCCCGGCCATCGTTCCGACAATGCCGTGGAAGACGGAGCCGCAGACCGGGCACCTGATGGGCGCCCTCCGCGCGCCCGACGGGTCGCCGCTGGACACGGCCTCGGTGATCGTCACGCGCGAAGGCGACAGCCTGGAGGGCGAGCCGCCAGTCGGGCGACTCAGCGCAGCCACCGAGACCGATGGCAGCGGGTTCTATGGGGCGATCGATCTGGCGCCGGGCCGGTATTCGCTGCTGATCACGCCGCGCGATGACGGGATGCGCCAGACCGACTGCACGGTGGAGATCGCGCCAGCCGCCGTGACCCGGCTCGACGTGCTCGTCGATGGGCGTTCGCCCGTGCGGGCGGCCTGTCAGGCGGTCGGGCGACCGGGCGCCGGTACGCCGCCGTAGCGAGGCGGGCGGCGGGATCCGGAGGGACCCCGCCTGCCCGCGACGACCGGCCTACTTCTCCCAGGACAGGTTCGGCTTGCCGAAGTGCCCGTAGTTGGTGGTCTCGCGGTACATGGGCTTCAGCAGGTCGAGCTTCCTGACGATGCGCCCGGGCCGGAAGTCGAACTTCTCGTTGACGAAGCGGGCGGCGCGCTCGGCGTCGCCGGTGCCGAACGTGTCGACCTTCACCGACATCGGCTGGGCCAGCCCGATGGCGTAGGCCACCTGCACCTCGGCCTTCTTCGCCAGGCCCCTCTTCACGATCTGGCGCGCCACGTAGCGGCAGTAGTAGGCGCCGCTGCGATCCACCTTCGAGGGATCCTTCCCGCTGAAGGCGCCGCCGCCATGCCGGCCCGCCCCGCCGTAGCTGTCGACGATGATCTTGCGGCCCGTGACGCCGCAATCGCCCGTCGGTCCGCCGATCACGAAGCTGCCGGTCGGGTTGACGTCCACCCGCACGTCCTTCGTGAACCAGTCGCCGAGCACGCGCGGCGCCAGCTCGTCGATCACGTAGCCGCGGATGGCCCGCTGCTTGGTCTTCGCGGTGTGCTGCGTGGAGACGAGGATGTGCTTCACCGCAACGGGAGTGTTGCCCTCGTAGGCCACCGAGACCTGTGACTTCGAGTCCGGCCGCAGCCAGGTGAACCCGTTGTACTTGCGATCCTCGGCGAGGCCGCGCGTCAGCCGGTGGGCCAGCAGGATGGGCAGCGGCATCAGTTCGGGCGTTTCGTCGCTGGCATAGCCGAACATGATGCCCTGGTCGCCAGCGCCCTGCTCACCGGCCTTGCTGGTGTCCTCGTCCACGCCCTGTGCGATGTCGGGCGACTGCGCCGTGAGGCACATGTTGACGAAGACGCCGTCGGCATTGAAGGCCTCGGAGGGATCGTCGTAGCCGATGGTCCGGATCGCCTCGCGTACGATCTGCACGTAGTCGAGCCGGGCCTTCGTGGTGATCTCGCCGGCGAGCACCACCTGGTTGTTCTTGCAGAGCACTTCGCAGGCGACCCGGCTTCGCGGATCCTGCGCGAGGCAGGCATCGAGCACCGAATCGGCGATGAAGTCGCACACCTTGTCGGGGTGGCCCTCGGAAACGGACTCGGACGTGAACGTGTAGCGCAGTTCGGCCATGTTGCGGCACAACTCCTGAAAAACGAGGGTCCTGACGGGGCTCCCCGGCGCGCGCCCTCGCTGCCATCGCACGTCGGACGGAACTGGCACCACCGCGCTGGAAGGGAAGCTCGCCACCGGATGTCGCGAGCGCTCATGAGCCGCGACTTAGATAGTGGAGGGCCCAGGCGGGCTCGCCGCGCGGCCCATCAAGTCGGAGAAATCGCCGCGCAGCCGCAAAGGATACCACAGGCGAGACCAGAGGCGCGACAGGCCGTATCGCGCCATGGTAAAGGTTACCCGGAGGGCTATCGTCGCGCCAGAAGTCGGGTTACCCATGAAAGGAGTCATCCATGGGAGCGACCCGAGTGGGACCACAGGCACGAACGGAGTATCTGG
>JADZCN010000039.1 GCA_020851565.1 Acidobacteriota bacterium | reverse complement strand
CCACGCCGCTCTCGGCGTCCTTGAGGATGGCGACGATCTGCGTCTCGCTGAATTTCGACTTTCGCATGACCGCTCCTAACGCAGAGCAGTCTACCTTCGGTGGTTCACTGATCGGGGAAGCTTACGATCCAACGCGCGGGCTGAGCGCGTTGACGGGACGCGGAACCGCTCAGCGGCTCGCTTGACCCGCGACAAGGTGGGTAACGAAGAACTCGACCAGCTTCACCGTCGAGGTGATTCGGTTCTTCTCCTTCCGGAACCCGTGCCCCTCGTCCGGGAACAGCACGTATTCGACCGGCACGCCGCGCCGCTTCAGGTTGTCGACGATCTGCTCGGCCTCGACGACCGGAACATTGGTGTCGTTGGCGCCGTGCTGCACCATCATCGGCGTCCGGATGCGATCGAGCTTGCCTAGCGGCGAAAGATCCCTCAACAGATCCGCCTGCGTCCGCGGATCGCCGTACTCGGTGGTCGAGATCGCCGCCATCCACGGCTCGGTGTGCTCGAAGAAGGTGAAGAAGTTGACCATCCCGAACAGGTTGACGGCCGCGGCGAACAGATCGGGATAGAACGTCACGCCGACCATCGTCATGTAGCCGCCGTACGACCCGCCCGTGATGCCGATTCGCTTCGGATCCGCGAGCCGGCTGTCCACCAGGTAGCGGACCGAGTCCTCGAGGTCCTTGATGCCCTCGAACCGCAGCGCGCCGTTGTCGAGGTTGACGAACCGCTTGCCGAACCCGGAGGAGCCGCGTACGTTGGGCGCGAAGACGCCGATGCCCTGCGCGACGAGCGCCTGGTAGTCGCTGCGGAAGGTCGGACGCTCCTGACCCTCCGGCCCGCCATGGAAGCTGACGACGAACGGCGCCGGCGCAGGGCGGCCCGCGGGCCGATAGAGCCAGCCACTCAACTCGAGGCCGTCGTGGGCCTTGAAGGTCACCAGCTCCGGCCGCGCGAGCGTCGCCAGATCGATGCCCTCGTGCGGCGTGCGCGTCACCTGTCGCAGGCGGCCGCTCGTCACATCCAGGACCCAGACGTCCGGCGGCGCGGTGGCGCCGGAGATGGTCATCGCCAGCTGCTTCCCGTCGGCCGAGAAGGTGAGCCCGCCGGCGATCTCGGCCGGCAGCTTCGGCCCGGCCGACGTCTTCCCCGAGGCGAGATCGACGAACCAGAGCTCGCTTCGCCCCGCGACGTTCCAGAGCAGGGCCGCCGTCGTCCCCTTCTCGTCGAGCTCGAACCCGCCAAGCTCCGCATCGTTGCGGCTCGCCAGCAGCTGCGGGGGCGAGACCTTGCCGCCAGCGTCGATGACGACGCGTGCGAAGGCGGCCTTGTCCCGATCCTTGTCGGAGCTGAGATAGATGGTGCGGCCGTCGGGCGCGAGGACGCCGAAGAACGAGCCCGGCGGGTCGTGCGGTGTCACCAGGGTCTCGGCGCGCGTCTTCAGATCGACGACATACAGATCGTTGTCGCCGCGGCCTCGCAGGCGGCTGACGAGCGCCAGCCGGCCGTCGCGGCTGACATCGGTGACCGTCTGCAGGCCCTTGTTCTCCGAGATCGACACGCGTTCGCCGCTGACGGGATCCGCGAAGTAGACGTCGATCGCCGATGGGTTGGCGCGATTCGACCCCATCGTCAGGCGCCGGCCGTCGTCGGTCCAGTCACCGAGGTTGTTGGTCTCCTTGCCTCCGTCGGTGAGGCGTCGAAGTCCGGTCCCGTCGGGGCGGACGACGAAGAGCTGGGTGTTCATGCCGCCGCCTGGCGCGAGCGAGAGCGCCAGCCAGTCGCCCTTCGGCGACCAGGTGACGCGGCCGATGGGGTCGTCGCCCTTCGTCACTTGCACCGGCGCGCTGCCGTCGGCCGCCGCCACCCACACCTGCGGGACGCCGGTCCGATCCGACACGAACGCCAGCTTCGTGCCGTCGGGCGAGAAGGTCGGCGACCCGGCGCGGCCAATCCTCGCCATGCGCGTGACCATCTCGACGAGCGGCCCGTTCGTGACCGGCGGCGAGGTCTGTGCGAACAGGCTCGTGTGCGCGAGCAGCAGCAGAAGCGTGAGTCGAGCGACGGGTATCCGCATGGCTGGTCCTCAGGGCGAGGTCGAGTCGGGCCGTGAAGTCGTGAGCGCCGATTATGGACCAAACGCCAGGTATTCCCGACCACCTGTATACTCTTTGCCCTCGAGTGCACCACTGCACCTGCCATCAGCTCACCACCGGAGAGACCCCATGACCGATACGACGGCTGCCATCAACGCGACCAACCTGGGCTGCTCGCTCACCTGCAAGGACCTGGAAGCCTCGATTCGCTTCTACCGCGACGCGATCGGCTTCGCGGTCGCTCACACGTTCGAGAACGACGGGAAAGTGGTCGCCGCTGTTGTCGCCGCGGGAGATTGCCGCATCGTCCTCAATCAGGACGACGGAAAGCTCGGGTGGGACCGGACCAAGGGACAGGGGTTCTACCTGCAGATCAACGTAGCGGGCGCCGCGGATGTGGACGCGGCGGCGGCGCGGATCACGAAGGCGGGCGGGACGCTGCTGAGCGAGCCAGCGGACCGCCCGTGGGGCGCCCGGATGTTCCAGTTCAACGATCTGGACGGGTTCAAGATCGGCGTGTCAACGCCGCTGGCGGGCTGACAGCCGCGGCCGCGCCTCGGCTGGACCGACTGCGCTTCGTCGGACAGCCGGGGCCGGAACAGCTCACCGGCGGCGCTGCGGCGTGCTTGCGGTCAGGGTGAGAGCGTCAGCTGCCGGAGCGCGGATTCCTCCGACGCCGCTCGATCGCGGTGATCCGCCGTTCATGATCCTGTCTCGCCCGGGCGTGGTCGCCCTGCGCCTGCTGGTGCTCCTCGTGCATCCGCTCCAGCCGCGCGTCGATACGCTCCAGCGTGGCGCCGAAGGCCTCGGCCGCCATCCGCTGCTCGTCTCGGCTTGCCTCGATCAGGACGCGCAAGCGGCTCTCGACGCTGCCGATTTCGTTGCGGAGCCCGCCCTCCATGGTGCGCATCTCGTTGCGGAGCCCGCCCGCGAGGGCGTGCATCTCCGCGCGGAGCCCACGTTCGACGTTCTCGATTCTCGCGCCGAGCTCTGAGAACCCCGTCGCGACGGTCATCTCGAGTCGGGCCAGTCGTTCGTCGAGCGCCATGATGTCGTCGGCCATCCTATCATCGTCCTCCTGCACGTCGAGACGACGTGTACCCGGAGGGCTGCACGTTACATGCCCACATCGCCCTGCGCGAATTCCGGCGCCAGTCGAGCCGCGCTCCGTGGGCGTACGCAGTTCTCGCGCTCCTGGGTGCGTTGGTCGGCTGCAGATAATGAGGGTCGCCACGGCCGACGAAAGCGGGACGGCCTACGCCTCCCCCGGCCCGTGCTCCTCGACGATCTCCTGGCGCACGCGAACCGCCGCGCGGGTCGGCACCACCGTCCCGCGCACCGCCACGGTCCTGGCCTTGGTGAGCGCGGCGCCGAACAGCAGGATGAGCGACGAGTAGTAGACCCAGAGCAGGACGAGCACCAGCGAGCCGGCCGCCCCGTAGGCGGAGCCGGGCGCGGTGTAGGCGAGATACCGCGCGATGAGGTGGCGTCCCGCCAGGAACATCAGGGCGGTGCCGGCCGCCCCGACCCAGACGTCCTCCCACTCCACGGAGACGTCTGGCAGCACCTTGAAGATCACCGCGAAGAGCAGGGTGGACGCGGCGAAGAACAGCACGCTCTCGCCTCCGGTCGCGATGGCCGCCGGGAGCGCGATCCAGTTCTCCGCATACCGGATCACCGCCATGAGCGCCACGCTCGAGACCAGCGACACCACCAGCACGAAGCCGATCGCCAGGACGATGGCGAGCGACAGGAGCCGGGTTCGCAGCAGCGTGAGGATGCTGCTCCGCGCCGGCCGGGTCATGACGCCCCAGATGCTGTTCAACGAGAGCTGCATCTGGGCGAAGACCGTCGTCGCGCCGATCACGAGGGTGACGATGCCGACGACGGTGGGCATGAGGCCCGCGACCTCGAGCCTGGACCGGGACACCGCGACTTCCACGGCGCGAGCGGCGTCCCGGCCGACCAGCTGCTGAAGCTGCGCGACCACCTCGCCCCGTGCCGCCTCCTCGCCGAAGAGAAGGCCGGCCACCGAGACGGCGATGATCACGGTCGGCGCCAGCGAGAACAGCGTGTAGAACGCCAGCGAGCCGGCGTGCACGAAGGCGTTGTGCTCGAGCCACAGCCCGCTGGCGCGCACGAAGACGTTCCACCAGAGAAGCGCCGATGTTCGAGCCCTCTCCAGCGTTCCGCCTTGACCGTTCTGCCTTCCGCCTTCAGGCTGGCTGTGCTTCACCAGCCGGTCAGTGTGCGAACGGCGCCTTGGCCACCACCTTGACACCGCTGATGACACCGGTCACCGCCTTCTGCACCTGCTCGACGGCGGTGGCGCTCACCTCGCCTGCCGCGCGCAGCGCGCCGGTGGCCGCGGCCGACGCCGCCTCCGTGGCGTCCATGCCAATCTCCCGCGCCCCCTGGATGGCGCCTTCCACCGCGGCCCTGGCCGTGGCCGCCACATCGCCGCCCACCCTGGCCGTCGCCGAGACGACGCTGCCGGCCGTGGCCGCCACGGCGTTGGCCGACTCCCGGCCCAGTTCGGAGGAGCCGCGGAGCACACCGACCACCGCGCCTCGCGCCGCCGAGGCCAGGTCGCCTCCGACCGCCGAGGCGCCCTCGATCAGCCCGCGGGCGACGCTCGTCACGCTCTGGGTCGCGGCGCGGCCGAGGCCGCCGGCCCCCCGGACGGCGCCGGCCGCCGTGGCGGCGACGAGATCGACGCTCTTGACCCCGACGCGGCCCGCGCCTTCGATGGCGCCCTCCATCGCGCGTCGAGCCGTCGAGGCCAGGTCGCCGCCCACGTCGGCGGTGGCGCTCACCAGGCCCTGGGCGGTGGATCCGACCGCCGCGACGGCTTCACCGCCGACGTCCCTGGTGCCTTGCAACACACCGATGACGGCCCCCTTGGTCGCCTCGCCGAGATCGCCGCCGACCTGGCTGGTGCCCTTGATGACGCCGCTCGCGACATCCGTCACGGTATCGGTGAGCGCCTGTCCGACCGCTCCGGTCCCGCGAAGCGCCGTCGTGAGCGATCCGCTGACGGTTTCGGTGACGGCATTGACGATCTCGCCGGTGCCGCGGATGGTGCTGACAATGGTGTCCTTGACGTTCTCGACCAATGCACTCATGACGAGCCTCCTTTGGGGGTGAGTCGCCGCAGCCGAGATGCGCACACCGAGCAAGCGGGCTCGGCACGCGGGACGGCGCGCGGCAATCAACGAACCGGGACGTGAGGGCGGAGGTGCTGCGTGACGTCAGAAGACGCCGCGGCCGAGGTTGCGGAATGGAGGAGGACCGATCGCCCGCATCGTCCGATTGTCAATGCGGCCGGGGAAGGCCGTCAAGCACATGCAATCGCGCGGCGCGGCCGCTATCGTCTCGGCTGGTAGCGCATCACCACCGCCCCCGAGCCGAACTCGCGGCGGCTCACGAGCGTCAAGTCGACAGGCTTCGAGAGCCCCGCAAACAACGTCGGCCCATGGCCCGCCAGCCTGGGATGCACCACGAACTCGTACTCGTCGATGAGTCCGAGCTCCGTCAACGCCCGCGCGAGCGTGACGCCTCCCACGAACAGTCCCTGGCCCGGCTCCTGCTTGAGCTGCTGAACGGCCTTTCCCAGATCTCCGCGGACGAGCTCCGCGTTCCAATCGACACGGTCCAAGGTGCTCGACACGACGTACTTCCTTGCCGCGTCGATCGTCCGCGCGAAGGGTTCTGTCCAGTCGGGCATCGTCACCGTCCGCGTCGCCAGGCGCCAGGCGGCCTCCATCATTTCGTACGTCACCCGGCCGAAGAGGAGGGCATCGGCCTGAGCGATGTTCTCCATCGCGTGACGATGCAACTCTTCGTCCGCGATCATGACGCGATGATCGCAGCACCCGTCCAGCGTGACGTTGATGGAAAACCGAAGGGGTCGCACGTCGGCCATCCTACCACCGTGCTCCTGCACGCGGTGGGGCGTGCATCACGGCACTGTGCACGACGTGCAGGGTGCGTTCGATCCCTCGCATCACGTCCTGCATGGCCGACGACGCTACCATCGTCGGCGACGACGGTGTGTGCCCGAAGATCGATGAAATCGGAAATAGGGTGGGCGACGAGTTCGCGCGTGGTTAACCCGGCGCCTTGATCGCGGGCGAGTAAGACGGTATCTTACGACTGTGAAGACCACGGTCTCCTCGAAGGGGCAAATCGTCCTGCCGGCCGAGCTCCGCCAGAGGGACGACATCGAGCCCGGTCAGGAGTTCGACATCGAGCGCCTGGACCGCGGCGAGTATCGCCTGGTGCGTCGCGGCGTGGGGCCGACCAGCGGCGCCGTGGACTGGCTGCTCGAGTGCCCCGCGAAGGGCTACTTCGTCCCGATTGAGTCCGAGTCCACCGACTCGCTGTGACGTACCTGGTCGACGCCAACGTCCTCAGCGAACCGACCCGGCCAGTGCCGGACGGGCGGGTGATCGCCTGGTTGCGCGCGCACGAGTCGGACATCGTGGTCGACCCCGTCATCCTCGGCGAGCTGCGGTTCGGCATCCTCCTGCTGCCCCGAGGCAAGAAACGCACGGCCCTCGAGCGGTGGTTCGACGCCGGCGTCACGCGCCTGCACTGCGTGCCATGGGAGGCGGAGACCGGGCTCCGGTGGGCCGAGCTGCTGGCGCGACTGCGGAGGGCCGGCACCGCCATGCCGGTGAAGGACAGCCTCATTGCTGCCACGGCGCTGCAGCACGGTTTCATCATCGCGACGCGCAATCGAGCGGATTTCGCCAAGGCCGGCGTGCGAATCGTCGATCCGTTCGCTGACGGATAGGGACGGTCGCACGGAGCGCGGTGCCCGTCCGTCGCCACCTCGCGACCGTCACGCGGCGATGGCGGGGGAGGCCCCGGTGCTGGCGACGGTCATCTTCCCATCTCCATCCCGGGCATCCGTCTGAGCGTGATGCGCGCCGTGCCTCACAATCGTCAAGCCGCGTCGTCAGCTGTGGCGGAGGTCTGGCTACTCGCGGCCGGCCCTTCGACCGACATTGCGGTCGATGGCGCACACCAGGCCTGATTCTCATTCCTGCACCGACCTCGTCCTCGACCACCTCATCCGCGACAACCACGGCGACGAGCCCTGGGCGGATCTCGTCCTGGCCGCCTGCGACGGCGCCGACGCGCTCGCGGCCACGCTTGATGGACACGCCGCGCCGCGCCCGGCGCGCACCGGCGTGCCCGAAGACGATGCCACGGCCCCGGAACCACCTGGCGCCTACTTGCGCTGCATCACCGTGGAAGGCTTCCGCGGCATCGGGCCCGCCGCGACGCTCGAGCTGACACCAGGCCCCGGGCTGACGCTGGTCGTCGGGCGCAACGGCTCCGGCAAGTCGAGCTTCGCGGAAGGGCTAGAGGTGCTGCTCACCGGCGGTAACAAGCGCTGGGACGGGCGCTCCGCCGTCTGGAAGGAGAGCTGGCGGTGCCTGCATCGACCGAGCCCGTGCGCCGTGCGGGCGGACTTCGCCGTGGAATCGCTGGGCACGGTGACGGTCGAAAGGCGATGGGAGGACGGGGCATCGCTCGACGGGAGCACGGCCTGGTTCCAGGCCAAGGGTACTCCGCGCCAGCCGTACGAGCAGCTTGGCTGGCAGACGGCCATTCGCACGCACCGTCCGCTGCTGCCGTACACCGAGCTCGGGGCCGTGTTCGACAAGCCGTCGGAGATCCACGACGCGCTGGTCGAGGTGCTGGGGCTCGGGGAGTTCGACGCCCTCCACAAGACGCTGCAGGGCGCACGCAAGACCCGCGAGGCTATCGTCGCCGCGGCGGGCGCTCGGCTCACGGGCATCGTGCCGCGCCTGAAGGGCGCAGCCGAGACGTCCGGCGACCAGCGAGCCGCGGCCGCACTTCGCGCGGTGTCCGGGAAGAAGCCTGACCTCGCGGCGCTGCGGCGAGTGCTGGAAGGCGAAGAGGCGGAAGCGGGGGATGAGGGCGTCGCGGCGCTTCGGCAGGCGATGGCACATGCGCCGGCGCCGGCGCGCGATGCGGTAACGGCCGCGGCTCGAGAGCTGCGCGAGGCCGCCGCTGCCGTGGAGGCGAGCCGGGATACGGACGCGGGTCGCGCACGCGCGCTGGCGCAGTTGCTCGAGCAGGCGCTGCGGTATCACGCGGCGCACACCCCCATCGATTGCCCGGTGTGCGGCACGACCGGCGCGCTGAGCGATGGCTGGCGCGACGAGACGACGAGGACGCTGTCGGATCTTCGCGCCAGAGCGGACGAGGCCGACCGTGCGCACGCACGGCTCGAGCGCGCGACATCCAGCGCGCGCGAGTGGCTGCGCGTGTCGTCCGCGGGCATCGAGGCCGTGGCCGTCCTGGGGATCGCCTCTGCGCCGCAGGCGCTGGCCACCGTGGCACAGTGGAGCAGCGGCGCGTCGATCACGGAACCTCGCGCGCTGGCCGATCACATCGAACAGAACATCGACGCGGTTGACACCGCGCTGAGCGCGTTCCGCGACGAGGTGCAGCGCGAGCTGTCACGGCGCGAGGACCTGTGGCGCCCCCTGGCCACCGAGCTACGCGACTGGGCGCCACAGGCGCTGGCCGCCGAGGCCGCGCAGGCACAGGTGGCGGACCTCAAGAAGGCCGAGACGTGGTTCAAGGGCGTGCAGGCCGACATGCGTGCGGAGCGCTTCCGTCCGATTGCGGATCGCGCCAAGGGCATCTGGCGGCAGCTCCGCCAGCAGAGCAACGTGGAACTGGAGGACGTGGCGCTAGAAGGCACCGCGACGAAGCGGAGCGTCTCCCTCGACGTCACCGTGGACGGCGTCGCCGGCGCCGCGCTGGGCGTGATGAGCCAGGGCGAGCTGAACGCGCTGGCGCTCAGCCTGTTCATGCCGCGAGCATCGCTCCCGGAGAGCCCGTTCCGCTTCATGGTCATCGACGATCCGGTCCAGTCCATGGACCCCTCGCGGGTAGACGGCCTCGCTCATGCGCTGCACGAAGCCGCGCGCACGCGGCAGGTGGTGGTCTTCACGCACGACGAGCGCCTGCCGGACTCGGTGCGCCACCTGCTCATCCCCGCGACGGTCATCGAGGTGACGCGGCGCCCCGGCTCGGTAGTGGAGGCCCGCGTGCAGAAGTCGGCGGTCACGCGCTACTTCGACGATGCGATGGCGATCGTGCGGACGGAGGATCTGCCGGAGGAGGTGCAGCGGAAGCTGGTGCCCGGCTTCTGCCGCTCCGGCGTCGAGGCGGCGTGCGTGAACGTGGTCCGACGGCGGCGGCTCAAGGCGGGAGAGCCGCATCAGGAGATCGAAGCGCTGTTGGACGATGCCGACTCGCTGCGCGAGCGGCTGGCGCTGGCCTTGTTCGACGATAAGAAGAAGGCGGGCGAGGTCGGACGAAAGCTGGACAACCGGTGGAAGGGCGCCGACGCGCTGGTCCGTGCGCTGAACGAGGGCGCGCACGGCGACTACGACGCCGGCCTCGAGCGCCTGACGCGAGACGCCGAGCGGCTGGCCGAGCAGATCGGAGCGCTGTCGTGACGGCCGCGGAGCTGACCGCAGCCGCGCGTGCGGTTCTCCGTGGCAGTCCCGCCTGGCGTCCGCGCGTGCGCGGTGTAGCGATGGCCACGGGGGCGGTGGCGCGCAGAAACGAGGAGCCGATGGAGACTCCGGTGACGGGGCCCAACGTCCCGGCGTTGACGGGCATCTGGCCGCGCGCGGTGGCACTCCTCGGCCGGCAGGCCCTGGAGCACGGACTGGACGACCTGTGGCGCGCGCTGTCACCCCGCGTTCGGAATGCCTCGCGTCACGCGCAGCTCGTGTGCCTCGGCGCATATGTACGAGACGAGGCCCTGGTGAGCGGCATCCGCCACGCGTGGCACGGCCTCAGCCGCGCGTGCCATCACCACGCCTATGAACTGCCACCCACTGCGGAGGAGCTCGGGCGCTGGCTGGACGCTGTGGATCGGTTGGTGGCGTACGACCCAATGGGCCGATAGCCGCCGGGCTGAGGGGAGCAGCGAGCTGGGCCCCGGGGCGATGGCCGATGGCTGATCGACGTCCTGTCGCTCCGGTGGTGAGCTGGTCGACGGGACTGAAGTCCCGCCGACCGAGCTGGCGGTTACGCGCCGAGCACCTTCATCACGCTCTCGTCATCGTTCACCGGCGTGATGTCGAACTCCAGGTAGTCGGTCCACTCCTGCATCCACTTGCCGAGTGCCACCGAATCGCTGGTCTCGGCCAGCACGTAGCCGCCGTGCCCGCCAACCGCATGCCAGCGGCCCAGCATCTTGACCCCTTCACCGGGGCCGCCGCCCGTCTTCTTGAACCGATCCTGGACCGTGTCCCGGCCGTCGGGGCCGAACGCGTACGTGATCATGAACAGCATGGGGGAGTCCTCTCGGAGGGCGCGCCCGTCAGTGGACGCGGGCGCCCATCCTATCGCGATTGTTGTCCCCTCGTGCCCATGAACTACGGCCGCAGCACGATGTTGTCGAGGCCCACCGGATTGGTGCAGCACGAAGGGTTCGTCACCGCGATGACCAGCGTGTCAACCCACGCCAGCGGGAACGCACTCGGGACGGTGGCCAGATTGCCGAACGTGTTCGGCACCGTGCCCGTCGCGGTGAACACCGTGACGCCATCGCGCATGCCGGTGAAGACATAGGGAATGGGCGTGACGCTCGAGTAGAGGTCCACGGACGTGAAGCGGAACGGATCCCCGTCAGCCGTCACGCGAATCTCGCCCGTCGTGAGCGGGTCCGCCGGCAGCCTTGTGAACTGGATGAACGGGCCGGGCCGGCCGTAGGCGCCGATAACCCACGGGCCCGACACCGGTTCCACGAGGTATCCCGCCTCGGCATGGCTCACGAACGGATCGCCGGCCGGCGCAAGCCCGGTGAAGGTGACCGACGAGGTGCCCGCCGGCGGGGGCCCGACCGTCACGGCCAGCTCGTTGGAGGGCGCGCCGATGGTGGCACCATCGAAGGCCCGCACGCGCACGTAGTACGTGCCCGGTGGGACGCCGGGGACGCTGAAGCCCGTCGCCGGTGCGGCCACGGGCAGGACGGCCAGATCGGTCAGGCCCGGCGCCGAGCCGGCTTCGAGCAGGTACGTGGTTGGTGCCGGGTCCGCGGGCGCTGGCTCAGCCCAGCGGAACGTGACCGCACCGCCGATGATGCTCGCCGCGAAGTTGCCCGGCGGCGCGGGCACGCCGACCGAGACGACGATGTCGTCGGACGAGGGACCGAAGCCGCAGGCGTTGCGCTCCCTGACGCGGACGAAATAGAAGCCGGTGGGCGCGGTGGGCGTGACGGTGGTCGCCGTGCCCACGTCGCCGTTGAACAGGTCCGCGCGTCCTGGCGCCGAGCCCGCCTCGAGCTGGAACGATCCCCCCGCGCCGGTCCACTCCAGCGTCACGGACGTGCCCTGGACGCTGGCCGTCAATCCCTGCGGCGCCGCGGGGAGCTGGCACGGCGTGCCCACCGTGACGATGACCTCGTTCGAGGGGACGCTCGTGCCCGCGGCGTTGCGCGCACGCACGCGCACGAAGTAATTGCCCGGCGGGACCGCGGTGGTCGCGAACGCAGGTGTCGTGCTGCCGGTGGCGATGTTGGCCAGGTTCGCCAGTCCCGGACCCGAGCCGGCCTCGACGACGTAGGTGGTCGGGCTCCCGCTCGGCTGGATCCACGTCAGCGCGACGGTGTCGCCCGACACGTTGGCCGTGAGACCGATGGGCGGCGGGGGCACGGCCTGCGCCGCGGCCGGAGCCGCGAAGGCGAGAGCCACGAGCACGAGCAGGGCGGGGACGAGGACGGGTCGACGACTTGGCATGGGGAACCTCGTTGCGATGCGACGCGGTCGCGTGCAGTGTCCGGTCAGGGGGGCGAACGGGCACAGTCTGCCACCCAGGACCTCAAGACCTCAAGACCCCAAGACCCCAAGACCTCAAGACCCCAAGACCCCAAGACCCCAAGACCTCAAGACCTCGTCACGTCGTAGCGATACGCCAGCCACAGCGGCCCGCAGTGGTGCACGCGGCGCACGTCCAGCAGGCGCGCGCCGGCATCCGCAAGGATCGCCTCCACCTGCTCGCGCGGGACCGCGTGCATTTCCATCACGGGCTCGAGCGGGTCGGCGGGGGAGTCGGCCGCCTGTGGCACGGGCACGCGTCCGTGCTGGGCCCTGGGGCCTTCGCGTGCGGCCACGCTCGCCTTGTCGTCGCCAGTGGGGCGGGACTCGGCAGGGGAGACAGCTGGCGCGTCGGGGTCGCTGTGCTGGTGCCTGCGAGTCGGCACTGCGACCGGCGCGTGGGCTGGTTCCGCGCGCACCTCCACCTCTGCCAGCTCCGACCCGCGCGTTGCAAACCACGCCACGCCCTCCTGCACGACGTCGAACTGCAGGCGGTAGGCGCCGGGATCCGAGGGCGCGGTCACCGCGATATCCACCTCCGCCTCCGCCCCGGGCGCCACCACCGCCGGCAGCGCCGCGCGCGCATCGTCATAGGCGACGACCGTCCCATCGCGGGCCAGCCAGTGGTTGCCGACGTTGATCGGGTGCGTCGGTGTCGAGAACCACGGCACGTCGCTGAGGTTGGTGACGCGCACGCGGAAGGGGACCTTCTGGGCCGCCCCGACGCCGAGTGCGGCGGTATTCGCGCGCGACCCCGGGTGGCTGCCGGATTCCTCGCCCGCGATCGCGCCGCTGCCGGGCCCCTCGATCACGCGCACGCGCGCCCGCATCGCGGAGGTGGGCACCGTGCCCTCGGCCAGCGCCACCGCGTCGCCTGAGCCGGCGGGGAGATCGAACGAGAGGTATCCGCCCGGCGCGAGCACGCGCACGAACTCGCGGACGTACGCCGTCGAGTAGCGCGGCTCGATGTGCTGCAGCACGCGGCTGGTGTAGATGAGATTGAAGGACTGGTCTGGCCAGCGTGAGAGGTCCGGGCGATCGTTGACCTCGTAGGCGCAGCGCGCGCCGTGCCGGTTGTGCGCACGCGCAAGATCGATCATGGACGGCGCGACATCGATGCCGAGCACGGTCTCGAAGTGATCGCCCAGCGCCTGCGTGAGGCGTCCGGCCCCGCAGCCGAAGTCCAGCGCGCGGAGCCTGGCGCGCGGGACGCCCAGCCGCTCCGCGTCGCGCATCAGTTCGGCCACTTCCAATCGCCCGGTCTCGAAGAACTCGTCCACCGGCCAGCGGTTTCCGCGGCGGGAAGGGTCCGTGAGGATGGCCCAGAAGGGATCCTGCCGGCCGAAGGTGTCCCAGTGCCGCTGCAACTCGACGAGATCCATCGCGCGATTGTAGTCGGTGTAGCATCAAGCATACTGCCCAGGTAAGGCACCGCCATGATCACTTCCGACCCGATACGCCGTCAGACCACCCTCAACGAGATCCACGCCATCCTCGACACCCGGGCACCGTCCGGGGACCGCGAGCTGCTGCGCGCGTTTGCGCCCATCGCTTTTCGCGAGATGCCGGACGCCATGGCGCTGGAGCTGCCGCCCGAGGCCCTGGCCGCCCGCATCCAGGGCTACTTCGCCTTCGTTGCCCGCACCATGCCGCCGCCGCACCAGCTGTATCGCGGCTTGCCGGGGCTGCACGTGGTGGCCCGCAACCCCACCGAGCAGGAGACCGAGGCCACCGGCAGCACGCACGGCGGCCACTACGACGTCACCATTGTCGAGACGCACACGCCCGACGCGCCCTTCATCTTCGAGAGCCTGAAGCACTTCTTCCAGAAGCAGGGCATCCGGGTGCTGTCGGCCGTGCACCCCATCTTCTCCGTCCGCCGGCAGTGGGAGCACATCGTCGGGATTGGTGATGCCCAGGCCGAGGGCGCGCGCGAGCTGCTCTGCCAGTTCCGCGTGGAGCGCATCGAGCAGCCCGAGCGGCTGCGCCGCATCGAGCACCAGGTGTACTCGCTCATCAAGACCGTGTTCCTGGGCGTGGAGGATTTCGCCGCCATGCGGCGCTTCCTGCAGGACCTGCGCGGGCGGCTGCGCAGCCGGTCGGGTTTCCCCGAGACGACCGACAGCGCCCAGGGCTTCCTGGACTGGCTGGTCGCCGACAACTACGTGCTGATGGGCGTGCTGCGCTTCCGGCGGTCGCCGGATGGCTTCGAGCCCGACCTGGATTCCGCGCTGGGCGCTTTCCGCGAGCCGGACCTGCTGCGCGTGGTGTTCCCGGGCCTGATGGAGGAGGAGCGCCGCCACGCCGAGCCACGGCCGGACGATGCGCGCATCCTGGACATCGACTATCGCGTCAACGCCAGCGCCATCCATCACGTGGACCCGGTGGACGACTTCGTGGTCCGTGAGTGGGGGCCGGACGGCGACCTGGATGCCGCCACGCTGATCCTGGGCCGGCTCGCCAAGAGTGCGTTCACCGCGCGGGCCGACGGCATCCCCATCCTCAAGCAGAAGCTGGAGTGGCTGTACCAGGCCTCGGGCGCCGCCGTCAACTCGCACAACTATCGCGAGTCGCGCGCCATCTTCAACCACTTCCCGAAGCGCGAGCTGCTCTACGCCGACCTCGCGGACCTCAAGGCCATCATCGAAAAGATGGTGTACCTCTCGAGCGACGACGAGATTGCCGTGAACGTGCGGCCGGGCGAGGCCTACCAGGCGGTCTCGGTGGCCTTTTCCGGGCTCCACTACTCGAACAAGGCGGAGACCGACCTGGGAGACGCGCTGGCGCGCGAGTTCGGCCCGGTGGCGTATCACACGTGGGCCGACTGCAACGGCACGGCGCTGCTGGTGTTCTACTTCGCCGAGGCGACCCTGGAGCACGAGCTGGATGCCGCCCGCGTGCGCGAGATCACGGCCAGGGTGATCTCCACGTGGGAGGACCAGGTGGCGACGGAGGTGGAGCGGAGCTTCGGCGCGGCCGAGGGCCGGCGCCTCTTCAAGCGCTACGTCCGCCAGGAGAGCCGCAGCGGCCTCTACCGCGAGCTCACGCGACCCTCCGAGGTGCCAGACGATCTCCGGGTGTTCGAAGCGCTCGAAGGCCGGCTCGAGCTCATCGTCCAGCCCGACACGGCCGAACGTGTCCTGCTGAAGCTGTTCTCGCCCGGCCCGATGTCGCTGACGGACCTCCTGCGTACGCTGCAGAACCTCGGGCTCAGGGTGGAGGAAGAGGTCAGCATCCCGCTGGTGTTGCCGGAAGGCAAGCGCGCCTGGCTCGAGCGGCTGCGCGTGGAGGCCGAGGCGACGGCCATCGCGGCCATCGAAGGCAAGCCGGAGCGCCTGCGTGACGGCCTGCGCGCGATCCACGAGGAGCGCGGCACGGACGATCCGCTCAACGCGCTCGTCCTCCTCGCGGACCTCACCTGGCGCGAGGTGGAGGTGCTCCGCACGCTGCGCAACCACCTGCTGCAGATCCGGCCCGCCTACAACGCCGAGACGGTCACCTCGGTGCTGCTGCGCAACCACGCCGCGGCCGGGGCGCTCTTCCGGGCCTTCGACGCGAAGTTCTCACCGGCGATCGAGGGCGATCGGGCGGCGGCGATGGCTCGGGCCGACGACGCCCTGCACGCCGCGCTGCGCGAGGTCACCAGCCTGTTCGACGACGAGATCCTGCGCGGGCTCGAGAGCCTGGTGACGGCCACGCTGCGGACGAACTTCTACCAGCGCCCCGAGCGGCCGGTCGTGTCCATCAAGGTGGAGTCGGCGAAGGTCGTCGGCATGGTCTCGCCGCGGCCGCTCTTCGAGATCTACGTCCACTCGCCGCTGCTCGAAGGCATCCACCTGCGCGGCGGGATGGTGGCGCGCGGCGGCATCCGGTGGAGCGATCGCCACGACGACTTCCGTACCGAGGTACTGGGTCTGATGAAGACCCAGATGGTGAAGAACTCGGTCATCGTGCCCGTCGGGTCGAAGGGCGGCTTCGTCCTCAAGGGCAACGTGCCCCCGCGGCCGGCGCTGGACGCGTACCTCATCGATCGCTACCGCGAGTTCGTGTCGGGGCTGCTGGACGTGACCGACAACCTGGTGGACGGCCAGGTGCTGCACCCGCCGGACGTCGTGCGCCACGACGCCGACGACGCCTACCTGGTGGTGGCGGCGGACAAGGGCACGGCGCACCTCTCCGACACGGCCAACCGCGTGTCGGCGCAGTACGGCTTCTGGCTGGGTGACGCGTTCGCCTCGGGCGGCAGCCACGGCTACGACCACAAGAAGGAGGGCATCACGGCCCGCGGCGCCTGGGAGTGCGTGCGGCACCACTTCCGCAACCTGGGCATCGACGTGCAGACCGAGCCGTTCACGATGGCGGGCATCGGCGACCTGTCGGGTGATGTGTTCGGCAACGGCGTGCTGCTCAGCCGCGCCACGCGCCTCGTGGCGGCGTTCAACCACCAGCACATCTTCCTCGACCCGGCCCCGGATCTCGAGGCCTCGTTCGCCGAGCGCCAGCGGATGTTCGCGCTGCCGCGCTCGACGTGGCGCGACTACGACCCGTCGCGCATCAGCGCCGGCGGCGGCATCTTCGACCGCTCGGCGAAGTCCATCGCACTCACCCCGGAGGTCCGGCGGCTGCTGGATCTCGACCAGGCCGAGGCCAGCGGAGAAGAGGTGGTGCGCGCCATCCTGCGCGCGCGCGTGGACCTGCTCTACAACGGCGGCATCGGCACCTACGTGAAGGCGTCGAGCGAGGACCACGCCGACGTGGGGGACCGCGCCAACGATCGCGTCCGCGTGGACGGCAGCGAGGTGCGTGCCCGCGTCCTGGCCGAGGGCGGCAACCTGGGGCTCACCCAGCGCGGGCGCATCGAGTACTGGTACGGCGGCGGCCTCATCAACACCGACGCCGTGGACAACTCGGGCGGCGTGGACATGTCGGACCACGAGGTGAACATCAAGATCCTGCTGAACCTTCTGATGCGCACCCGCGTGCTGGCCGACGTCAATGAACGCAACCGCCTGCTGGCTTCCATGACCGACGAGGTCTCGGACCTGGTGCTGGCCGACAACGCGAACCAGGCGCTGGCGCTCAGCCTGGACGGGATCCGCAGCGCGCGCCGCTTCGACGCCTGGGTGGACCTGGCCCAGGACCTTGTTGCCGCCGGCGTGCTGGACCGCAACGACGACAAGGTGCCGACGCGCGACGAGTTGATGGCGGGGAAGGGGCACGAGCGCGGCCTGCCGCGTCCGCTGCTGTGCGCCATGCTGGGTAACGTCAAGAACTGGGCGTACGCGAGGACGCTGGCGTCCGCGCTTCCCGACGCCGACATCGCGCAGCCGCTGCTGGCCGCGTACTTCCCGTCGAAGATGCGGGAGATGTACCGCCAGCACCTCGCGCAGCACCCGCTGCGGCGCGAGATCATCGCGACGGGCGCCGTCAACTATCTGGTGAACAACGCCGGCGTCGGCTTCATCCATCGCCAGGCCACCGCCACCGGCCGGGATATCGGCGACATCGTCGAGGCCTACCTGGTGGCCGACCACGAGAGCGGCGCCGACAAGGCGCGGCAGCAAATTCGCGCGGCGAAGGGCAAGGCGGCCGACGAGCAGGCGCAGCTGGTGGCGCTGGAGGACGCGCTCGACGCCGCGACGGAGCGGCTCCTGCGGAAGGAGCCCGTGGACTTCCGCGCGGTGCTGAAGGGGGTGCGCGCTTGACGTGAATCGTCGAATACATATAGGTTGATATCGACATCCGAGCGGCGGCCGATCCTCTCGGCCGCCCGGCAACCAGGGAGGGACATCCCAACGGTGCCTTCTCACCGGGCCGCGGCGACGCGGGACCGGGGGGAGATGTGGCGGCGGTCGAACCGGACCGCCGCAATCGAAGTGTCCTGCCTCCCGCACGGCGGGGGGCCGCGGGTGTCTTTTCAGCCGGCTTCGGGCCGCAGGGAGAAGACACGATGGCCATTGGCGGAAGCCCGACGTCCACGCGGATCACCGCGTGGCACCACACCTGCTGCGACACCGTTCGATGGTCGGCGCAACGGACGTGCGATCTGTGCGGCACGGAGGCGGACTACTGGCACAAGGGTGTGCCCGTCAGCGTCGTGATGGCGCGCCTGTATCACGACGATATGCCGCAGCGCACGGTCGCTGCCCCCACACCTTCGCCGGCCGGCGGGAACCCGTCGCCGGTAGTGACGCGGCCTCCGGGCGCGCGCCCACACCGGCCTCACGAGGAGGACGAGGAACCGCCGCCGGCGCCGCCGAGGCCCCTGCTCACGGAAGGATGGAGTGCGGTGCCCACAATGAGGCTGGCAGGTGCCATCGCGCTGGCCTCGGCGCTTGCCGCCGCGGCTTCCCTCGATCAGGGCGAGGCGCCCATCGGGCTGCTGCTCGTCTCCCTGGCCGCCATGCTGGTGGTGGTCCTGGCGCCGGTGGTGACGGCGGGCAGGCCCGCGGAGCCCGCGCGATGAAGAAGCCTGGCAGTATTCATGCATAGGTCAAGGAAGACCCATGGACGGGCACGACGCTCGTCCAGATGAAAGGACAAGGCATTGACTACTCGTCTCTTCTCATCCAGTGCGTTCCTCGTCCTCTTCCTCGTCGCGGCGGCCGCGCCGGCCGCGGCGCAGCGCGCCACGCTGGCCGGCCAGCTGGGCGTGACCTTCCAGACCGAGACCGCGCCGGTGTTTGCGGCCGAGGTTGGCGTCGGCCTCGTGCCGGGCGTGAGCATCTACGGCACGATCGGGCGCATGAACGACGTGCTGCCGGAGGGCGTCGCCGACGCGCTGGACGCGCTCGATCCGGTGGTCACCATCTCGATGCCCGCCACGTACGGCATGGCGGGCGTGCGCATCGCGGCGCCGACGGGGCCGATCCGCCCATACGGCGTGGGCGGTGTCGGCTTCGCGCGCTTCTCCGCGGACCTCGAGGTGTTCGGCTTCGATATCACGAACCTGGTCGAGGACCAGATTGGCTTCGAGCTGAGCACCAACCAGTTCGCCTGGGAACTGGGCGGCGGCGTGATGGTCTCGCTGGGCTCGAACGCCTTCCTGGACGCGGGGTACCGCTACATGCGCGTCAACGTGGCCGACTTCGACGTCTCGCGCGTCTACGGCGGCCTCGGCGTGCGGTTCTAACGGCGGTAGGACGGAAGGCAGAAGGCAGAAGGCAGAAGGCAGGTCGTGCCTCGCGCCTTCTGCCATCAGTCCAGGCCCCCGCCCACGGCGCGAAGCGCCGCCCACGCGCCGGAGGCGCGCCCACCGGGAGAGCGTCCTGCCCCCGGCCCTGTTACCCTTTCCCCGATGCGCCTCGTCTCGGACTCGCTCCTTCTCGCCCCCACCGACCTCGCCACCTTCGTCAGCTGCCGCTACAAGACCGGGCTGGACCTGGCGGTCGCCCACCACCTCTTCGCCCGTCCCCGGTATGAAGATCCGTACGCGGCCATCCTGCAGCGCAAGGGCGAGGAGCACGAGCAGCGGTACGTGGAATCGCTGCGCGCGAAGGGCCTGAGGGTCGTCGGCATCGCACGCGAGGAGGGCCGCGCGACGCCTGAGGCGCTCGCGCGCCAGACCGCCGACACGCTCGCTGCCATGCGCGACGGCGCCGACGTCATTGTCCAGGCGCGGATGGCCGACGATCACATGGCCGGCTACGCGGACATCCTGATGCGCGTGGAGCAGCCGAGCGGCCTGGGCGGCTGGAGCTACGAGGCGCAGGACACCAAGCTCGCGCGCGAGACGAAGGGCGGCGCCATCCTGCAGCTCTGCGCCTACTCCGACATGCTGGCGCGCATGCAGGGACGGGAGCCGGAGCACTTCCACGTGGTGACGCCGGATCCCGTGCAGCCGATGCACACGTACCGCGTCCACGATTACCTGGCGTACTACCGGATGGTCCGTGCGGCGCTCGGCCGCGCCATCGCGCAGGGACACGAGGCGCTGCTCGACGCGCACTACCCTGAGCCCGTTGACCACTGCGCGGTGTGCGCGTGGGAGCCTCGATGCCTGGCACGCCGGCGGAAGGACGACCACCTGTCCTTCATCGCGGGCGCGGGACGCGTACACCGGCAGGAGTTGACCGCGCAGGGACATCCCACGCTCACCGCGGCGGCGACGATGGCCGTGCCGGTGACGTTCAGGCCGTCCCGCGGCGCGAGGGAGACGTACGGCCGGCTGGGCCACCAGGCGCGCGTGCAGCACCAGCAGCGCACGGAGCGGCGGCCGATCTTCGAACGACTGCCCGTCGTTGCGGGAGAGGGGCTCACCCGGCTGCCCGAGCCCTCGCGCGGCGACCTCTTCCTGGATCTCGAGGGCGCCCGCTTTGCGCGCGAGGACGGCCGCGAGTTCCTCTTCGGCGTGTACGAGCACGGCGGCTACCGCGCGTGGTGGGCGACGAGCGATGCGGAGGAGAAGGCTGCGTTCGAGGAAGTGATGGACCTTATTCTCGCCGCGTGGCAGGCCGACCCCGGCATGCACGTCTACCATTTCAACCACTACGAGCCAACGGCGCTCAAGAAGCTCGTGGGCCGCCACGTCACGCGCGGCGAGGTGCTGGATCAGCTGCTTCGTGCCGAGCGCTTCGTGGATCTCTATCCCATCGTCCGGCAGGCGGCGCGCTGCGGCGTGGAGAGCTACTCCATCAAGCAGCTCGAGCAGTACACCGGGTACACGCGTCGCGTGGCGCTGGCCAACGCGTCGCAGCCGTTGATGGCCGTTGAACTGGCGCTCGATGCAGGCGTGCCCGGCGACATCACCGACGAGATCCGCGAGGCGGTACAGGGTTACAACGAGGACGACTGCCGGTCAACGGAGGCGCTGCGTGACTGGCTGGAGCGGCTGCGAGCGGAGGCCATTCGCGCCGGCGACGAGATCCCGCGGCCCGAGGCCGTGAGCGGGGATCCCTCGCCAGCCGTCTCCGACCTGCAGCAGGAGGTGGAGAAGCTGCGCGCCCGGCTCCTCGAGGGACTCCCGCCGGAGGCGTCGGACGCGGCGCACGCGGATCACGCGCGATGGCTGCTCGCGTTCCTCATCGACTGGCACAAGCGGGAAGAGAACGCCGACTGGTGGGAGTACTTCCGGCTGAAGGAGATGCCTGCCGAGAATCTGATCGACGAGCGCGAGGCCATTGCCGGGCTCACCTTCGTGGAGCGACTCGGGCCGGTGCTCGGCAAGAACGGCAAGCCGACGCGATCCGTGATTGACCGCTACACCTACCCGCCGCAGGAAGTGGAGATTGGGACTGGCGGGCAGCTGAACGCCCGCGACGGAAAGGCCTTCGGCGACGTGGTGGCGCACGATCGGCTCGCGCGCGTCATCGACATCAAGAAGGGACCGTCCCGCGCGGATCTGCACCCGGCCGAGGTGTTCGCCTTCGACCTCATCTCGTCGAAGGGCGTGCAGCAGTCGGTGATGCGCCTGGCCGCGCGCGTGGTCAAAGGGGAGGCCGACGAGTGCGGCTGGTCGCTGCTGCGCAGGGAGCCGCCCCGACTGGCGTCCGGCGCCTTCACTCGACGGCCCGGCGAGAGTGCCAGCGAGTTCGCCGTGCGCACGGTCAGCGATGTGCGGCGATCCGCGCTTGCCATCCAGGGACCGCCCGGGGCGGGGAAGACCCACGTCGGGGCGGAGATGATTCGCGCGCTGGTCCGCGCGGGCAAGCGCGTGGGCGTGACCGCCACGAGCCACAAGGTGATCCGGAACCTGCTGCACGAGGTCGCGCGGCAGGCCGCGAAGGCGGGCGAGCGCGTGCGCGTGGGCGCGAAAGTGGGCGACGCGGATGAGAACGGCGCGGGAGACGGCGTGCGCGAGTTCGCGGGCACGAACGAGGAGGCTCTCGCCGCCCTCGGCGATCAGGTGGAGGTGCTCGGGGGCACCGCGTGGCTCTGGTCTCGCGAGGAGGCAGCCGGAGCGGTGGACGTGCTCTTCGTGGATGAAGCCGGGCAAATGTCGCTTGCCAACGTCCTTGCCGTCTCGCAGGCCGCCGACAGCCTCGTGTTGCTGGGCGATCCGCGGCAGCTGGATCAGCCACAGAAGGCGAGCCATCCGGACGGCGTGGGAATCTCGGCCCTCGAACACGTGCTGAACGGCGCCGAGACGATGCCGGAAGACCGCGGGATCTTCCTGCCGATTACGTGGCGGATGTCGCCGGCCATCACCAGCTTCACGTCCGAGCTGTTCTACGAGGGCAAGCTTCGCGCGAAGGAGGGCCTGGACCGGCAGGTCCTTCACGGCACCGGACGCTACGACGGGTCCGGGCTGTGGCTCGTCCCCGTGGAGCACGACGGGAACCAGAACGCGTCGGCGGAGGAGGTGGAGGCCGTCGCGGCGCTGGTGGAGGCGTTGCTCGGCGTCGCCGGTCCCGGCGGCCCCGCCTGGGTCGACGAGCACGGTCACCCGCACCGGCTCGCCGGCGCCGACGTCCGCGTCGTGGCGCCCTTCAACGCGCAGGTCAACCGACTTACCGAGCGCCTGGCCCCGCTCGACGTTCCCGTCGGCACGGTGGACAAGTTCCAGGGCCAGACCGCGGCCGTCGTCATCTACTCGATGACGACCTCGTGCCCGGAGGACGCGCCGCGGGGAATGGAGTTCCTGTACAGCCTGAACCGGCTGAACGTGGCGACGTCCCGCGCACGGTGCGCCGTGTTCGTCGTCTGCTCGCCGCGCCTGCTGGAGCCGGAGTGCCGGACGCCACGGCAGATGCAGTTGGCGAATGCGCTGTGCCGGTATAAGGAGATGAGTCGGTAGCAGGTGCGGGCGGGTGCGAACGGGTGCGGCGGGTGCGAACGGGTGCGGCAGGTGCGAACGGGTGCGGCAGGTGCGAACGGGTGCGGGCGGGTGCGGGCAGGTGCGGGCGGGCCGAGCGGTCGTTGGGAGCGGGAGACCCGACCCGTCCACTCCCACCGTGATACTCTTGATGTCCCACCATCGCGTTTCCTGGAAGTGTGAGGATCTCAAAGTGAGCCAGTATCGAGTCGGGTCCTACGTCACCCATGCCAACAAGCCGGAGTGGGGCATGGGCAAGATCTTCTGCGCGAGCGCGCCCTACGTCCTGGTGGCGTTCGAGCACCTCGAGCCGCCGGACCAGTTCAAGCGGCTCGTGGCCCTGCCGGGCATGCTGATGCCGGCGGCGGCCAAGTCCAACCCCGTGCTCGACGGCTGGAAGCTCGAGAGCACGCACGATTGCCGGGTGGCAGGCGTGACGGAGAAGCCGAAGCGTAAGAAGAAGGGCGAATAGCGGCCGTCGGGTGACTACCGTAGCGGCAGGCGCGGCTGCGGGACGTAGGCCATCGGCAACTCGAAGGCCAGGCGCGGTGCATAGGCATCCCGCGCTTCCTCCAGGTGCTCGAGAATCTCCTCGGCCAGCGCCGACGGCCCGATGACGCGCGCGTGCGGGCCGAAGCCGAGGATCCAGCTGCGCAGCGCCCAGTCGCGGCACACCTTGAGCACGAGACGCACGCTGCCATCGGGCTGATCGCGCAGCTGCTGCGAGGCGTGCCACTCCCGCTCGCGGATGTAGCGCGCCACGCGCGGCGCAAACTCGATCTCCACGCGCTCGGGCCTGCCATCGTTCACGCCCAGCGACGCCGCAAACGGGCTGCCGTCGATGGTCGCCGGCGTCTCGAAGGTCTTCGGCGTCGGCTTGAACGTGCGGATCCGCTCGGCGGCGAAGTGGCGGACCTGGCGATACTCGGGCACCCACGCCGTCAGATACAGGCCGCCGTCGAAGTAGGCGACGTGGTAGGGATGGACCACGTAGTCCTTCTCGCGATTGCTGGAGGCGGAGAAGTAGCGCATCTCGGCCACGCGGTGGCCGGACGAGCACTCGATGAGTCGCGCGACGATCTCGCCGTAGTTCTTCGCGTGCTTCTTGACCGCGCCCGGCTTCACCTTGACGACGCCCGGGAGCTGGTCGAGGAACTCGCGCACGCGCGGCGCAAGCGCCTTCTCGATCTTCTTCATCAGCCCCGCAAGGCCGTCGGCAAACGCCGCGCCCGGCATGGACGCGAGCAGCGCGCGGCTCATGTAGAGCGAGCACACCTCCGTCGCCGACAGGCCCGGATCCTGGAGCGCCTTGAGCGGCATGGCCGTGAGGAACCACGCCGTGCGGCCGTCGGCGCGCTTCTCGCTGCGGAGCGGGAAGCCGGCTTCCTGCAGCGCCGCCATGTCGCGCCAGATGGTGCGCTTGCCGACACCGGTGTCGAGCGCGAGGTCGTCCACCGTGCGCCCGAAGCGGCTCTTGTCGAGGGAAAGGAGGATGTGCCACTGGCGGATGACTTCGGCGTTGCGGGGCATCGGGGAGAAGAGTAGATCGGGAACAGGGAACAGGGAACCGGGAGATGAATGTCGGGAGCGAACAGCGGCCCGGTGGCGCGCCCCCGGCCGCGGGCCGCCGGGAGCCGATGCTCGAAACCGGTCCAGCGACTCGCTCGGATTGCGGGGCTGATGCCGAACGCGCCACTCCGCAAGAAGCGGAGCTGGCGCGTGCACTCCTCGCTCGTGCCGGTCCGGTTTCGTACTGACGCCCCTCGCATCGCTCCCAAGGCGGCCGGCGGTCGGGGCCGCGCCGCCGGGCCGCAGTCTGGCTCCCGGTGCGACTCCCTCCCGCGATCCCCTCCCGACCCGTGCCCCCGACTCCCGACTCCCGGTTCCCGACGTCTTCGCCTCCCCGGCTGCCGACGTGATGGACTGTGACCTTCCCTGACACACCGCGCGGCGACGATGGGTGAGGAGGCCAGCCCCTTATGCACATCCAGTCCGATCGCGCCCTCATCCCCTCCGGTTCGTCGTCCACCCGGTTCCTCTCGGTCACCATCTCGGCTCCGGCCGCTCCGGCGCCGGCAACCGATTCGCCCGGGACCGCCCGCGCGGCGCGGCCCGGCGTCAACGTGTCGCTCGTCCTGGACCGCTCCGGCTCGATGGGCGGCCGGAAGATCGAGCTGGCGCGGGAGGCCGTGGGCTACGCCATTCGCCTGCTGAAGGAGGACGACCGCCTCGGCCTCGTCGTGTACGACCACGTGGTGGACACGTTGCTGGAGTGCGTGCCGGCGACGAAGGCGGCAAAGGCGCAGGCGCTCGGCGCGCTCGCGGCCATCGACGCGCGCGGCCAGACGAACCTGGCCGAGGGCTGGTTGACCGGCGCGCGCTCGCTCGGCGGCCCACCCGCGACCATTGCGGGAACCGGTCCGGCTGCCGGGGACCGCCTGTCGCGCGTGCTGCTCCTGACCGACGGGCTCGCGAACCAGGGAATGACGGACCACGACGAGCTGAGGCAGGCCGCGGCGCGGCTGCGCGCCGAGGGCGTCCAGACCTCCACCTTCGGGCTGGGCGCGGACTTCGACGAGGAGCTGCTCTCGTCCATCGCGTCGGAGGGTGGAGGGCACTTCTATTTCATCGAGCAGCCGCAGCAGATTCCCGACCTGCTCGCCAGCGAGCTCGGCGAGGTGCTGGAAGTGGCCGCCCGCGACGTCGTCTTCGAGGTGTGCGGTGGCGCTGGTGTCTCGGTGGCGGTGCTCAATCCGTTGCCGGTGGCGCCGATCGGGCAGGTCACGCGCGTGCGGCTGGGCGACCTCGTCGCGGAGCAGGATGTGACGCTGCTCCTGGCGGTCACGTGCGAGGCGCGCGCAGAGGGGGAGCGCGCGTGGGTGGACTGCCGCGTGGCGGATCGCGAGGCGGTGCTGCACCACGAGCCGATGCGCGTGGAGTGGACGGCCGTCGGGGCGGAGGCGGATCGCGCGCAGCCGGTGAATCGCGACGTGGTGCTGGCCGTCGCGCGGATGCTCGCGGAGGGCGCCCGGGTGCAGGCGCTCGCGGCGAACCGCCGGGGCGAGTTCAGGGACGCGGGTGCGGCACTCCACGATGCGGCCGCACAGATCGACCGGCTGGGTGGCGACGACACGGCCGTACAGGCCATCGCGCGGCTGCTGGTGGACGAGGAGCGGGTGTTCGCGCGGCGCATGGATCCGATGGAGAGGAAGGCGCGCCACTTCGCCTCGTACCAGGTCGCCTATTCGCGGGAGGAGGGGAAGGCGAGGAAGCGGAGGGGGTGACACCCGGGTGCGGCGGGTGCGAACGAGTGCGGGCAGGTGCGAACGGGTGCGGGCGGGTGCGAACAGGTGCGGGCAGGTGCGAACGGGTGCGGACAGGTGCGGGCGGGTGACACACGGGTGCGGGCAGGTGCGAACGGGTGCGGACAGGTGCGGGCGGGTGACACACGGGTGCGGGCAGGTGCGAACGGGTGCGGACAGGTGCGAACAGGCGCGAACAGGTGCGGGCAGGTGCGAACGGGTGCGGGTGCACGGGGTAGAGGGGCCGGCTCTCCCGGCCCCGGCGACCGTTTGAGGCCGGCCGACTCGGCCGTGGACCGACAAACGGCTCGCCGGTCACGAAGCGCACGGCTCTTTTTGCGGTCGGTTCTGAGCGTCACGGCGAGGCGTTTGACCCACCCGGCCGAGCGGTCGTCGGGGGCGGGGGAGCCGACTCCTCCACCTTCACCGCAGCACAGCCGTCGACCGTTTGAGGCCAGCCGACTCGAACCGGACCGACCAAGCGTCGCCAGTCACGAAGCCCGCCCGGCAGTTCCCCGCGACCTGGCTGCCCCCGCTCGCTATCGTCTCCGAGCCCCTGGTCCCCGCAGTGCTCGACCGGGACGCTCGGCTGTCAATTTGCCGCCATCCACCACGAGCGCGCCATTCACCACCACGTAGCGCACGCCCTCCGCGTACTGACGCGGGTTCTCAAACGTCGCGCGGTCGCGGATAGTGGCCGCGTCGAACACGGTCAGGTCCGCAAACGCGCCCGGCCGGATGATGCCGCGGTCCCACAGCCGCATGCGCTGGGCGGGCAGAGACGTCATCTTGCGGATGGCCTCCTCGAGGGAGAGCAGCCGCTCCTCGCGAACGTACCTGCTCAGGATGCGCGCGGCGGATCCCCACGCGCGCGGGTGGACGCCGGCAGTCGGCGGCCCGCTGTCGATGGCCATGCCGCCCGAGTCGGTGCCGAGCATCACCAGCGGGTGTTTCAGCGCGGCGCGGAGGTCGTCCTCGTGCATGAAGAACATGATGCCGCTGCCGGTCGTGTCGTCCTGCGCGATCAGGTCCATCAGCACGTCCAGCGGATCCTTCTGCTCGGCCTTCGCGATGTCGTCCAGCGTGCGGCCCTGGTACTTCTTCAGCTCCGCGCGTCCGACGGCGGAGACGAGGATGCCCGCGGCGCCGCCCGAACCGAGATACTGGTTCTCCCAGGTGGTGGAGGGCTGCAGGATCTCGGCCTTGATCTTCGCGCGCGTGGCGGGATCCTGCAGTCGCTTCACCATGGCGTCGCGGCCGCCCTCGCGCGCCCACACGGGGAGGCTCGCGTCCAGCGGGTTGCTGCCGGCGATGTAGGGGTACTGGTCGGCCGCGACGTCCAGCCCCTCCGCGCGGGCGCGCTCGAGGCGCTGCAGGACCGCGGGCATGCGGCCCCAGTTCTGCTTGTAGGCCGTCTTCAGGTGGTGAATCGTCGCGGGCACGCCGGCCTCGCGCGCGATGCGGAACACTTCGCTGAGGCTGGCGTCGATTTCGTCGGCCTCGGATCGCTGATGCGTGATGTAGCTGCCACCGAAGCGGCCGGCCACGCGCGCCAGCGTGATCAGCTCTTCGGTGCGCGCGAAGCGGTCCGGCACGTACTGCAGCGACGTGGACACGCCGAAGGCGCCGGCCTCCATCGCCTCGGCCACCTGCGCTTCCATCTCCTTCAGCTCGGCCGCCGTGGCCGCACGATCCTCGCGGCCGATCACCGCATCGCGCACGCCGCCGGCGCTGATGAACGTGCCCAGGTTGATCGTGGCGGGCTGACGGTCCAGCACGCGCAGGTAGCCGGCCAGGTTGTCCCAGCCGGGCACCTTCTCCTTGTCGAACATCGACGCGAAGGGGTGGAGGCGGCGCGCGCCGGGGTGCGCCGCGCTGGTGAAGCTCGCCTCGCCGGTGAGCTCGGTCGTGATGCCCTGCATCACCTTGCTGGCGACGCGGCTGTCGCGCAGCACCCAGTACTCCGACTGGCCGAGCATGTCGATGAAGCCGGGGGCGATGATGAGCCCCGTGGCATCGACGCGCCGCTTCGCCGTCGGCGCCTCTCGCGTGTCGGTGGGCGCGCGGAGTGCCGCGATGCGGTCGCCGCTGACACATACGTCCGCCGCAAACCACGCGGCGCCGGTGCCGTCGACGATCCGGCCGCCGGCAAAGAGAAGGTCGCAGGTGGACGCCGGCTGGGCGGCTGACAGCGCGAGCGAAGCAGCGGCCAAAGCCAGGGCAGTGGCGGGGAGCAGGCGTGAGATCACGCGGGGATGGTATCGCGGGGGCAGGGTTCCGGGTTCTTGGGTTCTGGGGTTCTGGGGTTCTGGGGTTCTCGGGTTCTCGGGTTCTGGGGCCTCCCGCAGCGATTCCACTCCCGTCGCAGTTCCCTTCCCGTCGCGGTTCCCTCCCGTCGCAGTTCACTCCTGGCGTCCACCGGGCTCAGCGACGGCCGCCAGCTCGCGGTCCAGCGTCACGAGCTCGGCGTCGTGAACGTGCGCCACCCAGAGGTAAGCGGCGTCGTACGTCGTCAGCCCCGTTTCCCGGGCGATGCGGAGCAGGTCCACGCCAGGGACCGGCACGCGCCGGATGGGCAGGTGCACCGCGGCGGCCAGCGCCGCCTGGATGAGGGGCGCCGCTTCGGGATGCGCGCGCGTCTTCTTCCAGGCGATGCTGGCCAGCTCGTAGTCCAGCAGTGTGGGGGCGAGCAGCGACTCGCCCATCAGGTGCGCGACCAACATGTGCCCGTCCGGCTCGCCGAACGCGATGGCGCCGACCACCGACGCGTCAACGACGACGGCCATCGCGATCGTCCCGGACGAACGTCGCGGACTCCGCAGGCGTCCGCAGGCCGACGCGAGAGGCGAGCGCGGCCAGCTCGTCGACGCCAATCTCGCGCGACGCCTCTTCGAGGATGGCCATCAACTCGCCCTGGAGCGAGCGATGATGGCGCTCCGCCCGCCGCTTCAGGCGGCGCGCCACCTCCGCCGGGACATGCTTGATCGACAGGGTCACGGTTGCCATGGCTCCATTATAGATCCAAAACGAATCCACAATGTAGCCGCTGGCGCGCTCCTACGGCACCACCACCACCTCGTTCGACGCGACGCTCGCGCCCAGCGCGTTCATCGCGTGCACGCGCACGTAGTACCGGCCCGGCGGCACGCCCGGCACCGCAATTGTCGTCGCCGTATTCCCGGTGTCGAACTGGGCGAGGTTCGAAAGCCCGGGAGCCGAGCCCGCGCGAACGAGGTAGCTGGTCACGGGCCCTTGCCAGGGCGGCGAGCCCCAGCTCAATGTCACCGTGCCCCCCAGGACCGTTGCGTACAGGTTCCATGGCGCGTGGGGCGGAGCGGGAAGGTCCCCGGCGTTCAACAACACCTCGTTCGAGGGCGGGCTGCTGCCCGCAGCGTTCACGGCTCGCACGCGGACGAAGTAGAAGCCGGGCGGCACGCCGTAATAGATGAGCGCATTCGATCTCACGGTCATCTGCACGACGTTCGTCACGCCAGTGGCCGTGCCGACGTCCACCACGTAGCCATCGGGCGCAGCGCCCCCGTACGGAGGGAACCAGACGAGGGTCAGGCGTCCGCCGCTCATCCAGCCCGTCAACTCGCCAGGCGCGAGGGGCGGGGCGCCGTCACTGCCGCTGGGGGCGACCACGACTGTGATTTCCTCAGACGGTGGGCCTGGCCCGTACACGTTCACGGCCCGCACGCGCACGAAGTAGCGGCCAGGGCCCACGGGCGACGCCACGAAATGGCGGTCGGCTGTCGGCAGGCTGATGAACGTCGTGCCGGGCGTCAGCCCCGCTTCGAGCAGGTAGCTGGCAGCCGGGCCACTCTGCGGTACATCCCACGACAGTGTCACCGTGTAGTTGGCCACGGTGGCGCGCAGCCCTGGCGGGGCGCTCGGCGGCACATCAGTCCGCAGACCGAAATCGACGCCCGGCGTGACGGCGCCAGCTGTGACGACGATGGGCGTCCCTGTGGTGGCCAGCAGGTCGAGTGGGCATTCGCCGCCCGGGCAGGCGATATCGTCGTAGATCTCGTTGCGGTACCGGACGTCCCGCGTGTAGGCGTAGTAGGTGCCGCTGGGCAATCCCGCAACCACGTACGCTCCGGCGACATCCGTGCCGGCGGACGCCACGAGCAGGGCAGAGCCGCCCTGGCGACTGACGATCCGGATGTCCACGTTCGGCAACGGCGCGAGGGTGGCGGCATCCGTGACCAGCCCCTGGATGGTGCCGCCCGGCGCCAGGGCGAAGTCCCTGCCGGCGACCGTCGCTCCCGCCGCGACGACAATGGGCGTCCCGCTTGCAACGCTCGCAGGCTGACGCAGGCACGTCTCCAGCAGGCACGGGATGTCGTCGTAGAGCTCGGGAACGTGGCCCGACGCGGTCGAGTGGGCGACCGCATAGTAGGTCCCGGCGGGAAGTCCGCCCACATCGTAGGCGCCAGTCGCATCCACGCACTGATACCCGGCGACGAGGACCTGTTCGCCGACAATGTGGACGATGTACACACACGCTCCCTCGATGGGCAGCATCGTCGCGGCATCGATGATGGTTCCGGTGACGTGGCCGCCGCGATCGAGCGCGAAGTTCCGCCCGCCGGCCGTCCCGTCTAGCGCGACCTGAACGGGTGTACCGCCCCCGCTCAGGACGACCCAGAAACACAGCCCGCCAGGGCACGGAACGTCTTCGTAGAGCTCGTCCGCGTAGCCGAGAGCATTCTGAGTCAACACGTAGTATCGGCCCGCCGGCAACCCCCGGAACGCGTAGGCGCCGCTGGCGTTGCTCTCGATGTCGGTTTCGAACATCACGGGTGGGTCAGAGGTGTCGAGACCGATGAGCCGCATGCCGACGCCGGGCAGGGGCGCCGAGGTTTCCGCATCAGTGACCACACCGGAGATCACGCCGCCGCGATCGAGCACGAAGTACGCGTGGAACACGGCGCCCGGCGCCAGCACGATCGCTGTCCCGAAGAAGGGCCACGTGCAGCGCAGCGGACAGAGCACGTCGTCGTACGCCTCGTTGGTGAACCCGAGGTCGTTCTGCGTGTGAAGGTGGTAGGTCCCCGCGGGCAGGCCCGTGAACGAGAACAGCCCCGTGCCCGTGGTGGTCTGAGAGCCGCGTTCGGTCCCGTGGTCGTCGGTCAGGACGACCGTGATGCCTGCGAGGGGATTGGGGCGATACAGCAGGGAGACATCGCCGGTGATGGTCGCTGTCTGGGCCAGCGCGACGACCGGCCACATGGCCGCCGCCATGAACCCGAGCAGCCGACAGAAGGACAGTACGCGACGGGGACCGGTCGAACGCCGGTGCGTGAGCGCCATGGCGGCCTCGTTCTCTCCTGGGCCCCGGAGCCAGGAGCCACGTCAGTCTTTGCGGATCCGCTGCCGGGGTGGCGCGGCGGAGAAGGCTGTGACCGGAAGCGTCGCAGGCGGGGACGGCCGGGCCGTCATGCTTCGGGACGGCGCGGCAGATGGCCGCATCTCTGGCCGAGAGAGGCAAAGGGCATTCCACGACCGGTACTCCCCCAAATGGGCCGTGGTCGCCGGGTGGTGAGGGGAGCGGACGCCCGGCCGCCGTGGCGGATGCCGGAAATCCGCCAGCCCGCACGCCACTCATTCGTGCCAGAACCCCGACGGCTGGTATCCTGAGCTTGACTCCCGACTTTCGACTCCCGCCCCGATCACCATGTCCTACCGCACGCCGCTCGAAACGCGCCTGGCCAAGAAGACCACGCGCGCCATCACCGACTTCGGCATGGTTGAGGACGGCGACCGCGTGATGGTCGGCCTGTCGGGCGGGAAGGACAGCTGGGCGCTCATCCAGATCCTCGACGTCCTCCGCCGGCGTGCGCCCATCACGTTCTCCATCGTTGCCGTGAACGTGGACTCGGGCTACGAGGGCTACCAGCACAAGGCGGTGGCCGAGGCGTGCGCAGCGCGCGGGTGGGAGTTCCACAGCGAGCACACGTCCATTGGCGCGGTCATCGACGACAAGCTGGACCCGGACGCGACGCCGTGCTCGCTCTGCGCGCGGCTTCGGCGCGGCGTGCTGTACCGGCTGGCGGACCAGGTGGGCGCGACGAAGATCGCACTCGGGCATCACCTGGACGACTTCGTCGAGACGCTGCTGCTGAACCTGTTCTTTGCCGGCGCGCTCAAGGCGATGCCCGCGCGGCTGGTCTCCGATAACGGGAAGCACGTCGTCATCCGGCCGCTGGTGTACGTCACGGAGGCCGAGGCGCGCGCCTACGCGAAGGAGTACGACCTGCCCATCATCGGCTGCTGCTGCCCGGCCTGCGGCGATCTCAGCCTGCAGCGCCAGCGCGTCAAGCGGCTGATCATGGAGCTGGAGCGCGAGCACCCGAACGTGAAGGGCTCGATGATCAAGGCGCTCGCGAACGTGATGCCGCGGCACCTGCTGGATCGCCGCCTGAACCCGGTGGCCGATCTGCGCGGCGCGGTGGCGGCGCAGCTGGAGGACTTCGCGGATGTGCCGGCGGACGTGCCGCTGATCCCGTTGATGCTTGGCTCGCGGGCCCGGGCAATCGGGCCGCGACCGGGCGACGCCACCCCGCCGGAGCGCGACTAGCCCATGCGCGCGGTCGTCCAGCGCGTATCGCAGGCACGCGTCACGGTAGGGGAGCGCGTGACGGGCGAAATCGGTCCCGGCCTGATGGTGCTCGTCGGCGTGGAGCAGGGGGATGGCCCGGCCGACGTGGCCTACATCGCGTCCAAGATCAGGGACCTGCGCATCTTCGAGGACGAAGGCGACGAGACGGGCCGGAAGCGGATGAACCGGTCGGTCGCGGACATCGGCGGCAGCGTGCTGGTCGTCTCGCAGTTCACGCTGAGCGGCGACGCCCGGAACGGCCGGCGTCCGTCGTTCATCACCGCCGCACCGCCCGAGCTGGCGCGGGCGCTCTACGAAGACGTCGTGCGAGAATTGCAGGACAGCGGACTCACGGTGGGCACCGGTGAGTTCCAGGCGATGATGCAGGTGAGCCTCGTCAACGACGGCCCGGTGACGATCCTGCTGGACAGCCGGAAGACATTCTGAGCGGCTGGGTCTTGAGGTCTTGGGGTCTTGGGGTCTTGGGGTCTTGAGGTCTTGAGGGCGTGCCCTTCGTGCCTTCGTGGTTTCTTTCTTCTCGAGGAGGACAAAGCGACGTGATGCGAGCGAACGCGATTGGTGTGGCCACGGTGCTGGCCACCTTTCTCTGGACTGCGTCCCCCGCGTCCGCCCAGCAACGCCCCCTCGTCACCGAAGATCCCGAGACCGTCGGCGCCGGCCGCCTGCTCTTCGAGGCGGGGCTCGACTATGAAAAGGATGCCGAGTTCCCGCTCTCCGGACTCACCGGCAACCTCTTCTCGGTACCGAACATCGGCGTGAGCGTCGGCCTCAGCTCCATCGCCGAGCTGCAGATTGACGGCGGGCTCTACCAGCGCCTGACCATCACCGGGCAGGAGCCGGCACCGCTCACCCCCGTCCTGGACTTCACGGGCGACCGGACCTCGTCGGTGCGAGACATCTTCATCGGCACGAAGATCCGCATCCTGAGCGAGCAGCCCGGCCGCCCGGCCATCGGCTTCCGTTTCTCCACGCGCCTGCCCAACGCGAGCAACGAGTCCGGGCTCGGCAACGACACCACCGATTTCACCGCCTCGGTCCTGGTGGGCAAGACCATCCAGTCGATCCGCTTCGTTGGCAACGTCGGCTTCCTGATCCTCGAGGATCCGCTCGAGGCGGCCAGCCAGGACGACCTGCTCACCTACGGCTTCTCGCTCGCGCGCGCGCTGGCGGAGGGCTTCGAGGTGGTCGGCGAGATCAACGGCCGCGCGAACTTCGCCGAAACCACCGCCCTCGGCGCCGAGGACCGCGGCCTGCTGCGCCTGGGCGCGCGCTACACGCGCGGCAGCGTGCGCGTGGACGGGGGCTTCATGCTCGGCCTCAGCCCCCGCGATCCGGACTTCGGGTTCACGACCGGCCTGACGTGGGTGATCGACGCGTTCAGGGTGCCGTAGCGATCGCGTCGGGAGGGGAACGGCGCCGGGAGGGAGAGCACGTCGGGAGGGAACCGCGGCGGGAGGGAGAGCACGGCAGGAGGGGAACCGCGCCGGGAGAGAACCGCGCCGGGAGAGGCTGACGGTGTCGGGAGGGACTGGCGATGTCGCTTGAAAACTTCCCGTCTCCCAGCAGCTTCACAATCCCGGTAGAATCACTTCCCGACGGATTCGATCCCGTCGCGAGCCGCTCCCGGCGCATATTCACTCCCGACGTGTTTCACTCCCGACCTCGATCCACTCCCGACGCAGTCCATGCATATCGCCAAAGCCCACGCCTACGGTAACGACTTCCTCTTCGTCCCCTTCGACGAGGTCGATGGCCTCGCGCTCGACCGGCTCTCGCGACGGCTGTGCGAGCGCTACACCGGCATCGGCGCGGACGGCGTCATCTACTACACCGCGCTCCCCGACGGCACGGCGCGCATGCGCCTGGTGAACGCGGACGGCAGCCCGTCGGAGCTCTCGGGGAACGGCCTGCGCTGCCTGGCGGCGCTGGTCCTGCACCAGCGGGATCCCGGCGCCCCGCCCATCACCACCCTGCGCGTCGACACCGACGCCGGCTGGAAGGCGCTGACGCTGGCCAGCCGCGCCGGCTCGAAGTACACCTTCCGCGCGGCGATGGGCGCGCCGGAGCACATCACGCAGGAGACGCTCGACGTGGCTGGCGAGCAGCTGCCCGTGGTCATCATGACGATGGCGAACCCGCAGTGCGTGGCGCTGGTGAACGAGCTGCCGGATCGCGCGCGGTTCGAGAAGCTCGGGCCCGCGCTCTCCACGCACCCGCGCTTCACGGCCGGCACCAACGTCGAGTTCGCCGTGGTGGAGGCGCCCAACCGCGTCCGCATCCTCATCTGGGAGCGCGGCGTCGGGCCGACCCACGCCTCAGGTACCGGCGCCTGCGCCTCGGCCGTCGCGGCGGTGGTGGCCGGCGGGGCCGGCCGCGACATCGACGTCGAGGCGCCTGGCGGCACCCAGCGCGTCGAGTGGCGCGACGACGGCGTGTACCTCACGGGCTGGGCCGAGGTGCTCTTCGAAGGGGAGTGGCTCGCGCCCTGATGCAGACGTTCCACAGCGCCATCGAGGCCGCAGAGACTTACTCGCCGGCCGAGGAGCAGTTCAACCGGCGGCGCCGCAGCGCCGGCACGGTGCTGGCCCCGCTGGTGTTCTTCGGCCTCTGGTTTGCCCCTCTGGGCGGCCTCGCTCCGCAGGCTCAGGCGATGGCGGCGGTCCTGGGGCTGGTCATCGTGCTGTGGCTCTCCGAGGCGATGCCGCTGGCCGTGACCGCCATGCTCGGCCCCACGCTGGCCATTGTGCTGGGCGTGGCGCCGGCGCGGCAGGCCCTCGCCCCGTTCGCGGATCCCATCATCTTCCTCTTCATCGGCAGCTTCATGCTGGCGCAGGCGATGTTCGTCCACGGCGTGGACCGCCGCATCGCCTACACGGCGCTATCGCACCCGTCGGTCGCGGCGAGCCCGTCTCGCATGCTGCTCGTGTACGCGGGCACGTGCGCGCTGCTGTCGATGTGGATCAGCAACACGGCCACCACCGCGATGATGTTCCCGATCGGGCTGTCGATCGTCGCCCACCTGTCGCGTGGCGCCCGGGACCGGCCGGACCAGGTGCGGCGGTTCGCGCTCGCCATGATGCTGGTCACCTCGTTCGCGGCGTCGGTGGGCGGGATGGGCACGCCCGTCGGCACGCCGCCGAACCTCATCGGCATCGGCATGCTGGAGCACATCGCCGGCGCGGACGTGACGTTCTTCGGGTGGATGGCGCTGGGCGTGCCGATCGTCGCGTTGCTCTTCGTGGTCATGCTGGCGCTGTTTCACGTTTCATCGGCGCGCAGCCTTCCGGCGGTCGAGTCGAGCACCGCGATGGTTCGCGATGAGCTGTCGAAGCTCGGCCGGATCACCGTTGGGCAACGGAACGTGCTGCTGGCCTTCGGCGCGACCGTGATCCTCTGGGTGCTGCCCGGCCTGCTGGCCGTCGCGGGCCTGGGAGAGACGACCTTCGCGCGGCGCTATGCGCAGGCGATGCCCGAAGGCGTCGCGGCGATGGTGGGCGCCATCCTGCTGTTCTTCCTGCCCGTGGACTGGAGGGCGCGCCGGTTCACGATGACCTGGGATCAGGCGGTGCGGATCGACTGGGGCATCGTCCTGCTCTACGGCGGCGGACTTGCGGTGGGCGAACTGGTCTTCTCCACGGGACTGGCCACCGCCCTGGGCGAGGGGGTGACGGCGTGGCTGCCGTCGCAGTCCACGCTGGCGCTGACCGTCCTGTTCACCGCATCCGCCATCGCGCTCTCGGAGGTGGCGTCGAACACGGCGTCGGCCAACATGATCATCCCGCTCGCCATCGCCGTCTCGCAGGCGGCTGGCGTGCGGCCCATCGAGCCCGTGCTGGGCGCCACGCTCGGCGCGAGCATGGGGTTCATGATGCCCATCTCGACCCCGCCCAACGCCATCGTCTACAGTTCGGGGTACGTGCCCATCGGCCAGATGATGCGCCACGGGCTCGTGCTGGACGTGGCGGCGTTCGTCGTGATCGTCGCGGTGGTGATGACGCTGGGACCGGTGATCTTCCGATGAGGCGGACCTGGGGACTCCTGGGCGTGGCGCTGGCAGTCGCGCTGGTGACGCCGGGGGGCGAGGTGAACCAGGCGGCGACGTGGCAGTGGGTGACCGACACGCCCGTGTCTGCAGCCGTCGCCGTGGACAACGTGGCCTACCTGGGCGGCGGCTTCTCGTACATCGGCGCCGAGACGGAGACCGGAGAGAGCTTCGTCGACGCCAGTTCCGGCTCGCTCAGCAGCGGATGCGCGACCCGGACCGGGTCGGCCGCAGGGCTTCGACCGGTCGTCGTGCCCGACCCATCTGGCGGGCTGTTCATGCAGGTGCCGCTCGCGCCCGAGCGCTTGCTCGACGCCGACGGCGTGCTTGCCGCCGCGGTCTCCCAGTCGTTCGTACGCGTGGGCGCGGACTGCCGGTTCGACCGCACGTTTCAACTCGATGCCTTCATTCCGGGCGACGTCGTCACGCGCGGCGTGACCATCACGCGCGTGGGCGACGCCATCTACGTGGGCGGATCGCGACCCAACGGGCCGAGCGACCGCTTCGGGCGGGTGGTGGCGTTCAACGGCACGACGGGCACGCGCCTGGCGGAATGGGATTTCCCGCAGTTCGACGTGATCCTGATCGAGGGCGTCGCGCCCGACGGGCGCCTGGTGGTCTCGGCCCCCGCTCGCGGAGGCCAGTCGAGCACCGCGCCCGTGGGGCTGCTCACGCCGTCCTCGGGCGCATTCCAGGAACTGACAACAGTGGGAAGCACGGGCGGGTTCGTAAAGGTGGCCGGCGCGACGCTCTACGCCGTCGCCGGCCCGGACAGTCCCCTCCAGGCCATCGATCTCGCGACCGCCCAGCCCAAGCCGGGCTGGGGCAACCCGGCGCTCACCGTGAACGACCTCGAGGTCGCCGGCGAGCGCGTGTTCGTTGCAGGCCAGGGGATGGGGCGGCTGGGAGTGTTCGCGTTGGCTCAGGCAACGGGCGCGCTGGTCGAGGCCTTCGCGCCGCCGCTTGGCGCGTCTCCTGGAGCCACGCTCGGCGTGCAGCGCCTGGCGGTTGTCGGGTCGCGGCTGTTCCTGCGTGGACGGACGGTGCGGGCGCTGGACGGAGACGAGCGCTACCTCCTGGCGGCAGTGGACACCGCAACCGGTGCGGCCGATGCCTGGGCGCCGATGGTGTTCGCGCAGACCATCCAGTCGATCGACCTCGTGCCCAACGGCGACGCGCTCTATATCGGACGCGTGCTCGGCGCCGAGTTGCTACGACGCTCGCACCTGGCGGCGGTGGACATCATCAGCGGTGAGGTGCTTGCCTTCAATCCGGGCAGCGGTGGGAGTGTGCCGCCGATTCCGCCGGTCACGGCCCTGGCCGTGAACAGCCAGTACCTGTTCGCGGGCACGTCCGAGAGCCAGATCCGCCGCGTCGCGCTCACCACGGGGCTCGCGGATGCGTGGGGCGTGCTGGCGAGCGCCACGGGATTCGCCCACGGTCACGTGGCTGCGCTCGCGGTGACGTCCACCACGCTCTACGCGGGCGGGTTCTTCGACGGCGTGGCGACCTCCGCCCAGCCGCAGCCCGTGCCACGCGGGCATGGGCTTGCAGTTGACATTGCCACCGCGCAGGTGGCCGCGTGGAACCCCGCCATCGTCAGCCCGTCCACCGACCCCCGAGTCGAGCCGAGACCGGTCCAGGCGATTGCCGTTGCGGGCGGCGCGATCGCCATTGGCGGCAACCTCACGGCGGTGAGCGGCCAGGCACGGGCGGGGCTCGCGATCGTCGATGCCGCAACCGCGGAAGCCATGCTGCCGGCCATCACGCTGCCGTCGGGCGGCGTCGTGCTCGACATCGCGGCGGACGGCGCGAATGCCTACTACGTGGGCGCCAACGCCGACTCGGACCGCTTGATCGGCCGGGCGGACGTGGCTGGCGGATCGATGGCGGAATGGATCGTCCCCGCGTTTCCCCCGGGACAGGACCCGGCATCGCACGCGGCCTATCTCGACGGGCTCGTCTATTCCGGCCCGGCGTGGGACGCCACCACGGCCGCGCCCGTCGGGTCGGCGGCGCGTTGGGGACATCCGGCGGCGACGGACATCGGCGTGCTCGAGCTCGATGACCCCCTGGATGGCGCGGACGGCCCCATGCGCCTGCGGTTCCACGCACTCGGGACGCCCATCTCGCCTCGGGCGCCCCGGAATCTGGTGGCGCTGCACGCAGGCAACGACGTGTACCTGTCGTGGACGGCGCCGGTCATCGGCGGTGTCGAGAGCTACGTCGTTCGTGCGGGATCGGCTTCGGGATACTCGAACCTGGTGGACTACGACACGGGGTCCACCGCGACAGAGCTCTGGGCCACCGCACCGGACCGCGTGTACTACGTCCGCGTGCACGCGCGCCGCGCGGACGGCGTGAGCCCTCCGTCCAACGAGGTGGCCTTTGCCATCTCGGCCTATGCGTGCAACTCGCCGCCGACCGCGCCGGGCCCACTGTCGGGATCCGGCACCGACGTGCAGGCCATGCTCGCCTGGGGCAGGGCATTGGGGGCCCATTCCTATGTCGTGGAAGCTGGACGTGCCAGCGGCCAGGCCGATATCGCCGTGCTGAGCGTGGGGCCTGGCCTCGGTTACCAGACGCCTGCGCCGCCGGGCACCTATTTCGTGCGCGTGCGCGGGCGCAACGATTGCGGGGCGGGGCCGGCGTCGAATGAAGTGATCGTCCAGGTCGGCGGCCCGCCGCCCGAGCCGCCGACGAACCTGCAGTTCCAGGTCTCGGGTCGCACGGTCACGCTCTCGTGGGATGCGCCGACGACAGGCGCGCCGCCCGGCAGGTATCGCCTCGAGGCCGGCAGCGCCCCGGGCCTGGCCAATCTCGCGACCGCGGGGACGACGGAACGGACCTTCGCGACGACGAACGTTCCGGATGGGACGTACTACGTGCGTGTCCGCAGCGTGAGCGCCACCGGCACAAGTGCACCCACGCCCGACGTCGTCGTCGTGATTCCCTGAAGCTCCGTGCAGAACCTGCGTGGCCCGACGTCGCTCCTGCGCTCAGATTCTGCGCGGTGCCGCGCGCGCCCTCAGCGCCGGCGCGGGCTTCTCGGCGGAGCGATCGCGGCGTCGAGCGCGTCCAAAACGGCCTGAAGGCTCGTGGTCGCGGCGGCGGCGGCCTGGCCCACCTCGTCGTATTGCTCGACCTCCAGCGATGCGCGCGCTTTTTGCAGGGCGCTCTCGATGGTGGTCAGGGTTTTCTCGTGTGCGGCGAGGGCGCGCCGTGGGAGCTTTGCGACGGCCGGATCCTTCAGCCGCGCCTGGACGCGTTGCAGGAGGGCGGAGGCCTCGGCCAGCTCGCGCTCGGCGTCGCCTCGGGCCTTTGCGCGGGCGTCCACCGCGGCCTTGGCGGCTTCCTGCGCGCGCTCGCGGCTGTCGAGGGCGTGGGCCAGCGCCAGGCGGTAGTCGCGCGCGGTGACGGCGACTTCCGACTGTGCCAGGGCGTCGATGGCGGCCTTGAGCTCGCCCGGCGCGTACTGCTCGGCGCCGGCGGCGCGTGCGGCGTCGATGGCGCCCTGGGCCTGGTTCATTTCCTTGCTGGGTGGCTCGGAGCAGGCGGCGGCAAGAAGGATGACGACGATGACGGCGACCAGGGACGTGAGTCGGGCCAGGGGGAGTGGCAGCGCACGCGGCATCGACCTTGAGTATACGGCAGGCAATCGAGGCACACCGTGAAGGATCTCCCTGTCGTGGACCGGCCGCGCGAGAAGCTGACGAGGGCCGGCGCCTGGGCGCTCGGCGACAACGAGGTGCTGGCGCTGGTGCTCGGGAGCGGCACGCGGCGGCGCGGCGCCCTCGCGGTGGCGCAGGACGTCCTCGGGGCGGCCGGCGGCGCCGACGGGCTGCCGCGGCTCTCCCTGGACGAACTGCAGCGCATCGACGGAGTGGGGGAGGCGCGGGCCGCGCGAGTCCTGGCCGCCGTCGAGCTGGGGCGGCGCTCGCTCATCCGCGCGGCGGGCGAGCGCCCGCGGTTCCTCGCGCCCGCCGAGATCGCGCACTACCTCATGCCGCTCTATGCCGGCTACCGCGTGGAGCGCTTCGGCGTGATGCTGCTCGACGCGCGGCTCCGCCTGCTGCGCACCGCCATCGTCGGCGTCGGGACGCAGGACGGCGTGCTGGTGCTGCCCCGGGACATCTTCCGCGAGGCCGTGCTCGGCTCGGCCGCGTCGGTCGTGGTGTTCCACAACCATCCCTCGGGCGATCCGATGCCGAGCCAGGACGACATCTCCGTCACCAGCCGCATCGTACAGGCCGGAGAGACGATGGGGATCGCGGTCGTGGATCACATCATCCTCGGCGGCGGGCGTTTCTTCAGCTTCAAGCTGGCGCACCAGCTCCGCTGAGTCCATTGCGTTTGCCCGGGCCAAATGCGATGCTTCCGTGGATATCCCATCCGCGATGAAGACCCTCTACTTCGACTGTTTTGCCGGCGCGGCCGGCGACATGATTCTCGGCGCGCTCATCGACGCGGGCGTGCCCTTCGACGACGTGCAGCGCGCGCTGGGGAGTCTCGCGGTGGACGGCTACACGGTCTCCGCCGAGCGCGTGCTGAAGGCGGGCGTGTCGTCGTTGAAGTTTCGCGTGGAAGAACACACGATGGCGTCGGGAGCACCCGTGCACCCTGCACCCGTGCACCCTGCACCCAAACACCGCCACTACCACCTGAAACACATCTACGCCGCCATCGAGAAGTCGGCGCTCAGTGAGGCGGGCAAGGCACGCGCGACGAAGATGTTCCAGCGGCTCGCCGAGGCCGAGGCCGCCATCCACGGCTCGACCATGGAGAAGGTGCACCTCCACGAGGTCGGCGCGCTCGATTCCATCATCGACATCGTCGGGACGGTCTTCGCCATGGAGCACCTCGGTGCCGCGCGCGTGGTCGTGTCGCCGGTGAACGTGGGGGGCGGCATGGTGAAGACCGCGCACGGCATCTTCCCGGTGCCGGCACCGGCCACCGTGCGCCTGCTGGGCGATGCGCCCAGCTATTCGAGCGGCGTGCAGATGGAGACGCTCACCCCCACCGGTGCACTCATTCTCACCGAGTATGCCGACAGCTTCGGGCCCATGCCGGCGATGCGCGTGGAACGCGTCGGCTACGGCGCCGGCGACCGGGACCTCCCGGAGACCCCGAACGTGGTCCGCGTGTTCGTGGGCGAGGCCGACGCGCGGCAGGCCACCATGCGCGTGACGGTGATGGCCTGCGAGATCGACGACATGAACCCCCAGATCTTCGGGGCCGTCATGGATCGGCTCTACGGCGCCGGGGCGCTGGAGGTGTTCTACCAGCCCGTGCAGATGAAGAAGAACCGCCCGGGCACGCTGATGACCATCGTCTGCGCGCCCGACCAGCGCGACGCGCTGGCGGCGATCGTCTTCCGCGAGACCACCACCATCGGCATCCGCTACCAGGAGATGTCGCGCCTGTGCCTGGACCGCGAGCTCGTGCCCGTCGAAACCGCCTATGGCGTGGTACGATTCAAGGTCGCGCGCCAGGGCGGGGAAGTGCTGAACGCCCAGCCCGAGTTCGACGACCTGTCGCGCCTGGCCGTGGAGCGGGGCGTGCCGATCAAGGCGGTGCAGGCGGAGGCGCAGCGGGCATGGTTGAATCGACTCCCGTCGTGATCCGCTCCCGACGCATTTCGCTCCCGACGCGATCCACTCCCGACATAATCTGATCCTGACGATGTCCTCCTTCTTCCTCACCACCGCCATCGACTACGTGAACAGCCGACCTCACCTGGGCACGGCCTACGAGAAGATCACCGCCGACGTCATCGCGCGGTATCACCGGTTGAAGGGCGACGGCACGTGGTTCCTGATGGGGAACGACGAGCACTCGCAGAACGTGTTCAAGCGAGCGCAGGAGCAGGGCAAGGACCCGCTGGCCTACTGCGACGAGATGGAACAGATCTTCCGCGAGGTGTGGCGGGGGCTCGACATCTCGTTCGACGACTTCATCCGGACGACGGACCGGCGGCGGCACTTCCCGGCCGTGCAGCGCATGGCGCAGGCCTGCCTCGACAACGGCGACATCTACGAGGGCACGTACGAGGGCTTCTACTGCGTAGGCTGCGAGGAGTTCAAGCCGGAGAAGGACCTGGTGGACGGCCTGTGCCCCATCCACAAGACGAAGCCGGAGTGGATCAAGGAGAAGAACTGGTTCTTCCGCCTGTCGAAGTACCAGCAGCCGCTGCTGAAGTTCTACGAGGAGCACCCGTCGTTCATCGAGCCCGAGGTGCGTCGCAACGAGATTCTGCGCTTCGTCGAGGGCGGGCTGGAGGATCTCTCGATGAGCCGGGCCGGGCAGTCCTGGGGAATACCGCTGCCCTTCGATCCCACGAGCGTTGTCTACGTGTGGTTCGATGCCCTGATCAACTATGCCGCCGCCGCCGGCTACGGCTGGGACGACGCGCAGTTCGCGAGGCGCTGGCCGGCCAACCTGCACATCGTCGGCAAGGACATCACGCGGTTCCACTGCGTCATCTGGCCGGCCATGCTGATGAGCGCCGGCCTTCCCCTGCCCGGACAGGTCTTCGGCCACGGCTGGGTGTTCTTCAAGGGCGAGCGCATGAGCAAGACGATGGGCAACATCGTCGATCCGCTCGACGCGGCCAAGCGCTTCGGTCCCGATCCGCTGCGGTTGTACTTGACGAAGGAAGTGGTGTACGGCGCCGACGGCGACTTCACGTGGGAGCGGTTCGAGGAGAAGTACAACGCCGACCTCGCGAACAACCTCGGGAACCTGGTGAACCGCGTGGCCGCGATGAGCGAGCGGTACCGCCAGGGACGGCTGCTGGCTCGCGGCGGCGAGTCGCTGGCGACGATTGCCGCGGACGCCACGAGCGCCTACCGGAAGGCGATGGACGGCCTTGCGCTGCACGAGGGTGTGGCCGCGGCCTATCGGCTGATCAGCGCGGCCAACGAATACATCGCCGAGACGCAGCCGTGGAGCCTGGCCAAGGACCCGGCAAAGGCCGAGCAGCTGTCGGGCGTGCTGTACGACGCCTCGGAGGCCGTGCGCATCGCCGCGGTGCTGCTGCTGCCCGTGATGCCCTCGTCGGCCGCGGAGATCCTGCGGCGGCTGGGCGACACGACGGCCCCGGGCAACCTGCGGTTCGACACCGCGGCCGCCTGGCGGGCATCTGGAGAAAGAGGAATCCTCAACGCGGGCGCCCTGTGGCCCCGCCTCGAAGACAAGGGAGCCATCACCGTGAGCGAGACCACCCCCACCGCCGCGTCGGGATCACCGGCACCAGCACCGGCTGCACCTGCTGCGCCCTCTGCACCTGTTGCACCTCCTGCACCCGATGCACCGGCGATCGACAGCGACAAGATCACCATCGACGACTTCATGAAGGTCCAGCTCAAGGTGGCGAAGATCCTCGAGGCGTCGAACGTGCCGAAGTCCAAGAAGCTGGTGCAGCTGAAGGTGGACGTCGGCGAGGCCGAGCCGCGCACCATCCTCGCGGGTATCGCCGAGAGCTACCAGCCCGAGCAACTCGTTGGCCGCACCATTGTCGTCGTGGCGAACTTGAAGCCCGCGAAGCTGATGGGCATCGAGTCGAACGGGATGGTCCTGGCGGCCAGCCCGGAGGGAGGAGGGGCCCTCCTGCTGAATGCGGAGCCAGCGGTTCCCGGAACGCGCGTCCGCTAGCGCCGACCCCCGGCTCCCGGCTCCCGGCTCCCGGCTCCCGGTTCCCGGTTCCCGGTTCCCGACATGATCGACTCCCACTGCCACATCGCCGGCGAGGAGTTCGCCGAGGACCTCGACGCCGTGGTCGCCCGGGCGCGGGAGGCGGGCGTCCTCTCCGCGCTCGTGATCCTCGCGGCTGAGGACGACGCCGAGATCGCGCAGGCCGCGCGCGTGATCCAGGCGTGGCCGGAGTGCCGCTTCGCGGTGGGGGTCCACCCGCACCATGCGCACCTCTTCGCGTCGGATCTGGAAGAGGCGGCCCGGCTCGTCGAGCGTCGGCTCGATGCGCTGCCGGCCGCGCGGGCCGTGGGGGAGATCGGGTTGGACTACCACTACGACTTCTCGCCGCGCGAGGTGCAGCAGGCCGTGTTCCGCGCGCAGCTCGGCGTGGCCCGCGCGCGCGGCCTGCCCGTGGTCATCCATACCCGGGAGGCCGAGGAGGACACCCTGAGGATCCTCGGCGAGCGCGGCGGCGTCGATACGACAGGGGTGTTTCACTGCTTCTCCGGCGACGTGGCGGCCGCGGAGCGGGCCCTCGCGACCGGCTACTACGTTTCGATCCCCGGCATCGTCTCGTTCCCGAAGGCCGCGGAACTGCGCGCGGCCGCGGCCCGGATCCCGGCGGAGAGGCTGCTGGTGGAGACCGACAGCCCCTATCTGGCGCCCACGCCGTTTCGCGGCAGGCGGAACGAGCCGGCGTACGTGAAGCGCGTGGTGGAAGTGGTGGCCGAGGGACGCGGCGTGACGCCGGGTGAGCTGGCCCGGACGGTCTCGATGAACTTTCACCGACTCTTCCGCCCTTGAGGGCCGCAAAGCTCAGCCCTGCAAGCATTAACGGGCGATCCGCGCGTTGACACCACCGCGCGCCCTATGGTGAGATTGACGAGCTTGTCCAACGTGCTCCCGAAGACCCAGGCGGACCTGATCCAGCTGTTCGAACCCGTACGGGCCGACCTCGAGGCCGTCGAGCGCGAGTACGAGCGACAGGTCCAGTCACAGGTCCACGTCATCCCCGAGATCGGCGCGTACATCCAGAAGAGCGGCGGCAAGCGCGTGCGCCCGGCGGTCCTGCTCATGGCGGCGCGCCTGTGCGGGTACACCGGGTCGCGCGCCGTGGTGAACGCGGCCGTGGTGGAGTTCATCCACACCGCGACGCTCGTGCACGATGACATCATCGACGATGCGGACCTGCGGCGGGGGCGGAAGGCGGTCCACTCGCAGTGGGGGAACGACGTCACGGTGCTCGCCGGCGACTTCCTCTACATCAAGTCGATGGCGATGGCCCTCGCACAGAACACGCTGGAGATCGCCCAGCTGCTGTGCGATGTCACCTTGCGGATGATCGAAGGCGAGATCTACCAGCTGACCAAGAACGGCGTCGTGGATCTGGCGGAGGCCGATCACTTCGACATCATCAACCGCAAGACCGCGTTCCTGTTCGGCGGCTGCGCCGAGATCGGCGGGATGCTGGGCGAGGTGAGCGCCGAGAAGCGCACGGCGCTCCGGGACTACGGCTTCAATCTCGGCGTGATGTTCCAGCTCGTGGACGACCTGCTGGACTTCACGGGCGAGGCCGAGGCGCTCGGCAAGCCCATCGGCGGGGACCTGCGCGAGGGGAAGATCACGCTCCCCATCATCCACCTCCTGCAGCATGGCGGCGCCGATGCCGAGGCGCTGGTGCGCGGCATCGTGGAGTCCCGGGACGTGACGCCCGAGGAGTGGGTGCGCCTGAAGGCCATGCTCGCCGAGCACCGCTCCATCGACTACGCGTACCAGCGTGCCGTGGAGTTCGGCGAGACGGCGAAGCGGAGCCTGCGCGTCTTCCCACCGACGCCCGAGCGCGAAGCCCTGACCGGCCTGGCGGATTTCGTCCTCCTCCGCGACCGCTGATTCGACCCGAAACCACGACGTCACGAAGGGCACGAAGGAAGGCACGAAGGACTTCTTTCATGTGGGGCCGGTTTCGTATGCTGCTTCGCAAGACCTTCGCATCGACGGTTCTGTCAACAGCTGGCTTCGTGTCCGCCGTGGTTCGCTTCGTGCCTTCGTGGTTTCCTCGCGCGGGGGCTGCAGCGTGACGGCGGCCGACCGTATCGAGAGGCTTCGCCAGGAGATCCGGCGGCACGAGGAGCTCTACTACGTCCACGCGCAGCCGGAGATTGCCGACGTCGAGTTCGACGCGCTGATGAACGAGCTGCGCGTGCTCGAGGCCGAGCACCCGGAGCTGGTGACGCCCGATTCGCCGACCCAGCGCGTCGGCGGCCGCCCGGCCGAGGGGTTCGTGACCGTCGTGCACGCCGTGCCGATGCTCAGCCTCGACAACTCGTACGACGAGGGGGACCTGCGCGCCTTCGACGAGCGGGTGCGCAAGGGCCTGGGCGGCGCCAGCACGCCGTCGTACGTGTGCGAGCTGAAGATCGACGGGCTCAGCATCTCGCTCACCTACGACCACGGGAAGCTGGTGCGCGGCGCCACGCGGGGCGACGGGGTGCGCGGCGAGGACGTCACCTTCAACGTGCGGACCATCCGCGCCATCCCCCTGACGCTCAAACACGGCCCCACCGGCCGCGTCGAGATTCGCGGCGAGGTGTACTTCCCGCGCAAGGCGTTCGAGCGGCTCAACGCCGAGCGCGAGGAGCAGGAGGAACCGCTCTTCGCCAATCCCCGCAATGCCGCTGCCGGGACGATGCGGACGCTGGACCCGACGCAGGTGTCGAAGCGCGGCCTGTCGGCGTGGCTGTACCAGGTGGTGCGTGTGCGAGACGACGCCGGGGCTGAAGCCCCGGCGCTCCGTACAGAGGCCCCGGCGCTCCGTACGCACGCTCCGGTCCGGGAGGGTACGGATCGCCGGGACTTCAGTCCCGGCGACATGGCCACCCACACCGCGATGCTGCGCGCGCTGAAGGAGTGGGGCTGTCCCGTCGAGCCGCACTGGCACGAAGTGGACGGCATCGACGACGTGCTCGCGTTCTGCGAGACGTGGCGCGAGAAGCGCCACTCCCTGCCCTTCGAGACCGACGGCGTCGTCGTCAAGCTGAACGACCTCGCCCTGCGGGACCGGCTGGGCACGACGTCGAAGTTCCCCCGTTGGGCCACCGCGTTCAAGTACCCCGCACAGCAGGCGACGACGCTGCTCAAGCAGATTGAGGTCAACATCGGCCGGACCGGCGCGGCGACGCCCTATGCGGTGCTCGAGCCGGTGCAGGTCGCCGGATCCACCATCTCGCTGGCCACGCTCCACAATCCCGAGGACCTCGCGCGCAAGGACATCCGGGAGGGCGATACGGTCATCGTCGAGAAGGCGGGCGACGTGATTCCGCGCGTGGTCGGTCCGGTGCTCGCGAAGCGTCCCCATCACTCGCGGCCGTGGGTGATGCCGACCCACTGCCCCGTGTGCCACAGCCGACTGCACAAGGCGGAAGACGAGGTGGTGTGGCGCTGCGAGAACAGCTCGTGCCCGGCGCGGCTGATGCGGAGCCTGGATCACTTCGTCTCGCGCGGCGCGATGAACATCGAGGGCCTGGGCGAGGTGCTCATCCGACAGCTCGTGGAGAAGGGGCTGGTGAAGGACGCGGCCGACATCTATCACCTCACCGCCGAGACGCTCGAGGACCTCGAGCGAATGGGGAAGAAATCGGCCGCAAAGCTGATGGGGCAGATCGAGCGGTCGAAGGCGAACGAGGTGTGGCGGCTATTGAACGCGCTCGGGATCCGGCACGTCGGTGAACGCGGCGCGCAGGTCCTGGCCGATCACTTCGGCTCGGTGGAGGCCATCGAAGCCGCGCCGGTCGAGGAGCTCCAGGAAGTCCACGAGGTGGGCCCGGTGATGGCGGCGTCGGTGCGCAGCTGGTTCGACGAACCGCGCAACCGCCGGCTGGTGGAGCGGCTGCGCGAGGCTGGTGTGCGCACCGTGGGCGAGCGCAAGTCCACGCCCCGCGGGCCGCAGCCGCTGGCGGGGAAGAGCTTCGTCATCACGGGCACGCTCGACTCGATGTCGCGCGAGGACGCCGCCGCCCGCCTCGAGGCGCTCGGCGGCAAGGTGACCGGATCGGTCAGCCGGAAGACCTCGTACCTGATCGTGGGCGCCGAGCCCGGCAGCAAGCTCGAGAAGGCCCGGGCCCTCGGCGTCCCGACGCTCGAGGAAGCGGAGTTTCTCGGGCTTATAATGGGCGAGTCATGACGCGCGGGTTCGTGTGGCTCACCGCAGGCCTGGCTGCCGCCGTCGGGCTGCTGCTCGGCGTGGTGGTGACCGGCGTGCTCTCGCCGGCGCCGACGCTGGTGGCGCCGCCCGCGATGGCGCACGCGGGGGCAGCCTCCAGCGTGCCGACCATCGGCGCGGCTCCTTCCGCTCTCGTGCCGGGCGGTCCCGCGGGCTCGCCGAACTTCGCCGACATCGCCGAGCGGCTCAATCCCGTGGTGGTCAACATCGACGCGAGCGCGCGCGGCCGCCGGCCGCGGCCAACCACGCAGCCCCGCCGCCGCATCGAGACCCCCGACGACCTGCCCGAGGTGCCGCGCCCGCGCGGCCAGGAGGCCCCGCGCCGCGGGACGGGCACGGGCTTCATCATCGACCGGGATGGCCACATCCTGACCAACCATCACGTCATCGAGGGCGCCGAGCGCATCACGGTGAAGCTCGCCGACGGCCGGAGCCTCCGTGCCCTGCCGGTCGGCTCGGACCCGGACACGGACATCGCGCTCATCAAGGTCGACGCGCCCTCGCCGCTGCCGCACGCCACGCTCGGCAACTCCGACACCCTCCGCGTCGGCGAGTGGGTGGTGGCCATCGGCAACCCGCTCTCGTACGAGCACACGCTCACGGTGGGGGTGGTGAGTTTCATCGGGCGCAAGCTGTTCGACTCGAGTCTCGACAACTACATCCAGACCGACGCGGCCATCAGCTTCGGCAACAGCGGCGGCCCGCTCATCAACCTGCGGGGAGAAATCGTCGGCATCAACTCGGCGGTGAGCCGGCAGGCGAACAACATCGGGTTCGCCATCCCCATCAACCAGGCACGCGCCATCCTGCCGCAGCTGCGGAGCGAGGGCCGCGTGTCGCGCGGCTACATCGGCGTCGCGCTCCGCGACGTGGATCCCGACGTCCAGGCCTCCCTGGGGCTGTCGCGCGCGGACGGCGCGCTCGTCCAGGACGTGACGGCGGGGTCGCCCGGCGCGCGCGCAGGGCTCAAGCCCTACGACCTGATCACGGCGGTGGATGAGGAGCCCGTCCGGACCAACAGCACGCTCATCCGCGCGATCGCGGAGCGGAAGCCCGGCGTCACGGCACGGCTCGAGTTCCTCAGGGACGGCCGGCCGATGGAAGTCGCGGTGAAGCTGGCCGAGCGCCCGGGCCGGGTGGCGCCGTCCACGGCACCGACCTCGCCGGCCGGCAGCCGCCTGGCCGACGCGGACCCCATCGAGCTCGGGCTCACGCTCATCGAGATCGACGAGTCGAACGCGCACCGCTTCGACGTGCCGTCCGGCATGACCGGCCTGCTCGTCCAGCGGGTCGAGCCGCTCAGCCCGGCCTACGAGGCCGGCATCCTGCGCGGCCAGGTCCTGCTCGAGATCAATCGGCGTGCCGTGGACTCGGTGGCGGGCTACCGCCGCATCGTCCAGGCCAGCCACCCCGGCGATGTCCTCGCCGTGTTCCTCTACGATCCGGATCTCGACCAGCGCATCATCCACACCGTCCGCACGGAGCCCCGTTGAAGCCACGGATCCTGGTCGTCGACGATGAAGCCAGCATCCGCGACACGCTGCGGATGATCCTCGAGTACGAAGGATACGAGGTCCTGCAGGCAGCCACCGGCGAGGACGGCGTGCGCATGATCGAGCGCGAGGCGCCGGACGTCGTCTTCCTCGACATCAAGATGCCGGGCATGGACGGCCTCGAGGTGCTGCAGAAGGTCCGCCACCTCACCGACACCACGCCCATCATCGTCATTTCAGGCCACGTGGAGCACGGCGGCGCCAGCTCGAGCGAGGCCGCCCAGGCCATCAAGCTGGGGGCACGCGACTTCATCGAGAAGCCGCCGACGCAGGATCGCATCCTCGTGACGGTTCGCAACGCGGTGGACACGTCGCGGCTCCGCAGCGAGAACCGCTCGTTCAAGCGGGACATCGAGAAGCGGTACCAGATCGTGGGCGACTCGCCGACGCTGCTCGCCGTGCGCGACGCCATCCACAAGGCGGCGCCCACGAACGCGACGGTGCTCATCTGGGGCGAGAGCGGCGTCGGCAAGGAGCTCGTGGCGCGCGCGATCCATCGCGAGAGCCTGCGCCGCGACGGCCCGTTCGTGCAGGTGAACTGCGCGGCCATCCCGGACGAGCTCATCGAGTCGGAGCTGTTCGGCCACGAGAAGGGCTCGTTCACCGGCGCCACGGACCGCCAGATTGGCAAGTTCGAGCAGGCCGACAAGGGCACGATCTTCCTGGACGAGGTCGGCGACATGAGCCTGAAGACGCAGGCCAAGGTGCTGCGCGTGCTCCAGGAGCAGGAAATCGAGCGGCTCGGCAGCAACCGCGTCATCAAGGTGGACGTGCGGGTGATCGCGGCCACCAACAAGAACCTCGAGGAGGCCATCGACAAGGGCACGTTCCGCGAGGACCTGTTCTACCGGCTCAACGTGGTGCCGATCCACGTCCCGCCCCTCCGCGAGCGGCGGGAGGACATCCCGTCGCTCGTGCGCCACTTCGCCGACCTGCTGGCGCGCGAGAACAACTTCCGCCGCAAGACCTTCTCGGCACAGGCGATGGAGAAGCTGAAGCAGCGGCACTGGCGCGGCAACATCCGCGAGCTCAGGAACGCCATCGAGCGGCTGCTGATCATGACCACGGGCGACGCCATCGACGCGCGAGACGTCCCGGACGAGGGCGCCGGGCGCGCGGAGGCCACCGTGCCGGGCGCGGTGCCCGCCGCCGGCGCGCTGCCCGTGTCCGCCCCCGAGCCGGCGTGGGCGACGGCCGCCACGCTCCAGGAGTTCAAGAGCGCCTCCGAGCGCGCCTACCTCGTGTCCAAGCTGCGCGAGAACGGGTGGAACATCTCGAAGACGGCGGAAGTGATCGACACGCCGCGCAGCAACCTGTACAAGAAGCTGGAGCAGTATCAGATCAGCGAGGAGCGGGACGGGAGGTAGCGAGCCGCGTCGGGAGGAGTGAGAACGCGACGGGAGGCGATCGCGACGGGACGGGCCGTCCGGTGAGACTTGCCAACGCGAGGGCGGGACACGCCCGGAACGCGTCGGCAGGCGAGCTGGGCAGGCGGTCAGTCCAGGCTGTCGTGCAGGCGGTCCAGCATGACTCCGACGCGGCGGTTGAGATCGACGAGGGCCTGGCAGCGATCGCGGTCCAGAAGGTGGTTTCGAAAGGCCACCTCGAACTCGGTTTCGAGCTCTCCCTGTGATCCCATCGCAATCGAGACGTGGTTCTGGTAGGCGGCTCGCCGTTTCTTCCGCCGCCATCCTTCGGCGGCGTTGGCAGGGATTGAGATTGCCGCGTCGCGCATCTGACGGCGCAAGTCGAACTCCTGCCGCGGCAGTTCACGCGAAGCGGCGATGACCATGTCGACCAGGTCCATCGACCGTTGCCAGACTTCCAGGTCCCGAAACGAGCGAATGGGTTCCATGGTCAGGCGCAGTGCAGTCTCGGTGCCAGGGGACTGGCCGTGAAACAGGCGGATTGCCGGCTGAGCGTTACCAGGCAATGACAACCCCGGTTGTCCTTGGCCACGCGTGCTCAGTGAACCGCGGTTGCGGCCGATGCAACCACCGTTGCTCCTCCCGGCGCCGTCTTCCTCCCGACTTCGTCAGTCCCTCCCGACTGCGTCAGCCCCTCCCGACTGCGTGAGCCTCTCCCGACTTCGTCAGCCCCTCCCGACTTGTTGATACACTTGAAGCTGCCGCAGTGAGCCAGACGACCGCTGCCGGTGAAAGGCCTCGCGTGGCCGGCTTCGCAAGGAGCAAGGCGCGTGCGGAACCGCCACCGGGAGAGGAAAGTCCGAACTCCAGCAGGACAGTGCGCCGGGTAACACCCGGGCGGGGCGACCCGACGGAACAGTGGCACAGAAAAGATACCGCCGCGGGCGGGTCGGATAGGTCGTGAGGAGTGGCGGGGCAGGGCCCCCGCCACTCTCTTCCAAGTGCGCGGGTGGAGTGGCGGGGCAGGGGCGCCGTCACTCCCTTCCAAGTGCGCGGGCGGAGTGGCGGGGCAGGAGCCCCGTCACTCCCGTCCAAGAAGGCGGGTAATCCCGACGCGACCTATCCGGCCCGTCCGAGGTAAGGGTGAAATGGTGCGGTAAGAGCGCACCGCGCCCCTGGTAACAGGGGTGGCAGGCAAAACCCCGCACGGAGCAAGACCAAATAGGGGGGCGCGCGGCTTCGGCCGCACGGGTGGTCCACCCGAGGCCTCCGGGTCGGTCGCTGGATCCCGTCAGCAATGCCGGGACTAGAGGAATGGTCGTCATCCCGAGCGAGCGTCGGCGCGAGCCGATGCGCGTCGAGGGGGACAGAATTCGGCTTATCGGCTCACTGCGGCGCTTTGGCACGAAGGTTCAAAGCACGAAGGTTCGAAGCACGGATGTTCGAAGCACGGACGTTCAAAGCACGGACGTTCAAAGCACGGACGTTCGAAGCACGGACGTTCAAAGCACGGACGTTCAAAGCACGTAGGTTCAAGAGCACACGATGCGACGCTCGGTGATGAAAGCTGCGGCCCTGGCCGCCGTGGTGGTGGGGGGGACGCTGCTGGCGCAGCAAGGGCCGGGCGTGCAGCGGGGGCGGCCCGGCGCGGGGCGGACGCCGGAGTTCCCGCCGCTCAGCATCATCGACTACAAGCCGCGAAGCACGCTGAAGGTGGCGGAGCATCCCGTCCCGAAGGCGAAGTTCCCGGTCATCGACATCCACAGCCACCAGCCCACACCCATCAGCCCCGAGCAGTTCGAGCGGGTGGTGGCGGGCATGGACGCCAACAACCTCCGCATCCTGGTCAACCTGAGCGGCGGCACGGGCGACCGGCTCCGCCAGGGACTGGACGCCATCGCGAAGAGCCCGCACCGCGACCGCATGGTGCTGTTCGCCAACGTGGATTTCACGGGCGTGGGCACGCCCGGGTGGTCCGAGAAGGCGGCCGCCCAGCTCGAACGCGACATCAGGGCCGGCGCGCGCGGGCTGAAAATCTTCAAGGACCTCGGCCTCCGCCTGCGCAAGGCCGACGGCTCGCGCCTCGCCGTGGACGACCCCGCGCTCGATCTCATCTGGGCGACGTGCGGGCGGCTGGGCGTGCCGGTCCTCATCCACACCGCCGAGCCGCAGGAGTTCTTCGAGCCTATCGACGTCCACAACGAGCGCTGGCTGGAGCTCGCGCTCTTCGCGGATCGCCGCTATCCGGCGGGTGAGTTCCCGCGCTTCGAGGAACTGCTGGCCGAGCGCGACCGGATGTTCCGCAAGCACCCGACGACCACGTTCATCGCGGCCCACTTCGGCTACCGCGCCAACGATCTCGCCAAGGCGCAGCAGATGCTCGATACGATGCCCAACGTCCACCTCGAGGTGGCGGCCATCCTCGCCGAGCTGGGCCGCCAGCCCCGTGCCGCACGGGCCTTCTTCGTGAAGAATCAGGACCGCGTGCTCTTCGGCAAGGACAGCTTCCAGCCCGACGAGTTCCCGTACTACTGGCGCACGTTCGAAACGGCCGACGAGTACTTCGACTACTACCGCGACTACCACGCGTTCTGGAAGCTGTACGGCATGGACCTGCCGGACGAGGTGCTGAAGAAGCTGTACTTCCGGAACGCACTGGCGCTGGTCCCGGGCCTGCCGAAGGATGGGTGGGAGTAGGGCACGGGGGGTCAACGCACGAGGGTTCAAGGCACGACGGGTTCAAGGCACGACGGGTTCAAAGCACGACAGGTTCAAAGCACGACAGGTTCAAAGCACGGAGGTTCGCGGCGGCAGGCTGAAGTCGCAGGACGCGGGCGCCGATAAGGACCTCGTCGAGGAGTTGGATGGCGCGCTACACGGTGACAGGCGGGGCCGGGTTCATTGGATCGCACCTGGTCGAAGAGCTGCTTCGGCGCGGGCACATGGTGCGCGTGGCCGACAATTTCAGCACCGGCAAGCGCGAGAACATCGACGCGGCCCTGGCAGCCGCCGTCCGGGATGGCGCGGCGGACGCCGCCTCACGTCTGGAGGTCGTCGAGGGCGACCTGGCGGACCTCGACGTGGCGCGGCGGGCCTGCGCGGGCGCCGACTACGTGCTGCACCAGGCCGCCATTCCGTCGGTGCCGCGCTCGGTGCAGGACCCGATCGCGTCGAACCGCGCGAACATCGACGCCACGCTCAACGTGCTGGTGGCCGCGCGCGACGCCGGCGTCAGGCGGGTCGTCTTCGCCGGCTCCTCGTCCGAGTACGGCGACACGCCGACGCTGCCGAAGCACGAGGAGATGCCGACGGATCCGCTCTCGCCGTACGCCCTGCAGAAGGTGGTCGGCGAACAGTACATGAGGCAGTTCACGCGCCTCTACGGCCTCGAGACGGTGAGCATTCGCTACTTCAACGTCTTCGGGCCCCGGCAGGATCCCGGCTCGCCGTATTCGGGCGTGATCTCACTCTTCATCAAGTGGCTGCTGGCCGGGCAGGCGCCCACCATCCACGGCGATGGCGAGCAGACGCGCGACTTCACCTACGTGGCCAACGTCGTGGACGGCGTGCTGCGCGCGTGTGAGGCGCCGCGGGCGGCGGGCGAGGCCATCAACGTGGCGACGGCCGGCCGCGTGTCCCTGAACGAGCTGCTGCGTGTGCTGCAGGGCATTCTCGGCACGAGCCTCACGCCCGTCTACGGGCCTCCACGCATCGGCGACGTTCGCGACTCGCAGGCATCCATCGATAAGGCCGCGCGCCTGCTCGGCTACGCGCCCAGCGTGCTCTTCGAGGAAGGGCTCCGCCGCACCGTCGCGTGGTTCCGGGGCGCCTGAGGGCGTCCACCCGGCTGCGGCCGAGGTGACCACAATCGTAGACATTTCCGCACGCGCCAATCGGCCGGTTTCACCAAAACCCTCGATTTTAGCCTGATTTCACGGCCTTCATCCGCCTGCCCACGGTGGCACGCTCCTTGGACCCAGCCGGGGCAAGGGGGAGACGATCATGGTGAAGGTGATTCTGGGTTCGGCCCTTGGGGGCCTGGTCGCGGGCGGCATCGCGCTCATGGCCGCCGGCCAGATGCAATCGACAACGGCAGAGGCCAGCATGCCCGTGCCAGGCGCCCTGCCGGCAATGACCGCCGCGCAGGCGGCGATGCCCGCCGTGCAGTGCGCGCCGCACCAGGAGGCGACGATGCAGCGGGTGATCGTGAACGGCCAGGAGGGCACCGCGCTTGCCTGCGTGGACCGCGCCGCCGGCATCGTCAGCTACCAGCCGGGCGCGTATGCGAGCCAGGCGTTCGCGCAGCCCGTGGGCTACGCCCCCATGCCCGCCGCGCAGCCCGCCGTCCAGACCGCTCCGGTACGCGAGCGCATCGTCTACCGCGAGTCCTCTGAGCCCGACGTGCGCCGCCAGCCGAAGCGCTCGGTGGCCAAGACCGCGATGATCATCGGCGGCAGCGCCGGCACCGGCGCCGGCATCGGCGCCATCGCCGGCGGCAAGAAGGGCGCGCTCATCGGCGCGGCCATCGGCGGTGGCGCCGCCTCCATCTGGGAGGCGACGAAGCGTTAAAGGTGCACGGGTGCACGGGTGCAGGGGTGCAAGGGTGCTGGGTGCTCATCCCCCGAGCATCACCCCTGCACCCGCGAACCCGCGAACCCGCGAACCAGCGAACCTGAGAACCTGAGAACCTGAGAAGCCGAGAACCTCAGAACCTCAGAACCTCAGAACCCGAGAACCCGAGAACCTCAGAACCCCTTCCCCCCCGTGGCATCGAGCGTGAACCCGAAGACCCGGCCGTTGGCGGAGCCCGCCATCACCGCGACGAACTGCCTGCCGTTCATCTCGTACGTCACCGGCGTTGCGACGCCGCCAGGCTGCAGTTGGCGTTCCCACAACAGCTTGCCCGTGGCGGGGTCGAGCGCCATGAACCTGCCGCTGCCGTCCCCGACGAAGATCAGGTTTCCGGCTGTCGAGAGCACGCCGCCGCTCGGACTGAAGTCGATGCGCCAGCGTTCCTTCTGCGCCACGGGATCCCACGCCACGAGGAACCCGCGGCGTCCTGGCAGCGGCGCCGGCGCGGGAGGCGCGGCCGCCGAGGCCGCAGCCCCGGCGGTCTGGCCGAGCCTGGTGCCGGTGTTCCACTGGCCTACCTTGAAGTCGAAGGAATCCACCGCCTGGAAGTTCGATGCCGTGTCCTGACCGGGGAAGTACACCAGCCCCGTCGCCGGGTTGTACGCCATGGGCGGCCAATGGTGTGCGCCCACCGGTGAAGGCGAGAGCCGCGCGCCCTTCTTGCCGTACCGCGCCTCGGGTGTCTCCACCGGACGGCCCGTCCTGGGGTCGATGTGCGTGGCCCACGTGACGGTGGTGAACGGCGCCGCCGAGATGAATTCCCCCGTGAGCCTGTCCAGAACGTAGAAGAAGCCGTTCTTCGGGGCCTGCATGAGCACCTTGCGCGGCTTCCCGTCGATGGTCAGGTCCGCCAGGATCATCGGCTGCGCGGCGTTGTAGTCCCAGTCGTCGCCGGGCGTGGTCTGGTAGTGCCACACGTACTGCCCGGTCTCGGCGCGCAGCGCGACGATCGAGGACAGGTACAGGTTGTCTCCGTAGCCCTGGCTGCGGTGATCCCGGCTCCACGGCGACCCGTTGCCGGTGCCGACGTAGACGAGATCGGATTCGGGGTCGTAGGCGATGCCGTCCCACGGCGTGCCGCCGCCGCCGTACTTCCACCACTCGCCGCGCCAGGTCTTGACGGCGCGCTCCATCGACGCGTCCTCCATGCCCAGAGAGGGATCGCCGGGGACGACGTACCAGCGCCACACCTGCTTGCCGCTCTCCGCGTCGTACGCCGTGAGGTAGCCGCGCACGCCGTACTCGCCGCCCCCGTTGCCGATGAGGACCTTGCCCTTCACGATGCGCGGGGCGCCGGTGATGGAGTAGTCGCTGCCCACCGGCGTGGTCTGCACGGCCCACTCCACGTGGCCGGTCTGCGCGTTGAGTGCGACCAGGCGCCCGTCCAGCAGGCCCACGTAGACCTTGCCCTTGTAGATGGCGACGCCGCGGTTCACCGGGCCGCAGCAGAACCGCGAGCCGCCCTGCGAGAAGCCGCCCTTGACGAGCGCGGGATCCCAGCGCCACTTGAGCGTGCCCGTGCCGATGTCGATGGCGTACACCACGCTCCACGTCGAGGTGCCGTAGAGCACCCCGTCGTGGACGATGGGCGTGGTCTCGAGCTTGCCCTGCGAACCGACTTCCACCGACCACGCCACGCCCAGCCGCGCCACGTTCGATTGATCGATCTGGGTGAGGGGGCTGTGATGGGTCTCGGCGTAGTCCCGCCCGTAGGTCAGCCACTCTCCAGCCGGCGGGCTCAGTAGCAACGCATCGTCCACCTGGCGTGGCGCCTGCGCCGAGAGGGTGAGGGCGGCGAGGGTGCTGCCCGCGACCAGCAGGGCGGACCAGAGCGCGGTTCGAAGGGACACACGCATGCGGGTTCTCTCCTCTGGCGGCCACAAGGTCCCGGGCCGCGTGGCGCGCATCTTAGCGTAGTTCAGGACTAGCGTCCGCCGGCCACGTCGATGAACGCGCCCGTGGTGAAGGACGCCTCGTCCGACAGCAGCCACAGGATGGCCGCGGCGACCTCGGCGGGCATCCCGCCCCGCCGCATGGGGACGAACGCCTTCACGCGGTCCACGCGATTGGGCTCCCCGCCGCTGGCGTGGATGTCGGTATAGATGAAGCCGGGCCGGACGGCATTCACGCGGATGCCCTCGAGGGCCACCTCCTGCGCCAGCCCGATGGTCATGGCGTCGATGGCGGCCTTCGATGCGGCGTAGTCCACGTACTCGCCCGGCGAGCCCGTGCGCGCCGCGACCGACGAGACGTTCACGATGGCGCCGCCGGCGCCGCCGTGCTTCGTGGACATGTGGCGCACGGCCTCGCGCGCGCAGAGGAACGCGCCGACAACGTTCGCCTGGAAGACGCGCTCGAGGCGAGCCGCCTCCATCTGGTCCACGCGCATCTGCGTCTCCAGAATGCCCGCGTTGTTGACCAGGCCGCACGGCGGCCCGAGCGCCTCGGCTGCGGTCTGGAAGAGGCGGACGACGTCGGCCTCGCGGGAGACGTCGGCGGCGACGGCGACGGCACGCCCCCCGGCGGTCTCGATGTCGCGCACCACCTGCTCGGCCGCGTCGCGGTTTCGGACGTAGTTCACGCACACCGCGTAGCCGCGCGCGCCGGCAAGGCGGGCCGTGGCGGCGCCGATGCCGCGGCTGGCCCCGGTGACGATGAGGACGCGCGGGGGCATCAGTCCTTCGCGGTTGGGTCCGCCACGCGGCCCATGAAGAGGATGGTGCCGCTCTCGCGGTGCCGAATCGCGAACAGGAAGGGCCGATCCGCGCGGAAGACGGGGATCGGCGGGGGCTGGGGTCTCCAACTCCAAGCCGATTTCGGCGCCATGACGATGGCGGTTGCGGCCGTCGCCTCCGTTCCGCTCTCGTCGACGTCGAGGGTCGCCTGGTGAATCGCCGACGAGATGTAGAGCCCGTCTTCATGCGGCGCAGAGAGGGCGTTCATGCCCGAGAAGTCCGCACGAGATCGATCCATCGCTGAGGGCATGCCCATCGCGGCGAGGGTGCCGGAGAGGTCGTCCATCCGGCACGACAGCGAGAACCGCGGCAGCAACACCTCGACCCCCTGCGGGGTTGCACGATGGGCGAGCGCGCTGAGCGAAGCGGCCTCGAGTGTCTCCTCCGCGCGGCTCAGGGGCGTTTCGGCATTCGGGAGGACGACGAGCATCGACCAGCGCGATCCCTGGTACGCGAGATCGACGGCCTGAAGCCCGCGCTGCTCCACGTATCCCGTGGCGCGCAGGCCCTGCATCATCGGCACCTGGATGACGGTTCCGTCTTCGCGAGTAAAGGACGCGCGCTCCGTGCGGCGCCGCTCGAACGGCTCCTCCCATACTGCCTTCAGCGCGACGGCGTTGACGAGCACGAGCCTCGTCCGAGAATCGAGGCCGCTCACGAGGTCAGCAATGCGCCCCCGCGTGTGCTCGTTGACCCACGCGTTGATCTCGGCGCAGGCGCGGGCGGCATCGCTCTGGAACGGCGCTATCCGAACGGCCGCCTCATAGTGCATGGCGACCATCGCCTCGTAGGCCGGCAGCAGGCTCACCGCATCGTCCACCCAGAGCGAGTTGGCCAACCGGACGTCCACGCCATTCGCCGCCGCCACCAGGTCGCGGCAGAGCCGGCCGATCGTGGCGTGCACCTCCTCGTCATCGGTGTGATGGAGGACGGCCCGCATCTCGCGCGCCGTCGCCCCCCTGGCGCCGGCCATCGCCATGGCCAGCACGGCATGCACGCTGAACGGCGAGACGCAGAGGTTCCGGCCCGGCGCACGGAGGCGGGCGTGCAGCGACCATGCGAAGGCCGCAGATGCCTCGGCCCATGGGAGCGGGCCCTCCTGGCGAACAGGTCCGGGCGCGAGCGTCTCTGCCGTTCCGGGCTGTCGCAGCCATTCGCCCATACGCGAGAGGAAGCCGGGCATGGTGCGTGAAGTGTAACCCCGGGGATAATTCCGACGAGTGGGTATTCCCGACATTCTGGTTTTCGGCGCCGGCCCGGCCGGTTGCACCGCTGCGCGGCTGTTGGCTTCCTGGGGCCATGCCGTCACGATCATCACGAGGCCGGAGGGCGCGGGGGCTGCCCTCGCCGAGTCGCTCACGCCCAGCTGCGGGAAGTTCTTCGACCTGCTCGGCATCCGCGACGCCATCGACGGCGCCGGGTTCGTGCGCGCCACGGGCAACACGGTGTGGTGGGGACGGGGCGAGCCGCGCGTGGAGATGTTCGCCCACGACGCGCGCGGATGGCAGGCCACGTCCATCGTGCTCGAGCGGGTGATGCTGGCCGAAGCCGAGCGTGCGGGCGCGCGGGTGGAGCGGCGCCTACTCACCCCGGAGGATGCCGCCGCGCTGCCTGCCACGTTCCGCCTGGACTGCACGGGACGTGCGGGCCTCCTGGCCCGGTCGCGTGCTGGCCGCCGCATGGAAGAAGGGCACCGGACCGTGGCGCTGGCCGCCACGTGGCGGCGCCCGGACGCCTGGCCGCTGCCGGATCCCACGCACACGCTCATCGAGTCCTATGCCGACGGATGGGCGTGGTCGGTCCCGCTCGACGAGACCCGGCGGGCCGTGGCCGTCATGGTGGACCCGCGCACGACGGACCTGGCTCGCGGTGATGGCGCCCGGACCACTTACCTCGGCGAGGTCGGGAAGACCGCCCGGTTGCGGGCCTTGCTGGCACCGGCGACGCTCGAGTCCGGGCCCACGGGCTGGGACGCGTCGATGTACGCGTCAACGACCTACGCCGGGTCCGACTGGCTGGTCGTGGGCGACGCCGCGTCGTTTGTGGATCCCCTCTCGTCGGCCGGCGTGAGGAAGGCCCTGGCCTCCGGCTGGCTGGCCGCCATCGCCACGCACACCGCCTTGTCGAACCCGTCGATGGCCTCCGCCGCGCTCGCGTTCTTCGCGGCGCGCGAGGCCGAGGTCTACGCCAACTTTCTGATGTTGACTCGCCGCTTTCTCCACGACGCGGCTGAAGGGCAGGCCCACCCCTTCTGGGCGGAGCGAGCCGAGACCCGTGAATGGGACGAGCGGCGGGACCGCGAACAGCAGGAGCGCGCCGGGGTGCAGGCCGCTTACGAGCGCCTCCGCCTGGCACCCGAGCTCCGCGTGCACCGGGGCCCGGACGTGCGACTCGAGATGCGGCCAGCCATCGCCGGCCACGAGATCGTGTTCGAGCCGCGCCTGATCACCCCGGACGATCCGGCCGGCGTCCGGTTCCTGCACGATATCGACGTGGTTACGATGGTGGACCTGGCGCCGTCGCTCCGCCAGGTGCCGGATCTGTTCGACGCGTGTGTCGGTCGGGCTGGCCCGATGGACCTGGCCGCTTTCCTCACGGCGCTGGCCACGGCGCTGGCGCGGGGATGGCTGGTGTTCGCCCCCGAGATCCAGCCGCTACCGCGTCCGTAAGACCTGGATCTGTGATAAAACGGAGCGAAATTCATGCACATTCACGCATTCGGACGAGGGGCCCTCGCGGTGGCGGCCTGTACTCTCACGCTCGGCATGGGCCTTCGCGCGCAACAACCGCCGGCCGCCGCGCCCACGTCCTCGCCCTCTTCCTCTGACGTCGGCATTCCCATCACGAGCCAGGCTGTCCGAAGTGCGTGCGGTTCGTGCCATCGCCCGGACGACAAGGGGCAGATGTCGCGCATTTCCTTCCAGCGCAACACCCCTGAAGGCTGGCAGGACACCATCAAGCGCATGGTCGCGCTCAACGGCGTGAAGCTGGATCCGGCCGTTGGCCGCGAAGTCGTCAAGTACCTGTCGGACAACCTCGGGCTGGCGCCGGAAGAGGCTCGGAACGCGGCTTACGAGGCCGAGCGCCGCGTGGTGGTTGACGAAAGCCAGTTCGCCACCGAGGAGCTGAAGGGCCTCTGCAATGCCTGCCACTCGCTGGGACGGGTGATCTCGCAGCGGCGGACCCGCAGCGAGTGGGACCTGCTGATCGCGATGCACCGCGGGTGGTACCCCCTGGTGGATCGCCAGGTGTTCCGGCGCATGGGCCCGGCGCCGCGGGATCGCGGGCCGGATGGCCGCCCGCCCGACACGCGCCATCCCTCCGAGAAAGCCATCGACTACCTGTCGAAGGCCTATCCGTTCGAGACGCCGGAGTGGGCGTCGTGGTCCGCCACGAAGCGCTCGCCCCGCATCGAGGGCACGTGGGCGCTGAGTGGCTACGAAGTGGGCAAGGGCCCGGTGTTCGGCCGCGTGGTGATTGCGGCCGTGCCGAACGCACCGGACGAGTTCACGACGGAGACGACCTTCACCTACGCGAAGACCGGCGAGCAGGTGAAGCGCACCGGCCGCACGATGATCTACACCGGCTTCCAGTGGCGCGGGCGCTCGACGACGGGCGCCGCCGACGCTCCGGTGTACCGCGAGGTGATGTTCGTGGATCGCGACTGGCGCGGGATCGACGGGCGCTGGTTCACGGGCGGATACGATGAAATCGGCATGGACGTGCAGCTCCGCCGCGCCGGCGCGGACACGACGCTGCTTGGGGTGGACCGTTCCGGCCTGAAGAAGGGCGGTGCGGGGCAGACGGTGAAGATCTACGCGATGAACGCTCCGGCAACGGTGCAGCCGGGGGACCTGGACCTCGGGCCCGGGGTCAGCGTCACGGCCGCCAGCGTCGCGAACGACGTCATCACCACAACGGTGTCGGTGGCCGACTCGGCCACGGTGGGCCCGCGCGACATCGTCATCGCGGGCGCGGTGAGGCCCGGTGCGCTGGTGGTCTACGACAAGGTGGACCACATCCGCGTGGCGCCGGACTGGAACCTGGCCCGCACGGGCGGCGTGAACTACCCGAAGATGTACGCCGCCTTCGATGCCGTGGCCTACATGAACGGTCCAGACAAGCGCCCGAACACCGCGGACGACGTGAGGATCGACGTCGTGGACGCCACGTGGAGCATGGAGGAATACACCGCCACGCTGGATGACGACGACATCAAGTTCGTGGGCGGCGTGGATGCGAAGACCGGCATGTTCACGCCGAACATCGAGGGGCCCAACGAGAACCGGAGTGGCCAGCGCAACAACATCGGGGACGTGTGGGTCGTGGCCACCTACAACGCCGACGGCACGCCCCTCAAGGGCCGTGCCCACCTGCTGGTCTCGCCGCCGGTCTACATGCGGTTCGACCCGTCGGTCATTTCCCGATGAGCGCCACCGGCAATACTCCGGCGACGGATCATCCGGCGGCGCCGGTCGAGCAGGCCGGCCAGGCAGTTCCCGGGATCACGCCCGGTGTAGACACGGTCGTGCGCCTCGGGGAGTTCCACACCTTCGAGGCGGCGGGGGAGCGCTTCGGCTACATGGTGCCGAGCGCCGCGGTCTTCGCGTTCGACCCGTGCGCGTCGGCCATCGTGGATGCCCTGGCCGGGGGGGCGCGCTCGATTGGGGACCTGTGCGCCGCACTCGAGGCCCGGTTTCAGCCTGGCGAGGTCTGGGACACGCTCGGCGAGTTGTACCGTATTCGCGCGATCAACGAGGCGAAGGCGCCGGCTCCGACGCCGAAGATCCTTCCGCTCACGGTCATCCCGCTGCAGACGCTGGTGGTGAACGTCACCAACCAGTGCAACCTGAGCTGCGAGTACTGCTACGAGTTCGGCGAGGACAAGATCGTCGACACCGAGAACGGGCAGCAGCCGAAGTTCATGAGCGAGGAGACGGCCCGCCAGGCCATCGACTTCGCGTTGCGCGAGAGCGGCCGGACGGCCATGGTGACGTTCTTCGGCGGCGAGACGCTGATGAACTTCCCCGTCCTGAAGAAGACAGTCGCCTACGCGCGCCAGCGTGCGAAGGAAGTGGGGAAGGACATCGACTTCAGCCTCACGACCAACGCCACGCTGCTCAAGCCCGACGTCATCGATTTCCTCGCCGACGAGCGCATCGGCGTCACGATCTCCATCGACGGGCCGCAGGAAATCCAGGACAAGTTCCGGGTCTTCCAGAACGGGCGCGGCAGCTACGACATCGCCGCGCCCAAGATCAAGGCACTGCTCGCGCGGCACAAGTCGCGGCCGATCGGCGCGCGGGTCACGCTCACGCGCCAGACGCTGGACGTGATGCGGATCTACCGGCACCTGCACGACGAGATGGGGTTCTGGGAGGTCGGCTTCGCGCCGGTCACCACCGCGCCGCAGCGGGGGCACGCCATCAGCGACGCGGGGTTCGATCACCTGCTGGCGCAGTTCCGCGCGCTCGCGCAGGACTTCCTGCAGGCATCGCTGGAGAACCGCCACCATGGCTTCTCGAACGTGCGCGAGACGCTGCAGGAGATCCACCAGGGGCACGCCAAGGCCTATCCCTGTGGCGCGGGCATCGGGCTGCTGGGCGTGGCCACGGACGGGCAGGTGTCGCTATGCCACCGGTTCGCCGGTTCCGAGGCGCACAGCTTCGGCTCGGTCACCGGGGGCGTGGACCGCGCCAGGCAGGCGGACTTCCTGGATTCGCACCACATCAACCACAAGACCGACTGCCAGGCTTGCTGGGCGCGCCCCATTTGCGCCGGCGGCTGCTATCACGAGGCCCACACCCGTTACGGGTCGACTGAGGGGCCCAACCTGCACTACTGTGAGTGGATTCGCGGCTGGACACATACGTGCCTGGAGATTTACGGCGAGCTGGCGGTGAAGAACCCCGGTTTCCTTCGCCAGTTCGATGGAGCAGACGATGAAGCATCTCAACGCCATTAACCGCAAGGCTCAGCGCGTGGAAACCGTCACGGCCGCCTCGGCCGTTCCAGCCGAGGGCAGCGCGGCCGGGGACGTCGTCGCCCTGCAGCAGCAGGGCGGGCAGCCGCCGCAGCAGCCCGAGGGCCCGCACATCCCACCGGGATGCTCGATCGTGGTCTCGCCCGGGTGGGAGGCGGACCGCACCGGCGGCACCGCCGGGCTCTGCCAGCCCGTCGAGCGCGACCTCTTCGACTGCCACATGGGCTGTTACTGGCCCGCGCAGGTGCCCGACCAGCTCAATCACGCACCCGACTGGACGGCCAAGTGCGCGGCCGCGCAGAAGGACTGGCGCAAGATCGATCTGGTGTTTCCTGGCTAGGAAGGTGACGGGAGTGAGAAAAGATACGTCGGGACGCGGGACTGGACAAGGCCTCGTCGGGACCGCCTTCGCGGTGCTCGGCGCGGTGCTCGTGGCCGGCACGCTGAGTTTGTCCGCCCAGGGCAAGCCGGCGGTGCCGACCGTCAATGCCGGCAGCGGCAAGCTCTACATCGGCACGTACAAGGGCGACATCCAGATCTACGACGAGTCCACCGGGAAGCTCGAGGACAGCATCGTCCTCAAGACCGGCATCGCGCGATCGTTGACCCCGTCGCAGGACCGCACCAGGTTCTACGTGCTCAACTCGACCTACGAGCAGATCGAGGTCGTGGACATCGCCACCCGGAAGTCGCTCAACACCTGGTCGCTCAGCAGCGGCAACCGGCGCGTCCGGGTCGTCAACCTGCAGGCCGACCCGTTGAACCGCTATCTGGTGCTGCTCACGCGCACGGCGACGAAGCTGATCGACCGCTGGGAGATTGGCCCTGCCACGCTGCAACAGTTCGACCTGGCCAGCGGCCAGATCACGCGCCAGATCCCCTGGCCGCGGAACGAGGAGCGGGAGAGCGTCAACCTGCGCTTCTCGCCGGATGGGAAGTTCCTCTACTTCTTCGGCGAGGAAGTCATCGTTCTGGAGACCGAAAACTTCAAAGAGGTGGAGACCTGGCCGTACGCGCAGCCGGCCGAGGGCGGCCTGGGCCGCATCAGCCTCGGTCCGGTCAGCGACTTCTACGATCCGCCGGGCACGTTCACTGGCCTCTTCACCATGCAGGATCCCGTCCAGCATCGCCGGATCATGGGGATCGGGAAGGTGGACCTGACGGCTCGGAAGATCGACTTCCGGCCGATCGGGCCGGCGGAGCAAGTGAGCTTCGCGCAGGCGCCGGACCACAAGCGCGCCTATGGCATCAAGAGCGACATCGGGCGCTACGAGTTCTGGACCTTCGATCTCGAGAACGCGAAGGTGGTAAGCCGGCAGGAGTTCAAGGGCCGGCCGCGCATCGTCCCGCGCGTGAGCTCGAACGGCAGGGTGATCTACGTGTATATCGCCGGCGAGACCATCGACCTGTACGACGCGGCCACCTACCAGTACCTGCGCACCATCCACATGGGCGCGGACCAGACGACCGAGTTGTTCGTCGTGCCCCCCGCCGCGGCATCCCCGGCGCGCTGAGGGCGTCGTGACCTCCCGTCCCGCCGCCGACGCGGATCTGCGGCGGGCCTTCGCCTACCTCGCGCCCTACTGGCGCCGCCTCGTGCTGGTGATGGCGATCAGCCTCGTCAGCACGGGTGTCTCGCTCGTCACTCCGTACCTCACCAAGGACCTGGTCGATCGCGCCCTCCTCGGGCGCGATCTGGCCGCGCTGCAGCGCATCGTCCTGCTGTTCGCGGGCCTGGGGGTCTTCAGTTACGTCCTGAACGTCGTGAGCGGCCTGCGCTACACGCGGGTGTCGGCGGAGATCCTCTTCGACATGCGCCTCGCGCTCTACCAGCACCTGCAGCGGCTGTCGCCGCGCTTCTACGCGCGGACGCGCCTGGGCGACATCGTCGCGCGCATCAACAGCGACATCGGCGAGATCCAGCGCGTGGCGGCAGAGGCGGCCCTGGCGTGGGTCGGCAACATCCTGTTCCTGGTCGGATGCGCGGTCATGCTGATCTGGCTGGACTGGAAGCTGGCGCTGCTGACAGCGGCGGTGATGCCGGTGAGCCTGTGGGCGCTGGTCTACTACCGGCGGCTCCTGGAGGCGCGGGTCGCGCTGCTCCGCCAGCGGAGCGCCGACATCGGCAGCTTCCTCATCGAGACGCTGCAGGCGCACACGCTCGTGGTGTCCTCCAACGCGCAGCAGCGCGAGTCGAGCCGATTCCGCCAGTTCAATGATCGGTTCATCGATGCGCTGATGGGGATGCAGCGCGTGAGCTACCTGGCTGGCGGCCTGCCCGGGATGCTGCTGTCGCTGGGCGCATCGGCCGTGTTTCTCTACGGCGGGTGGAGAGTGGTCGAAGGGACGCTGACGCTCGGCACGTTCGCCGCGTTCATTGCCTACCAGATGCGTGTCATGGCGCCCGTCCAGGCGCTGATGGGGCTGTACACCGCGCTGGCCACTGCCAAGGTGTCGTGGCGCCGCGTGCTCGAGTTGCTGGACGCGCCGGTGGACGTGCAGGAAGCGGCCTCGGCGATCGCGGTGCCGGAGGTGCGCGGCGAGCTCGCCTTCGAGCAGGTGTCACTGGCGACCGAGCGTGGCCTGCCGGTGCTGGACAACGTGAGTTTCGACGTGCGGCCCGGAACCTCGGTGGCCATCGTCGGCGCGAGCGGCAGCGGGAAGTCCACGATCGCCGCGCTCCTGCTCCGCCTGATCGACCCGGATCGCGGCACCGTCCGCCTGGATGGCCACGACCTGCGGACGCTGCGCCTGGCCGACGTGCGCCGCCACGTCGTGCTGGTGGAGCAGGAGCCGACGCTCCTGCACGCGACGATCGCCGAGAACATGCGGTACGGGCTGGCGGACGGCCCCGGGGGCGTGCCGCGGACGGCGGCGGGGCTCGACGAAGCCATCCGGCAGGCGGCCGGCGCAGCCGGGGTGGCGTCGTTCATCGAGAGCCTGCCGCAGAAGTACGAGACCGTGGTGGGCGAGCGCGGCCTCCAGCTCTCCGCCGGCGAGCGCCAGCGCCTGGCCGTGGCGCGGGCATTCCTGGCCAACCCGTCCGTGCTCGTCCTCGACGAGCCCACCGCCGCCCTGGACCCCATCTCCGAGCGCGCCGTCGTCGAAGGCTATCGCGCGGTGATGCGCGGGCGCACGACGCTCATCATCTCGCACCGGCGCGACGTGGCGATGAGCGCGGATCGGGTCATCGTGCTCGATGGGGCGCGCGTGGCCCAGGTGGGCCGGCCCGAGGACCTCATCGAGCAGGCGGGCCTCTTTGCCCGCCTTTTCGCCACAGCGGCCCGGCCCGGCGTCGCGCACTGACCGCGCGAGGGCCTCGTCACAGGATCACGACACGAATGCTGGCGCTCAACGGCCCCCTGCACCTGCACAGCCTCAGGCCCCGCACGGGCCGCGGCGTCCGCATCGTCGTCATCGACAGCGGCGTGTACTCGTCGCATCCGCACGTGGGCGGCGTGGCCGGCGGCGTGAGCGTGGACGTGGAGGGCGGCATCGGCGTGGACTTCGTGGATCGCCTGGGCCACGGCACCGCGGTCACAGCTGTCATCCGGGAGAAGGCGCCGGGCGCCGACGTGTGGGCGGCGCGCGTCTTCGAGCGGCGGCTGGATGCTCCCATCACCGCGCTCGTCAGCGCCATCGACTGGGCCCTGACGCGCCAGCCGCACCTCATCAACCTGAGCCTGGGCACCGCAAAGCCCGAGCACCGGCCGGCGCTCGAAGCCGCCGTGGGGCGTGCGATCGCGGCGGGTGCGTGGATCGTGGCCGCCGGCGAGGAGAACGGCGTCCGGTGGCTGCCCGGCACGCTGGACGATGTGGTATCGGTGCGCCTGGACTGGTCCCTGTCGAGGGACACCTGCGTGATTGAGGCCGGCGCCGAGGGCACGCGGGGCCTGCGGGTGCGCGCGTCCGGATTCCCGCGGCCCGTCCCCGGCGTCTCGCCGGAGCGCAACCTGAAGGGGTTGAGTTTCGCCGTGGCCAACGCGACGGGCCTGCTGGCGCTGGCCATCGAGCCCCTCTCCCCGTGACCACGGGCCCTGCTAAGGTTGCGCCGCGGGTGCCTGGGAGAGCGGCCTCCGGCCGTCCTCGTAGATGGCCGTGAGCTGGGTCCCGACGATCTCGAGGGCGGAGGCCCGCCCCTTGTAGGTGCTGGCCAGCATGCCCGTGTCGATCAACACGATGGCACCGCTCAGGCGCGTGACGATCCGCCGCGCCTGCAGGGGCGAGTGCGCGACGACAATCCGCGTGGCGTTGTGGCGCGTGAGCAGCGCCTCGAGGGGCCCGGCCAGGGTGTCGTCGGTGGCGAGGGCATAGCCGCGGTACCAGAGCGGGCCCTGCTCGGCCAGTACGTCCCACTCGCCGATGGTGACCACCTCCGCGCCCTCGCGAACGAGGCCGATATCGAACCCGCGCAGATCGGGTGCCGTGCCCTTTTGCTTCGCCTCCGCGACGATGGCGTTGACCGCGCGGATTTCTCCCGCGGCCACCTGCAGCATCTCGTTGAGCGTGAAGAAGGGCAGGGCCAGCTTCGCATCCACGAGGCGGTCGAGGAAGCGATCCATGCGGGCGATCTGCGCGCGGACGCGCGACTCTGCATCCGACGCGCGGTCATCGCCGGGCGTCGTCGGGTTCAGGCCGGCGTGCATGAACAATGTGCCGGCCACCTGCGCCGAGATGGGACGCCGGCGGAGCCAGGCGCCGTACCGCCCCTTCGGGCTGAACGCTTCGCGGTACTCGAGCCAGCCCGGGGGATGCGCGGCCATCCAGGCCTCGCGTGGCTGCGTGTAGACCTCCGACACGGTTGCGCGAGCTTTCGCGCGCGCGGCGCCGAGGGCCGCGTATTGTTCGAACGCCGCCTCGCGGCGTGCCTCCGACTGCGCGTCCGCGAACGTTGCGTAGATCTCGGGCGTGACGTCGCGTTGCTCGCCGAGGAGGTTCAGGACTTCATGGTTGCCCAGCAAGGCGATGACGCGTCCGCGGGCGGCTGCCGCCTGGGGCTCGAGCGCCATCAGCAGATCCATCACGGCGCGCACCTCTGGACCGCGATCGGTGTAGTCGCCCGTCTGGACGAGCGTGGCCGAGCCTCCGATCCACTGTCGTTGGGCGTCGATCAGGCCGGCGGCGCGGAGGATGCCAACGAATGGCTCGAGCGCGCCGTGAATGTCACCGATGGCGACAATTCGTGGCACCTGCGCGTCCAGCGTTCCCACGGCCATCAGGGCCAGGGCCAGCCGCGCGACGAGGCCTAAGAGCTTGACGCGCATTGAGATATTGAGACTACCAGAAGTCGTGGCAGGCTGGTTGTCCGCGGTGGCGCAGACTTTGCTCTGCCGTTCGAGAGGCTGACGGAGCCGTCCTGGAAAGCCTCTATGAGGTCGAGGACTTCGTGTTTAACATTGCACTATAGCGTCTTTTAGCGTACTTTAAACGACATGGCTGCCATTGATGCCACGACGCTGGCACTACTGGGTCTGAATCCAGACAGGCCATCCGCCACGCTGGGGCGGCGAGCGGGGTCGCGCATCCGCCTGCTCCACGCCAGTTCGGGGAACGCCCCGGCGCCGAGGCCATCCGAGGATCGGCGAGGCTCGGCGCGGTTGAGTCCGGAACAGACCGGGCTGTCCGACACGGCGCGGCTGCGCCTGGGGACGGACGTGCGCGTCGCAGACATCGGACCCAGGGGCGTCCTCATCGAGTCGCCCATCCGCCTTCACATCGGCCTGCCGGTGGAGATCGTGTTCACGGTCACCGAGACCCAGGAACGGCTGCAGATGGCCGGTCGAGTCCGGCGCTGCCATGTGGCGAGCCTGAACCCGCTCATGTACCGCGGCGCGCTGGAGTTCGATCGCGAACTATCCATGGAGGCGCTCCAGCCATTCGTCGCCAGCGCGCGCACGGCCTGATTTCGGGCTGCCGCATGAGGTCGGGGTAACGGCGGTTGCCGCCGCGCAACCCGCGTTACCAGCGCTTCTACGCGATTCTCGGCCTGTTTCATGCCCAGCCGTGACGGGCTGGCAACCGCGGTTAGCAGCGCGGCTCGCGTTCCATCCTCGGCGTCGAAGCGGACTCCTCTCACAAACACTTCAGGCTCAGGGACTTGCGGTCGCTGCCCATCCGCGGCGCGGGCGTTGCTCTACTCCAGGCGACCGGACGATTCCCGGCCCCTGGCTGGCGCCCCAGACCTCCGCTGTCCACAGGCTGGGATCTCCGGTCCTTCCGCACGAAGGTTCGTGCGACAGGGAGGACCCATGGCGAAGTACATCCTCGGATTCGTCTTCGTTGGAGCAATGGCGGTGCTGGCCGCCGCCCCGGCGGTGCTGGCCCAGCAACCGCCGGCGGCGGCTCGGACGGCCACGATCGACCTGAACACGGCCAGCGTTGCCGACCTGGAATCGCTGCCGGGCATCGGCCGGCGCACGGCCGAGCGCATCATCGAGTACCGGCAGAAGAGCGGCGGCTTCAAGAAGATCGAAGAGCTGATGAACGTGAAGGGCATTGGCGAGAAGAGCTTCCTGCGCCTCAAGCCGCTCATCGCCGTGGCCTCCAAGGGGGAGAAGGCGGGTGCCGGCCAGTAGCCCCCGAGGGCACGCGCTCGTCGATGTGCTGGCGGTCACGGCCCTGTCGGTCCTGGTGTCGGCGACCACCCTCCCGGTGGTCGCCGGCGCGATGGAACACGAGCGTGCCACCGCCGGCGCGCACTACCTGGCGGCGTCGCTGAAGCAGGCGCAACTGGAGGCCTTGCGTCGCGGCACCTCGGTCGCCGTTCGGTTCGAGGTCGAGGGGGAGCAGGCCGTTGTACAGCTGTTCGCCGACGGTAACGGCAACGGCGTCCTCGTGCGCGACATCGACCAGGGGATCGATTTGCCACTCGGTCCGCCCGACCGCCTGGGCACCCATGCCCGGGGCGTGGCGCTGCGGGTCAATCAGCCCGTGCCCGACGTGGGCGGCAGCGGCACGCTCGAAACCGGCAGCGATCCGATTCGCGTCGGGCGGTCCTCGCTGCTCTCGTTCAGTCCGACCGGCTCGGCCACCGCGGGCACCCTGTACGTGGCCGCAGCCCGTGGGCCCCAGTTCGCCGTGCGCATCATGGGCAGCACGGGGCGCATGCGGGTACTGCGTTTCGAGGCGGGGGCCGGCACGTGGCAACCCTAGGCAACCAGGAGCGTGAGCGGCGCCGGGCGGTGCGTGTGCGGCCCGAGCAGGGGCCCTGGAGGGCGGAGGCCGTGCTACGTCCCGGCGTCCCGGTGCGGATCATCGATCTCGCGCCTCACGGGGTGCGAGTGGCCTCGCCCGCCCGCCTTCGCCCCGGGCGACGGGCGGAAATCCAGCTGGTGGCGCACGCCACGGAGGAGCGATGCCTCGTCTCCGGACACATCGGGCGCTGCCGGGTGATACAGCTGTCGCCGCTCTGTTTCGAGGGCGTCATCGAGTTCGAGACCGAGCCGCGGATGCGCGAGGGTAGTAACTACCCATCACTCCAGGTTGACTGATTTGTTCGGGAACTTACTACCCGCGTTGAGGCGCCTGGCTGTCGTGTGTAGGACGGCCCTCGAAGAAATCACGCGGAAATCATGCGGCGCCGGGACTGGCACCGCCCTTGGAGACGGTCCCTGCACTCGTCACAGGGGGAACCGATGCACAGCATGGAACGGTCGGTCGTCATTCCCATCCGCCGTCAGCCGCGCCGCGCCGACCGCCGCCCGGGGCTTCACGCTCTGGTCCGCGAGATGGCGTCAGACGTCACCGACGCCCGGCGCGTGTCGGATGTCTCGGCGGCGCTGGCCTCACGGCTCTCGGTGCTGGCGCATGCCCGCCACGTGCGGGTGTCGGAGGGGGTGGGCGGGCCTCCGGTGCGGCCGGGGCACCCGGTCGTCGCACGCGACTACGCGGCGTTTGCAGCCCCGCTGCGGGCCGGCGGACGCCACGTCCTGCTCGAGGCGAGTTTCGAGCCCGACACGCGGCCCGATGAGTGGACGTGCCAGCTGCTCGAGAGCGCAGCCAGCCTCGCGGCACTGGTTCTCGACGCCGAACGCGCCGCGCTCCCACGGGGCGCCGGCACGCTCGCTCCCGCGCGGGACGAGGTCGTGCCCCTCATCGGGTCGAGCGAGGTCATGCAGGCGTTGCGCGAGCGCGTGGATCGCGTGGCTTCCACCGACTTCACCATCCTCATCGAGGGGGAGAGCGGGGTCGGGAAGGAACTGGTGGCGCGGCAGATTCACACGTGCAGCCGGCGGCGCCATGGGCCGTTTGTCGCCATCAACTGCGCGGCGCTGGTCGAGACGCTGCTCGAGGCCGAGCTGTTCGGCATCGAGGAGCGCACGGCCACCGGCGTCCGGGGCCGCCGCGGCAAGTTCGAGCACGCCGACGGCGGCACGCTGTTCCTGGACGAGGTGTCGGACCTGTCCCTCTCGGCGCAGGCCAAGCTGCTGCGCGCCATCCAGGACCTCACGGTCGAGCGCGTGGGCGGCACCGGCAGCCGTCGCGTGGACGTCCGAATCGTGGCGGCGACCAACCGCAGCCTCAGCGGACTCGTCTCGCACGGGCTGTTCCGTGCCGACCTCTTCTACCGTCTGAGCGGCGTGGAGGTGATGGTAGCGCCGCTGCGCGTGAGGAAGGGCGACATCCTCGAGCTCGCGCAGTACTTCCTCTCGCGCCACCACGCGCGCGGGCGCTACACCATGACGCCGGCCGCGGTCGACGCGCTCATGAGCTACGACTGGCCCGGCAACGTCCGCGAGCTCGAGCGGATGATCGAGGGCGCGGTCGCAATCGCCGAGTCGCGCCACATCCGGCTGGACGACCTGCCGGTGAGCCTGCGGGGCGAGTACGCCGAGGTGCTCATGCCATCGGCGGCCGAGGAGCACACCATGCGTGCCTGGGGGAGTCGCTACGCGCGACTCGTGCTCGAGCGCTCCCGGGGCAACAAGCGCGAGGCCTGCCGCAAGCTGGGCATCTCGTACCACACGCTGAACGCCTACCTCTCGTACCGGCCCGGCCCCCGACTGCTCGCCGCGCGCCGCCGGGCACTGCCGCCGGCCGAGGAGCCGGGGGCCGAGGCCACCCGAGAGCCCCTGTGACTCGGTGATTTCGTCCCGATCGGTTTCCGATCGACGCGTCGCGCGGATCGACGACTGGCGAGATCCCAGACGGAGCAGACGGCGGCGTGTGGGCGAGGTGGGAGGCGGGCCGCACGGAACAGGGTCGGCCTGACGGGTGGCCACGGAGATTACGGTGGCTCGAAGGACCCTTCCCGAGGAGGTTGGCCGATGAATGCAATGACACGAGATCCCGGCGGCATGGTTGGCCCAGCCGGTGTCCGCGCAGGGACCGTGGGGACGAGAACAACGGCTCTGCAGGATCCGGTGCTGACGCAACTACACGCCGATATCCGCGAGCTGGCGTCGGAAGCGCGGGCCAATCCGATCGGTCGGAAGGCGTCGCTTCGTGCGCCCGAGTCGCTGCTCGGCGTGGAGGCAACGCACTTCGCGCAGCATTACGACGCTGCCAGGCGAATCCGAGTCCCGCATTCACACTCGATCAGTACCGCAAGAGGGGCTTGACCTTCTGCTCGAAGCGCCGCTGAGCGTGGTCGAGCCAGGGCCGTGTTTCGAGGCAGGACTCCTCGCCGTTGGGACCGTCATCGCCGGGTACCAACTCGCGTACTGGACCTCCTGCTAGGGAGACTCGTGATGGACATGGTGTATCGCACCAACTGGATCGCGAGGACGCGCCGCCGCGCGGCGTGGCTCGTGGTCTGGTACGCGCTCGTCATGACACCCTCGGCGCTCGTGACATTCCAGGATCAGCACCGCCCGGTCGAACTCGCTGCGCTCGGCGCGCTCGCGCTCACGCCCGTTCTGATTGCGCGCCTCTGCTGGCGTTTCCTCGCCGACGCCGAGCGGCGGCACCCGGAGCCGACACCCGAGATGGAGTTCGTGTTTCGGCTCATGACGACCATCCTGATCGGATTCGGGGTCGTCGCCTTCTGGGTGCTCGCCGTCGTCTGAGCTGGCTGACGTGCCCCCAACTGGAAGGCTCGGCAGGGGACGCTCTCGAGGGCGTTCGCCTGCCGCACTTCTGCGAGGGCCGGGAGGCCTGATCTGGGCTGACAAGCCGACTCGACCCGCCGCGAGGCGCCGGGGGCCGAGGCCTCCCGAGATTCTTGATTCCCGGGGGGCGCCATAGTACCGTGTGGTGTCTTTCGCGACCCGTAACGCGACCCTCCGACACCCCATGACCGACTCGGCTCAGCAGGCTGCCCTCAAGAAGACCCCGTTGCACGCGGTCCACGTCGCGCTGGGCGCGCGCATGGTGCCCTTTGGCGGCTGGGACATGCCGGTCGAGTACTCCGGCATCACCGCCGAGCACATGGCCGTGCGCACCGCCGCCGGCCTCTTCGATGTCTCGCACATGGGCGAGGTCGAGATCGCCGGCCAGGGCGCGCTCGAGGCGGTGCAGCACATCACCAGCAACGACGCCTCGAAGCTGCAGGTCGGGCAGATCCAGTACTCCGCCCTCACCACGCCGGACGGCACCTTCGTGGACGACCTGCTCGTCTATCGCTTCGGCCCGTCGCACTACCTGCTCGTGATCAACGCCGGCAACATCGACAAGGACGTGGCCTGGATCACCGCCCGGGCCAGGGAGGCGGTTCCGGATGTCGCGGTCGTGAACTCCAGCGACCGCTACGGGCTCATTGCCATCCAGGGCCCCCGCGCGCAGGACATCCTGCAGACGCTCACCGCCATCGACCTGTCCGCCATCAAGTACTACTGGTTCGCGCACGGCGAGGTGGCGGGGGTGCGCGCCACCGTGTCCCGCACCGGCTACACGGGCGAGGACGGCTTCGAGGTGATGGTGCCCTCGGCCATGACCACGCGCGTGTGGGACGCGCTGCTGGCGGCCGGCAAGCCCATGGGGCTCGTCCCCGCGGGCCTGGGCGCACGCGACACGCTGCGCCTCGAGGCCTCGATGCGCCTTTACGGCAACGACATGGACGAGACGTCCACCGTGATCGAAGCGGACCTCGGCTGGATCGTCGGCTGGAAGAAGGACGCCTTCCTCGGCCGCGACGTGCTGCACGCCCAGAAGGCCGCCGGCGTGAAGAAGACCATGGTGGGCTTCGAGATGGTGGATCGCGCCATCGCGCGTCACGGGCACGCCGTGTTCCACGACGGCCAGCAGGTCGGCGTCGTCACCAGCGGCACGCAGACCCCGTATCTGAAGAAGGCCATCGGCATGGCCTACGTGCCGCCCGCGCTTACCGCGCCCGGCACCGCGCTCGAGATCGACATCCGGGGCCGCCGCGCCAAGGCGGTCGTCGTGCCCATGCCCTTCTACAAGCGCGAGAAGAAGGCCTGAGCCAACTCGGCCCAAGACCCCAAGACCCCAAGACCTCAAGCCCCGGCGAACCCCAGAACCCGAGAACCCCAGAACCCGAGAACCCGCGATGTCCTACCCGACCGACCTCAAGTACACGAAAGAGCACGAGTGGATCCGCCTGGAAGGCGACACCGGCACTGTCGGCATCACCGACTTCGCGCAGCAGCAGCTGGGCGACGTGGTCTACGTGGAACTGCCCGACGTGGGCGCCACGCTGACCGCGGGCCAGGTGTTCGGCACCATCGAGTCGGTGAAGGCCGTCTCCGAGCTCTTCGCGCCGGTCAGCGGCGAGGTGGTGGAGGTGAACACCAGCCTCAAGGATCGGCCTGAGGACGTCAACGGCAAGCCGCACGAGACGTGGATGGTGAAGGTGAAGCTCTCGAGCCCTGGTGAGGCCGGTGGGCTGATGGACGCCGCCGCATACGAGGCGCTGCTGGCCAAGTGAGCACCTTCGATCCGCTCGACACGTTTGCGCCCCGCCACATCGGCCCGCGCGGCGCGGATCGGGAGGCGATGCTGAAGGCGGTGGGCGCGGCCTCGCTCGAGGCGCTCATCGACGAAGCCGTCCCGGCCACCATCCGCCTGTCGGCGCCGCTCTCGCTGCCCCCCGCGGAGAGCGAGTCCGCCTACCTGGCGCGGCTCGAGACCATCGCCGCGAGGAACCGCGTCTGCCGCAGCTTCATCGGCCTCGGCTACCACGACACCATCACGCCGAGCGTCATCAGGCGGATGGTGTTCGAGAACCCCGGCTGGTACACGCCCTACACGCCGTACCAGGCCGAGATCGCCCAGGGCCGACTCGAATCGCTCCTCAACTTCCAGACGATGGTGACGGACCTCACGGCGATGGAGGTGGCCAACGCGTCGCTGCTGGACGAGGGAACGGCGGCGGGCGAAGCGATGACGCTGCTGCACCGCGTGCAGGGAAAAAAGCTCGGCGACCACGCGGGCGTGTTCCTGGTGTCCGATCGCGTCTTTCCGCAGACGCTGGCCGTGCTCCAGAGCCGCGCCGAGCCGCTCGGCATCGAGCTGCGCGTGGGCCCCGCCGACCAGATGGCGTTCGAGGGCCCGGTGTTCGGCGCGCTCGTGCAGTATCCGGACGAGGCGGGGCGCCTGGACGACCTGCGGCCGTTCATCGCGCGCGCACACGACGCCGGTGTGCTGGTGGCCGTCGCGACCGACCTGCTGGCCCTGGCCGTCGTGACGCCGCCGGGCGAGATGGGTGCCGATGTCGTGTTCGGCAACTCGCAGCGCTTCGGCGTTCCGCTGGGCTACGGCGGTCCTCACGCCGCGTTCTTCGCCACGCGCCAGGAGCACGTCCGGCACATGCCGGGCCGCATCATCGGCGTGTCGGTGGATGCGCAGGGCCACACGGCCTACCGCATGGCGCTGCAGACGCGCGAGCAGCACATCCGCCGCGAGAAGGCCACGTCGAACATCTGCACGGCGCAGGCGCTGCTGGCGAACATGGCGGCGATGTACGCCGTGTATCACGGGCCCGACGGCCTGCGCGCCATCGCGGCGCGCGTGCACGCGCTGGCGCACGCACTGGTCGCCGCGCTCGAGCAGCTCGGCTACACGCAGGAGAACCCGTACTACTTCGACACGCTCCGCGTCGCCACGGCGGACGCCGCGCAGGCCGCCGACATTCACGAACGGGCGGCGACGCACCACATCAACCTCCGCCGCGTGGGCGACACGTCGATCGGTATCGCGCTGGACGAGACGGTGACCCTCACGGACCTCGTGGCGCTCGTCGAAGCCTTCGCGCTCGCCGCCGACGTGCAGGGCGCGGTGCCGCTGGCCACGCCCGAGGACCCGCTCGCCGACCTGCCGGCGCCGCTCCGGCGCACGAGCGCGTTCCTGGGGCATCCCGTGTTCAACAGCCATCGCTCGGAGACCGAGATGATGCGCTACATCCGCAGCCTCGAGCGGAAGGACGTGGGCCTCGACACGTCGATGATTGCGCTCGGGTCGTGCACGATGAAGCTGAACGCCGCCACCGAGATGTACCCGGTGTCGTGGCCGGCGTTCGCGCGGATGCACCCATTCGCCCCGGCGGACCAGGCCGAGGGCTACCGGCAGATCTGCGCGGAACTCGAGTCGGCGCTCTGCGAGGTCACGGGCTTTGCCGCGGTATCGCTGCAGCCCAACTCCGGCGCGCAGGGCGAGTTCGCCGGCCTGGCCGTCATCCGTGCCCACCACCAGGCGCGCGGGCAGGGGCACCGCGACGTGGTGCTCATTCCGGCGTCGGCGCACGGCACCAATCCGGCCTCGGCCATCATGGCCGGCTTCCGCGTGGTCGTCGTGGCGACGGCGCCCAATGGCAACGTGGACGTCGCGGATCTGAAGGCGAAGGCCGCGGCCCACGCCGACAAGCTGGCGGCGCTGATGATCACCTACCCGTCCACGCACGGCGTGTTCGAGGACGCCATCAAGGAGATCTGCGCGGTCGTGCACGAGCACGGCGGCCAGGTCTACATGGACGGCGCCAACATGAACGCGCAGGTGGGCCTCACGAGCCCCGCGTCGATCGGTGCGGACGTGTGCCACCTGAACCTGCACAAGACCTTCGCCATTCCGCACGGCGGGGGCGGTCCCGGCATGGGGCCCATCGGCGTGGCCGCGCACCTGGCGCCGTACCTGCCCGGCCATCCGCTGGCGGCGGTGGGTGGCGGCAAGGCGATCCCGGCCGTGTCGGCGGCGCCCTGGGGGAGCGCGAGCATCCTGCTCATCTCCTATGGCTACGTGCGCATGCTCGGGGCGCAGGGGATGACCGACGCCACGCGCCACGCCATCCTCAACGCCAACTACATCAAGGCGCGGCTCGAGCCGCACTACCCGGTGCTCTACACGCGCGAGAACGGCCGCGTGGCCCACGAGATGATCTTCGACCTGCGCGCCTTCAAGGCGAAGGGCGTGGACGAAATCGACGTGGCCAAGCGGCTGATGGACTATGGCTTCCACGCGCCGACGGTGTCGTTCCCCGTGGCCGGCACCCTGATGATCGAGCCCACCGAGAGCGAGCCGAAGGCGGAGCTGGATCGCTTCTGCGACGCGCTCATCGCCATCCGGCAGGAGATCGAGGAGGTCATCACCGGCGCCGTGGACGCGAAGGACAACGTCCTCAAGAACGCCCCGCACACGGCCGCCGTGGTCACGGCGGACACGTGGACGCACCCGTACTCGCGCGAGAAGGCGGCGTTTCCGCTGCCGTGGGTGAAGGCCGGCAAGGTGTGGCCCGCCGTCGGGCGCATCGACAACCCGTACGGCGACCGGAACCTGATCTGCGTGTGCCCGCCAATCGAGAGCTACGCCTGAGAAGGTGAAGGGTTGAGAAGTCAAAGGTGAGAAGGTAACAGTGAGAACGGGAGAGTAGAGCGCAAGCCCAGGGTATCGAAGGCGCCGGCACCTCAGACCTCAAGCCCCAAGACCTCAAGCCCCAAGCCCCAAGACCCTGTAATGCGGATCCTGAACGCCGACCAGATGCGCGAGGCCGACCGCGCGACCATCCACGACGTGGGCATCCCCTCCATCGTCCTGATGGAGAACGCCGGGCGGCAGGTCGTGGCGGCCATCGAGTCGCTGTACGACGACCTCGCCGAGCGGCGGGTGGCCGTCATCGCGGGGAAGGGCAACAACGGCGGCGACGGGTTCGTCGTCGCCCGCACGCTGCACCAGCGTGGCGTGGACACCACGGTGTTCCTCGTCGGGCAGGTCGCCGAGGTGAAGGGCGACGCGCGCACGAACCTCGACATCCTCGGGCGCCTCGGCGTCACGGTGGTGGAGGTGGCCGACGAGGGCGCCTGGGAGCTGCACTTCTCCGAGATCAGCCAGCACGACCTGCTCGTCGACGCGCTGTTCGGCACCGGTCTCAAGACGGCGCTGTCGGGCCTCTACGAGACCGTCGTCGCCGACCTCAACGGCAGCGGCATTCCGATCGTCTCGATCGACCTGCCATCGGGCATGTCGGCCGACACCCCTGATCTCATCGGGGACTGCGTGGAGGCGTCGGTCACGGTCACCCTCGGCGCCCCGAAACTGCCGCTCATCCTGCCGCCGGCGGAGCAGAAGTCGGGCGAGGTGGTCATCGCCGACATCGGCATTCCCATGGGCGTCATCGATCAGCTGGAGGGCCCGCACATCGAGCTGGTCACGCGCGAGCGGCTGCGGCCGCTGGTCGCGCCGCGCGCACCGGACTCGCACAAGGGCGACTACGGCCGCGTGGTCATCGTGGCCGGCTCGGTGGGGAAGACGGGCGCGGCCGCGCTGGCGGCCCAGGGGGCGCTTCGCTCCGGGGCGGGGCTGGTGACCGTAGCGTGCCCGCGCGCCTGCCAGCCCATCGTCGCGGCCCACGGGCTCGAGTACATGACGGAGCCGCTCGACGAGACCCCGGCGGGGACCGTGCACTTCGCCGCCGCGGAAACCGTGCTGGGGCTCGACGCGGACGTCCTGGTGGCGGGCCCAGGCCTCGGCCGCGGGGAAGGCGTGGCCACCTTCGTGCGCGAGATCGTGGAGAAGAGCGAGGCGCCGCTGGTGCTCGACGCCGACGCGCTCAACGCCTTCGCCGACGAGCCGACCGCGCTCGTGGGGCGCGAAGGCCGCGACATCATCATCACGCCGCATCCCGGCGAGATGGCCCGGCTGGCCGGGTGCACGGCCGACGACGTGCAGGCGGATCGGCTGGGCATCGCGAGCGACTTCGCGCGCCGGCACAAGCTCTACGTCGTCTTGAAGGGGTACCGCACGCTCATCGCCACACCAGCGGGGCGGGTGTTCGTGAACCCGACCGGGTCGCCGGGCATGGCCACCGGCGGGACGGGGGATGTACTGTCGGGGATGCTCGGCGCGTGGCTGACGCAGCTGCTCGACGCGGAGGCCGCGTGCCGCCTGGCGGTGTACCTCCATGGCGCGGCGGGCGAGCTGGCCGACGCCGACACCGGTGAAGTCTCGATGACGGCGGGAGATCTCGCGGACCACATCGGGGACGCCGTGCTCGAGCTGAGCGCCCGGCGGCGCGTGCCCGCGCGCCGCGCGCAGGAGGAATGAGCGAGACCTTCCGTTCGAGCTCGGAGGCGGAGACCCGTGCGTTTGCCGCGCGCCTGGCCGCGGACCTCCGGCCGGGCACGGTCCTGCTCATCTCGGGAGATCTCGGAGCGGGGAAGACGGCCTTCGTGCGCGGCCTCGCCGAAGGCCTCGGCGTGGATCCCGCCGAGGTGACCAGCCCCACCTTCACGCTCGTCCACGAGTATCGCGGCGGGCGGCTGCCGCTCATCCACGTGGACGTCTATCGCCTGGAGGGCGCGGAGATCGACGAGATTGGCCTCGACGCGGATCTGGCTGCCGAAGGCGTCGTGGCGGTGGAATGGCCCGAGCGCCTCACGCGTGCGGTGCCCGGCGCGACGCGCATCACCATCGAGGACGCCGGCGGCGACGCGCGCGTGATCACAAGGCACCACGAAGGCACGAAGAGCACGAAGGACGGCACGAAGCCCTCGTAGGCGATGTCGCACCTGCCCCTGGAAAGGCTTCGTGTTCTTCGTCGTCTCTTCGCGTCTTCGTGGTTTCTTCTTCACTCCATCCGGTAATTCGGGGATTCCTTGGTGATGGTCACGTCGTGGACGTGGCTCTCGCGGAAGCCGGCGCTGGTGATGCGGATGAACTTCGCATCGCGCTGCAGGGCGGGGATGGTGGGCGTGCCGCAGTAGCCCATGCCGGCGCGCAGGCCGCCGATCAGCTGGTGCACCACCATCGACATGCTGCCCTTGTGCGCCACGCGGCCCTCGATACCCTCGGGCACCAGCTTCTCCATGCCCTTACCGGCGGGGCTGGTGCCGCTCTCGAGCTCGAAGTCGTCCTGGAAGTAGCGGTCGCGCGAGCCCTTGCGCATGGCGCCAATGGAGCCCATGCCGCGGTACTCCTTGAACGTGCGGCCCTGATAGAGGATGAGCTCGCCTGGGCTCTCGTCCGTGCCAGCGAACAGGTTCCCGATCATCACCGAGCTCGCCCCCACGGCCAGCGCCTTGACGACGTCGCCCGAGAAGCGGATGCCACCGTCGGCGATCACCGGCACGTTGTGCCGCGCCGCGGCCTCGGCGCACTCGGCGACGGAGGTGATCATCGGCACGCCGATGCCCGCGACGACGCGCGTGGTACAGATGGATCCTGCGCCGATCCCCACCTTCACGCCGTCGACGCCAAGGGCGATGAGCGCCTCGGTGGCCTCGGCCGTGGCCACGTTGCCCGCGATGAGGTCGACGTCCGGGAAGGCGCGGCGGAGCGTCCTCACCATGTCCAGCACGCCCTGCGAGTGGCCGTGCGCCGTGTCGATGACCAGCACGTCCACGTGCGCGTGCACGAGCGCCTCGGCGCGCTGCACGGTATCGCGCGCGATGCCGACGGCGGCGCCGCAGCGCAGGCGGCCCAGGGAATCCTTGCAGGCGTTCGGGTACTTGATGGCCTTCTGGATGTCCTTGACGGTGATGAGGCCCTTCAGCCGGTAGTCCTGGTCCACCACCAGGAGCTTCTCGACCTTGGCTTCGTGCAGGATCTCGCGGGCCTGGTCGAGCGTCGTGCCGACGGGGACCGTGAAGAGGCGGTCCTTCGTCATCACTTCGGACACCGGGCGGTCCACGTTGGTCTCGAAGCGCAGGTCGCGGTTGGTGAGGATGCCGACCAGGCGGCCTTCCTTGCTGCCGTCCTCGGTGATGGGCACGCCCGAGATGCGGTAGCGGCGCATCAGCTCCAGCGCCTCGAAGATGCGGGCGGTGGGGGAGAGCGTGATCGGGTTGACGATCATGCCGCTCTCGGATCGCTTCACGCGGTCCACCTCGGAGGCCTGCTGCTCGATGGGCAGGTTCTTGTGGATGACGCCGAGGCCGCCCTGCTGCGCCATGGCGATGGCCATCTCGGACTCGGTGACCGTGTCCATCGCGGCGCTGAGCAGCGGGACGTGCAGGGGGATGTTGCGAGTGAGGCGCGTGCTGACGTCCACCTGCGCGGGAAGCACGGTGGAGTGGCGGGGAACCAGGAGGATGTCGTCGAACGTGAGGGCGGTGGTGAGCGCCGTATCGAGGCGCGTGGCAAGGGTTCGTTCTTCCTTGAGTTGTGTGCTCATTGCTTACGCTGCCCCATGACACTTCTTGTATTTCTTGCCCGAGCCGCACCAGCACGGATCGTTGCGGCCGATCTTCGGCTCGTCGCGCTTGACGGTCTTGATGGGGGCATCGTCGCCTCCCACGCGCGCCGGGGTCGGGGCCGCGGCGGCCCGGGTGATGTCGCCCGCGGGCGCGGCGGCTTCGGCGCGGCGCGGCGCGAAGACCGAAGCCGATTCCTCAGCCGGGTTGTTGTAGCTGAGCGTCTGGCGCCGGACGGGCTGGCGTACCGGCGCGACCGGCGGCGCCTCGCCTTCGCCCTGAATCACCGGCTTGATCCACCACAGGTAGCGCACCACCTCTTCCTCGATGCGGCGTCGCATGTCCTGGAAGAGCTGGAAGCTCTCCTTCTTGTACTCGACCAGCGGGTCGCGCTGTCCGTAGCCGCGCAGGCCGATGCCTTCCTTCAGGTGATCCAGCGAGTAGAGGTGATCCTTCCACTGCCCGTCCACGATCTGGAGCATCAGGTTGCGCTCCACGTCCGCGAGAATCTCGCGTGGGACGATCTGCTCCTTCTCGGCGTAGCGGGCCTGGATCTTCTCCCAGAGCGCGTCGCGGAGCTCGTCAGCACTCAGCTGGTCGAAGGCGATGGCGCGGTAGTCGTCCTCGGTGAGGGCGAAGAGCTGCGTGAGGTCACGCTGCAGGGCCGGCACGTCCCATTCGGCGACGTCCATCTCGGCGCCCGCGAAGAGGTCCAGCTTCTCGTCGAGCAGGTCCTCGGCCGTGGCCATCAGGTAGCCGCGCGTGTCGGTGACGTCCTCTTCGGTGACGTGGACCTTCCCCTCGAGGATCTCGCGGCGCAGCGTGTAGACGCTCTCACGCTGCTTGTTCATCACGTCGTCGTACTCGAGGAGGTGCTTTCTGACGGAGAAGTTCTGGGCCTCGACCTGCTTCTGCGCGCGCTCGATGGCGCGCGTCACCATGCCGGCCTCGATTGGCACACCCTCTTCCATGCCGAGGCGCTGCATCAGGCCCGAGATGCGGTCCGACCCGAAGATGCGCATCAGGTCGTCTTCGAGCGACAGGTAGAAGCGCGACGAGCCGGGGTCCCCCTGGCGGCCGGCGCGGCCGCGCAGCTGGTTGTCGATGCGCCGCGCCTCGTGGCGCTCGGTGCCGATGATGTGGAGGCCGCCGAGCGCCACCACCTCCTTGTGCTCGTCGGT
>JADZCN010000038.1 GCA_020851565.1 Acidobacteriota bacterium | reverse complement strand
GTTCTGGTGGAGCACCGTCAGATCCAGCTGGTTCGGCCACCAGTCCCGGTTCGACCTGCCGCCGTGCGCCTTGCCCGTCACCGGGCACTTCGATTCGCTGTCCATGTGTGACCTCTGCTGTGGTGTGATCCCAATCTGCTTATCAGGAACGGCCCTTTTTCTCAACTCTCGTCGCCGCGATCGGCGCGGATTTCTCGCGCGCGGTCTTCCGCGGGCGCCGGCGTGCCGGAGCCTTCACCCGGGCTGCCCGTCGGGCCTTCGCCAGGCATTCCGGACACCGCCCCCAGTACGCGACCTCGGCCTCATCAATCTCGTAGCCCATGTCGTCGAACGCCGTCAGGCAAGGCGCCGAGCCGACCGCACACTCGACATCGACCACGCGGCCGCAGACGCGACAAATGAGGTGGTGGTGGTTGTCCCCCACCCGATCCTCGAAGCGGGCCGGCGACCCGGCGGGCTGGATGCGCCGGATGAGGCCCTCCGCGACGAGGACCCCGAGTGCGTCGTAGACCGACTGCAGGGAAATGGCGCCGATCTCGGCCCTGACGGCCTCCGCCACGCCGTCCGCCGTGATGTGCGGCTCGCCGGCCACGGCCCGCAGCACCGCGAGCCGCTGTGCGGTGATCTGGATGCCGTGCTGGCGCAGGAGGTCGGCCGGGTCGGTGGCCATCGCTACAGAGTAGATCAAGATCTGGAGTGATTCCAAACATTGCCAGCGCACGAAGGCCCGGCCGTTCCCTGCCGCGTGTCGCCCATGCCGTCGGCAGGCGCTCTCACAATGGGTCGAGGTCGTCGAGCCCCACCTGGCTCAGCACAAGCGTGCAGCCGGAAAGCAGCAGTCGGCTCGTCCCCGCGCTCGTCCCTGGCAGAGTCCCGGGCCATTCGTTCCGGCACGCCGCGTTCACCCGAACGTGGTACACGGATCGGTGGGCGACGATGAATACGCCAGAGGAGGTCCCGATGCCGGTGAAGCCGATTCCAGACGGATACTACTCACTCACGCCTTACCTCGTGTGTAAGGACGCCGCGAAGGCGATCGAGTTCTACGCCAACGCGTTCGGTGCGCAAGAGGTGGCGCGCATGCCGGGCCCCGACGGGCAGGTCATGCACGCCGAGGTGAAGATTGGCGACTCGATGCTGATGTTGTCGGACGAGAACGAGGAGCGCGGCAACCTGTCGCCAGGCAGCATCGGCGGCACGGCTGTCTCGATCATGTTCTACACGGACGACGTGGACGCCGTGTTCAAGCGCGCGGTGGGCCTCGGCGCGACCGCGGAGCAGCCGCCGGCCGACATGTTCTGGGGCGATCGGATGGGTAACCTGGTCGATCCCTTCGGCCACAAGTGGGCCATCGCCACGCACAGGGAAGACGTGTCGCCGCAGGAGATGGAGAAGCGAATGGCGGCAATGAGCGCATAGTCACTCCTCGCGCATCACGACGGCCGGGTCGATGCGTGACGCGCGGAACACGGGATGCCAGGCTGCGAGGAATGCCACTCCCATCAGCGCGACCACCGCCGCGCCGAAGGCGCGCGGGTCGAGAGCGGTGACGCCGAAGAGGAACGCCTGCAGGAAGCGCGTGAGCCCCAGGGCCGCGAGCACGCCGCCGGCCACCCCGGCCGCCATCGCACCGGCCACGTTGCGGAAGACGAGACCCATGACCGCGCCCCGGCTGGCCCCGAGCGCCATCCGGATGCCGATCTCCCTCGAGCGCTCTGCCACGGCGTGGCTGAGCATGCCGAACACGCCCATCGCGGCGAGCACCAGCGCGGTGATGCCGAACACGCCCACCACCGTCAGCGTGAAGCGCCGGCTGGCCGTCGACCGCTCCACGAGCGTCGTCATCCGCGAGAACTCCACGGGCACGTCGGGATCCAGCGATCGCCACTGGTCGCGCAGCGCAGCCAGGACGGGCTCGGCCGGGACGCCGGCCTGAAGCCGGACGGCCGTGGTGATGAAATACTGCGTGCGCATGGGCAGCTGGCGAAAGTTGACGAACACTTCCGGTTGGGCGTCAACTGCGAGATCGCGAAAGCGCACGTCGCCGACGACGCCGACAATGGTGAGCCAGGGATTGACGCGATCCATGCCGGCGAAGCGAATTCGCTGGCCCACCGGATCTCGCCCCGCGAAGTGCTTCCGGGCGAGCGTCTCGTTGATCACGGCGACGGGCTCGGCGCCGGGCACGTCCCGCTCCTCGAACCCGCGACCGCGCCGCATCGACATGCCCATCGCGTCGAAATAGCCGTCGCTCGCCACGCGGTAGAAGGCCGACTGCGCGACCCAGTTGTCCTTGATGTCGTCCCAGGCCTGCCCTTCGAGCATGAAGGCGCCGTTGGCGTCCAGGCCACTGAGGGGCGCCGCGTTGACGAGGCCGGCTCCCTCGACACCCTGGACCTGCGCGACCCGGTCGAGCCAGGCGGCATATAGGCGAGCCGATTGGTCGGGGTCGGCGTACCTGCCCGCGGGGATGGTCGTGTCCACCGTGACCACGTCGGCGGGCTCGAACCCCGGGTCCACCTGGAGCAGCTGCACGAAGCTGCGCCCGAGCAGGCCCGCCGCGGTCACGAGCAGCAGCGCCACCGCGATCTCCAGCGCCACGAGGCCCTGCCGCGTGCGCGCGCCACCCGCGCGCGTGCCCAGGCGCCCCCCTTCCGCGAGTGCATCCCGCAGGGGTGTGCGCGCGAGCTGGAGGGAGGGCAGCAGTCCGAAGGCCAAAGGCGTGAGGAGTGCCAGGCCCAGGGCAAAGAGCGCCGTCCGTGCATCGAGGCCCACCTGGTCCAGCCTGGGGATGGACACCGGAGCCGTGGCCACGAGGATCCGGACGAGGCCGGCCGCGACCGCGACACCCGCAATGGCGCCGGCAGCACCCAGCACCGCGTTCTCCACCAGGAGGAGCCGCACGAGCCGCGCGCGCCCGGCACCCAGGGCCTGGCGCATGGCGAGCTCGCGCCGCCGGCCGGTGCCGCGCGCGACGATCATGTTCGCCACGTTCGCGCACGTGGCCAGCAGCACGACACCCACGCCTCCGAGCAGGACCAGCAGCAGCTGTCGCGAACCGCCCACGACGCGCTCGTGCAGGGGGATGACGCTCGCGTCCGTGCCATCGTGCTCGGCGCCGTAGGTCGCCTCGAGGCGGCGGGCGATCACCGTCATCTCGGCCTGCGCTTCCGCCAGTGTGACCCCGGGCTTCAGGCGCGCGATGGCGCGAAGGTTGTGGGCGGTCCTCGTCGAGGTATCGGACTCCGACTCGCGAGGGTACCAGACCTCCGCGCCGGGTGGGTACGCGAAGCCCTCGGGCATGACGCCCACCACGCTCGCACTCCTGCCCTCGACGACGAGCGCCAGCCCGCTCAGGTCCCGGCGGGCGCCGAGAATCCGCGTCCACAGCGCGTGGCTGACGACCACTGCGGGGCTGCCGTTCTCACGCGCCTCGTCCTCGGAGAACGTCCGGCCGATAGCCGGCTCGACGCCGAGCGCGGCGAAATAGTCCTTCGTCACCGCGTACACGCCAGTGGCCACCGGCTCGCTGCCGCCAATCACCGTGGCGCGGCCCCCGCTCCACGCGGCCAGGGCCGAGAAGCTCGTCGCGCCCTGCTGCCAGTCGCGGAAGTTCGGCGCGGAAACGCCGATGGTGCGCGAGCGCTCGGTCGCCTCCCAGAGCGTCACGATGCGATCTGCATCCGGGTACGGCAGCGCCTTCAGCAGCACACCGTCCACGACGCTGAACACGGCGATGGCCGCGCCGACGCCGAGCGCCAGCAGCCCGCCGGCCATGGTGGTGAAGAGTGGGGTGCGCGCAAGCGTGCGGAACGAGAGGCGGAGGTCCTGCAGCATGCCCGGATTGGACGAGCGCATGGGGAGAAAAGTTGAAAGGCCCCGACCATGCGCCTTCGCGGTCCCATCCCTCCAACTCCGTGCCGGGACCGGCGCTGCGGCGGGTTCGTGCGCCGAAGTACAATCAGGGCCGGATGTCCCTCCTGCACCTCCGCGGGGGCCTCGCGCTCTCCGCGTTCCGCGTCGAGAAGCTCAACCGGGCGCTCGAATCACGCTCCTCGTCCGTCCGCGTCGCGGCCACCTGCTTCTGGCACCTGGTTGAAACGGCGCGAGACCTCACGCCGGCCGAACGCGCCGATCTCGAACGATTGCTCGAGCACGGGCCGCCGGCCCCACCCGAGCCCGCGGGCACACGGCTCGTGCTGGTCGTCCCGCGGTTCGGCACCATCTCCCCCTGGTCGTCGAAGGCCACCGACATCGTCCGGCGCTGCGGCCTGGATGCGGTGACGCGCGTGGAGCGCGCGACGGCGTACTACCTGGCGGGAGCCGGAGACCTCGCGAGCGCGCTGCCGCTCCTCCACGACCGGATGACCGAGGCCGTCGTCTCCTCGCTGGACGAGGCGGCGCCGCTCTTCCGACATGTCGAGCCGAAGGCGCTGACCCACGTGGACGTGCTCGCACAGGGGCGCGTCGCCATCGAGGACGCCAACCAGCGCTTCGGGCTCGCGCTCGCGCCGGACGAGATCGACTACCTCGTGGACTACTTCACGAAGGCGAAGCGCAACCCCACCGACGTCGAGCTCACGATGTTCGCGCAGGCGAACTCCGAGCACTGCCGGCACAAGATCTTCAACGCATCGTGGATCGTGGACGGCGAGCCGCAGCCGCAGTCGCTCTTCGCGATGATCCGCGAGACGCACAAGGCCAATCCGCAGGGCACTGTCTCCGCGTATTCGGACAACGCGGCGGTGATGGAAGGGCGTGTGGTCCCGCGCTTCTTCCCGGACCCGGCGACCGGCCGCTACGCGTTCACCGACGACCTGACGCACACGCTGATGAAGGTGGAGACGCACAACCACCCGACGGCGATCTCGCCCTTCCCGGGCGCGGCCACCGGCTCCGGCGGCGAGATCCGCGACGAGGGCGCAACGGGCCGCGGCGCCAAGCCCAAGGCGGGGCTGTGCGGCTTCTCCGTGTCGAACCTGCGCATTCCCGGCTCCGAGCGCCCGTGGGAGGGACCGGCATCGCGGCCGGACCGCATCGCCTCGCCGCTCGCCATCATGATCGAGGGCCCGATCGGCGCGGCGTCGTTCAACAACGAGTTCGGCCGCCCGAATCTCGGCGGCTACTTCCGCACCTACGAGCAGGAGGTGACCGGCGTCGCGCGCGGCTACCACAAGCCGATCATGATTGCCGGCGGCGTGGGCGCGGTGCGCGACCAGCACGCCCACAAGGACGCCATCCCGCCCGGCGGGCTGCTCATCCAGCTCGGCGGCCCCGGCATGCTCATCGGCATGGGCGGCGGCTCGGCGTCCTCGATGGCCACGGGCGCGAACACCGCGGACCTGGACTTCGATTCGGTGCAGCGCGGCAACGCCGAGATCCAGCGGCGCGCGCAGGAAGTGATCGATCGCTGCTGGGCGCTCGGGGAGCGCAACCCGATCCTGTCCATCCACGACGTCGGCGCGGGGGGACTGTCGAACGCGCTGCCGGAGCTCGCGCACGGCGCCGGCCGTGGCGCGAGGATCGACCTCAGGGCCGCCCCGAACGAGGAACCCGGCATGTCGCCGCGCGAGGTCTGGTCGAACGAGGCGCAGGAGCGCTACGTGCTGGCGATTGCACCCGATCAGCTCGAGACGTTTCGCGCGATCTGCGAGCGGGAGCGGTGCCCCTTCGCGGTGGTCGGCGAGACGACGGCCGATCACCGGCTCGAGGTGCGCGACCCGCTCTTCGGGAACCTGCCGGTGGACATGGACCTGCCGGCGCTCCTGGGCAAGCCGCCGCGGATGACGCGCGACGTGCGCCGCGCCGCACCTGCGCTCAGGCCCGTCAGCCTGGAAGGCATCACGCTCGATGAAGCCGTTGCGCGGGTGCTCCGCCACCCCGCCGTCGCCGACAAGACGTTCCTCATCTCGATTGGCGACCGGACCGTGGGCGGCCTCTGCTCGCGCGATCAGATGGTCGGCCCGTGGCAGGTGCCGGTCGCCGACTGCGCGGCCACGCTGATGTCGTTCGAGAGCGGCGCCGGTGAGGCGTTCGCGATGGGCGAGCGCGCGCCGCTCGCGGTAATCGACGCCCCCGCGTCGGGACGCATGGCCGTCGCCGAGGCGCTCACCAACCTCGCCGCCGCGCCCGTGGACGCGCTCGATCGCGTGAAGCTCTCCGCCAACTGGATGGCTGCCGCGGGCGCTCCCGGCGAGGACGCGGCGCTGTTCGACACGGTGAAGGCCGTCGCGCTCGAGCTGTGCCCCGCACTTGGCGTGGCCATTCCCGTCGGCAAGGACTCGATGTCCATGCGCACGCGCTGGAACGAGGACGGCCGCAGCGGCGATGTGATCGGCCCGCTCTCGCTCATCGTCTCGGCGTTCGGCCCCGTGGCGGACGTGCGCGGCACGTGGACGCCGCAGCTCCGAACCGACCTCGGGCCGACAACGCTGCTGCTCGTCGATCTCGCGGGCGGCAGAGCCCGGCTCGGCGGCTCGATCCTGGCACAGGTGTTCGGGCAGACCGGCCATGAAGTACCGGACGTGGACGATCCCGCGCGCGTCCGCGCGCTCTATGCGGCGCTCGCGGAGCTGCGGGCCGATGGCCTGGTGCTCGCGTACCACGACCGCTCGGACGGCGGCCTCTTCGTCACGCTGGCGGAGATGGCGTTCGCCGGCCACGCGGGCCTGGCCATCGACGCCGCAGGCGCACCGGACGGCGAGGCCGGGCTCCTCTCGTGGCTCTTCGCCGAGGAACTGGGGGTCGTGCTGCAGGTGCGCGACTCGGACCGTGCCCGGGCGCAGGAGATCCTCGTCCGCCACGGGTTGCGGGGGGACGCCATCGCCACGCCCGCGGCCGACGATCACCTCACGGTGCGGCGCGGGTCCGGGGCACCGGCCTTCCGCGCAAGCCGCGTGAACCTGCACCGCGCCTGGGGCGAAACCACCTGGCAGATGCAGCTCCTGCGCGACAACCCCGTGCTGGCGCAGCAGGAGTACGACCGTATCCTCGACGCGTCGGACCCGGGTGTCTCGACCGTACTGACCTTCGATCCGGCGGAGGACATCGCGGCGCCCTTCATCGCGCGCGGCGCGCGACCGAAGGTGGCCATCCTCCGCGAGCAGGGCGTGAACGGGCAGGTGGAGATGGCCGCGGCCTTCACGCGCGCGGGCTTCGACGCCTACGACGTGCACATGAGCGACCTCGCCGACGGCCGAGCCACACTGGCGGACTACGCCGGCTACGCGGCCTGCGGCGGCTTCTCGTACGGCGACGTGCTCGGAGGCGGCGGCGGCTGGGCCAAGTCGGTGCTCTTCAACCCGCGCGTCCGCGACGACTTCGCGCGCTTCTTCGCGCGGCCCGACAGCTTCGCCCTCGGCGTGTGCAACGGCTGCCAGATGATGGCGGAGCTCAAGTCGCTCATCCCCGGCGCCGCGCACTGGCCGAAGTTCATGAAGAACGCCTCGGAGCAGTTCGAGGCTCGCTTCGTGACGGTGGAGATCGTCGACAGCCCGTCGATCTTCTTCCGGGGCATGGCGGGGAGCCGCATCCCGGTGGTCACCGCGCACGGCGAAGGGCAAGCCGTCTTCGACGATCCCGCGGACCACGGCCGCATCATCGTCTCGGCACGCTACGTGGACAACCACGGACGACCAGCGACGACCTACCCGCTCAACCCGAACGGCTCACCCGACGGCCTCACCGCGCTCACCACCGCGGACGGGCGCTTCACGGTCCTGATGCCGCACCCGGAACGCGTGTTCCGCACGGTGCAAATGTCGTGGCACCCGGACGGCTGGGGCGAAGACAGCCCGTGGATGCGGATCTTCCGCAACGCGCGGGTGTCGCTTGGGTAGGCGGTAGAAGCTTCCGCGTCCTGCCTTTTGCCTTCCGCCTTGCGGTCTCCCGGGCCCGCCGGCTAGTCGCCGCAATCGTGGGGATACCGCTGCGACCAGAACGGCAGGGCTCGCCGTCCATGGTCCACGGGTCTCGCCGCCCGATCGCGCAATCGTGTGTCCTGCTCCCAGGCCACTGGATCCATCCCTCAACAGGCGATGGGCGCTTGCCAGTAGCCCTTCCAGAACTGGCGCCATCCCCTGGCGAACGCGGAGGCCAGGCTTGCGGCAGAGCGCCGGGCACGCGGAACTGCCTCGGAGCTCAGGTCTGGTGGCAGGCTCGAGCGAAGCTCGGACATGCGTCCATCCTAGTTCACCGCGCCGGTTCGACCGCTACTTTTCCGACGACGTAGACTTGGCCGTTCCCCGCGATGTGAACCTCGCCGGATCGAACGCTTCGATGACGTCGGGCGTCCGGCCGGTTGTGATCAGATCGGCAACGGCGTCTCCCGTGCTGGCTGAGAGCGTGACGCCAAGCATGGCATGACCGCTCGCGACCGCAAGGTTTGCGAACCCCGGCAGCCAGCCAATGACGGGCAGGCCGTCGGGCGTGATCGGCCGCAGGCCACTGTCGGCGGTTGCGCCGCCGATCCCTTCGGGCCATTCCTTGAACGCCCGCGCCGCGCCGCGGGCCAGCGCGGCCACGCGCTCCTGGCGGACGATGTCGTTGATCCCGGAGAACTCCATGGTGCCGGCGAGGCGGATCATCCCGTCCATCGGCGAGGCGACGAAGCGCGATTCGGCGAAGTCGATCGGCCGGCCGAGCGGGACGGGTGACGGGGCGTAATCGAGGCAGTAGCCCTTGCCGCCCTGGATTGGGAGGGTGGCGCCGACCATCTTCGTCAGCTCGCCGGTGCGCGCTCCGGCTGCGATGACGATCGCATCGGCTGGAAGGCGGCCACCGGTCGTGTTGACCGCGCGCGCCTTGCCGCTGGCGTGCTCGATGCCGACCACCCGCGTGTTGGTCCTGAACTCGACATCGTGCGCCTTCAACCAGTCCGTGAGCCCGCTTGTCAGCGTGTCCGGCCGGACATGGCGATCGCCCTCGTACCAGAACCCGCCGGTGATCGAGGCGCTCAGCGATGGTTCCAGCTCGTGCAGCTCCCTGGCGCCGTATGGCCTGGGCGGCTTGATCCCGTATTTCTCGAGCGGCTCGAGCGACCTGAGATCGTGCTCCAGGTTCGCCGCAGAGTGAAACACGAAGAGGATCCCCGTCTTGTGCTCCTCGTAGCCGACGCCTGACGCCTGCATGTCATCGAACAGTTCGAACGTCCTCGCGTTGAGCGCCGTCGTGGCCTCGAGCGCGTGCGCGTACGCGCGCGCGTTGCAGTGCCGCCAGAAGCCGACGAGCCACCGGAGGTAGTCGAAGTCCAGCGTGGGCTTGATGTAAAGCGGGCTGTCCGAGCGGAGCATCCACTTGAGCGATTGCGTGACCAGGCCTGGAGCGGGCACGGGACCGGGCAGCGAGGGGCAGATCCAGCCCGCGTTCACGACCGACGCACCATGGCTGGCCGGATGCGACTCCACCACCGTCACGCGGGCGCCGCGCTTGCGCAGGGCATACGCGGTTGCCAGTCCGATTACGCCACCGCCGACGATCACGATATCCGTCATTTCGCGGGACCGAGGCTATCACGGCGCAGGCGACTGCCGCGCGGCGATCGGTGGGTGTATCCTCGAGAGGGGGGCGGCGGGCGCCATGCCCCGCGCTGTGTCGGTGGAGTCATCTCTCTCGTCAAAGCATCCGGGAGGCGTTCTTCATGGTCCCTCAGCGTTCCGAACCGTTCGCAGGCCTGATGCGCGACGTCCGCCTGGCACTTCGACGTCTGCGCCGGGCCCCGCTGTTCAGCGCGGTCATCGTCACCACGCTGGCGGTCGGCATCGGGGCGAACACCGCGATCTTCAGCCTCGTCAAGGGCATCCTCCTAGATCCGCTCCCCTACGACGAACCCGACCGGCTCGTGACCGTGCAGGCGTCGGCACGCGGTCAGGGATCGGAGGTGATGCCGCAGTCGGCCGCGCTCCACTTCACGTACGAGGATCACGCCACGCTCATCGAGCGAATCGGCCTCTGGCGCCGGTCGGTCGTCACCGTGCTGGGCGTCGACGAGCCGCGCGAGCTCGAGGCGATTCTGGTGACCGCCGGCACGCTGCCCACGCTGGGAGTGCAGCCGGCGGTGGGACGGCTGTTCCGTCCCGCTGACGACACCGCTGGCGCACCGGGCACGGTCGTGCTCGATCACGCCTACTGGCAGAGCCAGTTCGGCGGCGATCCCGGTGCGATCGGCCAGGCGATCACGGTCCTGGGGGAGCCACGCGAGATCATCGGCGTTCTGCCACGAGGCTTCCGATTCCTGGACGAGCAGCCGGCCGTCTATCTGCCGTTCCGATACGATCGCTCGAGTGTCACGGTCAGCAACTTCACGCTCTCGAGCGTGGCCCGGCTGAAGCCAGGCGTGACGATCGAGGCCGCTACCGCCGATCTCGCCCGCCTCCTGCCCGTGGCCGTCGCCCAGTTTCCAGGCGGCCTGACCTTGGAGTTCCTCGAGGAGGCCCAGGCCGCCCCGCGCCTTCGCCCGTTGCACGAGTCGATCGTGGGCAACGTCGGCACCGTGCTCTGGGTCCTGCTGGGCACGGTCGGCGTCACGCTGCTCATCGCCTGCGCCAACGTCGCCACCCTCCTCCTC
>JADZCN010000037.1 GCA_020851565.1 Acidobacteriota bacterium | reverse complement strand
GTGCTTTGAACCCCCGTGCTTTGAACCCCCGTGCTTTGAACCCCCGTGCTTTGAACCCCCGTCCCTACACCATTCCCACCCCCGCCGCTTTCGCCACCGCCTCCTTCAGCTTCCGCTGCGCCTCCACCGCCGCGGCCTTCAGCAGGGGATCCGGATCCCGGGCCCAGGCCTCGAGCACGGGCGCGAGGCGCATCAGGTGCAGCTCGCCGATGGCATAGGCGGCGCACGAGCGCAGCCAGGGGTCCGCGCTCTTCGTCAGCACTTCGACCGCCTCTTCGCGCGTCCCGAGCTCGGCACCGAGCAGCTGGTTGGCCCGCTCGATGCGGGCCGCCACCGACACCTCGCGGTCGAGGATGGGAATGAGCACGGAGCGCATCTCGGGCGGCAGGATCGTCTCCAGGAACTCCAGCGCGTTGTCGTGCACGACCGGGTCCGGCGACTGCAGCCCCACATAGGCGCTGTGCAGGTCGTGCGCCGGGTACAGCATCTTGAGCAGCCGGAAGATGCGCTCCTGCTCCTTCGACATCGACTCGGCGAGTCCCTGCCGCACCGGCCCCGCATCGTCCGACAGCGATCGCGTGAGCGTGCCCATCACCTGGTACGAGCGGTAGTGCCCCAGGATCTCCGCGGCCAGCACCGACTCGATGATCTTGCGGTCCACCGGACGCGCGGGGTGCAGCTGGCCCAGCTTGTTGAGCGCCGCGATGCAGTGGTAGCGCAGCACCACGTCGTTGTCGAGGACGCTCTCGGTGAGCACGTTCTGCGCCGCCACGGTGCCGATGGCCAGCAGCACGGACGGGATCTCCCGGCGCACGTCGATGGGCATCTCGGCGTCCACCAGGAAGTCGCGCAGCGTCCCGACTATGCGGTCGCCGAAGCTGGCCAGGGCCTCGATGGCGACGGGTACGAGGGCCGGCTCCTCCATCCGCTCGATGATGCGGCCCACGAAGATGCGCTTCTTCAGCTTCGCGGCGGCCGTAATCGCCGCCCGCGCGACGTCCGAGTCCTCGTCCTGCAGCAGCAGGCGCAGCTCGCGATCGAAGAGGTCGGGCAGGAACCCGATGAGGCGTGCCGCCTCGAGGCGTGTGCGCTGCCCGTCGGGCCCGGCCTCCTCCGCCATCTTCGCGAGCATCATCCGCGCGGCCTCGGCGTTCTGCGCGCGCCCGGGACGGGCGAGGAAGGCCACCATCGAGGCCCGTATCGAGAAGTCCTCGAAGTCGCCCACCGACTCGATGCTGGCCAGCGGATCGACGTGGCCGTGCTCGGTCAGGTAGAGGAGCGCCTCGGTGCGCACCTCGAGGTCCGGATCGTGCAGCAACTGCTGCACCTGGTCCCGCACCGAGAGGTCGTCGGCGCGTGACAGCAGCGCCACCGCCCGGCGCCGGACCTCCGGGGCCGGGTGCGTGAGCAGTCCCCGCACGGCCGGGTGCACGGCGCGGTCGTGGGCCATCTCGAACAGCCCCAGCGCGTAGACGATCTCCGCGGTGTCGCCTGACAGCCGCGCCGAGAGGATGTCGGTGGCCATGCGCTCCAGCACGGGCGCCGACCCGCGCTCGGCGTCCAGGCGGTGCTGCAGGATGCTCTCCTGCAGGTTCTCGACGTATTCCGTGCGCGCGACGGCCGCCGCGGCCATCCATCCGCCCAGCAGGACGAGCAGCACCCACGCGAGATCCACGGGGCCCCAGCCGAGCACGGTGGCGAACGCGAGGACCACGAGGCCACCGAGCCCGTCGCCCATGCGGTAGACCACCGTGTCGATGAACGACTTCACCGAGAAGGTCTGGGACGCCGGCACGGGCAGGTAGAGCAGCTCGATGGTGGCCTTGTCGATGGAGTAGCGGAGCACCTGGTCGCTCGCGCGCAGCAGCGTGGCCGCCAGCAGCGTCCCGGTGGCCAGCAGGCCGATGGACGTGGCCGACAGCGCCAGGGGGACGATGAACAGCGTGAGGCCGATGCCGGCGTGCCGCAGGACGCGCCCGGTGAGCAGCAGTTGGAGCAGCAACGCTGCCACGCCGGCGGCCACGTTGAAGGTGCCGAAGAACATGGCGAGCGCGTCGGTGTCGGGGATGGCCGCCTTGGCCATGGCCTTGAACTGCCAGGCCTCCACCGTCGTCGCCAGCGACGAGAGGAGGATGACGGCGCCGATGGCCTTGAGGTACCGCGACCCCGCGATCACCTCGAGGGCGGCGATGAGGCCGCCGGAGTCGCCCACCGGCAGCTCATCGTCCACGCGGCCCGGGCGAAAGCGCCAGATGACGAGGACGAGCCCCACGCACACCAGGTACGACAACGCCGTCACCAGCAGCATCACCTCGGTGCCGTACTGACCGACGGCCACGCGCGTGGCCAGGCCGCCGACAATCCATCCGAGGATGGCGCCGCTGCCGACCAGCCCGAACGAGCGCTTCGCCTCGCGCGTCGTGAGCACGAAGTTCGCGAGCGTCCAGACCTGCGCGGGGACCAGCACCGACAGGATGCCCACCCAGACGTAGATCAGCAGGAAGAGCGTCGGGTTCTCCTCGCCGGGCCTGGTGGCCCACCACCAGAAGCCCAGGGCGGACGCGGCGAAGCCGAGCAGGCTGGCCACCTGCAGGTTGCGCAGGTTCAGGCGCTCGCCTGCCCGGATGTAGATCGACGCGGCGACGCCGACGAACAGCGCGATGACGATGTCGGCGAACGGCAGGTCCACGGCGCGGTAGCGCTCGAGGAACAGGGCGTCGCGGGCCGCCTTGCTGGCCACCGAGCCGCCCATGACCAGGAACAGGTACGCGAAGAGCGGGAGCGAGCGACGAAGCTCGCGCGGGTTCATGCCCAGGATGCGTTGGAGCAGGACCATGGCGCCGCGGGCGGCGCCTAGGAGTTTACCGGATACCGCGCACCGTTGCGGTAAGATGCCCGGCAGTGCCCGCCCGCCTGCTGCGTCCCCTCGTGCAGTTCCGTGACGGTGAGATCACCACCGGGCTGCTGATGTTCCTGTACTCGTTCCTGGCGATGGCGGGCTACAACATGATCAAGCCCGTCACGCGCGGGCTGTTCATCGAGAAGCTGGGCGCCGAGAACCTGCCCTGGGTCCAGTTCGGGGCGGGCATCGTCATCGGCCTGATCATGCAGGGCTACACGCGGGTCATCGCCGTCGTACCGCGGCGCTGGATGATCCCGGTGACGCTGGCGGGCCTCGTGGCGCTGATGGCCGCCTTCTACGCGCTCTTCGCAGGGCTGCCGGAGAACCGGGGGGTGGCCGTCGGCTTCTACCTGTTCGGCCTCATCACCGGCATTCTCCTCATCAGCCAGTTCTGGACGCTGGCCAACGACGTGTACGACCCGCGGCAGGCCAAGCGCATCTTCGGGTTCATCGGCGCGGGCGCCAGCCTCGGCGGGTTCGCGGGCGCGGCCCTGACCTCCGCGGTGGTGGAGCGGATCGGCACCAACTCGGTGCTGCTGGTGAGCGCCGCCACGCTGGCCGCGTGCACGCTGACGGCGGGCCTCGTCGTGCGCCGCGAGCCCAACGCCGGACGCAGCGACGCCAGCAAGACCGGCGAGGAGACCAGCGTGAGCGGCTCGGAGGCGTGGCGGTTGCTGAAGTCGTCGCGCCACCTGCAGACCATCGCGATGGTCATCGGCTTTGCCGCCATCGGCGCCGCCATCATCGAGCAGCAGCTCAACATGGCCGCCGCTGAATCGCGCGGGGCCCAGAACGTGGATGCGGTGACGGCCTTCCTGGCGCAGATCACGGCTTACCTCTCCATCATCGGCTTCCTGGTGCAGGTGCTGCTGACCAGCCGCATTCACCGGTTCCTCGGCATCGGGTTCGCCCTGATGATCCTGCCGGTCGTGGACAGCGTCACGGGGCTGCTGATGCTCATGAACGGCGCGCTCTGGACGGCGGGCCTGGCGCGCATCATGGACACCTCGCTCCGCTACACGGTGGACAAGACCACGCGCGAGATCCTGTTCCTGCCGCTCCCGGTCGACATCAAGTACCAGGCGAAGCCGTTCATCGACGTCACGGTGGACCGGGTGGCCAAGGGCCTGGGCGCCCTCATGCTCCTCGTCCTGGTGCAGGACTGGGGCCTGGACCTCAGCTGGCGGCAGCTGAGCTACGCCAGCGTGACGATGATGGTCATCTGGGGCGCGTTCGCGTTGAACGCCCGCCGCGAGTACCTGAAGGCATTCAGGAAGAGCCTCGAGCAGCAGGACGTGCGGCCGTCGGAGGTGCGCCTCGACACCGGCGATCTCTCCACGATCGAAACGCTGCTCACCGAGCTCTCGCACCCCGAGCCGCGCCGGGTGCTCTACGCCATCGACATGCTCGAGGCGCTCGACAGGCGCCAGTTCGTGACCCCGCTCCTGCTCCGCCACGACTCGCCCGAGGTGCGCACCCGCGCCCTGCGCCTGGCGCGGTACACCACGTCGGAGGCGGGCGAGCGCTGGCTGCCGGGCGTGGAGCGCGCGCTCGGCGACGAGGATGGCGAGGTGCGCCTGGCGGCGGCCCGCGCCCTGGCCACGCTCCGCGGTGAGGCCGCGGTGGACGTCATGCGGCCCTACCTGGATCACCACGACCTCAACCTGGTCGTGACGGCGGCCGCGGCGCTGGCGTCGAGCGAGGTGCCGTCGGACGTGGACCGCGCGGAAGAGACGTTCCGCCGGCTGGCCTCCGACACGCGGGCCTCGGCCAGCGAGTTGAGGCGCCAGGTGGCCCGCGCCCTCGGCCTCGTGACGAACCCGCGGTTCCGGCCGCTGCTCGTGCCGCTGATGTACGACGACAACTACTTCGTCGCACGCGCGGCCATCAACAGCGCCGGCACCATCGGCGGCGACGACTCCCTCTACGTGCCCACGCTGGTCACGCTGATGCGGAATCGCCGGCTGAAGGAGCCGGCCCGGAAGGTCCTGGTGGGATACGGCGAGGCCGTCGTGCCGACGCTGGCCTACTTCGTGGCCGACCGGGATGAGGACATCTGGGTGCGCCGGCACGTGCCCTCCACGCTGGCGCGCGTCCCGTGCGCCGCCTCGGTGCAGGCGCTCGTGGCCGCGCTCGACGCCCCGGACGGGTTCCTGCGCTACAAGGCCATCACGGCCCTCGAGCGGATCCGGCGCGAGCACCCGTCGCTCTCGATCGACCGGGCCGCGGTCGAGCGCCACGTGCTGGCGGAAGCCGGGCGCGCGTTCAGCGCCCTCACGCTCTACACCAACCTCTTCGTCACCGGCAGCCTCTCGCCCGCCTGTCTGCTCGCGCGGGTCCTCGAGGAGAAGCGGCGTCGCGCGATGGGCCGCGTGTTCCAGCTGCTCGGGCTGGTCCATCCCCCGTCGGACGTCGCCGCGGTGGCGGCCACGCTCGAGACGGGCGATGCGCGGCGCCGGTCAGGCGCCATCGAGTACCTCGACAACCTGCTCTCGGGCGACCTGCGCCGCCGCGTGATGCTGCTCGTCGAGGACATGCCGGAGCCGGAACGCGTGCGCAAGGGCAACGTCATCTACAAGACGCGCCCGCGCGACGTGGATGACACGGTCGCGCAGCTGGTGCACGACGAGAACCAGGTGGTGTCGGCGGCGGCGATCCACCTGGTCGAGGAACGCGGGATGTGGTCGCTCGCCGGCGATCTGGAGCACGTGCTCCAGCACCGCGACCCGCGGGACTGGCACGTCTTCGAAGCGGCGTCCTGGGCGCTGGCCGCCTCACGCATGCCCGCCGAGCGCCGCCGGCAGCTCTGGCAGGAGCCGCTGCCCGCCGTCGTGCTCGTGGACAGGCTGCGCCGCCTGCCGCTCTTCGACTTCGCGTCGATCGACGAGCTGTTCCGCATCGCCGCCCTCGGAGAGCAGGTGCGCCACGAGGGATCGCGGACCATCTTCGAGCGGGGCACCGCCCCGGCCACGCTGCAGTTCGTCCTGGACGGCCGCGTCGAGGCCACTGACGAGCACGGCGCCAGCATCGAGATCCTGCCTCCGTCGCCCCTGGCCTTCGAGGAGATCCTCGAGGGACGGCCGATGGCACGGTCGGTGCGATCGCTCGAACCGACCATCTGCCTGTCGATCTCGACGGAGGCCTTCCTCTCGCTCCTGGCCGAGAACGTGGAGCTGGCCGAGGGCATCATGCGCTGGCTCATCTCCAGCCACGAGGCGTTCCAGTCGCGCGTGCTGCTGCGGGGCGAGCTCACGCCGGAAGTGCAGAAGAAGGTGGCGGCCGGTCTCCAACCCGTGGACCGCGTCCTGCTGCTACAGTCCAGCCCGCTGCTCGCAAGGGCCACCGGCGGCCAGCTGCTGCGCCTGGCGGCGAGCGCGGAGACGATCAGCCTGAAGGCGGGCATCGATCCGCTGGAGGGACATGCCGAGCCGTCGATGCTCGTCGTACTCACAGGCTCGATCACCCTCACGGCACCGGATGGCACCACCTCGGCTGCGGACCCGGGCGACGTGATCGGGCTCTACCAGACCCTGGGCGGCCAGCCCATCCCGGGCACGCTGGTTGCTGTCACACCGGGCACCGCGTTGCGCTTCACGCGGGGAGACGTCTTCGACGTGCTGGCGGACGATACCGCGCTGTTGCAGGCGGTCTTCTCGGGCCTGCTTCGCGCCGCCGCCCCGCGCGAGCCCGCGCTCGTGGGCTGACGGCGGGCGGCGCTCCGCGCCGTGGGCCCCCCCTGCGGCGCGACCCTCCGCAGCACGCGAGAACCTCAGAACCCCCGGAACCTCAGAACCTCAGAACCTCAGAACCCGAGAACCTCAGAACCTCAGAACCTCAGAACCTCAGAACGAGAGTGCCGGGTATTCCCTACCCAACGTCCACGCCCTTTCGGGCACGAACTACCCGGCCGGCTCGGTCGCCCGCCCAATCTCCTGCCGCGCGGTACGCAGTCCTGGCGAATCCTCCTCCAAAACTGATCGATTGAGGCGCGTCAGCGTGCTGGCGTGGCCGGGCACCGCGGTTGCAGGAACGGCGGGCGTCTGCTCGGGCAGGGGCACAGGAGGTCAGCCGGGCCCACCGAAAGGACTCGCCATGACCGCTCGCGCTCGTTTTCTGTGTGCCGGTGCCTCTCTCCTGGCGTTTGCCGGCCAGGCGGCCTCGCTCCAGGCCGCCCAGCCGGCCTTTGTCTCTCCGCCCGCCGTGGCCGTAGACGTCACGGTCACGCACCTCGTCGTCCAGCCGGATGGCAGCCAGTCGCCCGCGGCCCCGCCAACGACCTTCACGCTCGAACGGCGACACACCTCGTCGGGCTGGACGACGGTAATGACGTATCGCCCGGCGCCGGCCGGCGCCATCCCCACGCCGCTGGACGGCGCCCGCGTCGAGTACGCGGATGGCGCACGTGGCGTGAAGGTGTACGACCAGGATGGTCGCCTCAACCCACGCCTATCGCTCGAAGGCGAACGCGGCCTCCCCGTCCCCGACGGCGCCGCGTCGTGGCTGGACGGGCTGCTGCTGGACCCGCGCCGCAGCGAAGAGCGCCTCCTCGCCCTGCGGCAGCGGTACGGCGCGCCGGCCGGGCGCGTGCGCGGCCTCCATCGGTTCGTCGCGCACAGCGGGGAGCGTATCACCGAGGTGCTGGCCGACCCCCGCTCGGGCGTCGTGATGGAATCCACCGTCACCGACGACGGGGAGCTGCGGGAGCATACGCGGTTCGAATACACCGCGCGCGCCGACGGCAGCCTGTTCCGGCACACCATTCGCAACGAGCAGATCCCGGCCGAGCCCGGCCAGGAACGCGCCATCGTGACGATGGCCTTTGCCAACCTGACGGTGGGATCGGGGAGGTAGCCATGCGCACCCGACTCCTCGCCCTCATCCTCATCGCCTCCGTGGGCGTGCCGCTCGCAGCGCAGGATCGCCCCACCGTCTTCGTGCACGGGTTGAACGGCAGCCCGGGGACCTGGCGCGACGCCGCGGATCGCCTGCGCGCCACGCTCGCCATCACCACCTACGTCCCCGGCGTGCCGTGGGCGGAAACCTTCGAGGTGCAGGCGCAGAGCCTGCAGAACCAGTACGGCGGCCTTCCCCCGAGCGCCATTGCCATCGGGCACAGCAACGGCGGCGTCGCCGCGCGCCAGTGGAGCCGGCTGCGGAACCTGAGCGGCGTGATGACCGTGGGCTCGCCGCAGCAGGGTGCACCCGCGGTTGACCGCATGCTGTCGGTCCTGGGGTTCCACGAAGGGCTCTACAACACCGCGAGCGGTGTCTTCGGGCTGATGGGCGCGCAGCCGAACGAGTGGTGGGACCTGTACGTGTTCGTCGAGATGGCGCTGAGGTACGCCCAGGGTGTCTCGTATTCCAGCTGGGGCGCCATCGCGGGGCTCGGAGTGCTGTCGCAGTATCCGGTCGTACCGCAGATGTCCACGCGGTCGGCCTACATCGGGCAGCTGAACGGATCGTCGAATCTGGCGCGCGAGGCCGCGGCCGTGCCGGCCCGCGTGAGCATCGCCTACGAGCTCGAGGGCTACTGGCGGATGGGGCCCATCCGGCTCTACGACCGTGTCGCCGCCGAAACCTGGTACAGCCGCGTGTGGTACGCCATCGCCACCCTCGAGACCGCTGGCAGCCTTCTCATGGCCAATTACCCCTCCAACTTCACCGCGCTCACCATCGCGAGCCGGCTGTTCCGCGTGGCGCAGGGGCTGCGGCGGATCGATCCGGAGTGGTGCCTGACCGTGACCAACGACGCCACCTGCCGCACGCCGCACGACGGCATCGTCCCGGTGTGGAGCCAGCACTACCCCGGCGGCCGGAACCTGTTCGTCCACGGGCCGTCGCACCTGCAGGAGCCGCAGGTGAGCGACGGCGTCATCTCGTACGGGCTCACGACCCACATGGGCGTGCTCCCGCGGACCAGCGCACCGCCACCGCCCCCGCCGCCGTCCACACCCTCCGACGTCCTGGCGTCGGGCGACAGCCTGGTGCCCGGCGAGTCGCGCCGCTCATCGAATGGAGAGTTCGAGCTCGTCTACCAGTCCGACGGTAACCTGGTGCTTTACCGGAGGAGCGACGGCCATCCCCTGTGGGCGAGCATGACCTTCCAGCCGGGGCAGGTCGCCATGCAGGCCGATGGCAATCTCGTGGTCTACAACGCCAGCGGCGTCCCGCTGTGGTCGTCCGGCACGGCCGGCTACCCCGGGGCATGGCTGGCGATTCAGGGGGACGGCAACCTGGTTGTCTACGACTACTATGGCTATCCCCTCTGGTGGAGGCCATGAGCCGGTTCACACGACTCGTTCTCCCGGGTGTGCTCTGGTTGGTCATCGTCGCGGTCTCCCTGGCCGCGACGACCGACCAGCCGGGGGCCCCCGGTCAGTCGGGACCGCCAGGGCCGCCGCCGGTGCCGGGGCAACCCGTCCCGCCCCTGCGGCCTCCTGGGCCCACCGCCAATCCGCGCATCCTCGAGCGAGCGTGGACGGTGGCCGGGGCGGCCGTGGGGAGCCCGGCCGCCGACGACACCACGGCCTTCTTCCTGTCGAAGTATCACGAGCTCGTGGCAGTGGACGCCGCGAGCGGGCAGGTGCGATGGCGCCAACCGACGAACGAAAGCGGGTTCGGAGGCACCGGCGGCACGGTGGTGGTCGCCGGTTCCGTGGTTGTCGTCGGCGACGACAACGTCCTGGGCTTCAATCGGCTCACGGGGACCCTGCGCTGGCGATTCGAGCCGAGCGACGGCTACGGGCCAGGCTTCTATCTCGGCTACCAGGCCACCGCCGACGGTGTCATCTTTGCCGGCTCGCCGAGCGGGCGGCTCTACGCCGTGGACACGCTGACGGGCCGTCCCCGATGGACCGCGGTGGTCGCGACCGACGGCAAGACCACGGTGTACCCGCCAAGGTTCAGCGGCGCCTACGTCGCCGCTGGCTACACGGAGTTCGTCGCGCCCAGCCTGGGCGGCATCGTCCTGGTGGACGCCGCCAGCGGGCGCATCGTGTGGAAGCGTGCGTTCCCGGCGCCGCGGGATCGATCGCTCAGCGTCAGCTGGGCAGGAGGGCCCGTCTTCGTGGACGACCTGGTCATCGTGTCGGCCGGCGACGGCATCATCCACGCGTACGACGTCGCGACGGGCAACGACCGCTGGTCGCTCCCGCCGGTCACCGTGCAGCCGGGCAACCTCATCGATCCCGCGCGCGACTTCCGCGGCCTCGCGGTCTCCGGGCGGACGCTGATCAGCGGGTCGCTCACCGGCGAGATCGCCGCCTACGACCTGGACTCACGCGAGGAGCGATGGCGCTACTCGGCCGGGCGCCTCGGGTCGGTCATCTACCGCATCGAAGCGATGGGAGATGTCGTCTACATCCCCTTCGCCGGGGGCACGTTGATCGCGCTGCAGGCGAGCGATGGTGCGGAGGTGTGGCGCGTGGGCGACTGGACGGCCAGCATCCTGTGGCCGCCGATCCTCTGGGGAGATCTCGTCATCGTTTCGGGAGCCGTCGATGGATATAGCGCGTTTCATGCCGTCAGGTAACGGGCCGTCGGCGTTCAGGCCCATCACCGTGCTGCTCTGCATTGTCGTCTTCGCGTGCCTCGGCTCGGCCGGGTGCGGCGACGACACCAACGGGCCCACGGCGCCGACGCCCGCCTTCAACACGTTGTCGGGCACGTGGACAGGCACCGTCAGCGAGCCGAGCGCCGGCACGGGACGCCTCGTCGTCGTGCTCGAGGAACGAACCGTTGCCGGTCTCGGCCGGCTGCTCACTGGTGGCTGGACCGTGAGCTTTCCAAACGCGGGCCGCTACGACTCGGGCTCGCTCACCGGGACGGTCACCGACGCGGAAGCGCGAATGCTGCTCACGCCTGAGAACCGCCTGGCCTGCCCGCCCCCATCCGGGCCGGTGGGTCCGCTGCCGGTCGGCGATTGGGCTCTCGAGGTCACGGTATCGGCACGCCGGCTGGCCGGCACGAGCCTCTACTTCACCTGCACCGCGTCCCTGTCCGGGACGGTCGAGCTGTCGCGGTAACGGCGCCATGCGCAACGTCACTCGCCGCGACATGTCCGGTCACGCGGCGGCCCGTGCGCTGACGACCTCGCCGCTGGGGCGAGCCGGTGGGTGGCTGGTGATCGCGGTCCTTGCGGGGACGGGTGCAGCCACGAGCGCGGCCGCACAGACTCCAGCGAACACCCGGCCCGGAATTGGCGCCATGGTGCACGCCGCGTTCAACAGCGATCAGAACGTCGTCAGCGATAAGCAGACGGCGGACTTCGCGGTCAATGCGGACTGGCCGCTCGGCGCAGGGTGGCGCGCGCGCGGGGAGTTCGGACGAGCCGCCTGGAGATTCGACGGCCAGACCGGGCTTCCGGCGCCATTGCCCACGGAACGGATCGCCATCACGCGGGTCACGGCGTCGGTTCTGCGGCAGACCCCTGGGCTGCCCGGCGGCTACGTGGGTGCGGGCGGCGGCCTGTATCGCTACACCTCGGAGTTGTCCCCGCCGCCAAGACGCACCCGGCCCGGCCTGCAGGCCATCGCCGGCATGGAGATCGGATCCGCACGCGGAGGGCTTGCGCTTCGCCTCGAGGGGCAGTTCCAGGCGGTGGGTGGCCCCAGGGCAGCGAACGGCCCGGGCGACTCACCGATCACCGGCGCTCCGGCCGATGGCTCGTACAGCCGCGTGGTGTCGAACGTGCTGTTGAACCTGGTGTTCGGCATCGGCATCGGCTGGAGGTTCTGACGGGTGCGGCGGGTGCGAACGGGTGCGGGCGGGTGCGAACGGTGCGGGCGGGTGCGAACAGGTGTGGGCGGGTGCGCACGGGTGCGGCGAGTGCGAACAGGTGCGGGCGGGTGCGCACGGGTGCGGGCGGGTGCGCACGGGTGCGGGCGGGTGCGCACGGGTGCGGGCGGGCCTGCGCCGCCGAGGCTCCCGCGCCAGCTTCGGAGCGAAGGCGCGTGCGGGCGGGACGCTCGGGGTCAGGGGCGGGACTGTGTGGCTGACAGCTCTATCTCGAAGACTGTCTCCACCCCTGGCGTGCTGCGCGCCGTCACCGTCGCCCCGTGCCGCTCGACGATCGCCTTGACGATCGAGAGGCCGAGGCCGGATCCGGTTTCGGCGCGCGAGGGATCGGCCTTGTAGAAGCGATCGAAGATGTGCGGCAGGTGCTCGGGCGGGATGCCGCGGCCGGTGTCGGCCACGCGGAGCCAGGTGCGCCCACCGTGTTGCTCGGCGCTGAGCGTGACGCGCCCGCCCACTGGCGTGTGGCGCAGGGCGTTGGCGGCCAGGTTCTGCAGCGCCTGCTCCATCCTCCGCGGATCCGCCACGATGGCCATCTCCTCGTCCGGCAGCCGCACGTCGATGGTCACCTGCTTTTCTCGAGCGGCGTGCTCGTGCCGGGCCACCACCCGGTCGAAGAGCTCCGCGACCGGCACGTCCTCGGTCACCAGCGTCATGCCGGCAGCCTCGAAGCGGGCCAGATCCAGCAGGTCGCCCACCAGCCGCTCGATTCGCTCCACTTCCTCCTGGATGATGCGCACGTAGCGCTGCCCGTCCTGCGCCTGCGGGCCGAACTGCGGCAGGGTCAGCGTGTCGGCGTAGCCGCGGATGGCCGTGAGCGGCGTCATCAGCTCGTGTGAAACGTCGGCCAGCAGCTGTCGGCGGGCGCGGTCGGCCTCGGCCAGCTGGGTCTGGCGGGCGGCGAGGTCGTCGGCCATCTGGTTGAAGGCGTGCGCCACGGACGCCACTTCGTCCGCGCCGGTCGCGGGCGCCCGCGCGCGCAGATCGCCCTCGCCGAAGCGTCGCGCCGCCTCCTCCAGCGCGCGCAGCTGCGCATGGGCCGGGCGAAAGACCAGGAGCGCCGCCACCGCCGTGCCGCCCAGCAGCAGCAATACGCCGCCGATCGCCAGCCATGGCCCAAGCTCCTCCGTGATGCGGCGCACGCCCACGGTGGGCGCCACGAACACGGTGGCCACGATCTCACCGTTGAATCGCACCGGCGCGATGGCCAACCGGCGGCGGGCGAACATGGGCGGCGGGCCGCCGAAGGCGCCCGCGGGGGGGGCGCCGCCTTCGCGGGGCAGGCGCTCGCGCCCCATCCCGCGCGGCGGGCGCCTCCGGGCCTCGGCAAACCGCGCGATGCCCGGCGGGACCTCCTCGCCGGGTGGCCCAATCACGGCACCATTCCGAAGGGCCACGAAGGCCGGCCGATGGAACTCGGCGAGGCGCCTCGTCGCGTACTGCCGGAGATCGAGCGCCGGGTTCTGCGCCAGCGCCGATTCGAACTCGTTGGCCACCAGCCCCGCGAAGTCCTGCCCGACGCGCTCGGGCTGTCCCCCTTCCGTCTGCACCGCGATCCAGACGAACGATGCGGCCTGCGCCACGAGCAGCACCGCCAGCAGGACGATGAAGCCCAGCGCAATGCGCCAGTAGAGGCTGCGGTGCCAGCGTCGTTCAGACATCGGCGAACTTGTACCCGCTTCCCCAGATGGTTAACACCAGTTTCGGCTCGGCGGGCGTGGCCTCCACGCGGCGGCGGAGGCGCTTGACGAGCGTGTCCACGCTGCGCGGCGTGACGAAGGTCTGATCCGACCACACCCGGGACAGCAACGCCTCGCGGCTGAAGACGATCCCGGGATGCGACGCCAGCAGGTGGAGCAGGCGGAACTCCTGGGCGGTGAGCTCCACCTCCTGTCCGCGCACGCGGACGCGCCGGCGCGCCGGGTCGATCTCGATGCCGTGGATGCTGACGGGCCGCTCCGACAGCCCGCCGTTCTCGCCCGCGGCGGCCAGAATCTGCGACACCCGCGGCCGGCGAAGCAGCGCGCGCACGCGCGCCACCAGCTCGCGCACCCCGAACGGCTTGGCCAGGTAGTCGTCGGCGCCGCTCTCGAGGCCCAGGACCTTGTCGCTCTCCTCGCGCCGTGCCGTCAGCATCAGCACGGGCACGTCCTGGTTGGGGCCGGACCGCCTGAGCGCCCGGCAGATGGAGATGCCGTCCACGCCGGGCAGCATGAGGTCCAGGACGACGAGATCGTAGGGCGTGGTGGACACGCGATCCAGTGCGTCTCGTCCGTCGCCCACGGCGGTGGACTGCAGCCCTTCCAGGCCCAGGTGCAGGACGATGAGATCCCGGATGTGGGCGTCGTCCTCGACGATCAGCACGTGCGGCGGCATGCGGGATTCGGCGGTCACGGCGGGCGCGATCACTCTGGTACTACATACGACGTGGTCCCGGCACGCGCGGACCGCGCTGCCACAGATTTTTCACAGCCGGGCCATGCGCCCGTCACGTTCCTCCCGTCTCATCAAGCAGGGAGATGAAGGAGAACCCGCCTATGAAAACCTCGACTCGATTCCTGATTGCCGCCGGCCTCGTGGCCCTGACGGGCCTGGCCGTGGCCCCCATCTTCGCGCAGGACGGCCCGCCGCAGGGCCAGCCCCAGGTGCGACGCATGGGCCCTGGCGGGCCGGGTGGACCGGGCTTCGGGCCGGGCCCGGGCCGCGGAGCGATGGGCCTGCTCGGCGAGCTTGGCCGGGGCTTCCGGCAGCTCGATCTGACCGATGCCCAGCGTGAGCAGATCCGCGGCATCGTCGAATCGCACCAGGCTGCGTTCAAGGACATCGGCGATCGGCTGCGTGCGGCCCACCAGGGGATGGACGCGCTCGTCACCGCCGACACCGTGGACGAAGCGGCCATCCGTGCGAAGAGCGCGGAGGTGGCCGCGGTGCAGGCTGACGCGGCGGTGCTGCGGGCGCGTGTCCACCACGATGTGTTCAGCGTGCTCACCGCAGAACAGCAGGCAAAGGCGAAGGAGCTGCGCGCGCAGAGGGAGACGCGCCAGCAGGAGCGCGCGCAGAACCCCCGTGAGCGCCGCCCGCGCCGGCAGGGCGCGCGGTAGCCAATCACCATATCGCGCCGGGGCCACCCCAGGCCCCGGCGCCCTCGACGACGAACCGCAGAACTGAGAACCTCAGAACCCGCGGACCTCAGAACCCCAGAACCCGAGAACCTGAGAACCCGAGAACCCCAGAACCTCCCAACCAGTGGGGTACGATGGGCTGACGCCCATGCGCAGACTCGTCCTCGCCTCCACCCTGGCCCTCATCGTCACCGGCGCGATCTCGGCACAGGTCCGACCCATCTACAACCGTGGCGCCGCCGGCCTGTCAGTGCTGCTCGGGCGGCTTCAGACCACGGCCAGCGCGCTGCACACCGGCGCGCATCCCGACGATGAGGATTCGGCGCTCATCGCAACCCTGGCGCGCGGCGATCACGCGCGCGTCGCCTATCTCGCGCTCAACCGCGGCGAGGGCGGGCAGAACATCATCGGCACCGAGCTCTTCGAGGCGCTCGGCGTCATCCGCACCGAGGAACTGCTGCAGGCGCGTCGCCTTGACGGCGGCGAGCAGTTCTTCACGCGAACGATGGACTACGGGTTCTCGAAGACGCTCGAGGAGGCCGGCCGGAAGTGGGGCACGCGCGAGGTACTGGGCGACATGGTCCGGATCCTCCGGCAGTACCGGCCCCTCGTCGTCGCATCCCGGTTCAGCGGCACGCCGGCCGACGGCCACGGTCAGCACCAGCTGGCCGGATCGCTGACGCCGCTGGCGTTCGCGGCCGCGGCGGATCCTTCGCAGTTCCCCGAGCAGATCGCGGAAGGGCTGCGCCCCTGGCAGGCGAAGAAGCTCTACGTGGGCCAGCTGTTCCGGCCCGACCCCAAGGCCCCGCCAACGACGGAGATCGCGACGGGCCGCTTCGACCCCGTCACCGGGCGGTCGTACGCGGAGGTTGCCTTCGAGGGCCGCAGCCAGCACAAGTCGCAGGAGATGGGCGCCATCGAGCTGATGGGGCCGCAGCGCTCGCTGCTTCGCCTCGTCACGAATCACACGAGCGCGCCGGGCACGGGCGAGACGAGCCTGTTCACGGGAATCGACACCTCGGTGCCGGGCCTGGCGGCTCTGGCGGGACTGCCCGATGGCTCGCTGAGAGCGGAGCTGGCGGCCATGGACGCAGCGGCCAGGGAGGCGTCGCGCCAGTACGATGCGCGCACACCCTCCACCATCGTGCCGGCCCTGGCGCGTGGGCTCTCGGCCACGCGCGCGGCACGGGCCGCGGCACGAGCGTTGCCGGCGTCGGCCGACGCGAAGGCCGAGGCCGATTTCCTGCTGGCGTTCAAGGAGCGCGATTTCACCGAGGCGCTCGCCGCGGCGGCGGGCCTGGCCCTGGATCCGCTGGCCAACGCCGAGACACTCACACCCGGCGACGCCGTCGTCGTGGACGTGCGCGCGTTTGCCGCGGATCCGTCGGCGGTCCGGCTCGGCACCCCCCGCGTGACGGGCCCGACCGGATGGACGATTGAGCCTACGCCGCGACCGGCGGACAACGATGCGGACAACCCGTTCGCGCGTTTCTTCCGCGAGTCGCCCACCGCGTCGACGACGTTCCGCGCGCAGGCGCCGGCCGATGCGCCGCTCACACAGCCGTACTGGCTTGTGCAGGCGCGCAAGGGCGACCTGTTCGAGTGGCCCGCCGGCTCGCCAAAGGGCGCGCCGGTCGCCGAGCCGCTTCTCACCGCGCACCTGCCCGTGGAAATCGCCGGCGTGTCGTTCGAGCTCGCGCGGCCCGTCGAGTATCGCTATGCGGATCGCATCCGCGGCGAGATCCGGCGCCACGTGGCCGTGGTGCCGGCGGTGGCTGTCGGCCTGGATTCCCGCCTCATGATCGTGCCGTCGGGCCGCGCCGTGGATCCGCGCGCGGTGGTGGTGCGTGTCTCGAGCCAGGCGCGGACCGACGTGAACGGATCGGTGGCGCTCGTCGTGCCGCGCGGGTGGACCTCGGTGCCCGCCCAGGTGCCCGTATCGCTGAAGCCGGGCGAGCGCACGGCCGCCAGCTTCACCGTCACGCCTCCCACGCCGGTTCCGGCGGGGACATTCGAGATTGCCGCGCACGTCGAAGTGGACGGCACGCGCTACACGCAGGACCTGCAGACCATAGCCTACCCGCACATCCAGACGCACCGGCTCTACGCGCCGGCGTCGGTCCGCGTCCAGGCGTTCGACCTGGACGTGGCGCCGGTGACCGTGGGCTACATCATGGGCAGCGGCGACCAGGTGCCGGATGCCATCAGCCGCCTCGGCCTGGCGGTCGGGCTGCTCGACGCGGCCATGCTCGCCACGGGCGACCTCTCCCGCTTCGACACCATCGTTGTCGGCGTGCGGGCCTCGGAGGCGCGGCCCGACTTCGTCGCAGCCACGGCACGCCTGCGGGAGTACGTGGAGGGCGGCGGCACGCTGGTGGTGCAGTACCAGCAGACCGACTATGCCACGCGGGGGCTCGCACCGTTCCCCGGCCAGATCGGCGCGCGAGTCACCGACGAGACCGCGCCTGTGCGCATCCTGCGGCCGGACCACCCACGGTTTCGATTCCCGAACGCAATCGGCCCGGCAGATTTCGAGGGCTGGGTGCAGGAGCGCAATCTCTACGGCTTCTCGAAATTCGACCCGCGCTACACCCCGCTCCTCGAGTCGGGCGACCCGAACGAGCCGGTCAACAACGGCGGCGAGCTCTACGCGGAGATCGGCAAGGGGCGCTACGTCTACACGTCGTACGCGTGGTTCAGGCAGCTCCCGGCCGGCGTGCCCGGTGCGTACCGGCTGTTCGCAAACCTGCTCGGCCTGTCGAAAGCGCCGCGATAGATGCGGGGCTTGGGGTCTTGGGGTCTTGGGGTCTTGGGGTCTTGGGGTCTTGGGGTCTTGGGGTCTTGGGGTCCTGAGGTCTTGAGGTCTTGAGGTCTTGAGGTCTTGGGAGTATCCGACTTCGTCCGTTCTTCGTGCCCTTCGTGCCTTCGTGGTTTCTTTCACTTCGCCCGCAGGAGGCGCAGGCCATTCAGGGTGACGGCGACGGTGGCGCCGGTGTCGGCGAGGACGGCGAGCCAGAGCGGGGCGGCGCCCATGACGGCCGAAACGAGGAAGGCCAGCTTCGTCAGGAGCGCGAGGGTGACGTTCTGCCGGATGACGCCGAGGGCACGGCGGGCGTGCGTGCCGGCGAAGGTCCCGGCATCGGCGGCTGCGCCCGGCATGAGCACCACGTCGTGCCGAGCGAGCGCGCCAGGCGCGTCGGCGGCGGCGCGTTCCAGCGCCAGGCCCCCCTTGAAGAGCACGCCCCGCCTCGCGGCGGACGTGACGGCGGCTACGACGGTCACCGGCGTGGAGATGACCAGCGCGCACGGGCACGCCAGCACGAGGAAGATGAGGCCACGGTAGAACCACGTGCCCCAGGCGCCATCGAACAGCGGGGGCACGACGACCAGCGTCAGCGCGGCCGAGGTCACGAGCGGCGTGTAGACGGCGGCGAAGCGCTCGATCCAGCGCTCGACGCCCGCCGAGGTGCGGTGGCCGTCCTCACCCCACCCCGGCTCGTGCCCGACCAGCTCGCTCACCGCGATGCGCGCGCGCTCGATGCTCCAGGCCTCCATCAAGTGAGCGAGCGCGAACAGGCACGCCACGGCGGCGCCCTCCGCCCACTGCCCCACCGCCGCCGCGCCCAACGCCGACACCGACACCAGCACGTGCATGTCGAGCCGGAGATAGCGCAGCGACACGAGCGCGCGCGGCAGGACCGGCGCCAGCCCCAGGATGATGGACGCCGCGTAGGCGGCCACCGAGGTGATCGGGCGCGTGCCGGCGGCCCCGCCCTCCGCCGGCCCGTGATCGTGGCCCACCAGCGCCTCGACCCACGTATCGGCCCGCCACGCGTCCAGGGCCCAGCCCGTGAGCATCAGCGCGCCGCTCGCCACTGCCCACAACCACGTCCGATCGGGATGCGCGGGCGCCTGGCCGTGCGCGTGGTGATCGTCGTGCACGTGCTCGCCGTGCGCGTGCGCGTGCACGCCGAGTCCCGTCCGGCCCACGCGCGCGAGGATCTCGTCGGGCTGCAGCAGTGCCGGGTCGTACGACACGCTCACCTGCCGGCCGACGAGATCGAACTCGATGTGGAGGATGCCGGGGACGTCCAGCACGTGGCGGATGAGCGACGCCTCGTCCGCGCAGTCCATCCCGCGAACGTGGAGGCGCAACTCAGACCGCGACCCCGGAGCCGCAGATGGCGCAGATCCCGCAGGGGCCGCAGATGACGCAGGTCCCGCAGATGGCGCAGATCCCGCAGATGACCCAGATGACACAGAAGAACCTTGGCCAGCGATACGGCCTCAAGACCTCAAGGCCTCAAGACCTCAAGACCCCAAGACCCCAAGACCCCAAGACCTCAAGACCTCAAGACCCCAAGACCTCAAGACCTCAAGACCCCAAGACCTCAAGACCTCAAGACCCCAACCCCCAAGTCCCAAGCCCCAAGTCCCAAGCCCCAGCTCAGAGTGCCGCGACCGCCCGGAGCACGTCCTCCGCGTGTCCCTTCACCTTCACCGCATCCCAGCGCTGGACGACCTTTCCGTCCGGGCCGATGAGGTAGGTCATGCGGGCCACGCCCATGTACTTGCGGCCGTACATCGACTTCTCCTGCCACGCGCCGTATTTCTCGATGATGGCGTGGTCGGGATCGGCCAGCAGGGGGAACGTCAACGAGTACTTGTCCGCGAATTTCGCCTTGCTCTTCTCGTCGAGCACGCTGACGCCGAGGACGACCGCCTTGCTCTTGCCGAACTTCGGCAAGTTGTCCTGGAACGCACAGGCTTCGGCAGTACACCCTGGCGTGTCGTCCTTCGGATAGAAATACAGCACGACGGGACGGCCGGCGTAGTCGGCCAGCGTGTGCGTCTTGCCCGACTGGTCTTTCAGCGAGAACGCGGGAGCCTTCTTGCCGGGATCGATCAGAGACATGGAGGAGCCCTCCGGGGGTTCACGGTACAAGGGTGCAATGGTGCAAGGGTGCAATGGTGCAAGGGTGCAAGGTGCAAGGGTGCAATCTCAGGGCCGTGGTCGCCGTTATCGCCTGGCCGCCGCCACCGCCGCATGGGAGCGTCTTGGCTCGGCACCTCCCTCGACACGGCCGTTCGGTACGTCCACGGTGATGGCCGCGGCGTAGCCGTAGCGCACTTCGCCCTTGCGGCCGATCTTCTGGAATAGATGCCCGCGCGCGCGCAGCGTGTCGATGAGGCTTCGCGGGAAACGATCCTCGATCTCCACTCGCTCGCCGTCGCCGGTCGGGTCCGCGGGGTCGCGCCCCGGCAGGAAGCGAGCGGCCTCGATGGCCCGCTGCGCCCCGAGCCCGCCGTCGATGACGCCCGTGATGATGTTGTACACCGACACCGGGATCCAGGCGTTGCCCGCGCAGCCCACCGCCAGCTTCGGCACCTCCTCCCCCGAGGCCTTCTTCTCGAACACCAGCGTCGGCACGCTGGCCGTGCTCGATCGCGCCAGCGGCACGAGGCTCCCGTACGCGCCCGACGCCAGGCGGTTCGACCGCAGGTGGTTGTTGTAGAGAAAGCCCAGGCCCTTCGACACGTAGAACGTCCCGCCCCAGGTGCTCAGCGTCTGGGTGACGGCAATCATGTTGCCCTCGGCGTCGGCCACGGCAAACGACGTCGTGCCCGTGGAGATGCGCGGCGCCACCGTCGGCGGCCCCTGGGGCCCCTGGTCCTCGTCGGGCGGCCGTTCGTAGCGCGAGGCCTTCATCGGCTCGATCTTCTGGAACAGCTTCCGCGCGTGCTCCATCGTCAGGTGCTCGGCGAAGTCCACGGGCCAGCGCTCCGGATCCGCCACGCGCCGCAGGGGATCGCGCACCTTCCACGCCTCGATGAGGTAGTGGAAATAGTCCGCGTCGGTCACGAGGCGCGCGCCGGGCTTCGGCTGATATTGCTCCAGGACGTGCAGCGACTCGAACAGCTGGATGCCGGTGGCGACGGGCGGGCCGCCCGCGTAGAGCGCGTGCCCCCGGTACTGCCCCACCACGGGCTCGCGCTCGATGGCGCGATACTGCGCGAGATCGGCGTAGGTCAGGATGCCGCCGTTGGCCTCCATATCCTCCGCGATCTTCCGCGCGATCGCGCCGCGGTAGAACGCCTCGGCGCCGCCTTTCTGGATGGCGCGCAGCGTGGAGGCGTAGTCCTTGTTGAAGAACCGGTCGCCCGGCCGCGGTACCTGCCCGCCCGGCAGGTAGATCTTCGCCGCCTCGGGCCACTTCTCCAGGAAACGGCGCCCCTCCGCGATGGTCGTCGGCAGCGCCTCGTCCAGGACGAAGCCCTCGTCGGCCAGCCTGATCGCAGGTTCGATCAGCTCTTCCCACTTCACCTTGCCGCTGCCGTAGTTCCGGTACAGGTGATCGAGGCCGGCCACGACGCCCGGGATGTTGGCCGCGGCCGGGCCGTCGGCGACGAGCCGCCCGTTCTGCACGATTGCCGGGTTGTCCGGTGTCGCGCGCATGGGCGTCATGTCCTTGTACTCGATCACCGTTGGGCGCTTCATGCCCTTCAGGTAGAGCACCGCGGAACCGTCGCCACCGACGCCCGAGGCCTCCGGCTCGACGACGCCGAGCGCGAACGAGACGGCGATCATCGCGTCCACGACGTTGCCGCCCTTCTCGAACGCCAGGCGGCCCGCCTCCGAGGCCAGCGGATGGCCCGACACGACCATGCCGCCGTTCGAGGTGACGACGGGCTTGATGAGCGGCTGCTCGGCCACCATCTCGTCCACGATGGCTTCGAACGCGGCGTCGGTCTTCGCCGCAGCCGCGCGGGGGCGATAACCGTCGCGCGCCTTCGTCCATGCCTCGGCGGACGGTCCCGTCGAGTAGTACAAGCCGCGCAGCGTCTCCCATACCCGGTCGAACGCCGAGGTCAGCAGGGCCGGCGACAGCGGCAGGCTCGCGGTCACCTCCCCGCCCGACTCGTGCACGGGCAGCGGCGCGGGCACGCGCCAGATCTGGAACGCGGCGTTCAGCGCGAACAGTGGCGGCGGCTCGGCCTCGCTGCGGAGCGGGTTGCCGTTGTAGACGGGCTGCGGGTCCGGCAAACCCGTGACGAGAATCGTCCGGCCATCCGGCGACCAGGCCGGCGCCCCGCCCCTGCGCGACACGAGCTGCGGCGGCGCCGACGGCCTCGCGCGCGGCTCGGGAGCTTCGTCCGCCTCGGGGCGAGCGGGCTCGACGCTGGCCACCCAGACCGACCCGATGCCCTCGCGAACGGCGTAGTACGCAACCCGCTGGCTGTCGGGGGCCCACGCCAGCGGCCCTTCGGCACCTCTCGCGCGGGCGATGACCGTGGCGCGCGGCGCCTTTGTCTCGACGGACGGAATGGACGCGCCGGAGCGGGACGCCGGTGAGGTCACGCGGGCGCCAAGCGGCACGGGCCGGGTCACGCCGGAGGACACGAGCGGCATCCACCACAGGTCCACGTCGTCCTCGGCATCGCGCTCCGAGACGAACGCGATTTTCCGGCCGTCGGGCGACACGCGTGGGAAGGTCTCGCTGTCGACGGTGTCGGTGAGCGGCACCGGGGCCTGCCAGGCGTCGGAACCGGCGACCGGGATGGCCAGGTAGAGATCCCACTGGCGCGAGGCGTCCGCACCGCGGCCGGCAGGCGGCGCCCCGCGGTGCGCGAAGACGAGCCGGCCGTCCGCCGTCCACGACGGCCAGCGCTCGTCGCCCGGCATGGCCGCGACCACGGTCGAGGCGCCGGTCTTCACCACGGTGACGACGATGTCGAAGCCGCCACCGCGATTGGCGGCATGGGCGAGGCGCGTGCCATCGGGCGACCACGCGGGCTCGCGCTCCACCGCGCCGGAGTCGGCCGGGGCCAGCGCGCGGGCCTGGTGCCCGTCGGGGTTCATCGTCCAGATACGATCCAGGTACGACACCGCGATGCGGCGGCCGTCCGGCGACCACGCGGCGTCCTGCACGCCAGGCGTCCCCTGCCGTGCGGCCCCGCCCACCTGCGTCGTCAGCAGGACGGCAACGACACCGGTCGTGATTCGAGCGACACGCATGGGGGATGGGCTCCTGCGGCTAGCGGACCGCCTCGATGATCGCCTTCGCCGAGATGCCGTACTTCTCGATCAGCTCGTCGGGCTTGCCGCTGCGCGGGATCTCGGTGACGGCGAGGCGCGTGACCGTGAGGCCGGCCGGCGCCACGGCACGGGCCACGGCGTCGCCGATGCCGCCGGAGATGTAGTGATCCTCGACGGTGATGAGCCGTCCGGTCTCCCGGCCCGCGGCGATGAGCGCCGCGGCGTCGATGGGTTGGATGGAATAGAGGTCGATGACGCGGATGGCGATCCCATCCGCCTTCAGCGCGTCGTGGGCCTTGAGCGCCTCGAAGAGCGTGACGCCCGCCCCGATCACGGTGGCGGTGTCGGCAGCGCTGCTGCGCAGCACCTTGAGGCCGCCGATGGGGAACGACTCGTTGTTGTCGTAGATGACGGGCGTCTTCGGGCGCGTGGTGCGCATGTACGCCGGGCCATGATGCGCGGCCATCTCGCCGATGAGCTTCTCGGTGCTCACCGCGTCCGACGGGTACAGCACCGTGAAATTGGGCTGCGCGGCGGTCATCGCGAAATCCTCGAGCGCCATCTGCGACGGGCCGTCCTCGCCAATCGAGACGCCCGCGTGCGAGCCGGCGAGCTTGATGTTCACCCCGCTGATGGCGGCCATGCGGATGAAGTCCGAGGCGCGCGTCAGGAACGCGGCGAACGTGGACGGGAACGGCACCGCGCCGCGTGCGGCCAGGCCCATCGCCGCACCCACCATCACCTGCTCGGCGATGAAGAACTGGTAGAAGCGGTCCGGGTGCGCCGCCTCGAAGCGCTCGCTGAACGTCGAGTTCTTCACGTCGGCGTCGAGCGCGACGACGCGCGGATCCACGGAGGCGAGCTTCGCGATCGCGGTGCCGTAGGCCTCGCGCGTGGCGACCTGATCGCCGAGCTTGTAGGCGGGCGCGGGCATCGTGGCCGGCGCGGCCGCGGCGGGGGCGGGTGGCGGTGCGGGAATGTCCGGCGTCGGCCTGGTTTCCTGCTCGAGCTGCGCCTCGAGCTCGGCGACGGCGCGGGTGGCCTCCTCGGGCTTGAGCGGCTTGCCGTGCCAGTTGGGCTTGCCCTCGGTGAAGGACACGCCCTTGCCTTTCAGGGTGCGGGCCAGGATGACCGTGGGTCGTCCCTTCGTCGCGCGCGCCTCGGCATAGGCCGCGAGCACCTGTGCCATGTCGTGGCCGTCGATGACCACGGTGTGCCAGCCGAACGCATGCCACCGCGTGCGGTAGGCCTCCATGTCGTGCTCGAGCTCGGTGGGGCGGCTCTGCCCGAGCGCGTTGACGTCCACGATGGCGCAGAGCGAGTCGAGCGCGTAGAGATGCGCGACCGATGCCGCCTCCCAGACCGAGCCCTCTGCCGTCTCCCCGTCACCCATCAGGACGTAGGTGCGGTAATCGGCGCCGATGCGGCGCGCGTTGAGCGCGGTACCCACGCCCGCGGCCAGCCCCTGCCCCAGCGATCCGGTCGCGACGTCGACGAACGGCAGGCGCGGCGTGGGGTGTCCCTCGAGGTCCGAAGTGAGCAGCCGGAGATCCGCCAGGCGCTCGCGCGGGATGAAGCCGGCCTCGGCCCACATCGCGTAGAGCAGCGGCGCGGCGTGGCCCTTGGACATCACCAGGCGGTCGGCCAGGGGATGCTGCGGGTTCCGGGGGTCGAAGCGCATCTCGGCGAAGAACAGCGCCGCCATGAGGTCCGCCGCCGACTGGCAGGTCGTCGGATGCCCGCTGCCGGCCGCGGTCGTGGCCCGGATGGACTCGATGCGAAGCCGGGTGGCGATGTTTTTCAGGTTGGGCAGCAGAGATACGTCAACAGGCAACCGGAGACCCTCCAGGGATGGCACGGAACGCCAAAGTTTATCAGAGGGGGGTGCAGGGGTGCAGGGGTGCAGGGGTGCAGGGGTGCAAGGGTGCAGGGGTGCCGCGCACGTCGCACTACGGACCCGTGCACCGGGCACCCTGCACCTCTGCACCCCTGCACCCGCGCACCCTATAATGTCGAGATGTTCCTGCTGCGCTACCTGTACATCCTCGCCCTGTGCGTCTGGCTGGGCGGGATGGCGGTGGCGGGCCTCGTGGCGGCGCCCACGATCTTCGAGGTGCTCGAGGGGTGGAACCCGGAGCAGGGACGGGTGCTGGCCGGCCAGGTGTTCGGGCAGATCCTGGGCCGGCTCCACACGGTGTTCTACGTCGCCGCGGCCGTGATGCTGGTCACGCTGACCGTCCGCCGCCTGCTCGGCCCGCGGCCAGTGGCCTACGGCATCCGCGCCGGCATCGTGGGGGTCATGCTCGGCCTGACCCTGGCCTCCGGCTTCGGCATCAGTCCCCGGGTCGAGGCCATGCAGCGCGAAATCGGGGGCCCGGTGGCCTCGCTCCCCCAGGACGACCCGCGCCGCGCGTCGTTCTATCAGCTCCACGGCCTGTCGAACCTGCTGCTGAGCGCCACGGCCATTGGGGCGCTCCTGCTCCTGTTCTGGGAATCGCGGGAGTGAACCGGGGCTTGGGGCTTGGGACTTGGGACTTGGGTCTTGAGGTCTTGAGGTCTTGGGGTCTTGGGGGAGACGGCCCCAATCGCCCGATGAATCGTCAATCGCCAATCGGCAATCATCAATGAGCAGGCCCACAGTTACGCTGATACCCGGCGACGGCATAGGCCCTGAGGTCACGCGTGCGGTGGTGCGCGTGCTGAAGGCCGCCGGCTTCGATCCCGAATGGGAAACCTTCTCGGCCGGTGCGGAGGCCGTCGCGGAGCACGGCACCACCCTCCCCCCTTCCCTGCTCGACTCGGTGGCGCGCAACAAGGTGGCGCTCAAGGGCCCCATCACCACGCCGGTCGGCAAGGGCTTCACCAGCGTCAACGTGGGCCTGCGCAAGGCGCTGGATCTCTACGCCAACCTGCGCCCGGTCTGGAACCTGCCGTCGGTCCCCTCCCGCTTCTCGGGCGTGGACCTGGTCATCGTCCGCGAGAACACCGAGGACCTCTACGCCGGGCTCGAGCACGTCGTCGTGCCGGGGGTCGTCGAGAGCCTGAAGATCATCACCGAGAAGGCGACGACCCGCATCGCGGCGTTCGCCTTCGAGTACGCGCGGCGCCATCAGCGGAAGAAGGTGACGATCGTCCACAAGGCCAACATCATGAAGCTCGGCGACGGGCTGTTCCTCGACACCGCGCGGAAGGTCGCGGCCCGCTATCCGGAGGTGGCGTGCGAGGACCGCATCGTGGACGCGGCCTGCATGCACCTGGTGATGCACCCGGAACGAATGGACGTCCTGCTGCTCCCGAACCTGTACGGGGACATCGTGTCGGACCTGTGCGCGGGGCTGGTGGGCGGGCTGGGCGTGGTGCCGTCGGCGAACCTGGGCGAGGGCGGGGTCGGGGTGTTCGAGGCCGTGCACGGGACAGCACCCGACATCGCCGGCCGCGACATCGCCAACCCGACGGCGTTGCTGCTCTCCGCGGTGCTGATGCTGCAGCACCTGCAGGAGGACGAGAAGGCGGCCCGCATCATGACCGCGCTGCGCGAGGTCCTGGAGTCTGGTCACGTGACGCCGGACCTGGGCGGCACGGCCACGACCACGTCGTTCGCGGACGCCATCTGCCGGCGGATTGAACAGGGGTAACGCGGCCCCCGTCTCTTTGGTCTATCATCTGTGCGCGCGCGAGATGGACGACATCACTGAAGCGGTCCTGAACCGGGACGAGGTGGCCCGTTACCTGGCGGGCAACGGAGACGCCGCGCAGGCGCGCGCCCGCATCCTCGAGTACCTCGAGGAGCTGCGGACCACCCAGCGCTACGAGCTGTACCGGGCGCTCGAGTACCCGCTCTATCCCATCCTGCGCAAGATCGAGCGCGTGGGCGAGCAGACCGAGCACGCCGTGCAGGCCACGGCACAGGGCCGCGTGGTCTGGGCCTCGAACCACCGCAGCCACACCGACTACCTCGTCGAGCCGCTCGTCCTGGACGATGCGGGGGTGCGACCGCCGATCATCGCGGCGGGCATCAACCTGTTCGGGGGGCCGCTGGGGCTCATTCACAAGCACGTCACGGGCGCGCTCCCCATCCGGCGCAACACGAAGGACCCGGCGTATCTCATCACGCTGAAGGCCTACGTCGGCACCCTCCTCCACACCCACGATCTCTTCTTCTACCCGGAGGGCGGGCGCAGCTACAGCGGCGAGCTGAAGAACCCGAAGACGGGCCTGTTCAGCGCGTGCCTCGGCGCCAACCTGCCCGGCATGTCCATCGTGCCCGTCGCCATCGCCTACGACCTCGTGCTCGAGGACCACGTGCTGGCCCGGCAGAAGGTGAAGCGGCGGCAGCGCGCGTTCAGCCGCGAGCTGGCGGAGATGGTCCGGTACGCGGTGGGGTACCGCAGCCGCGCATTCGTCACGTTCGGCCGCCCGATTGCGCTGGACGGCTACGACGGCGAGTCGCGGCGGTCGGTGCTGGACCTCGCGCAGCGCGTGCAGCGCGAGATCGGGCGCCAGTACAAGGTGCTGCCGACGGCGGTGCTGGCTGCGGCCATGCGCCCCTCCATCGAGAAGGCGGATCTCGAGTCGCGCATCACGGCCATCCTCGACACGCTCGGGGCCACGGGCGCCAACATGGGCGTGCGCACCGCGCGCGACGTGCTGGCCTCGGCCGTGGAGCCCCTCGAAACACGCGGCATCATCGTGCTCGAACAGGGCCGGTACCGCGTGCGCGAGCGCAACGTCCTCCGTTACTACGCCCGCAGCCTCCAGCACCTGCTCACCCCCGCCGGCGCGACGCACTGACGTGGAGCAGGACCCCGGCTGATGATCGACGCGACGTCGAAAGCCCTCTTCCATTCGCTGGCGCAGATCCATCTCCTGAAGCGACTGGCCTCGCGGTACGGGATGCGCCCGGGCGGCTTCGCGCGGCGCTTCATCGCGGGCGAGACGGTCGAGGAGGCGATTGCCGCCGTGGCGGAACTGCCCGCGCGCGGCCTGCGTCTCACGCTCGACTACCTCGGCGAGAGCTCCGCCACCTTCGACGAGGCCGCGGCCGCGGCTGCCGAGTACCTCCGCATCATCGACGCCATCGTCCGATCGGGCATCGAGCGGAACATCTCTGTGAAGCTCACGCAACTCGGGCTGGACGTGGACCGCGCGACGGCGGTGGACAACATGCGCCGCATCCTCGAGCCCGCGGACCAGCACGGGTTCTTCGTGCGCGTGGACATGGAGAACTCGCCCTACACCGACCGGACGCTGCAGGTGATGGAGACGCTGTGGCGGCAGGGCCACCGCGGCATCGGCACGGTGATCCAGTCGTGCCTCATCCGGTCGCCGAAGGACGTGGGCGCGCTGAACGCGCTCGGCATGCGGGTGCGGCTGGTGAAGGGCGCCTACAAGGAGCCCAAGACGGTGGCGTTCCAGGGGAAGGAGCAGGTGGACGCTGTGTTCGTGGAGCTGATGCGCGAGCTGCTGGACCACGGACACTTCCCCGCCATCGCCACTCACGATCCCGCGATGATCGGCGCCACGAAGCGCTACGCGGATCAGCGCGGCTACGCGAAGGACCGCTTCGAGTTCCAGATGCTCTACGGCATCCGCCGCGACCTGCAGGCGTCACTGGTGGCGGAAGGGTACGGCGTGCGCGTCTACGTCCCGTTCGGGCAGCAGTGGTTCCCGTACTTCATGCGCCGCCTCGGTGAGCGGCCGGCCAATGTCGCCTTCGTGCTGCGCGGGCTGCTGTACGAACGCGGCTAGCGGAGCGATAGGTACCCATAGGCGATTGCTGATTGCTGATTGAGTGATTCATTGAAGAGCGGGCGATTGGGGCATTGCGCATTGAATTGACGATTGGCGACTGAGGGATTGAGCGATTGGGCGATTCGCACGCGTGACGACGAAATCGCCCAATGCGCAAGTCGCCCAATCACCCAATCCAATGTCCAATGCCCCAGTCGCTCAATCCACAATGAATCGCTCAATCAGCAATAGGCAATCACTCAATGGACACGCTCTCACTATCGCGTCCCACACCACCGCCTGGCGAGCTCGGCGAGCGCGTTACGGCAGGTGATGACGCTCTGAGCCTCCACCCACTCCTCCACGCCGTGCAGGCCCGCGCCCGTCGGTCCGAAGAGGAGCGACGGGATGCCTGCGTCGCCCAACACCGATGCGTCGGTCCAGAAGCTCATCCCCGACACAGATGGGGCCGCAGATGGGGCCGCAGATGGCGCAGATGAAGCCGCGGCCACGGCCAGCTTCGTGGTGGCCACCAGCGGGTGGTCGGCGGCAATCTCGTACGGCGAGCGCGCGAAGAGCTGGCGGCTCGCGGCCTTGAACTCCGGATCGGCAGCGGAGAGGCGCGCGAGGATGTCGGCCACCTCGCGGGCGCCGCGGCCCGGCTGCTCACCGGGCACGGTGCGCCGCTCCATCTGAAGGTGGCAGCGGTCCGGGTACGAGCTCAGCTCGCGCCCGCCGTGGATGAGCGAGGCGTGCAGCGACGCCGTGCCCAGCAGCGGATGCGGCGGCCGCGACTGCAACTCGTGGTCCAGCGCGTCGAGCTCCGTGAGCACGCGGCCCATGAGGCGGATGGCGTCGCGGCCCTCGCGCGGCCGGCTGCCGTGTGCGGCCCGCCCCTCCGTCTCGATCTCCACCCACTCGAAGCCCTTGTGCGCGATCGCGATGGCGAGGTCCGTGGGCTCGGTGACCACCGCGCCGTCGGCGTACCACTTCTTGACGAGCGCGTCGGCGCCGATGCTCTCGTGCTCCTCGTCCACGACGCACGCGATGATGAGCCGGCCCTCATCCAGGCCGCCCGAGTCGCGGAGGACGCGCGCGGCGTCCACCATCGCCGCCACGCCGCTCTTCATGTCCTGCGAGCCACGGCCGTAGACGCGGCCGTCGCGCTCCGCCGGCTCGAACGGCTGCGCCATGCCCGCGACACCCACCGTATCGATGTGCCCGCAGAACATCAGCGAGCGCCCCGGCTCGCGCCCGTCGAGCACACCGACGACGTTGGGGCGGCCCTCCGCCACGTCCTGGATGTGCACGTCGAGGCCCATCCCGCGCATGTGCTCGGCCAGCGCGCGGGCGATGGCCGCTTCGCCCGAGGCGCCCGACACGAGCGACGGGTTCACCGAGTCGATCCTGACGAGGGCCTTCAGCAGGTCGATGACCGGGTCCTGCGTCATCTCGCTACTTCCCGTTGTACGGCGCGTCGGTCACGGCCTCGAGCCACTTCGTGCCGCCGCTGAAGCCCACGTTCACCTGGATGAGGTGCGTATGCGGCACGGCGCCGTGCCAGTGCTCCACCTTCGGCCCGGTGTAGTCGCTCTCGCCCTTGCCGAGCTCGCGCATCGCCTGCCCGCGCTTCTGCGTGCGCATGCGCCCGTCTTCGACGTAGAGGAGCTGCCCGTTGTCGTGGCTGTGCCAGTAGCTGCGCGCGCCCGGCTCGAAGCGCCTGCGAGCCACCGAGAGGTCCTTCCCGTCCATCACCGTGGAGGTGCCGGTGAAGAGCGGTCCGCCGCCCGCGGCAGGCTGCCCCGCCTGGCTCGCGGCCTGCGCCGCCATCACCGTGACGCCCGCGGCCACCAGCACCGCGTGGACCGTCCATCGCCCGTTGATTCGCGATTGCATCTGGATCCTCACTTCATCGGCGAGTAATCGGTCGCCTGCAGGAACACGGAGTCCACCTTCGAGACGATGGGGCCGTCGACCTGCGACTCGGAGGCCACCTTCTTCCACTCGGGATCGTTCCGGAAGGCGTCCCAGCTGGCCTTGGCGGCCTCGCGGCTCTGGTGTGAGAGCAGGTACACGAGCGTGTTCTGCGACGCCGGCGCATCCAGCGGGGCGAGGTAGATCACGTTGGTCATGCCGTGCTTCTGGAAGATGCGCAGCGTGTGGTCACGGAAGCGCCTGTGCAGGTCCGCCAATTTGCCGTCCGGGGCCGTGTAGGTGCGAAGCTCGTACACCTTCCCGGTGGTTTGCGCCTGGGCGACCCCGAAGTGGGGCGCGGCGAGCACCCCGGCGCCGAACGCGGCGGCCAGGGCGAGGAGGGACATCACCGACGTTGCGCGCATGGGAATTGGCATGCGCGTAAGCTTAGCCGCAGATGGCGCAGATTGCGCAGATGGCGCGAACGTTCCCATAACGGGCGTAGGGAGAGCGACCGGGGGCGCCCAGCGCCCGCGCGGGGAAGTGAGGGAGGCGCAGGCACAAATCGGTCCGCCATTCCCCACCGGCTTGTGTCTGCGCCTCCCTCACCTCCCCGCCTGCCGGCCGCGTCGCGGCCGGCACCGGTCGCACCCAACAGTTCAGAACAGAAGGGTCAGCGCCATCTGCGTAATCTGCGGCATCTGCGGCCCCGTCCGCGTTCAGTGTCCCGACGTCTCCACCCGGAACCGGCGGACGTTCGAGTAGTCGGCCACGGCCTCCACGTACTCGTCCGCGCGCTCCACGTAGTCGTACAGCTCCCGCATCCGTGCGGGGACCATCAGGTCCAGGCGCTCGTCTCGCGTGAACCAGGTCGTCTGGCGCATCTCCATGTCGCGGTCGGTCAGCTGGATGTCCGTGCGCCAGACGCGGCCCGATTCCGGCTCCACCCACAGCAGCCCCCGGCTGCGCCAGTCGTGGCCGTCCCGGGTAATCAAGGTCGGCGAGCCCGTCTCCGAGAAGGCGATGAGCGCCACGCGCACGCCGTCGATGGCGTCGTACCCCCGCAGCTCGAACGCGAACCGGCCCACGTTGGCCGGGCTCGCCACGAGCAGCGCCAGCGTCGGCACGTTGAAGTTGCGGCGTGCGGGGCCAATGTTGAAACGCGCGCTCGACTCGGCCACGCGGGCGAGCTGCTCGTCCGACGGGAACTTGCGGTCCACGAACAGCTGCTCCAGGCGCTGCTGCCGATCCGTCACGGGTTTCCCATTGGACTCGAACACGTCGCGGAAGCCGAACCAGGTACCCGGCGTCGGGAACCACGCGAATCCCATCTCGGACCGAAGCTCGCGCCGGGTGAGGCGCGGCGGCGCGGGATACGCCGCGATGCGCTGCGAGTAGGTCTGCACGTAGCGCTCCTCGGCCACGATGCCGGCGAGCGCCTTCTCGTACTCCCCGACGTACGCGCGCATGCGCGGGAGCAGCTCCTGCGGGGGGACGGTCGAGGGCGGAGGCGCGGGGGCCGGCGCGGAAGTCGCGGCCGCGCCCTCGCCGCCGCTGCCCACCCAGCGCTCGATGAGCCGCGCGGTCTCGTCTGCCGCGGAGCGGGTGATGTCCAGATCCCCCTGGTTGCGCCCGCGCAGTTCGCTGATGCGCGCGCCATCCGACACGGTCACGCGGATGAGCGCGGTCGGCGACGATCCGCCGCGGTTCTGCGTGGGCAACGCCGTGCGGCCCCCGCCCATGATCCGCTGACCCGTCACCTCCACGCGGACGGTGGCCGCGGCCGCTGAGGGCGCGGACGAGTAGCCGCGCGCCGACAGCGCCGCGCGAAGCGTGTTGAGAATCTGAATCGTCTCCGCGGACTTCCGATCCGGGTGCAGGGGATCGACGGACACGAACACGGAGCCGCGCGCGGTCGCCTCGGGGATGCCGCTCTCAGGCGATGGCGTCGACGGCACGGGTGGCGCCGCCGGGGCCGGCTCGACGCCGGCCGGGGATGCTTCGCGCGCCGTGGCAGCAGGCGCGGCCGGGACCTCGGGCTCCGGCGTCACCGCTGGCGGCAGGTAGGTCCGCAGGTTGTCGGCGACGAACTCCCGCCGGGCACGCACCGTCACCCTGTGCCGCGGTGTCTGCACGCGAATCCGGTGCGGCTTGCCATCGCGGTCGCCCGGCATCGTCTCGACCATCAGGAGGTAGCGGCCCGACAGTTCCCTCGCCAGCCGCACGGCGATCTCGTTGCTGGTCCCCAGCGCGAACAGGTCGCCGCCCGTCCAGTCGGAGACGAGCTCGAGCCCCTCGAGCGCGCGCTGCCGCTCCTTCACGGGCTCGTAGCGGGAATACATGTTGGTCACGTCCTGTGTCCCCGGGAGCGCGTGCATCACGTGGATGCGGGTGCGGGCCGCCGCCGCCGCCCGCGCCACGCGCTCCACCTCCACGCGCGCGCCGTCGGTGGGCAGCTCCTCCGAGAAGAACAGCATGGTCTTCGGCCCCTCGATGCGCGCGAGCGAGCGCAGCAGTACCTCGAGGCTCGTCGTCGTCGTGGCCGCACGGGCGTTGGCTTCGGAGATTAGGACCCGCGCCTGGGCTTCGAGATCCGCACGGCACGCCAGGCGCACGAACTCGTCGCCCCGGCTGCAGACGCGCGATACCGCAAGCTCCCACTCGCGCTCCCGCCGATCCATGCCCAGCGCCTCGACGATGCCGAACGGAAGCTGCGTGCCGAGGCGCGGGGACCAGCCGGTGATCTCCTGCAGCGTCTGCCGCGAGGCCTGGCGATTCGTGGTGAAGGTGAACTCGGTCATCCGCAGCGGCAACGCCACGGTCGCCACGCGATCCGCAGGCGGCAAGCGGTCCAGGACGGCGTTGGCGGCCGCCAGCACCTGTTCCCGGCTGGCCGGGCTGGTGGAGCCGACGTCGATGGCGAGGACGATCTGGTTCGCGTTCGGATCCGCTGGTGCCGCGCTGGCGCGCCTGGCCGCCTCCGCTGCCTCGCGCGACCCCGGAACCATCGGCGGCGCGCCCTCGAAGTACTGTGCGGAGAGCACCGCGCGCGGCTTGCCGTCCACCTCGACGGCGAAGTCGTCCGTGGTAAGCGACGGCATCTGCTGGCCGTCGCCGTCCACGACGACGACGTCGATGGTGATGAGGTCCACGCCGGACCGGAAGATGGGCTGTCCGGGCGGGGACTGGGTTTGGGCCGAGGGCCCCGTGGCCGCTGCCCCCAGCAGGGCCACCGCCGCCAGGACGACTGGAACGGACATCGCGCTTCGCATTGCCGCGCCTCCGGGGTCATTGTAGCCAACGCGAGCGTGTAATCTCAGGGATGAGATGCCCGCGCCTGGGACCAACCGTGGGACCACTGTCCCTACCGAAGCCCTCCGCATTGCCGAGCTCGTCCGCGCTCGAGGAGGCCGCGCGCTCGTCGTGGGCGGCGTCGTTCGGGATCGACTCCTCGGTCACGACTCCAAGGATCTCGATGTGGAGGTCTTCGGCATCCCGCAGGCCGAGCTGCCCGGGCTGCTGGCTTCGCTCGGGCGGGTGGAGCCAGTTGGCCAGGCCTTCCCCGTCTACAAGCTCGGCCCGGTGGACGTGGCGCTGCCACGCCGCGAGTCGAAGACGGGTCGGGGGCACAAGGGATTCACCGTCGAGGGCGACCCCGGCATGTCGTACGAAGAGGCCGCGCGCCGGCGCGACTTCACCCTCAACGCCATCGCCTGGGACCCGCTGACCGACGAGTATCTCGACCCTTTCGAGGGCCGCGCTGATCTCGAGCGCCGCGTGCTGCGCGTGGTGGATCCCCACACGTTCGCAGACGACTCGCTCCGCGTGCTGCGCGCGCTGCAGTTCGCCGCGCGCTTCGAGCTGACGATGGATGCGGCGAGCAAGGAGCTCTGCCGCGGCATCGCGCTGGACGACCTGCCGGCGGAGCGCATCTGGGGCGAGTTCGAAAAGCTCCTGCTCCGTGCGATGCGGCCGTCCATCGGCTTCGCGCTGGCGCGCGAGCTGGGTGTCATCGAGAAGATCCTGCCGGAAATGGTGCCGCTCTACGACTGCCCGCAGGACGCGGAGTGGCATCCCGAGGGCGACGTGTGGACGCACACGCTGATGGTGATGGACGAGGCGCGGCGGCGGAACGCGGATCTCGCGCGCCCCGAGCTGGCCATCGTCATGCTGGGCGCGGTGTGCCACGACCTGGGCAAGCCGCAGACCACGATCCACGTGGACGGGAGGATCAAGTCGCCGGGGCACGAGGCGGCGGGCGTCGAAGCAGCCACGCGCATCCTCGATCGCCTGAACGTGCACACACTGGACGGCGTGGACGTTCGCACGCAGGTGCTGGGCCTCGTGACCGAGCACTTGCGGCCGAGCGCGTTCCACAAGGCGAAGAACACGGTGACGGACGGCGCGTTCCGCCGCCTCGCCCAGCGCGTGGACCTGGAGCTGTTGACACGCTTCGCACGCGCGGACTGCAACGGGCGCGGCGCGGCGTTCGACTGCTCGGCGATGGACTGGTTCATCGAGCGTGCGCGGTCGCTGGGCGTGGAGCATCGCCCGCCGGCGCCGATCCTGCTGGGGCGGCATCTGATCGCGATGGGCGTGGCGCCAGGGCCGCGGATGGGCGAGATCCTGCGCGCAGTCTACGAGCAGCAGCTGGATGGGGTGGTGACGACGCTGGAGGAGGCGGAGGCGGCGGCGCGGGTGGTGATCGGGACGTGAGCGTCACGGCTGCGCCCGCCGCGTGGCTCGAGGTTCGGCAACTGCTCGTGCGGGCCGCGTCCCTCCGACCTGCGCGGGGCCGGCTCGCCCGCCCGACCGCTCGGCCGGGCGGTCAAGCTCCCGCCGTCACGATCAGGACCGTGCGCGCAAAAGGGCCGCGCGCTTCGTGACCGGCGATCGCCGTTGCACCGGTGGGCGGCAGCACGTGGGCGGCCGACGCCGGGGGCATCGGCGTGGTGGGTCGAGCGTCATGGATTCCGCGCGACGCGATCTCTCATCTCCTGGATCAAGGCCCCTCGTAGAGACCCAGAATGAGAACGAGCGTCCACCCCAGAAGGAGCGGATAGCACAAGGCACCGAACAGAATCGTACTGAGAGCCGGCCGAGGGTGCCATAACGCCATGACCGCACATCCCGACACCATTCCAGCCGTGAGCGTCCACCCCGGTACATTGTTGTTCGGCGGATCGGACAGGTGGATCAATAGTGTCGTCACCGTCAGCGAGGTGACCAGTGCGGCGATGACAACCGACCAACGGAAGTGGCGTTGCTGCGTCATAAGCGAAGGCCAGTCAGACATGGCAGTAACGGCCTACGGGCCAGTGCCATACCACGCGATTGAGGCGGAAATCCCGGCAAAATGGTGGAGGATCAAGCTGGCGAGCCAGAAGGTCGCCGCGGCTCGGCCCCATCGCGACTGGAATTCCCGTCCAACAACCCATGCCCCTGCCCAGGCAAGCGTGAGTGTCGCTACGAGGAGCAGCAGCCGACGTGCCTCGGGATGCTCGATGCGAAGGATGATCAACCGATTCACGACCAGGAACAGCGCAACCGATGCGGCCGACGTCGCTCCTACGACCGAGATCTGTCTGCCTGTCATGGAATCACACCAAGCCGTCCACGGCCACCGCAAAGCTGTGAATCGCCCCGGCTCCTCCATCGACCACTCCGCTTAGCGTCGGGACCAGCACCGGCGTCGGGCGCGTCGTCGAGGGTGGTCCGATGACGACGCTGGCCGTGTAGGCAAGCTCCAGAGCTGACGAGCGGGCTGGCCATCCTTTCCGCGAGTCACCGCAACCTCTCGCGCTCTCATCGAGATTCGAAGACCGCCTTCGTGCGTCCTTCGTGGCCTTCGTGCCTTCGTGTTCTCGGTTGCGTCACTTCCGCACGTTGGCGAACTGATCCCCCTCGTTGTACCTCGGCATCTCCGGCGCCGACGCCACGCGCCACGCGAGCTCGGCCAGCACCTTCAGGTCCTCCACCGCGCCGCTGAAGTCCCACGACGGGTCGTACTCGTCGCTCGGCTGGTGGTAGTCCTTGCCGTTGTACTCCTCCTGCTTCTTCAGGAGAGCCTCGGCGTTCGGGCCCAGAAACTCCTTCGGCTCGCTGATCGACAGCGCCGGCACGCCGGCCTTCGCGAACGGGAAGTGATCCGAGCGGAAGAAGTAGCCGCGCTCCGGGTGCGTGTCCTTCCCCAGCGTGCGTCCGTGCTCCTTCAGGATGGCTTCGAGCGTGGGCCCGAGCGTCGAGCGATCCGAGCCGAGCTGCACCATGTCCCGCGTCGGCCCGAGGTAGTTGAGCCCGTCCACGTTGAAGTTGGCCGCCATCTGCGCTGGCGGGATCGGCGGGTGGGCTGCGAAGTACTCAGAGCCGAGCAGACCCGACTCCTCCGCCGTGACGAACACGAAGTACATCGACCGACCCGGCTTCTCGGGCGCGCGGACCATGGCCTTCGCCAACTCCAGCAGCCCCGCCACGCCCGACGCGTTGTCGTACGCGCCGTTGAAGATGAGATCCGCGTCCGGCGGATCGTCCGGCTGCCGCTGGCGCATGCCGAAGTGATCCCAGTGCGACGTGAAGACGACGGCCTCCTGATCGTTCGTGCCCGTCAGCTTCGCCACGACGTTGGGCGAGGTCTTGCGCGCCGACTTCTGCACGAGCGTGGCCGCCGCGCGGATGCCGAGCGACGTGGCCTTGAAGCCGCGCGACGAGGCGCTCTTCCGGAGCGCGTCCAGGTTCCTGCCGCCGCGCTTCGCCAGGTCTCGCGCGGCGCTCTCGGTGATCCACGCCTTGATGCCGAGTGCCGGCGCGCCGGGCTCCGGCGGCAGCGAATACTGCGTGCCGCTCCACGACGACTGCACCACCTGCCACGGATAGGTGGCGGATTCATCCGTGTGGATGAGGAGCGCGCCGGCGGCGCCCTGCCGCGCGGCCTCCTCGTACTTGTAGGTCCAGCGCCCGTAGTAGGTGAGCGCGGGGCCGCCGAAGAGCGTCGGCTCGTCCGGCGGCGCGGGCGGATCGTTCACCATGATCATCACCCACTTGCCCTTCACGTTGGCGCCTGCGTAGTCGTTCCAATTCAGCTCCGGCGCGTTGATGCCGTAGCCGACGAAGACGACCTCGCCCTGCACCTGCACGCGCGGCCGTTCCACGCCCGAGAACGCGACGATGTCGCGGAGGTAGCGGTAGGTGGTGCCCGGCACGCTCAACGTGAACGTGCGCTCGACGTTGGCCTCGACGATGGGGACCTGCTGGAAGAAGGTGCCGTTGTCGCCGGCGGGCTGGAGGCCGAGGGCCTTGAGTTCCTTCGCCAGATAGGCCGTCGCCAGCTCACCGCCGGGTGTGGCCGGCGCGCGGCCCTGGAACTCGTCGGACGACAGGCGCTGGACGTGCGCGACGAGCGAGGCCGTGGTGATCTGGTCCATCGCGGGCCCTGGCGGCGGCGCGGCCGGCGCCGGCGGCGCTGCCTGGCTGCAGCCGAGGACGACTATCAGGGGGAGAACAAGGGCGAGTAGGCGCATCTGGAGAGCATAACAGGGCGGGTGGGCGCCGCTTCGCGGCGTGGGCGGCCCTGCGGACCGTAAGGGCCGCGCTTCGCGCGGTGGGATCCTGCCGAGCCGCGAAAGCGGCGAGGCCGACGGGCCCGAAGAGCCCGCCCACCCGCTCTCGCCCGGCCCACCACGCGGGGCCGGGCTTCGGGGCGGCTTACTTCGTGTGCTTCTGCAGGAACGCCAGCACGCGCGGCCAGGCCTGCTCGGACGCGCGATAGTTCGCGCCGCCACGATCCTGCTGAGCGCGCAGGAAGCCATGGCCCGCGCCTTCGTAAATCTCGTACTCGAAGCTCTTCCCCAACTTCTTCATCTCGGCCGCCGCCGGCTCGATGGTCGCGTTCACTCGTGCATCGTCCGCGCCGTAGAGGCCCAGGACGGGGGCGTTGATCTTGGCGAAGTCGGGGGCACTGGAGGGCGACGTGCCGTAGAACACGATGGCCGCGTTCAGCCCGGGCTCGGCCACCGCGAACTCGAAGCTGCGTGCGCCTCCCCAGCAGTACCCCACCGTCGCCGTCTTGCCGTTGGACTGCGGCATCGTCAGCGCGTAGGCGCGCACGGCCTTCAGGCGGTTCGCGGCTTCGGCCGGCGTGAGGCCCGTGATGACCTTGCGCGCCGCATCGGGGCTGCCGATCTCCGCCGTGCCGCCGCCGCCCGGCCCCATGCCGCTCAGCAAGTCCGGCGCAATCGCGATGTAGCCGTCCTCGGCCAGCTGGTCGGCCACGCCCTGGATCCACGGCTGCAGCCCGAAGATCTCCATGATGACGATGACGACGGGCGCCTTCTCGGGCTTCGCGGGATAGGCGACCCACGACTTGATGGCGGGCCCGCCAGCGTACTGGATGTTCACCCACTCGCTCTTCTGCTTCGACGCCTTCAGCGCCGCTTCCGCCTGCTCGAAGCCGGGCGGGATGCGCTCGTTGGCCGGGCGCGTGAACGGCGGGTACTGCGGTTGCGCCGGCGCCTGGGGTTCCATCGTGTGCCCCGCGTGCGGGTCCGCCGCCAGCGCGGCCACGGCGGCGGGCGGCCGCTGCGCCGTCACATACACGCTGGCGCCGGCGACGACCACCGCGGCCAGTACGAACAAGGACTTCTTCATGGGGACCTCCATCAGGGAGCAGGGATCGGGGATCAGGGATCGGGGATCAGGGATCGGGGATCAGGGAGAAGGGGATCGGGGATCAGGGAGAAGGGATCAGGAAGTTCGCACGCAGTCGTCGCACTCCGCTTTCGCACTCCGCTCTCGCGCTCCGCGCTCGCACCCAGTAGTCGCACTCCGCACTCGCACTCCGCACTCGCACTCTGCACTCGCACTCTGCACTCGCACTCTGCACTCGGCACTCCGCACTCGCACGCAGCACTCCGCACCCTGCACCCTGCACTCCCGTCAGAGATGCTTCCTGAGAAACGCCATCGCCCTCGGCCACGCCTGCTCCGTCGCCCGGAAGTTCGCGCCGTTGCGGTCCGCCTGCGACCCGACGAAGCCGTGGCCCGCGCCCTCGTAGATCTCGTGCTCGAAGATCTTGCCCAGCGTCTTCAGCTCCGCCTCGGCCGGCTCGATGGTCGCGTTCACCCGCGCATCGTCGCCGCCGTAGAGGCCGAGGATGGGCGCGGTGATCTTCGCGTAGGCCGCGCGATCCTCCGGCGAGGTGCCGTAGAAGACCACCGCCGCGTTCAGCCCCGGCTGGTGCAGCGCGTACTCGAAGCTGCGCGACCCGCCCCAGCAGAAGCCCATCGTCGCGACCTTGCCGTTGGCCGCGGGGATCGTGAGCGCGTACTCGCGCACGCGGTCCAGCGTGGCCGCCGCATCGGCGGGCGTGACGCTGCTCATCGCCTTGCGCGCCTCGTCCGGCGAGGCGAACGCGTCGGTGCCGCCGCCGTTCGGCCCGCGGCCGCTCAGGAAGTCCGGCGCGACGGCGATGTAGCCGTCCTCGGCGAGCTGGTCGGCCAGCGCGCGCGCCCACGGGTTCAAGCCGCCAATGGTGTGAATCACGAGGACGACCGGCGCCTTGTCGCTGCGCTCCGGGTAGACCACCCAGGTCTTGATGGGCGATCCGCCCGGGTTGGCCACGTCCACCCACTCGCCATGCCGCGGCGATCGGTCGATCGCGGCCTGCGCGCGATCCGCGCCGGGTGGAAGCGACGCGACCTCCGGGTAGTTGAACGCGGCGCTCGCGGCCTGCGCGCCGCCGGCTGCGGGGCCGGCCTGGGCGGCCGGCTCCGCGTGCGATGCGTGCTCGTCCGCCGCGCAGGCGGGCAGGAGCAGCGCGGCCGTGATGGCGATCACGCTAGCTGCGCGCATTGCGATACTCCTCGAAGAGCCGCGCCACGTTCCCCGACACGCTCCTGAGCGACGGCGACCAGCCCATGGCCCGTGCCCGCGGGCTGCGCACCTTCTGATCCAGCGCCAGCGCGTCGGCATAGGCGCCCATCTTCGCCCGCGCTTCGTCGAGCGGCACGTGCCGCACGTCGGGACGCTGGGCCAGGTGGCCGGCAATGGCCTCGACGATCTCGTTCACTGTCTCGTCGGCCTCGTCGTTGGCGTGGAACACGCCCGAAGCCTCAGGCGTCTCGGCAAGCCGGATGTACAGCTCGCCGAGGTCGCGATCGTACACGCACGGCCAGTGGTTCGTGCCCGGGCCAATCACGCGCACGAGCCCGTTCAGCGCGTCCTTCAGCAGATCCGAGACAATGCCGCGCCCTCCGCCGTAGACGATGCCCGGGCGGATGATCACCGTGCGCAGGCTCATCGACATCGCCGACTGCACGAGCTGCTCGTGCGGCACGCGCCACGCCGACTGCTCGGCCGGGGCGGCGAGCGGCGCCGTCTCGTCCACCGGCTCGGGGGCGGGCCCGAGCACCCACACGCCCGACGTGTAGATGAAAGTCCGGCTCTCACCGGTGGCTTCCATCGCGGGCAGCAGGCGATCCAGGAACTCGCGCTCGAGCTGCACGCCCCGCGGCGAGTACTCGATGGCCGAGTGGATGACGACATCGGCCTCGAGCGCGGCGTCCATGTATCGCTTCGGCGTGCCGATCTCGGCCAGCAGCCCCGTGGCGCCGCGCGCCTCCACGCGCGCCACCTTCTCGGGGTCCCGCACGATGGCCGTCACCTGGTGCCCACCCCTGATGGCGGCGTCGAGGATCGCCGACCCGATGTATCCCGTTCCCCCCGTCAGAAATACGCGAAACGACATGAGTGCCTTTCAGATGTCCCAGAGGCGGCCGCCGTCGAAGCACGTGATGAGGCCATCCTCGCTGACTTTCAAGACCGGCCCGAACCGGCTGGCCGCCATCGCGGCCGTGGTGCGCGCGCCCTCGACCACGCCTCCCATGACGCCCGGGACCGTGGACGGGTGGCGCAGGATCGCGCCGACGGCCAGCAGCTGCCCGTTCGGCTCGCACACGGTGGCGCCGTCGAGCGTGGCCAGCGCGGCCAGCACGCTGGCGTCCAGCTCGGTCACGCTGCGTCCTGCCAGCACGTGCAGCAGGTGACGCCGCGACGGCGCCTCGGGATCCCTGAGCGCGCCGAACGGCTCCATGTCGAGACGGTCGTCGCCCGTGACGAGCTCGCCGAGCGATTCGACCGGCCGGCGAAGCACGACGAACAGCGCGCCCTGCCGCGCATCGGAGAGGTCCAGGGCCGTCTGGAACAGCCGCCGCGCCACGGGGCTGTTGCCGACCGCCGCCTCCCACATCTGGTACTTGGCCGCCAGGTCCAGCAGGTGCCAGTCGGCGTTGCGGAAGGCGAACGCCTGCTCGCCGCGCGCGAAGACCTTGATCTCGCGCTGCGGGCTGAGCACCACCGCGACGTGCTCGCCCGAGAGCGTCGCACGCGCGTGCGCGCTGTACGCCTCGGCGCACGGCACGGCCAGCCCCATCCCGGCGGAGGCCTGCGTGGCCCAGCGGTCCACGTCCACGATGTCCAGCAGCCGGCCGTCGCGGCCCACGAGGAACACGGTGCGCACGCCGTCGGCGAGGCGGAAGAAGCTCTTGATGGACGTGAGCGCGCCCGAATAGTGCGGCCCCACCGGCCCACCGCCATCCGTGGCGAGCGGATCCTGGTCGGTGCCGAGCAGCAGCACCCCGGTGGAGATGGGATGGTTCTCGTAGGTCGAGAGCGCCGCCACGCGGAGGATCTCGATGGCCTCGGCGACGCGATCCGTCGCAGGCTGCGGGGCGCCCTGGGCGTAGGCGCCGGGGTCGAAGAAGGCCCCGACGTAGCAGTCCTCGATTGCACCCCGGAAGAGCCCGCTCCGCTCGATGATCGCCTGCGGCCTCAGGATGGCGTGGAAGCGCGCCGCCAGAACCGTGCCGATGGCGCGGGCGAACCGCACCTCGTTCTGCGTGAAGGGCCGCGAGCCCGGCACGCGAAGCACGTAGCGGTTGCCGAACCAGCGCACCGCCAGCGCGCCGGGGTCGCCGGTCGGCTCGATGGCCAGCCGCCCGTCGGACGAGGGCGAGGGCACCGCCTCCGACTCCAGCGTCGCCCGCTCGAAGAACCGGCGGAGCGCCCGCTGCAGGAACGTATCGTAGTGCGCGCCCACCACCAGGGCGGGGGGAAGCCGTGACGTGTCCAAGGGAGAACGATGATACTAAACCGGGTGCGGGTGGGTGCGAACGGGTGCGGACAGGTGCGAACAGGTGCAGACGCTCGTTGATGTCTTCCGGTCGCTTGAATCCCAGCGGGGCGAGTTCGTCATCCACGACGATGGCTACCGCGTGCGGCGGTTCAGCTACGCGCAGGTGACCCGCGCCGCGCGCGGGTTCGCGGTGCGCCTGGCCGCAGCCGGGGTCTCGCCCGGCGACCGGGTGCTCCTCTGGGGCGAGAACTGCGCGGAGTGGCTGGCCTGCTTCTGGGGCGCCACCATCAGCGGCGTCGTCGTCGTGCCCATCGACTACCGGTCACCCCGGGCCTTCGCCGAGAAGATCGCGGCCATCGTCCAGGCGCGCGTCGTGATCACGGGCGAGGACGCAGACGGACCGGAGTGCCGGGACTCACGCCCGGAGCGCCGGGACTTCAGTCCCGGCGTCGCCGGTCCCGGCGCCACCAGCTCCGGCGCCCCTGCCCCGGTTCCCCACTGGACGTTCCGCGATTTCGACTGGGACGCCGACGGCCCGATGCCCGGCGTGCCGATCTCGCGCGACGATATCGCGCAGATCGTCTACACGTCGGGCGCCACCGGCGAGCCCAAGGGCGTGGTCGTGCGGCACAAGAACATCATGGCCAACCTCGTGCCCGTGGCGCGCGAGGTGGCGAAGTACAAGGGGTACGCGCGGCCGCTCCTGCCGCTCCGCTTCCTCAACCTGCTCCCGCTCAGCCACCTGTTCGGCCAGGCCCTGGCCACCACCATCCCGCCGCTCGTGGACGGGACGGTGGTGTTCATGCGCAGCTTCAACCCGCACGACATCGTGCAGCGCGTCCACGAGTGGCGCATCTCGATCGTCGTGTGCGTGCCGAAGATCCTGGAGGTGCTGCGCGATCACGTCCTCCGCATCGACCCTGCCGCCGCCAGTCCCCCGACCGGCCTCCCGATGACTAGGCGCTGGTGGCGCTACCGCGCCATCCACCGCACCTTCGGCCTGAAGTTCTGGGGCTTCATCGTCGGCGCGGCGCCGCTCGATCCCGAGCTCGAGTCGTACTGGAAGCGCCTCGGCTTCGTCGTCATCCAGGGCTACGGCCTCACCGAGACCGCGCCGATCGTCACGCTGAACCACCCGTTCAAGACGCGCACGGGCTCGGTGGGCGAGCCGGTCCCGGGCGTCGAGGTGAGGATTGCCGAGGACGGCGAGATTCTCGTCCGCGGCGACAACGTCACCGAGGGGTATTACGAGCCGCGGCGGGAGGAGGAAGAGACGCGACGGGAGTCGGTCGGGCGGTTGTTGGACCCCGAAGGCTGGCTGCACACCGGCGACATCGGCGAGCTCGATGCCGAGGGGCGGCTCTTCATCCGCGGGCGGAAGAAGGAGATGATCGTCACGCCCGAAGGCCTCAACGTCTTCCCGGACGACGTGGAGCGGGAGATCGAGGCGGTGCCGGGCGTGGTGGATGCGGCGGTAGTCGGGCACCGCGAGGCGGGGCGGACGGAGGAGCGCGTGCACGCGGTGCTCGTGCTCGAGCCCGGCACCGACCCGGCGGCGGTGGTGGCCGCGGCCAATGCACGGCTTGCGGACCACCAGCGGGTCCGCGCCTTCTCCGTGTGGACGACCGGCCCGCTGCCACGCACCGAGGGAACGCGGAAGCTGAAGCGCGGGGCCATCCGCCAGTGGGTGGAGACCGGGGCGGCGCCGCCAGCCGCCGTGCCGGGCGAAGGCATCGCCGGCGTGCTCGCCCGGTATGCCGCCGGCCGCACGCTCGGCGACGACACGACGCTCGACGAGCTGGGACTGAGCTCGCTCGAGCGCGTGGAGCTGATGGTCGCGCTCGAGGATCGCTTCCAGACGCGCCTGGACGAGACGAAGTTCGCCGGCGCGCGCACGGTGAGCGAGCTGAAGGCGCTCATCCAGGAAGCGCCGGCCGAGGCTGTGGTCGAGGAGCCGGTGGCGTTCCCGCGATGGAACCGGCGCCCGCTCGTCCGCTGGGTGCGGCGCGTCAGCCTGGCCACGTGGATCCTGCCCATCGCGCGCATCTTCGCGTGGGTGCAGGTGAGCGGCCGGGAGCACCTGGACGGCCTGCGCGGGCCGGTGGTGTTCGCCGCCAACCACCAGAGCCACCTCGACGTGCCCGTCATCATGGCGGCGCTGCCGGGCCGGTGGCGCGCGTGGGTGGCGCCGGCCATGGCGAAGGAGTTCTTCAAGGCGCATTTCTTCCCCGACGGTTTTACGACGGGGCAAGTGTTCGTCAACCGGCTGGAGTACTACCTGGCGTCGCTGTTCTTCGGCGCCTTTCCGCTGCCGCAACGCGAAGCCGGGGCGCGACAGACGCTGCGCTACATCGGCGAGGTCACCGGGGACGGGTACTCCGTGCTGATCTTCCCCGAGGGCACGCGGTCGGAAACCGACGCCATCCTGCCGTTCCAGGGCGGCATCGGGATGATCGGCTCGCGCCTGCAGCTGCCGGTCGTGCCGGTGCGGCTGGAAGGCGTGAACCGGATCCTGCACCCGCGATGGCGGATGGCCCGCCCCGGGCGGTGCGCCGTGACGTTCGGCGTGCCGATGCACTTGACCGGCGAGGACTACGCGGATCTGGCCCGTCAAGTGGAGGAAGCGGTTCGTCGTTTGCATGCGGCGCCCCCGGCGTGACACAATCAGTGGGTTACGAATGAGCAAAGACGACTTGATTGACATGCAGGGCACGGTGGTTGCCGTGCACAGCGGTGGTCTCTACCGCGTGCAGGTGGACGCCGGCCACGAGGTGCTGGCCCAGCTGAGTGGTCGGATGCGGCGGTTTCGCATCAAGGTGGTGCCCGGTGACCGCGTCACCGTGGGTATCTCCCCCTACGATCCGCAGCGGGGCATCATCACCTTCCGCGCCCGTTAGCTTCCGACACACGCACTTGAACTCACGTCCTGCACCCTCTCGACGCCCCCGTGGACGGGGCGCCGCCGGCCGCGGTCCGCGGCGCGGTGGCCGTCCCCCGGTTCCTCACGCGCCCTCCGCACCGGCTCCCGATCTGCCCTGGCAGTTCGTGGACGCGAGCGCCGAGCCCATCCCGTTCGCCTCGCTGCAGTTCGACAAGCGCCTTGCCGCGGGGCTGGCGGACCTCGGCTTCGAGGGCACGCGTCCCGTGCAGGGCGCCGTCATCCCGCTCGCCCTGGCGGGGCACGACGTGGTGGCCTGCGCCGAGACGGGGACGGGCAAGACGCTGGCCTTCGCCGCCCCCATCCTCCAGCGGCTGCTGCTGGAGCAGCCGCACTACGGCGACCCGGCCCGCGAAGCCTATACGCGCGCGCTGATCCTCGCGCCCACGCGCGAGCTCGCCGTGCAGATCGAGGACACGCTGGTGGGCCTGACCTACCACGCGCCGTGCACGACGGCCCCGGTGTTCGGCGGCGTCGAGATGGGACCGCAGGAGCGCGCGCTCAAGGCCGGCGTGGACATCATCGTGGCCACGCCCGGGCGGCTGATGGATCACATGCGGCACGACGCGGTGGACCTGCTGCGCGTGCAGGTGCTGGTGCTGGACGAGGCGGACCGGATGATGGACATGGGCTTCTGGCCCGACGTCCAGCGCATCCTGTCGGCGCTGCCGCCCGAGCGGCAGACGCTGCTCTTCTCGGCCACGCTGCCCGGCGAGATCTTACGGATGGCCACCGAGATGTTGCGAGCGCCGCGGTTCGTGCAGGTCGGCCAGCGCGGCGCCGCGCGCACCATCACCCACGAGATGCACGCCGTGGAAGGCGGCGACAAGATCGACTGGCTGGCGAAGTTCATCCGGCACGACGCCACGGGCCCCGTGCTGGTGTTCGTCCGCATGAAGGTGGGCGCGGACCGGGTGGCGCGGCACCTGCAGGCGCGGGGCATCCGCGCGGCGGCGCTGCACGCCGACCGATCGCAGCAGGAACGGCTCCAGGCCGTCGAGGGGTTCCGCTCGGGCAAGCACCCGGTGCTGGTCGCCACCGACATCGCCGCCCGGGGCCTGGACATCGAGGGCATCGCGCACGTCGTCAACTACGAGGTCCCGGACACGCCCGACACCTACGTGCACCGCGTGGGCCGCACGGGCCGCGCCGGCGCCTCGGGCCACGCCATCACGCTGGTCTCCAGGGCGGAAGAACGTGCCTGGCGCGCCGTCGAGAATGCGGTGGGATTCCATGTCGTCGCCTGATCTGACCGCTGCCGAACGCTTCCAGCTGTGCCGCTGGCGCCAGCCCGCGGAGAACGGGGTTCCCGAGCACTGCGGCCACCGCGACGTGCTGCCGATGGCCGGAACCACCGGCTTCAACGCCGATGCCTGGTGCGGGGACTGTCCCTACTTCAAGGCCAAACGGATTACCCGGAAGCGGGAAGAGGCACCGGCGGACGACTATCGCTGGTAACTGTGAAACGCGCTCATTGGCGATTGCCAATTGGCGATTGAGCGATTCATTGGGCGATCGCTGATCGGCGCATCCGCGCATTCGGATTGAGCGATCGGGCGATTGGGGCATCTGGCCATTCGCCCTCGTTCGAGGGCCCCAATGCCCCAATGCCCCAATCCCTCAATGCCCCAATCCGAATGCCCAATGCCCCAATCGCCAATCGCCCAATGAATCACCCGATTGGCAATCGGCAATCGTCAATGAGCAGTGGCCCGCCGGACGTCGACAGCTAGTCGGAGAACTCGCGGGCCAGCTCTATCCATTCGCCATGAGGGGCGAGGCGCTGGTAGGCGCGCCAGTGTGGGCGCGCGTCGGCCGAGCGGCCCATCTTCTCGAGCGTGACCGCCAGGTAGAAGTGCGCGTCGGCGTAGTTGGCGTTCAACCCGAGCGCCTCGCGGTAGCACGCCTCGGCATCCAGGTACCGCCCGTGGTCGTGGTGGATGTTCCCCAGGTTGAAATAGGCCTCGAAATACGTCGGCTCCAGGCCGATGGCGCGCTCGTAGAGCGCCTGCGCCTCGGCGAGCTCGTCCTTCGCGTACCGGATGTTGGCCAGGTTGATGAGGGCCGCCACGAGATCCGGGTCCTGGTCGAGCGCGCGGCGATAGGCCTGCGCCGCCTCCTCCATGTGCTGCGGCGTCCCGTCGTCGAGCAACGATCCCATCAGGAATGACTGCTCGGCCGAGCTGAGCGGCCGGTCGGGCGGGACGCCCACCGGCGGGCCGGCGGACGGCGCCTGGTCGTTCAACCACGCTTCCATCTGGGTGCGCTGCGACATCTGGGGCCCGGTGTCCTGGCTCTGGGCCATGCGCCGGCGCGGGCCGAGCTCCACGATGCGTGCCTGGTGCGCCTCGATGCGGAAGTCGAACGTGAGCTGCCCCGAGCGCGCGGCCTGCATGTCGCGCAGGACCGAGCGGAAGGTGCCGCCCTGCTGGAGCGCCGAGTGGAGCTGGCGGAGCGTGGTGAGGTCGGCGAAGCCGTACCACGTGTCGGCGTTGTTCCTGAAGGCGGGCTTGATGAACCCCCACTTCTCGAGATACCGCAGGTGGTCCTCGCGCAACAGCGGGTACATCGCGAGCACGTCCTTCTGTCCGTAGTGCTGTGCGCGCAGGTCCTGCACGTCGGGGAGGCCCACGTGCCGGCAGAACTCCCGCTCGCCAATCACGCGCACGCGCCCGGGCTGCTCGGCGTTGATCTGCGCTGCACGCCGCAGTTTCTGGTTCCTGACGGTCGTATCGTGCGCCAGCGAAGCCAGGTCGGGCGCCCCCTCGGGATGGCTTTCCGCGCCCACGACGAGCATCGTGGTCCTGAGCGTCACGTCCTCGTCGCACGCGCCGCCCAGGCGCTCGACGAGCTGGGCCGCTTCCCTCCGGCCGAGCGACCACAGGCGGCCGGTGAAGACGACGGTCTCGCCACGAAGCGGCTCGGGCCGCGGGGCATCGAACGGGAGCTCTGACATTCCTGCAGGCCCACCATCGTTCAGTTTGCCCGCCATGTCAACGTTCTCTGTGCCCGGCGACGACAGTGGCGGGCCTGCTCATTGATGATTGCCAATTGCCAATCGGGCGATTCATCGGGCGATTCAGTGATTGCGCATGGAGCCATTGGATTGGGCGATTGTGGGATTGACGATCGAGACATTCGGGATGGCGCCGATGGGTGGCATGTCGAACAATCGGTGCCGAAAGGCCGGTGCCGGGCGCCCGCCGTCGAAGCGGCTCGGCGCCCCGATCACTCAATGCCCCAATCACGCAATCACCCAATCACTCAATCACCCAATCACTCAATCCAATGCCCAATGCCCAATCACTCAATCGCGAAATGAATCACCCGATCGTCAATTCGCAATCATCAATGAGCAGAGGCCTCTACAGCAGCGCGCCGGCCAGCTCGCGCGCGCTCTCGAACCTCTCGGCGGCCCTGCCGCTCACGGCGCGGAGGATGGCGTCGCTGCACGCCGGCGGGATGTCGCCGTTGAGCGACGCTGGAGCGGCGGGTGTGGCCTGCAGCATCTGCCCGAGCAGCTCGGGCATCGAAGGTGCACGGTACGGCAGCGAACCGGTGGCCATCTCGTAGGCCAGCACGCCCATCGTGAAGACATCGGCCCGCGCATCCGGCGCGCGGCCCATCAGGACCTCCGGCGCCACGTAGGGCAGCTCCTGCTCGCTCGCCTCGTGGCCGCGCAGCTCCTGCTCGCGCATCGTCTTCAGCACGTCCTGCACCGAGCGGATGCCCGCGGTGGACATCACGATGCGCTCCCGGCCCTCCTCCGACGTCAGACGGATCATGTCCGGGTTCACGCCCGCGATGAAGCCGCCGCGCCGGTGGAGTGCCGCGACGGCGTCGAGCGCCTGCGCCACCAGCTCCCGCGCGCGTGCCCACGGAAACGGCGCGTCCGCGGCGAGGGCCTGCCGGAGGCTCGGCCCGTCGACGAGGTCGGTGACGAGAAACACGCTGCGGTCGTCCTCGCCGAAGTCGCGGACCTGCAACAGGCTGGGATGCGCGACCTGCAGCGTGCGTGCTTCGAGCAGGAACCTGGCGCGGACCGCCTCCCAGTGCGGCTGCTCGTCGCGCTTCAGCACGCGGATGGCCACGGGCACGCCAAGCGCGCGGTGAAGCCCCCGGTAGACGAGGCTGCCCAGGCGCCCCCGCCCGAGGGGCGCGCCCAACTCGTAGCGCGCGAGCAGGCCGGTGTCCGGGGCCGCCGCCGGCGCCTGTCCGACGCCCGCGGCCGCCTCGAGGGCGGCGGCGAAATCGGTCACGCTCGGCCACCGCTCGGCGGGATCCTTCGCCAGCGCGCGCATCAGCACGTCGTCCACGGCCGGAGGCAGGTCGGCGCCGCGTTCGGTCGGCTTCACCGGCCGGACGGTCAGCACCTGGTTGAGCAGCGTGATGCGATCCTCGGCGTCGAAGGGCCGGACGCCGGTCAGCATCTCGTAGATGATCACGCCGAGGGCGTAGATGTCGGCCGCCGCGGTGACGGGCTCGCCCCGGATCTGCTCGGGCGCGGCGTAGGCCATCGTCCCGATGAAGAGATTGGGATCGGTCAGGCGCGTCGCATCGCTGGCCGACTTGATTACAGCCAGGCCGAAGTCGATGACCTTGTAGACCCGCTCTCCCGTGTCGTAGCGGTGGAGCACGATGTTGGCGGGCTTCAGGTCCCGGTGCGTGATGCCCTGATCGTGGGCCAGCTGCAGCGCGGCGGCCACGGACGAGACGATGCCCGCCGCGCGGGCCGGAGGCATGGGCGCCTGGAGCGCGATTTCCTCCGCCAGGCTCGGGCCGCTCAGCAGCTCCATCACCATGTACGGCTGCCGGCGGGCGTCCACGCCGAAGTCCAGGATGCCGACGATGCCGGGATGCCGCAGCTGGGCACAGGCGCGGCTCTCGCGCAGGAACCGCTCGTGCAGTTCGGGCGGGGCGTGCTCGGCGCCCTGCATCACCTTGATGGCCACCTCGTCTTCGAGGCGCAGGCGGCGCGCGCGATAGACCTGTCCCATGCCGCCCGAGCCGAGCGGGCCGAGTATCTCGTAGCGGTCCTCTATCCGGGTCCCGGCAGGCAGCATGAGCCGGCCTCCATTATGACGCCGGCCGGCCGCTGCCCATTGGCGATTGCCGATTGGTGATTGAGCGATTCATTTGGCGATTGAGCGATTGGGGCATTGGGCATTCGGATTGGGGGATTGGGGGATTGGGGCATTGGGGCATTGGCGCGGATCCCATCGTCGCCATCCCGAATGCCTCAATCGCCAATCACCCAATCACCCAATCCAATGTCCAAATGGCCAATTGCGCGATTGTCAATGAATCGCCCGATTGGCAATTGGCAATCAGCAATGGGCCGAGCTACACGTGAGCAAACCCCGCCTCGGCCTGGTCCAGGAGGTGCTGGAACCACAGGTTGGACAGCTTCTCCTGCACGCTGTTCTGCCGCAGGCGGGCCTGGAGGTTCTGGAAGTCGACGCGGTCCAGTTCCTGGTCCTGGTTGTAGCAGGAGAAGATGAACTCCTCGTGCCCGGTGGCGGGGTCCACGTGCCGCTGCAGGCACTGCGCGCAGACCTCCTTCATCATGCACTGCATCGGCGAGTTGATGCTGCCGATGCCGACGTGATTCGGGTTCAGGTACGGCTGCAGGACGCCGTGCCGCGCCAGGCGCACGGCGTTCATCATGCGATCCGAGCCGATGGCGATGATGCGCGTCACGTCCTTCAGCGCCACCTTCGGATCGCCGAGCCGGCCCTCCGCGTAGGCGACCATCGCCTCGACGATGTTGCCGCGGAAGTGGACATCCTGCGGGCGGGCCGGCGTGATGGCCTGGCCCGTGTCGGTGGCCCAGATCACCTGGTCGGTGGCCGCCTCGATGTCCTCGCGCTTGAACAGATCCGCGCCGTTCTTGTAGCCGGCGAAGTAGATGACGCGGTTGCCCTGCGCCTTGAGTGCCCTGGCAATCGAGAAGAGCACCGCGTTGCCGAGGCCGCCGCCGGCCAGCAGCACCGCTGACTTCTCGGGAATCTCCGTGGGCGTCCCCGTCGGCCCCATCACCACGACGGGCTCGCCGGGCTGCAGGTAGGCGCACAAACGGCTCGAGACGCCCATCTCGAGGGTGATGAGCGAGAGCAGGCCCTGCTCTCGGTCCACCCACGCGCCGGTGAGGGCGATGCCTTCCATCAGCATGGCCGCGACGTGATCCTCCACGTGCACGTGCGGGCTGCGCCGCTCGAAGTTCTGCAGGCGGTAGAACTGCCCGGGGTGGAAGTGCCGCGCGGCGGCCGGCGCCTTCACGATCACCTCGACGATGGTCGGCGTCAGCCGGACCACGCGCTCCACCCGCGCCAGCAGCTGCTCGTCGAAGCGCGCGACCAGGCGGCGCCAGGCCTCCTCGCGCTCGGGCTGTGCGGCGGGATCGAGCCTCGCGAGCTCGTCGGCGAAGAGCGCCACGACGTGCGGGTAGCCGTCCTTGGCCGAGGCCATGGCCTTCACCACGTTGCCGTTGTAGCGCGGGTGGTTGTCGCCGTAGTAGGTCACGAACCGGCCGCCGGTGTCGTGCGAGGTGAAGAAGCCGCCCGCGTCGGGCTCGAGGGCAAAGGCGCCGTCCGGCCGCTTCACCGCGCGGAAGCCCTGGAAGAAGCGCTGCTTCGCGTCCAGCGCGAACGTGCCGGGATGCTCCTTCTCGTAGGTCACGTTGGGCGAGGTGCCCGCGGCCACGAGCACGGTGCGCGCCGGCAGCTCGACCGGCTCGTCACCGTTCGGGCCGGGCCGCGTGAACACCATCGCCCGGACGTGGCCGAACTCGTCGGGCAGGGCCTCCACGGGGCTCATGTTCTCGGCGAACGCGATGCCCTCCTCGAGCGCCTTGGCCACCTCTTCGTGGTTCAGGCGGTACGCGGGCGAATCCTGCAGCCGCTTGCGGTAGGCGAGCGTCACGCCGCCCCACCCGCGGATGAGCGTGATGAAGTCCGGCGCCTCGCCGGCTGCCCGCGCGCGCGCCCGCTCGGCGCAGACCGCGCGGCCGTGCGCCAGGAACTCGTCGAGGATGCCCAGTTCTTCGGCGTCGTACATGCCGCGCACGCGCGGCTCGCCCAGGTCGGCCACGAGCGCCTCGTAGCGCGCGAGCGTCTTCTCCACCTGGATCGGGTAGTAGGCCATCAGCTCGGTGGCCGTGTCCACGCCGGTGAGGCCGCCGCCGATCACCACCGCCGGCAGCCGCGCCTGCAGGTTCGACAGCGCGTCCTTCTTGAAGGCGCCCGTCAACTGCAGCGCCATCAGGAAGTCGCTGGCCTTGCGGATGCCGCGAATCAGGTTGTTCCTGATGTCGATGATGGTGGGCCGCCCCGCGCCCGCCGCGATGGCCACGTGGTCGATGCCCTGCTGCCACGCCTCCTCGATGGGGAGCGCCCCGCCGAAACGCACCCCGCCGTACACCTTGAACTTCCGCCGCCGCGCGAGCGTGAGGTGGATGAGCGTCAGGAAGTTCTTGTCCCATCGCACGGTGATGCCGTACTCGGACACGCCGCCGAACCCCTCGAGCACCCGCTCGTCCAGCGGGTGGTAGATCTCGCTCCACTGCCGGATGGGCCGCGGCGGGTGGCCGTGGGCACCGACGATGTCGTCGGCCAGCGGCTCGATCTTGAGGCCGTCGATGGCCACGACGCCGAAGCCCTCGTTGAGCAGGTAGTGCGAGAGCGTGTAGCCCGCGGGGCCCAGCCCCACCACCAGCACGTTCTTCCCGTTGTAGGGAAGCGCGTGCGGGCGGCGGATGTTGAGCGGGTTCCACCGCGTGAGCAGGCCGTAGATCTCCACGCCGAACGGCAGCTTCAGCACGTCGGTCAGGACGCCCGTCTCCGCCTGCGGGATGTTCACCGGCTCCTGCTTCTGGTAGATGCAGGCCTTCATGCAGTCGTTGCAGATGCGGTGCCCCGTGCCGGGGACCATCGGGTTGTCCACGGTGACGATGGCCAGCGCGCCGATGGCGTCGCCGCGCTTGCGCACCGCGTGCATCTCCGAGATCTTCTCGTCGAGCGGGCACCCGGCCAGCGCGATGCCCAGGGCGTTCTTCGTGACGGCGCCCGCCTTGTCCCGGATCCCCTTCGAGCAGCTGTCCTTGTCCCGCTCGTGGCAGATGACGCAATAGTGGATCTCGCTCAGCGTCTCGCGGGGCGTGTAGCGCGGGTCGGTGAGGACGAACCCCTCGCGGCGCCGGAGCCGCTCGTCCGGTCCCGTGATGATCTCGGGGTGCGCGGGATTCGGCCGCGTGATCTGCACCAGGCGCTCCACGTCCATCGTCTCGGGAAACCGGAAGACGACCCACTCGCGGTAGCGCGGATGGTGCAGGTGTGCCGCCGCCCACCGCTTCAGCTTGTCGATGTCGGCGGCGACGCCAGCCTTCGCAGCCTCGTCGCCCGACGCCCGCGCGGCCTCCTCGCGGTCGAGCAGCATGCACCCCGCGCGGGCCACGGCCTCCTCGGCCCCCGTTCTCGCGCTGGTGATGATCCCCTCGACGAAGGCGTGGTCTTCCGCCGAGGCCTCGACGTGCGCGCCGCCCTTCAAGAGCGGCAGCGAACGGCGCTTCACGAAGTCGTTCTTGAACCGGAAGAGATCGTCGTACGCGCGCGTGGCCGCCGCCAGTTCCGCGGCCTCCGGCCCCACGGCGAACAGCCGCGCGACGAAGCGGCTGACGTGCGGCGCCATCTGGACGACGAGATTGCCCCGTGCGACGGGCCCCAGCGACTCGGGCACAGAACGGTACTGCTCCCACTCCCGCCACAGCTCGGGCTCAGCCGCCGCGACCTCGGAGGTGAACGCCCGGTAGAGGTCCGCCAGCCGGCCGGGATCGTGCAGGTCGGCGAACGTGAAGCCGGGAACACCAAGCGGATCCGAGACGGAGGCGAGCGGGGACATATCCCGCCAATTATATGCCTCTAGAACAGGTGTTCAAATTCACTCCACCCATGAATCTGGCCGGATCAATGTGGTTTGATTCTGGAGCCGCTCTGGTACTCTACGGAGAGCCATGCACGTCACCCTCAACGGCGAACCACGCGAGCTGCCGGGTCCCCTGACGGTCGCGGCGCTCCTCGCGCACCTCGACATCGACGCCCGGCGCGTGGCCGTGGAGGTGAACGAAACGGTCGTCAAGCGCGCCCGCTACGAGGACACGCCGGTGCAGCCCGACGACGTGATCGAGATCGTGAACTTCGTCGGGGGCGGGTAGATCGCGTCGGGAGGTCCCCTTACGGCGTCCGGGACGGCACACGCGACGGGAGGGCACACGCGACGGGAGCGAGCTGCGACGGGAGTCTCCCGACAGGCGTTCCCCTCCCGACACGGATCCCCTCCCGACAGGCGTTCCCCTCCCGACACCGATCCCCTCCCGACACAGACCCCCTCCCGACACAAATCCCCTCCCGACACAAATCCCCTCCCGGCTGAAATCCCCCTCCCGACAGGTTCCACTCCTCTCCCGGCAGGGAGGTACAATCCCCCCATGTCCGACCCGTTCGTGATTGCCGGCCGCACGTTTCACTCCCGCCTCATCGTCGGGACCGGCAAGTACCCGTCGCACCAGGTGATGCGCGACGCCCACGAGGCGTCGGGCGCCGAAATGGTCACCGTGGCGGTGCGCCGCGTGGACATCACGCGCAAGACCGAGTCGCTGCTCGACTACATCGACACGTCGAAGATCTTCCTGCTGCCCAACACCGCCGCGTGCTACACGGCGGAGGAGGCCATCCGCACGGCGCGGCTCGGCCGCGAGGCGGGCATGTCGAACTGGGTGAAGCTGGAGGTCATCGGCGACGAGCAGACGCTCTTCCCCGACACCGCGGCGCTGGTCGAGGCCACGCGTGTCCTCGTCAAGGACGGCTTCGTCGTCCTGCCCTACACGAACGATGATCCGGTGGTGTGCCGCAAGCTCGAGGACGCGGGGGCCGCGGCGGTGATGCCGCTCGGCGCGCCCATCGGCTCGGGGCTCGGCATTCAGAACCCGAACAACATCCGGATCATCCGCGAGCAGTCGAAGGTGCCGGTGATCGTGGACGCCGGCGTGGGGACTGCCTCGGACGCCGCCGTCGCCATGGAGCTGGGCGCTGACGGGGTGCTGATGAACACCGCCATCGCGGGCGCGAAGGATCCGGTGGCCATGGCGCGCGGGATGAAGCTCGCCGTCGAGGCGGGGCGATTGGCGTACCTGGCCGGGCGCATCCCGCGGAAGATGTACGCGACGGCGAGCAGCCCGCTCGAGGGGGTCGTCGGGCGGTGAAGGTCGTCCGCACCGTCTCCGAGCCCGACCTCACCCGCCTCAAGCAGGCACGCCACGACGCGGATCGCCGCTACAACGAGGCGCTCACCGCGCTCGACGCCGCCATCCAGGCGCTGCCGGATCTGCCGGCACGGCCGCCGTTGCCGGACGAGGCCCAGCTGCCGCCGCTCAACGAGCGCTGGGACATCACCCGCGCGATGCCACCGGCGCCGGGCGGCTGGCGCGGGCGCATCGCGAACGTCGTGCTGTCGCTCGTCCGGCCCGCGCTCGACCAGCAGCAGGCCTTCAACTCGGCCCTTGTCGATCACCTCAACCGCAACGCCGCCCAGCAGCGCGCCGTTCCCGAGGTGCTCGGCGCCACGCTGGATCTGCTCCGCCAGCACATCGACCTCGTCCTCCGCTTCGAGTCGCGCCTCATCGTGTTCCTCCAGCAGCTGACGCCTTACGTGGACACGAAGGACTACGAGTTCCACGGGCTCGCGACGCGCATCACGGAGGACGTGGCCGAGGCCCACGACCAGCTCGCGCACACGGTCCGCGGCCTGGCCGCCGCCCTGAGCGGTGTGTCCGACGACGTGTTGAAGCGGTGGGAGCGGTACGAGGGACTGCGCACCTCGCTCGCCACGATGCAGATGACGGTGCAGGCGCTGAAGCGCGAGCTGGCGGCAGGCCCGCCCGCACCTGTCAGCACCGGCCCGCACCCGCCCGCACCCGTCAGCACCCGCTCGCACCTGCCCGCACCCTCGACAACCCTCTCCTCCGACCGGCTGTCCAGCCACAAGTACGTCGCCTTCGAGGATTTGTTCCGCGGCGATCGCGCGCTCATCCGCGAGCGGCAGGAGGACTACGTCCGGCTCTTCGCCGGGCGGCAGGACGTGCTGGACGTGGGCTGCGGGCGCGGCGAGTTCCTGCAGCTGCTGGCCGAGCGCGGCATCCGCGGGCGCGGCATCGATGTGAACCACGAGATGGTCGAGCTGTGCGTGGCATCGGGCCTGGACGTGATGGAAGCCGACGCGCTCGGCTACCTGCGCGGCCTCGGCGACGGCGAGCTGGGCGGCCTCATCGCGGCGCAGGTGGTCGAGCACCTCGAGCCCGACTACCTGCTGGCCTTTCTCGACGAAGCGTTCCGGGTGCTGCAGCCGGGATCGCCCATCGCGCTCGAGACCATCAACGTCGCGTCGTGGTCGGCGTTCTTCACGAGCTACGTCCGCGACCTCACGCACGTGCGGCCCATCCATCCCGAGACGCTGAAGTTCGTGGTGACGGCGTCCGGCTTCCTCGACGCGGAGATTCAGCTGAAGGCGCCGCTGCCCGAGAGCGAGAAGCTGCTGCCCTCGCCGCCCAGCGTGCGCGAGGTGGACCTGGCCACGACCGGCGCCGAAGGACGAGGCCTCATCGGCCTGGCCGACGCCTTCGACCGCAACGTGGAGCGGCTGAACACGCAGCTGTACGCGCCTCTCGATTTCGCGGTGGTGGCGTATAGACGCTGAACGCGGACACCGACCGATGCCGATCGGGCGGGACGCAGATTGCGCAGATCACCTCCCGGCCGCAGATGGGCGCAGATGACGCAGAACACCGCTCGGCCGCAGATGGGCGCCGATGACGCAGAACGCCGCTCGGCCGCAGATGGGCGCCGATGACGCAGAACGCCGCTCGGCCGCAGATGGGCGCAGATGACGCAGATGACCTCTCGGCCGCAGATGGCGCAGATGACGCAGATGAGCTCGCGGCCGCAGATAGGCGCAGATGACGCTGGCCTGGGACCCGCAGGTGTGACCCGCTCGCCGATGGGGCCGATGAGACCGCGCCTGGTGAACCCGGGCGGCGTCACGCGTGCCGTGGTGATGGGGTCGATGCTGCTCGCGGTGGGCGCGGGCCTCTGGCCCATGGCAGCGCAGCCGGGCCTGCTCGTGAGCCTCCTGTCGATCTTCGTCGGCACCGCCCTCGCCGCGCGCCGGCGCTTTGCCGCCACCGCGACGCTCGTCCTCCTGCTCGCGTACGTCGCCTACGGCGTGGTCCGGCTCGTCGCAGGGCCCGCCATCGCGTCGATGCCCTTCTGGCTCGCGGCGTTCGCCGGGCTGGTCCTCGGCGGATCGTCCGCGAACGGATGGCACGCGCGGGACGGGTGGCGCATCCCGCTGGCGTGGTGGGCCACGGGCGTCGCCGTCACGTGGCCGTTCGTCTTCGCGCGCGAGGTGAACTACGCGCTCCCCACCTCGCAGGTCGGCGGCCCCATCGTCACGTCGGCGCTGCTGCAGATGGCGCTGGCGTTGTGGATGGACCGCATGCTCGCAGCGCCGGGTGACGGCGACGGCGGGCGCGAGCCGGCGTTGAGCCGGCCACGATGGACCGGGGCTCTGGCCGCCGGCGCGGCCATCACGGCTGCGGCGGCGGTCTACCAGCGTGTCTTCGACCTGTCATGGGTGAGCGGCGAGCCGTGGGCCGCCCTGCGGCGGGCCGTTGGGCTGATGGGAGACGCCAATCCGATGGGGGTGGCCACCGCCCTGTGGGCGCCGATGGCGTGGACGATCATCGGCCCCCGCACCGGGGGGGCGGTGGCGGCGGCACTGCTTGCGGCCCTGCTCTGGGGCGCTGCCTGGGTCTCGGGCGCACGCACGACGATCATCCTCATGGCGATCGGCGTCACGGGCCTGGTGGTCAGCTGGGGCATCGGCCGCGGGGTTTCGCGACGTACGCTCGGGGCTGCGGGCCTGGCCGCCGGCGCACTCGGCCTCGCGATGGTGACACTGGTCGCGCCGCGGGCCGCGCCGGGCTCGCCGCTCGGTCGGCTGGTGACCTTCACGCCGGAAGGCTCGCCGGCCGCCGTCGCGTACGAAATGTTGTGGCGACGGGACGGCTACGGGCTCGCCGCGGTCCAGGCCATTCGCGAGCACCCGTTCCTGGGCGTGGGCATCGGGCGGTTCACGGCCCTCTCGACGGCATACCACCAGCGCCTGACGGGCCGCGCGATTCCTCCCGACAACGCCCAGAACTTCTGGCGCCACACGCTGGCCGAGCAGGGCGTCCTGGGCCTGCTGCCGATCCTGTGGCTCACGGCGCTCACGCTGCGCGCCCTGTTCGCCCCGCTGTCATCGAGCGACACGCTGCTGATGCGCGTGATGGTCGCCGGAGTCGGCATCGCCCTGGTGTTCGGCTACCCTGTCCAGGACCCAGCCATCGCGGTGACCCTCGCAACGCTCGTCGCGGAGGTGGCACGGGAGGGGTCTTGAGGGCTTGAGGTCCTGAGGTCTTGGGGCTTGGGGCTTGGGGCCTGGGGCTTGGGACTTGGGACTTGGGACTTGGGACTTGGGACCTGGGACTTGGGACTTGGGCTTCTTACAAACCCCCGTCGATTGTGAAATCTGCGAGATCTGCGGCCCTGTTGAGATCTGCGTAATCTGCGGCCTCTGCGTAATCTGCGGCTTCTGCGGCTTCTGCGGGATCTGCGGGATCTGCGGCCTCAGCGTCCCACAAGCCTGCGGAACTCATCGGCGTCGGGCAGGACGGCCACGGCGTGCCAGGGATGGTGGGCGGCCAGCTCGTCGAGCGAGTGCGTGTTGGTGGCGACGGCCAGGACGGGCACGCCGATAGCGTGGGCGCCCTCGATGTCATGGGGCGTGTCGCCAATCACCAGCGCCTCGCCCGCGCGGAGGCCGGGCAGCCGCGCCTGTGCCATCTGCAACGCGCGCCGCACGATGTTCGAGCGGGGCTCGACGCGGCTCGAGAAGGAGCCGGCGAGCGGGTACGCCTGCGCCTGGCCCTGGTCCGCGAGTGACCCGGACCGGAAGAACTCACTGAGGCCGTAGTGCCGCAGCTTGGCCGTGCCCCCGGCCAGGGTGTTGCCCGTCACCAGCCAGGACAGCAGCTCCGGGCGTGCATCCTTCACCCACTCCAGCACGGGCCGCACGTTCTCGAGCACGCGCCCCTGCCGCAGCGGCAGGGCCCCGGCGAGCTCGGCCTCGTAGAGCGCGACGAGGCCGGCCACCGCCGTCTGCTCATCCTCTCCCGGCGTCTCGTACGGCGAGGGGTTGCCGAGCACCCACGCGGCAATCTGGTGGTCCGTGAGCCCGTCGGGGCGGACGGCGGGAAACGCCCGGCCGCCCGTGAAAGCGGCGAACGCGCGCTCCCACGCAATCATCCCGGCACGGCCGGTGACGAGGAGGGTACCGTCGATGTCCCAGAAGAGGGCGCGGGTGGGGAGCTTGGCGGGGGGTGGAGGGGGCATGGGTCAGATCAGGGTGCAGGGGTGCACGGGTGCAAGGGTGCAGGGTGCGTGTCACAAGGGTGCCGGCCCGGACGGTGCAGGGTGCCAGGGCGCGGCGCGCGAGCACTCGCGCACGCGGTGCATCCGTGCACCATGCACCCGTGCACCATGCACCCGTGCACCCGTGCACCCATGCACCCATGCACCCGTGCACCCCCGCACCCGTGTTCCGGATGCCCTCCCCGCTACAACCCGAAGATCTTCTCGCTCGTCATGCCCTTCAGCGCGTTGCGCGTGTCCACGATCACCGGGAACGACGACACGATGCGCGCATAGTCGAACGCTTTGTGGTCGGTGACGATCACCGCGCAGTCGGCGCCGCTCGCGATGGCGGCGTCGAGCGGGACCGCCTTCATCTGGTGCGAGCCGTGATCGATCTCCGGGACGTACGGATCCGAGTAGGTCACCGACGCGCCGCGGCGGGCCAGCAGCTCGATCACGTCCAGCGCGGGCGACTCGCGCACGTCATCGATGTCACGCTTGTAGGCCACGCCCAGCACGTGGATCTTCGAGCCGTTGAGCGGCTTGCGGTGCGCGTTGAGCGCCTCGGCCACGCGCGTTACCACGTGCTCGGGCATCGAGCCGTTCACCTGCCCGGCCAGCTCGATGAAGCGGGCCTCGAAGTTGAACTGCTTCGCCTTCCACGACAGGTAGAACGGATCGATGGGGATGCAGTGGCCGCCGAGGCCCGGGCCCGGGTAGAACGGCATGAAGCCGAACGGCTTGGTCTTGGCGGCGTCGATCACTTCCCACACGTCGATGCCCATCCGGTGGCACATCAGCGCCAGCTCGTTGGCCATCCCGATGTTCACGGCGCGGAAGGTGTTCTCCAGCAGCTTCACCATCTCGGCGGCGCGCGTGGAGCTGACGGGCACCACGGTGTCCACGACCTGCCGGTAGAAGGCGCTGGCGATGGCGGTGCTCGCCTCGTCCATGCCGCCGACGACCTTCGGGATGTTCTTCGTGTGGTAGGTCGGGTTCCCGGGGTCCACGCGCTCGGGCGAGAACGCCAGGTAGAAGTCCCGGCCCGCCTTGAGGCCCTTGGCCTCGAGCGCAGGCTTCACCACTTCGTCGGTCGTGCCCGGGTAGGTGGTGGACTCGAGGATCACCAGCTGGCCCTTCCTCAACACCGCCGCCGTCGTCTCGACGGCCTTGACGACGTACGACAGGTCCGGGTCCTTGGTCTTGCGCAGCGGCGTCGGGACGCAGATGTCGATGACGTCGGCCTCGGCCAGCGACGCGGGGTCGGTGGTCGGGATCAGCATCCCGGTGTTCACCGCCACCGCCACGTGCTCGGACGGGACGTCGGGAATGTAACTGCGGCCATCGGCGAGCTCGCTGACCTTGCGGACGTCGACGTCGAAGCCGATGGTCTTCACGCCGCTCCGGGCCAGTTCCACGGCCAGCGGCAGGCCCACGTACCCCAGGCCGATGATGCCGGCCACGGCTTGTTTCGATTCGAGGCGCTTCTGGAGATCCATAGGGTCTTGGGTCTTGGGTCTTGGGTCTTGGGGTCTTGAGGTCTTGGGGTCCTGGGCTGTCGACGCTTATCGGCTCTCAGGTACGCGGGCGATAGTAGGCGGCGATCTGATCGACCACGTACTGCTGTTGATCCACCGTCAGTTCCGGGTAGATCGGCAGCGCGAGCACCTCCGCCGCCGCCTTCTCGGCATGGGGAAAATCGCCGGGTCTGTAGCCGAGCCCAGCAAAGCATTCCTGCTGGTGGAACGGCACGGGGTAGTAGATCTCCGTGCCGACACCGGCGGCATCGAGATGCCCTTTCAGCCCATCCCGATCCGGGACGCGAACCACGAACTGGTTGTAGATGTGATAGCGATCCGGGCGCTCGCTCGGAAGCTGCACGGTGCCGGTGAGCCCGGCGTCGTGGAACATCTGCCGGTAGCGCGCCGCATTGGCGCGGCGCCCCTCCGTCCAGCGCGCCAGGTGCGGCAGCTTCACCCTCAGCACCGCCGCCTGGATGGCGTCGAGCCGGAAGTTGCCGCCGACCAGCTTGTGGAAGTACTTCGGCTCCATGCCGTGATTGCGCAGCAGGCGCACCTTGTGCGCCAGGCGGTCGTCGTTGGTGGTGACGAGGCCGCCGTCGCCGAACCCGCCGAGGTTCTTGCTGGGAAAGAACGAGAAGCACCCCAGGTGGCCGATGGCGCCCGCGTGCCCGCCGTGATCCGTGGCGCCGATGGCCTGCGCGGCGTCCTCGATGACCTTCAGGTGGAACTCGTCGGCGAGCGCCAGCACCGCGCTCATGTCGGCCGACTGGCCGAACAGGTGCACGGGCAGGAGCGCCTTCGTCTTCGCGGTGCAGGCGCGGGCGGCCGCCACGACGTCGATGTTGAACGAGTCGGGATCGATGTCCACGAACACGGGCCGCGCGCCGACCCGGGCGATGCAGCCGGCCGTCGCGAAGAACGAGAAGGTGCTCGTCACGACCTCGTCACCCGGACCGATGTCGAGCGCCATCAACGCGGCCAGCAGGGCATCGGTGCCCGACGAGACGCCGATGGCGTGCCGGACGTCCACCACCGCCGCCACCTCGCGCTCGAACGCGTCGACTTCGGGGCCGCCGATGAAGCGCTGGCTGTCCGCGACGCGGGTGAGCGCGTCGAGCAGCGGCTGGCGGAGAGGCTGGTACTGCGCCTGCAGGTCGAGGAGAGGAACCGTCACGAACCTCCCATCGTACTCGGACTGCCTCTTCGGTGCAATTTGGCCACGGCCCGCCTTGATGGCGCCGCCGGGCCGCTCCCGCGGTGGTTTGTCGAGGCCGCCTCCAACCGGTCAGAATAGCGGCCCATGACCGAAATCGACGTGGCCGTCATCGGTGGCGGCGTCACGGGACTGGCCAGCGCGCTGGCGATGGCCGGGCGGGGAACCTCGGTGTGCCTGCTCGAGCAGCACCCGCGGCTGGGCCACGAGACCAGCACGCGGAACAGCGGCGTCATCCACGCCGGCATCTACTACCCTACCGGGACGCTCAAGGCGACGCTCTGCGTGGAGGGCCGCGAGCGCCTCATCGACTTCGCCGCGCGCCACGCCATCCCGCACGATCGCTGCGGCAAGCTGATTGTCGCCGCGTCGGCCGCCGAGGTCCCCGCCCTCGAGGCGCTGGCGGCGCGCGCCACGGCCAACGGCGTGCCCGTCGAGATGGTGGATCGGACTTTCCTGCGCGCCCGGGAGCCGCACGTGTCGGGCGTGGCGGCCCTCTGGTCGCCCACCACGGGGCGCATCGAGCCCGAGACCTACGTGCGCGTCCTGGCCCGGCTGGCCGAAGCCGCGGGCGTGGCCATCCTGCGCGCCGCCCCGCTGACGGGTGCGCGGACCGCTGGAGACCGCGTCGAGGTGATGACGCCGCACGAGTCCATCCACGCCGCGACGGTCGTGAACGCCGCCGGTCTCTATGCCGACGATGTGAGCCGGGTGCTGGGCGGCGAGGCGTTCACCATCTATCCCGCGCGCGGGGAGTACGCGGAGCTGGCGCCGGGCAGCCGGCACCTGGTGCGCGGCATGGTCTACCCCGTGCCGCACACGCCGGGCCACAGCCTGGGGGTGCACCTCACCAAGACCACGTGGGGCACGGTGCTGCTCGGTCCCACGATTCGCTACCAGTCGGGCAAGGACGACTACGAGGACGACCGCCTGCCCCTGGAGGCGTTCGTCGAGGAGACGCGTGCGCTCCTGCCGGAAGTGACGCTCGCGGACCTGCAGCCCGGCAGCTCGGGGATCCGCGCGAAGCTGTGCCCGCCGGACGAGCCCTTCGCGGACTTCCTCATCCGCCGCGATGCCGTGAACCCGCACGTCATCCAGGTGGCGGGCATCGACTCGCCGGGGCTGACCTCGTCGCTCGCGATTGGCGAGAGGGTGGCGCGCCTGGCCTGCGGCGACTGAGCGGCCCGGAGCGCCGGGCTGGTCCGGAGCGCCGGGACTTCAGTCCCGGCGCCTTTCGCCGGGGCTCGATCCCACGACGCTCTGAACCTGACCCCAGTCCGTCCCCCCAGCACTCACGTGCGGATCCGGCACCACCCCTTCACCGTCACCCCGGCTTCAACTGAATGGCAGCCACGATCTGGTCAAGGGAATACTCGCTCGAGCCCAGCCACGGATAATCCTGGACGCGCGCCACTATCCCGGCCCGCACAGGGTTCTGGACGATGTACGCCAGCCACTCCCAGCAAATCCTCGTCTTCTCGGAGCACCCAGTCCCAGTAGCCTTCCTGCCACAGTGGGGATGCATGACGCCGGCGCCACCAGAAGCCGATCTGCTGTCGCCATCGCGCCATGAATCGCCTGGCGTCTGCCGAGGCTGATCGGGCCTCGAGGAGCACGTGTGCATGGTCCGGCATGAGGCAGTACGCCGGAACTGCAAAGCCACCGGCCTGACTGAGATGCAGCAACTGATCCCTGGCGCAGGCCGAAGCATCGGCGTCATGGAACGCGGGATGTCTGCGGTAGGTGCACGCGGTCAGGAAGTACGCGTGGGCGCCGACGTAGGAGAAGCCGGACAGGCGGGGAGGTCGGCGATGCATGGCGCCGTGGGGAAGCACGCGGTGTGCCAGGCTGATCCGCCGGGCTTTGCATGGCGGCGCATCTTTCGCCGGGGCTGAAGCCCCGGCGCTCCGTACTCTAGCCCTGCCCCGGCGCTCCGGGCGCGGCTACTTCCCGAGCCGCACGAATCGATACTTGAAGCAGGCGCGGAAGTACGTGAACGGGTCGCGCCAGAAGCTGACCTTCTTGCCTTCCTTGAACGATCGCGACGAGTAGTTCACCGGAATCTCGATCGGGGCGTAGCCGGCCCGCACGAGCTTGGCCACGAGCTCCCAGTCGAAGTCGAAACGGTTCGACTCGAAGGTCAGGCCGTACAGGCAGTCGCGCCGGAACACCTTGAACATCGTGAACGGATCGCGGAGCCGGGTGCCGTAGACCACGTTGAACAGCACGCGGAACACGGTGTGCCCGAACCCCATCAGCGCGCTCAGCAGGGCATCGTCCGAGAACCGGCGCATCTTCCAGGAGCCGTCCTTCGGGTCGTGCCGTGCGCCGAGCACCACGGCTGCACGCCCCGAGGCCAGCGGGGCGACGAGCTGTTCGTAGTCGTTCACGTCGTACTCGAGATCGGCGTCCTGGATGAGGATCAGGTCGCCATCGGCCAGCGCGAGGGCGGCGCGCACGGCGTGCCCCTTGCCGTATGCCCGCGGCTCGTGGAGGACGCGCACCCGGGGCAGGCCCGCGACGGCATCCACGGCCTCGCTCGACCCGTCCGTCGACCCGCTCTCCACGACGATGATGTCGATGTCCACGCCCGGCAGGGCCTTGGCGTGGACCTGGTCGAAGAGGCGCCTGAATGTCGGCTGCTCGTTGTAGACAGGCATGATGACCGTCAGGCGGAGCGCGCGCCGGGCCGGCGGTGGCCTGAAGGAACGTCGCGCGATCAGGTCGATGCCGCTGGCGATGACCCTGACGTGCCGCCGCCGCAGCCGCGGCGGCGTCATCCGGCCCAGGAGCGACGCCAGCGGTGACAGCAGCGGGACCGGAAACCGCTCGAAGTGGTGGATCACGTACTCCGCACTCAGCGTCTTCCACCCGCTGGCGATCGACACCTGCTCGAAGCCGGCGCGGAACACCAGCGAACCGGCCGTCCGCCGGTCGAAGAAGTAGAGGTGCTCGAGCTTGAACTCCACCCACCGCTCGCGCATCAACTTCGCCGACCAGCTGTCGAGGCTGGGCACGGCCAGGAACAGCCATCCCCCGGGCTTCAGCACCCGCCACACCTCACAGAGTTCCTCGAGCGGCTGCCGGGTGTGCTCGAGTACGTCGGCCATCACGACGACGTCGAACGACTGGTCGGCGAGCCCGACGGACTGCAGCGTGCCCCGCCGGACTCGGGCCGCCCCCAGTTTGTCGTTGGCCGTCCGCACCGAACTCTCCGAGTAGTCCACTCCGGTGACATCGTAGCCGCGGGCCTGGGCCTCGACGAGCAGGTTGCCACGACCACATCCGAGCTCCAGGAGCCGAAGGCCCGGGGGAGGTGCCCCGCCCATGCGCGCTTCGAGCTCGGACAGCTGGCGCGCGGCGGTCGCCCGTTTCAACCGGTCGGTTTCCACCGCCTCGCCGGGTCGGCCGGCGCCGCTCCCCAGGAAGTACGTCTCCGTGTAGATCGCCGCCAGCTCGGCATCGGAGGGCTGCGGGTTCCGCATGAGCAGCCCGCACTCGCGGCAGCGGACGATGGACGTGGTGAGGTGCGTGAACTGGTAGGCCAGCGATTCGTGCCCGCAGAGCGGACAGGCCGCGAGCACGGGCGGACCACCCGTCATCGACTGAAGCATGGAGCGTGGCGAGTGTACTACGCACCTGCTGGCCGTCGAGGGCAGCGTGTATCATGGACCGGGTTTCTCACCGCGTGACACGCGCCTCCGACACAGCCCTCCGGACCCGATTTGCCGGCACGCTCGCCGCCGTCACCGGCGGCAGTTCCGGCATCGGTTTCGGCGTCGCCGAGCGGCTGGTGTCGCTCGGCGCGCGGGTGGTGCTCGTCGCCGACGACAGGCCACGTCTCGCCGCCGCCGCCGAGCGGCTGGGCGGCCACGCGGCGGGCGTCGAGACGGTGGCGTGCGACATCGGCCGGGCCGACGAGGTGACGGCAGCCATGGCGCAGCTGCTGGCCCGGCACGGTCCGCCGGATCTGCTCGTGAACAACGCGGGGTTTGCCGTGTACCGCACCTTCGAGCAGTCGGATCCCGGCGAGATCGAGCGGCTGTTCGAAGTGAACTTCGCCGGACACCTCCGCTGCACGCGGGCGGTGCTGCCGCCGATGATCGCGCGCGGGTCGGGCCAGGTGGTCAACGTCGCCTCGGTCTCGGGGCTCATCACCCTGACGCCCAATGCCGTGTACGGGGCGGCCAAGGCCGGGATCATCAGCTGGTCGCGGGCGCTCCGGATCGAGCTGGCGCGGTTCGGCATCGGCGTGTCGTGCGTGTGCCCCGGCCGAGTGGAGACGCCGTTCTTCGATCACGACACGTTCCGCCGGCGGCGCCACCGTCGCGAAACCGAGCTGACGGTGCCCATGCCCGTTGTCGTGGACGCGATTCTGGACGCCGCCCGCCGCAACCGCGAGATCGTGACCGTGCCGCGCTATTTCGGCTGGCTCTCGAGAGCGGCGGCCGCCGTGCCCCCGCTGCTGTCGATGCAGCACGCGCTGCTCCGGCGACGAGTCGACGATCTCTACCGTTCCTGAACCGTGAACGCCACTGCCCCGCGCACCTGCCCCCTGACCGGCAACCTCTCCGTGCCGTACGCCAGCAAGGGGCGAGGCCAGTACTTCCGCGATCCGCAGAGCGGCGTGATCTTCCTGGCCGAGCCCCCCTCGCTCGAAGCCATGGCGACCTTCGTCAACGAGGAGTACACGCGCGGCGTCTACCGCGATTACGTCGACGCCAAGCCCCTGAAGCTCGCGACGGCGCGCCGTCGCCTCCGGCGACTGGCCGCCTTCTCGCCGGGGCCCCGGCTGCTGGACGTCGGCTGCGCGGCCGGATTCTTCATCGAGGCCGCCCTCGAGGCGGGCTTCGACGCGTCCGGCATCGAGCTCTCGCCCGTCGCCGTCGGCCTCGCCGACGCGGCCGTCAGGCCGCGGATCGTCCAGGGCGACGTCAACACGCTGATCGCGCGCGACACGCGCCGGTTCGACGTGGTCACCGCGTTCGACATCATCGAGCACACGTTCGATCCCCGGGAGTTTGTCGCCGATGTCGGCCGCGTGCTCGCGCCGGGCGGGTTGCTCGTCATCAGCACGCCCGACACGGGCCACTGGCTGCGCGTGGCCATGGGCGCGCGCTGGCCGATGCTGCAGCCCGACCAGCACACCTTCCTGTTCTCGCGCGGGGCAATGCGAAGCATGCTCTCGGCCGCCGGCTTCACCCCGCTCGTCATCGAGACGGCGCACAAGGTGCTGACCCTCGACTACCTGTTCGGGCAGCTGCGACAGACGAACCCGATGCTGGCGCGCACGCTCGACGTCGCCAAGCGCGCCGTGCCCCGGGGTCTCAGGCAGCGGCCCCTGGCGTTCAACATCGGCGAGATGCTCGCATGCGCGCGCAAGGCATGAGTGGGCCGATGCTGGGCCCCTGCCCGGTCTGCGACCGCACCGAGCACGCGTACATGTGGGCGCAGGGCGGGCGGCGGCTGGATCGCTGCACCGGCTGCGGCCTGGTGATCTGCACGGGGGACGGCGCCGAGACGCCGGGGCCGAACATCTGGACCGATCGGGACTGGGCCACCGTGGCGGCACTCGTCGCCCGCCGCCGGAGTCGGGGCCCCGTGCTGGTGATCGCCCGCGCCGGCGACGTGCCCTCGCAGACGCGCGGCCAGCTGGAGGCCGGCGGTGCGCGGATCCTGGATCCCCACACGGCGGACGACGCCGGCGCCGGGCGCCAGTTCGCGACGGTCCTGGTCATCTCCGGGCTGGCCACGTGCGCCGACCCGCGCGCGTTCCTGACCTCCGTGCGCGCCTCGCTCTCCGCAGACGGCGTCCTGCTGGTCGCGCAGGCCCTGGCCGACAGCCGCGCCGCCCGGCTGATGGGCCGGCGGTGGCAGGGCTGGATCCTGCCGGCCCGCTGGCACTTCACGCGGAAGACGCTGCACCTGCTGCTGCTCAGGTGCGGTTTCCACCGCGTCTGGCTGCGAGACCTCGGCCGCGCCCAGCGGCTCCAGACCCCGCTCGGGCGCGTGCTCGCCTCGGCCGAGCTCGCCCCCCAACGCCCCCGGCCCTCCCTGTCGATCATCGTGCCGGTCTTCAACGAGGCGGCCACATGCGCGACGCTGCTCGATCGGTTGCTGGCCAAGGAACTGCCCGGCCTCGACAAGGAAGTCGTCATCGTCGAGAGCAACTCGACCGACGGCACCCGTACCATCGTCGAGGGTTATGACGGGCGGCCGGGCGTCCACGTAGTGCTCGAAGACCGCCCGCGTGGCAAGGGCCACGCCGTGCGTGCGGGCCTGTCGTGCGCGTCGGGCGACTTCGTCCTCATCCAGGACGGGGACCTCGAGTACGACCTCGACGACTACGAGTCGCTGCTCGAGCCACTCGCCCGGTGGGAAGCGCTATTCGTGCTGGGGTCGCGCCACACGGGGCACTGGAAGATGCGGGTGTTCAACGACGCGCCCGTCACGGCGGCCGTCTTCAACCTGGGGCAGGTGTTCTACACGGGACTCGTGAACCTGGTCCTCCGCACCGCGATGACCGATCCGTTCACGATGTTCAAGGTGTTCCGGCGCGACTGCCTGCACGGGCTCGCCTTGTCCGGGCGGCGGTTCGACTTCGACTTCGAGCTGGTGATGAAGCTGGTGCGCAAGGGCTACATCCCGCTCGAACTGCCCGTGAACTACACCGCCCGGTCGTTCGCCGAGGGCAAGAAGGTGAGCTTCGTCCGCGACGGACTCACGTGGGTCTGGGTCGTGGCCAAGTACGGCTTCGGACCGCTCGGGCCGGGCGACCACGACCGCTTCCGGGGGGTGCTGCCCTCGTGAGGGCCCTGGCCTGGCTGCCGCGCGTGATCCTGGGCGGCACACTCGGCCTGGGAGCCTTCCTCTGGCTCGCCGCTGATCCGCTCGGCGATGCGCGCCACTTCGAGTTCGTCGTGCGGGTTCGCGCTACCGCACCGGGAATGGCGCAGCTCTTCTTCGATCGCGGGCAGGGATTCAGCCAGGCCGACTCGTCGGCGGCCCCTCTCGACCAGTCGCCGGACCCCGCCGAGCGCCGCCTGCCGATTCCGCCGGGCCGCTATCGTGCCCTGCGCTTCGACCCTGGCACGGCGGCGGGTGAGTACGAGATCGGCACGGCCCGCATCGAGGACGGCACCGGTCGCGTGGTCGCCACCTTCGGCCCGCGTGCGTTCGAGCCCACCCACGATCTCGCCGTCCTCCGCCGCACCGAAACGGTCCTGGTCGTCACCACCACCGCCCCTCAGCCCGATCCGCAGCTGCTCGCGGTGTTCGGCGATCCCCTGCTCGTCGCCCCGCCCTCAACGTCGATGGCCATGCTGGCCGCCCTGCTGCTCGCGTTGGCCGCCGCCGGGACGATCGCGGTGGCGGGAATCGATCGTGCGCTGCTCGCGCGGGCCCCGAAGCGGACCCGGGCCTGGCTCGTGGGGTCGGGCGCCGCGGCCCACGGCGTCCTCATCGTGTCGTTCGCCTCAGCGGCGGCAGGCCTGCTGGCAACCTACCCCCTGCTGCTCGGGCGCAGCGTCGTGGCGCCATCCACCGGCGGGTCGGTCATGTTGTACGACCGACCGCCGTACGTACCGGGCTCGCTCGATTTCACCGTCGAGGACGCGCGTCAGAGCGACACGGGCTCGACGATGTGGGGAATCCTGCCGTACACGAAGGTGCAGCGTGAGGCGCTGGCCGCCGGCGAGTGGCCGCTCTGGCAGCGATACAGCGGCCTCGGGCGTCCACTCTGGGGCCAGGGGCAGTCGATGTTCCTCGACCCGCTTCACCTGCTCTCGCTGGCAGTGGAGGACCCGGCGGCGGGATGGGACCTGAAGCTCGTCTACGCGCGGGTGGTCTTCGCGGTGGGCGCGGGTCTGGCAGCGCTGGGAGCGACTGGATCGGTGTTCGCCGGACTCGCCGTCGGCGCGGCCGCGCCGTTCATCGGCTACTACACGTTCCGCCTGAATCACCCGGCAGCGTTCTCTCTCACTTACATCCCGTGGCTGCTGGGCGCTTTCGTGATGCTGGCGCGCCAGGTCACCTGGACGGGCCTGGCCCGCTGGTCCGCCGCGGCCGCCGCGGCCGGGACACTGCAGATGGTCGCCGCCACGCCGAAGGAAGGCGCCATCGCGATGCTGGCCGGCCAGACCATGGGCCTGCTCGCCGTGACGCTGTCCTCAGGGTCGATCGGGATCCGCGTGCGGCGAACGCTGGCCTTTGGTGGCGCCGGACTGATTGCCCTCCTGCTCTCGGCCCCGCACTGGCTGATCTTCCTGGACACTCTCTCGAGAGCGTGGACCGTGTACGACGTGCCGGCGGTCCGCCTCGCGGAGTGGCCCCACCTGGCCCTCCTCGCCCTCGGCGCCGTCGCCCCCGGGCCGGTCTGGCCCGGCGCGAACATGCTCGTCACCGTCGGGCTGCTCATGTCGATCGTGGCCTCCGCCGATCGCGGCCACCGAATGATGGCGTGCGCCTGCTGGGCACCGATCGTCGGATGTGTCGCCGTGGCGCTGGGCGCCGTGCCGACGCCGTGGCTGCTCGAAGTACCGCTGCTCCGCAACCTCTACTCGGTCAACACGTCGTTCTTCGGCGCCGCCATCCCGCTCATGCTCCTCGCATCGTCGTACGGCTTTGCAGGCCTTGAACGGATGATGTCGAGCCGCGCCCGCGCCGCGACACTGGCCGTCCTGACAGTCGCGCTGGCGGCCCGTGTGTTCCAGTGGCAGGGCGGTCCAGACGCCCTTGGCGGGCCGGCAATGATGTGGGTGGCCCTCACGCTCGGATGTGCGGTGCTGTTCCCATGGTCGGCGTGGGCCTGGGCCGGGCCCGCGCCAACGCGGGTGGCGGGGCCGGCGGCCGTCGCGCTGGGCATCGTGCTGCTGGCTCCGGGAGGGCTCCACCTCGAAACCGGCATCCGCCAGCTGGATGCGCTGCTGATGCAGCCCCGTCCCCGCGTCGCCCTCGACGGGATGTCACCGGCCATCCGTGCGGCACGCGGCATCAGCGAGGAGCCGTTCCGCGCCATCGGCCTCGAAAATGTCTTCTTCGCCGGCACGCAGGCGCTGTACGGAATCGAGGGCGTGATCGGCGCCGACGCCATCGAGCTGCCGCACCTGAGGGAACTCGGCGAAGCCGCCGGGATGTTCCGACACCCGTGGGTGTGGTTGTCAATCTTCACCGCCGACGACATGCAGCGCATGTCCGGGCTGCTCGACATGTTCGGCGTCCGCGTCGTCTTCTCTCCGCCCGAGGTGTCGCGATCGTCGTGGCGCGCACTGAGAACCGAGCCGTACGACCTGGTCCGCGTGTTCGCACGCCCCACGGCCTGGCCGCGCGCGTTCTTCGTGGACGGCGTCGGGCGCTATGCCACGGCTGCGGACCTCGTCGCGCGCCTGCAGCGCGCGACGACGCCTTTTGCCGCCGTGCAGGACGGAGACACGGCCGCGCTGCGCGCCATCAGCACCCTCGGCCCGCCCCGATCAGACCCAATTCCCGCGCACGGCTACAGCCTCACACCGAACACGACGACCTTCACGGTGCAGGCCACGGCGCCCGGGATTGCCGTGATTGCCGAGGCCTACGAGGCCGAGGACTTCCGCGCCACGCTCAACGGCGCCCCGGTCCCGTACTTCCGTGTCGACCACATGTACAAGGCCGTCGTCATCCCCACCGCCGGTTCGTGGACCGTCCGCTTCGAGTACCGGCCCCGGCTCTGGACATGGTCCTGGTCGCTCGCCGGGGCTGGCCTCGTGCTCTTGATCGCATTCCCAATCGTGGCAAGCCGTTTGCTCGACTGACCGACAGAGCGCCAAAAACCGTCCGGATTGTATCGTTCTTACACAGTCCTGTCGGTTCGCACGACGAAAAGGTGATCGGGTCATGCTGAGAACGGGTAGGGCGGTGGTCATGTCGGTCGCGTGGCTGGGTCTGGTGGCCGGTGCCGCACAGGCGCAGCCGTCGATCTCGCTGAGCGGGTCCGTGTTTGCGGCGGGTCCGGACTTCGCGACCGACGTTCACAACGATGCCTGGGACTTCAGCAACGTCGACGACCTGAGCCCTTTTCCTGACGAGCAGCTGGGCTGGACCACGAGTGCGCAGGCGCGGTCGGGCGGGCGCGGGGTGTTCCTCAACAACGGCCGCTTCCAGGCCACCACGGACACCAGCGCCGGCAACAAGGTGTCGCTGCTGTTCCGCGGCGGCGCGGGGCTCGTCAACAACGGCCGCACCGGCGCGTTCGATCACATGGCCATCCCCACGAGCCGCTACGGCAAGCTCGCGGTGAAGATGCGGCTCACCAATCCCGGGCCGCCGCCCAACCAGTTGATGGCCATCTGGTATCACCGCACCTACGGCGGCTCGGACGAAGCGAACCAGTCGGGGCTGGTGCTCTGGGGCAATCCGAGGAACGGGTGGGCCCTGTACATCCTCGACCTGCCGACGCTCCAGTACGTGACGACGGACGGCTCGCTCCAGTCGGGCCAGCTGGCCTCGCCGCTCGGGGGCACGCCCCGCCCGTGGCACCTGCAGTCGCTGGCGCGCGGCTTCGAGCTGCGCGCGCAGGGCACCGCCGGCTACAGCGTGCCCGTGGAGATCGACTGGGTGCGGCTGACCGCGCGCGATGGCGCGGGCGCGGCCACGATGAACATCAACTACGCGAACTGCACGAGCACCTACACGCTGCGTATCACCGACGCGGAAGGTGTGCCGTTCAACGTGGCGCGTGGCGCGGCCTCCGGGTCCGGCAGCATCGCGTTCAACTACGGCGTGCTGGCACCCGGCGCCTACCAGGCGTCGCTCAGCTGCAACAACGGGACGTCCTCGTCGCAGGCGTTCACCATCAACGCGCCGCCACAGGTCACCGTGATCGATCCGGACGAGAGCGGCGGGGCCGATTTCGCGACCGACGTGCTCGGCAACCCGTGGGACATGGCCGACCCCGCCGACGTGCCGGCGTTGAACGACGTGGTCAACCCCGGCCTGGTGAACGATGCGGGGCAGCCGGCGCTGCAGGGCACGGGGACCAGCTCCGGCGATCCGCAGGTGACCTTGCTCAACGGCGGCTCGGCGCTCATCAACACGCGTCGCTACCGTCACCTGACCTTCACCCTCACGCTGGACACGCCGTTCGGGCTGGACGGCAACCTGGGCCAGGGCTCGCTGACCCGCGTGCTGTGGGGCTCGCAGAGCGGCATGGACGCCAGCACGATGACGGCGACCAACGACTTGTTGATCTGGCCCGGCCGGAACACCTACACGGTGGATCTCAGCACCCTCACGGCGGCCAACCAGGGCCTCGAGACCGAATGCCCGTTCTGCCCGACGCTGCCGTGGCTCAACCACTCGGTCCGCTTCTTCCGCCTCGACCCCCACGAGGCCACGATCGGCGTCACGTTCCGCCTGGCCGGCGTGAAGCTGGCCGCGCTGGACGAAGTGGCCGCCGGCGGCACCTTCAACGTTCGCTACGGCTTCAACGACGCGGACACGGGCAGCACCTACACGGCGCAGTTCTTCCTCGACGGCGATCGCGACCCGTCGGGCGGCCTGGTGCAGGTAGGCACCCAGAACAACGTGCAGCGCGGTGCGGCCCTCACGTTCCCGTTCAATACCAACGGTGTCGCGCCGGGCGAGTACTTCGTCTACGTGCGCATCGTCGAGAACCGCGGCGGCCTGCAGGAAGTCCGCGGCGCCTATTCCAGCGGGAAGCTGCGCGTCTACTCGGCGTCCTCCTCGCTGCCGCGGCTCACCGTGTCGGCCCCGGCGGCCGGCGCATCGGTGCCGACGCCGTTCACCATTACGGGCTGTGCCTACGACGAGGGCAACACCTCGGGCATCAACATGGACGAGGTGTCGGTGCTGGCCATCGCCGGGCCCGACGTCAGCGGGCCGCAGGCCGGCTCGACGCAGGTGCTGGGTTTTGGCGGGTCGCTCGGCACGCGGTCGTTCCCGACCTCCTGCCCTTCGGCGAGCGGGGCGTTCGCCAACTCCGGATTCTCGTTCAATGGTGTCTATGCGCTGTCCCAGGGGAGCTGGACACTGCGGGTGCTGGCACGCTCCACGATCAGCGGGCAGTTCACGGTGCGGGACGTGCCCATCACGGTGGTGACGGCTGCTGGTGCACCCTCGAACTTCTCGGCCAGCGCGTCGGGCAACACCGTGACCGTGTCGTTCGGGGCGCCCACGAGCGGCCCGCAGGTTGGCGGCTACATCGTCGAGGCGTCGCAGAACTCCCAGTTCTCACCGGCGGCGTTCCAGGTGTTCGTGCCCAGCCCGGGCACGTACTCGGGCGCGGTGGCCAGCGGCACGTACTACTTCCGCGCCGTCAGCCTCGAGCCCATCGGCGCGCGCATCGCTCCGTCGCCCGCCGTGCTCGTCACGGTCGGGCCGCAGCCGCCGTCTCCGCCCGGGCCGCCGACGCTGTCGCTGGCGCAGGCCGCCGCCAACCCGGTGACGCTCAACTGGTCGCCCGGGGCGGGCGGCCCGCCCACGAACTACACCCTCTACGCCGGCACCAGCCCGGGCGCGTCGAATCTCGCCGTGGCGCCGATGGGAGGGGCCACGTCCATCTCCGCGACGGCGCCCGTGGGCGTCACCATCTACGTGCGCGTGGTCGCGACCAATGCCGGCGGCGCGGCAACGTCCAACGAAGTGAGCTTCACCGTGGCCCCGCCCGTGGTGCCCGGACCGCCCACGCTCGCGCCCCCGTCGGTGAGCGGATCGAACGTGACGCTGTCGTGGTCGCCGCCCACGAGCGGCACGGCGCCCACCGGCTACACGCTGCTGGCGCGCATGCCGGGATCGGCGGCCATCGTGGCCGCGCTGCCGGTGACGGGCACCTCGGTCACCCTGCCGGCGCCCCCTGGCACCTACGTCGTGAGCGTGGTGGCCGGCAACGGCGCGGGTACGAGCGCGGAATCGAACGCGGTCACCGTCGTCGTTCCGTAGCGTCGGCGCGCCGCACCGCTCCCCTGTGCCGGAGCGGCGGCTCCTGCAGGACTCGCGCACCCGCGTGGGTCCTGTCATAATCGGGGCCGCCACTCACAATGAAAATCCTGTCCGTCACACCGCTCGTCCTGCCGGACGTCAAGGTCATCCGGTTCGCCCGGTTCTCCGACGCGCGCGGCTACTTCACCGAACCGTTCCGCCGCAGCGACATCGACGGCCACCCCGACCTGCAGTTCCTGCGAGGGACGCCGACGCCGCAGATGAACGAGAGCTGGTCGCGGGCGGGCGTCGTCCGCGGGCTGCACTTCCAGTGGAACCCGTACATGGGGAAGCTCGTGCGCACGGTATCGGGACGCATGGTGGATCTCTTCCTCGACATCCGGCTCGGCTCCCCCACGTTCGGGCAGATAGCCGCGTACGACATGCCGGCGTCCGACGAGGCCCCCCACAGCGAGTGGATCTGGGTACCTCCCGGTTTCGCGCACGGCAACTTCTTCACCGAGCCGTCGCGCATCGAGTACCTCTGCACCGGCGAGTACAGTCCCGGGTGCGAGGCCGGGCTCTCGCCGCTGGCCCCGGACCTCGACTGGTCGCCGTGCGATGCGGGTCTCAAGCGGGAGTTCGACGAGCTGGTCACGCGCGGCGCCACGATCAGCCAGAAGGACACCGACGGCCTCACGCTCGCGGCCTGGAAGGCCGACGAGCGCTCCACGAACTTCGTCCATGGCCGGTGCTGAGATGAGCGCGCTCGACGCCCCCTCTACCGTGTTCACCGGCGGCTCCGGGCTCCTCGGCGGCGCGTTCCGGCGCCTGCTGCCAGCGGCCCTCTATCCATCGTCGACGGAGCTCGATGTCAGCGATGCGGCCTCGGTCGCAGCCTGGCTGGATGGACGGGATGTGACGACCGTCATCCACGCCGCGGCGTTCACCTCGCCGCCGAAGATCGACCAGGATCCGGATCGTGCCATCGCCACGAACATCATCGGCACCGCCAATCTCGCGCGCTGGTGCCTCGCCCACCGGACGACGCTCGTCTACATCTCCACCGACTACGTCTTCAAGGGCGACAAGGGCGCCTACCGCGAGGACGACGCGGTGCTGCCCGTGAACCGCTACGCGTGGTCGAAGCTGGGCGGCGAATGCGCCGCCCGCATGTTGACGGATCACCTGATCGTCCGGACCAGCTTCGGCCCCGACGTGTTCCCCTACCCGAAGGCGTTCGTCGATCAGTGGACGTCGCGCCAGAGCGTATCGGTGACGGCACGGCAGATCCTCGCGCTCGTCGAGCGGCAGGCACGGGGAACCGTGCACGTGGGGGGGCCACGCCGCACGGTGATGGAGTATGCGCGGTCGCTGGACCCGGCGAAGCCCGTCGAGCCGCTGTCGCTCAGGGATGTCCCCTTCGTGGCGCCCGTCGACACGTCGCTCGACACGACACGTTACCGGGAGCTCGTGCCAGACGAGGAGTCCAGACCATGAGGCTGCTGATCGCCGGCGGCGCGGGATACGTCGGCACACGGCTCGTTCCCGCCCTGCGAGAGCGTGGCTACGACGTCGAGGTGGCCGATCACCTCTGGTTCGGCAACCACCTGCCACCCGACATCCCCATCCGCCGGGGCGAGCTCTTCGACCTCTCGGAAGAGGACCTGCGCGGCGTCGATCAGCTGATCTTCCTGGCCGGGCTGTCCAACGATCCCATGGCGGAGTTCAGCCCGGCGAAGAACTTCGTGGCCAACGGGGCGCTGCCGGCCTACCTGGCGTTCATCGCCAAGCGCGCCGGCGTCAAGCGCCTGATCTATGCCTCGTCGTGCTCGGTCTACGGCTACACGGAAGACCAGCTGTACACCGAGGACGATCCGGTGACCTGCGCCTATCCCTACGGCATCTCGAAGCTGCAGGGCGAGCGGGCAGCCCTGCAGCTGCAGGACGACAGCTTCTCGGTGATCGCACTGCGGCAGGGCACGGTCTGCGGGTGGTCGCCTCGCATGCGCTTCGATCTCATCGTGAACACGATGGTCAAGTCAGCCCTGACCACCGGCACCATCACGGTGAACAACCCCTCGATCTGGCGGCCGCTGCTCGACATCCGCGACGATGTCGCCGCCTTCACGCGCGCCGTCCAGGCGGGGCGGAAGCTGAGCGGCGTCTTCAACGTGGCCAGCGGCAACTTCACCGTCGGGCAGGTGGCGGACCTGGTGAAGGAGGAGCTCGAGCGGGAGACCGGCCAGCGCGTGCGCCTCGACATCCGGAACGTCCAGGACTTCCGCAACTACAAGGTGTCCTGCGAGCGCGCCGCCGTGGAGCTCGGGTTCCAGCCTCAATACTCCGTGAAGGACATGGTGGCCGAGGTGATGGCGCACCGCGGCGAGTACGGGGACATGGAGCAGGACGAGTACTACAACATTCGCGTGTTCACGAAGCTGGGCGCGGCCGAGCGGGATCCCGCGGCGGCACGCCGGGACTGAAGTCCCGGCGCTCCGTACGGCGTGGTCAGCCGTGCGGGACGGTAGCGGTCGGAGGAGCGGGACCTTCGGTGCGCACTGGCGAGCCGTACGGAGGGGCGGGACGCCGGGCCGCAATGCCGACCCGTACGGAGGGGCGGGACTTCAGTCCCGCCCGCACGCCGGGGCTACGCGTCAACCCGGTAGTCGAGGAAGCGCGTGGAGAGGTGCGGGCTGTAGTACGGATCCCGCGCCAGGGCATCGCCCCAGCGCGCCTGCAGCCGCCGCGCGTCATCGGCCTCGAGGACGGGCGCCGGGGCCGGTGAGCGTCGTCGCAACACGCTCCACGGAGTGAAGGCCACGCGTTCGGACGCCGCCCTGGCCTTCAGGCAGTAGTCGATGGCGGCGGCTTCCCGTCCGAGGCTCCCGTCGAGGCCGCCAACACGCTCGAACGTCTCCCTCGTCGTCATCAGGCAGTCGCCGGTCACGGCCGACACGTTCCGGATGAGGAGCGCGTTGCCGAAGTACCCCGGGTAGTCGGCGGGCGCGTTCACGAAGGGCCGCCCGGCGACGCCGTCGAGGCCCAGCACGAGGCCGATGTGCTCCACGGTCCCGTCCGCCCTCAGCAGCTTTCCCCCAACGGCGCCGACGCCCGGGCGCAGCACCTGGAGGAGCGCCACCAGCCAGTCGGGGGACTCCGGCTCGAACGCCGGGCTGAGGAAGAGAAGCACCTGGCCCGTGGCCTCCGCGGCGCTCGCGGCGAACTCCAGTGACGGCCCTGACGTTGCGGCGCGGAGGCGTGCCTGCTCATCCGCGGCGAACGGGCCGATCACGCTCACGGTCCCCTCCGTGGCCCGATCGTAGACGATGCGGTAGAAGCCGGGAGGGCCGGCGTCGGCGATGGAGCCTCCGATGCCGTTTCGATCCAGGTAGTCCTGAAGGGCGCGGCGGCCCGCGAGGTGCGCCGTGGGCTTGGCGCCGCCGGCCGTCGCCGTGGACTGAGGCACCTTGCGCCAGTGGTACAGGACGTCGGGCAGGTGATCGATGCGATTGGCGCGCTCCATCAGCCGCAGCACCAGATCGTAGTCCTGCGAGAAGTCGAAGGCCGATCGGAAGCCACCGACCTCCGCCACCAGGGCCCGCCTCGCCACCAGGAGGTGGCAGGCGTACATGTTCGACAGGAAGAGCTCCGGCGACCAGTCGGGCTTGAAGTAGGCGTCGGACCTCGAGCCGTCGGGCTCGAGCTTGTCCTCGTCCGTGTAGAGCACGTCGGGCCGCACCTCGACCTGGTTGAGGTGCTCGACGACCCGGAAGAGCGCGTGCGGCAGCAGCGCGTCATCGTGATCGAGCAGCGCGACGTAGTCGCCCGTCGCCGCGCGGAGTGCGACGTTGCTGGCGGCCGAGATGCCGCCGTTCTCGGACAGATCGTGTACTTTGATGCGCGCGTCAAGGGCCGAGAGCTCCGCCAGCGTGTCGAGCGTACGCGGGTCGTCGGAGCCGTCGTTGGCGACGTGCCACTCCCAGCGCGGCCAGGCCTGCGCCACCACCGACGCGCCGCAGGCGTGCAGCCACCGCGGATCGGTGTTGTAGACCGGCGTGATGACGGAGACGAGCGGCTGGTACGGGAAGCGCGTGGAGGCCGCCCTCATCTCGTCGAGGGCCGCGGCGTCGGGAGTGTGCGCGTGCCACCAGCGCGCATAGCGCGCGTTCTCGGCGTCCCGATCGGCCGCGAAGCGCGCGCTCTGCCGCACGCGACGTGCCGTCGCGCCGGCGCCGTGCGCCCGGAGCGAGTGCCAGGCCGTTCGGAGCAGGCGCGCGCGCTCGTGGCCGGCACGCGACCAGAACGAGCGCCACACGTCGAGCCATCCGGGCATGCGCGCTCCATTGTGGGCCACAAAATGCGCGTGTTACAATCCGGGACGTCTCGAGCTGCATGAGATCCTCGCCGAGCGCAGCTGTCCTGGTCCTCAACTACAACGGCCTCGATCATCTCCGGACCTGCCTCCCCACACTGGAGCAGATGGACTACGCCGGCGCGCAGCTGGTGGTCGTGGACAACGGATCGCAGGACGGGTCGGTGGAGTACGTGCGGGCGCACCACCCGTCGGTGCGCGTCATCGCGCTCGGGCGCAACCGGGGCTTCACCGGCGCGTACAACGCCGCGATCCGCGAGGTCCAGGCCGAGTGGGTGGCACTGCTCAACAACGACACGCGCGTGCACCCCGCGTGGCTCACGGAGCTCGTCGCCGCGGCCGAGCGGAACGGCGCCGCGGCTGCCGCGGCGGCCATCGTGGACTGGGACGGCTCGCGCGTGGACTTCGTGGGCGGCCTGCCGACGTTCCTCGGGCACTCCTGGCAGATCGATTACGGCCAGCCCGCCGGCCGCGACTACCCCGAGCGCCAGATCCTCTTCGGGTGCGGCGGTGCCGTGATGTTCCGCCGCGACGTGTTCCTCGAGAGCGGCGGCTTCGACGAGAGCTACTTCATCTACTTCGAGGACGTGGACATCGGGTGGCGGCTGACGCTGATGGGCCACCCGACCGTCTTCGCCCCTCGAGCCCTCACCTATCACCGGCTGCACGGGACGACGCGCACGTGGGCACAGGCGATGCGGCTGCGCCTGTACGAGCGGAACGCGCTGGCGACCATCTTCAAGAACTACGGGCAGGACGGGCTGGCGCGGGTGCTGCCGGCGGCCGTCGCCCTCACGTTGCAGCGGAACCTGGTGCAGGCCGGCCTCGACGGCGAGGCGTTCCAGTTCGGGCGGTCCCTGCCGCGGGCCTGGTCGGTGCCCCCGCAGATCGCGGGGCTGCTGATCGCGCTCGAGGACTTCGCGCGGTCCCTCCCTCGACTGCGCGAGCAGCGCGCGTTCATCCAGGCGCGGCGCCTCGTGCCGGACGCCGAGGTCCTGGCGCTGATGCCAGAGCCGCTGAAGCTGCACGATCTCGGCGATCGCTATCGTGAGACCGCCGAGGCGCTGATCCGCGACTTTCGGATCGCGGAGCTCTTCGGGCTGCCGGCGCCGGCGCACGTGAGCGTGGAGCGGCGGGACACGAGTTCGGAGCAGCAGGACACGGAGACAACGCGCCGGGACTTCAGTCCCGGTACGGAGCGCCAGGACTTCAGTCCCAGTCCGGAGCGCCGGGACTTCAGTCCCGGCGATGGGGACGCCGCCGCGGCTGAAGCCCCGGCGCTCCGTACGCCCGCCCCGGGCGGCAGTACGGCCGAGCCCGGCGTCGTCTCGGTCATCGTCCTCACGGCGAGCGGGGCGCGCCACCTGCCGGACTGCCTCGACTCGCTGCGGCAGCAGGACTGGCCCGCCGGACGCCTCGACGTGATCGTCGTGGACAACGGCTCGCCGATGGACCCCACGGCCGTGGTGCGCAGGCACTATCCGGACGCGCGCGTGATCAGGACCGGCGCCAACCTGGGGTTCTCCGCCGGCAACAACGCCGGCGCGCGCGAGGCGCGCGGCGAGTGGCTGCTGTTCCTGAACGACGACACGCGCGTGGATCCGGCGTGCACCACCCGGCTGGTGGACACCGCGACGAGGCGCGGCGCCGCGTCGGTCGGGGCGAAGATCCTGGACTGGTCCGGCGAGCGCATCGACTTCGCCGGGGGGCTGGCGAACTTCGAGGGCCGCGGCTACCCGCTCGGCTGGGACGCGGAGGCCGACAGCTTCCCCACGCGGGAGCAGCCGCTGCTGTTCGGCTGCGGCGCGGCAGTGCTGTTCCAGCGCAACGCCTTCGAGGCGTCGGGCGGCTGGGACGAGCCGACGTTCGCGTACTACGAGGACGTCGAGTTCGGCTGGCGGCTCTGGCTGCTGGGGCACGAGGTCTGGTTCGCGCCCGAGGCCATCGTCTACCACCGCCATCACGGCACCTCGGGGCCCGAGAGCCCGGCGCGCCTGCGAGCGTTCGAGAGGAACGCGCTCCGGATGATCTACGCGCTGCTCGAGGAACCGACGCTGCAGCAGGCGCTGCCGGCGGCCCTGCTGCTGTCGCTGGACCGCATCGCGCTCGGCTCGCCGTTCAGCCGTGCGACCGAGGGCGAGCCGGTTCCGGACACGACCACGCGCCTCGCAGCCCGGTTGCGGCCCGCCGTCGTCAAGATTCGCCTGCTGCACGCGCTCAGCCGGCGCGGGGCGCAACGCAGGATGGGGATCGCCGCGAACCTGCGCCAGGTCGGTATCGGCGGGCTGGCCGGCGCCGCGGTGTCGGCCGCGCGCGACGTGCTGGGCGGCTGGGAGACCCTCCCGGCGCGCGACCGGTTCCTCATCGAGCGGGCCTCGCCGGCCACCGCGTCATCCACGCAGGCCGAATCGGTGCCCACCACCACGGTCGCCGCCCTGTTGGGCGTGCAGGACTTCCTCGACATGCTCCCGGAGCTGGGCGATCGGCGCCACTGGCTGCAGGCACGCCGGAGGCGCAGCGATGCCGAGATCGTGGAGCGCTTCGGCGGGCATTGGCGCAGCGCCGTCCCGTCGCCGCACCTGGACCTGCACGTCGGCCTCAGGCGCGAGCTCGTGGAAACGCTCTCCGCGGTCCTCGGCGCCCTGCCGCCAGCCCTGGACCTGGGCGGCGCGGCATCGTGAAGCGCGTGGTAGCCTAGCTTCTGCCCTCTGCCTTCTCACTTCTGACTTCTCAATTCCTACTTCTCACTTCTTCCTTCTTATCGGGAGTCGCCTCTTGTCCATCTGCCTCGTCACCGGGGGAGCCGGGTTCATCGGATCGCACGTGGCCGCCGCGCTGGTCGGGCGCGGCCACACCGTGGTGGTGCTGGACGACCTGAGCGGCGGGGCGAGCGACTACGTTCCGGCCGGCGCCGAGTTCGTCGAGGGCAGTGTGACGGACGTCGCACTGGTGGACGGCCTGTTCGCCCGGCACGGCTTCGAGCACGTCTTCCACCTGGCGGCGTACGCGGCCGAGGGGTTGAGCCACTTCATCAGGCGGTTCAACTACACGAACAACGTCATCGGGTCGATGAACCTGATCAATGCCGCGGTGAACTTCGGAAGCCGGACGTTCGTGTTCACCTCGTCCATCGCGGCGTACGGCGCCGGCCAGTCACCGATGACCGAGGACACCACGCCGATGCCCGAGGACAGCTACGGCATCGCAAAGTACGCCGTCGAGCTCGACCTGAAGGCCGCGCACCACATGTTCGGGCTGGACTACGTGATCTTCCGGCCGCACAACGTCTACGGCGAGCACCAGAACATCGGCGACCGCTACCGCAACGTCATCGGCATCTTCATGAACCAGATCATGAAAGGCGAGCCGATGACCATCTTCGGTGACGGCAAGCAGACGCGCGCCTTCTCGTACGTGGGCGACGTCGCGCCCGTCATCGCGCGCGCCATCGAGACGCCGGCCGCGCTCAACCAGGTGTTCAACGTGGGCGCCGACGTCCCCTACAGCGTCAACTACCTCGCCCAGGCGACGGCGGTGGCCATGGGTGTGCCCGATGCCCCCGTCCGCCACCTCGACGCGCGCAAGGAAGTGGTGCACGCCTACGCCACGCACGATCGCGTGAAGCAGGTCTTCGGCCTGGGAACGCCCGTGTCGCTCGAGGACGGCCTGGCGCGGATGGCGGCGTGGGCGAAGGCCACGGGACCGCGCGCCAGCAGCCGCTTCGAGAACATCGAGGTGATGAAGAATCTTCCGCCCTCCTGGAAGTGAGAAGGCAGAAGGCAAAAGGCAGAAGGCAAGAAGGGCAGGCGGAGGGGGACGGCTACTCGACTCGCTCACGTAATCGGGCGATGAGCGAGCTCCGATCCAGCAGCGCCAGCACCTCGGCGCTCGAGAGCACGCGGGCGGCCTGCACCTCGCGGCGCGCCTGCCAGAACTGCCCGGCGCGCATCAACGCATCCCACTTCCCCTTCAGGTAGCTGCCCGCGCGGCCGCGCGAGGCGAAAAAGGCCAGTCCCGCCAACGAAGCCGCCAGGTGCAGCGGCAGGTAGCGCCAGAAGAGCGCCGCCGGCATGTTCTTCAGGAACAGCCACTCCGCGTTGCGATGCCCGTGATACACGGCAAAGGCGCTGCCGACTCCCGCGCTGGCCGATCCCAGGTGGTGTGCCACGGCCTCCGGCACGTACCAGCACCCGCGGCCGGCCAGTTGCAGGCGGAAGCCCAGGTCCACATCCTCGGCGTAGCAGAAGAAGCGCTCGTCGAAGCCGCCGGCCCGCGCCCAGTCGTCGCGGCGGTAGAGCGCGGCGGCGGCGCACGCCGAGAACACGGGCCGCGCCTGCAGTGCCCCGGGCACCGCGGCCAGCGGCCGGCCATGTCCGTGGCGCCAGGCCAGACCGCTGACGTGGCACGCGTCGCCGGCGCCATCGAGCTGCCCCGGCTGGCCCTCGAGCATCAGTCGTGAGGCAAAGGATGCGGCTTCGGGATGCGCCGCGGCGGCGGCGAGCAGCGCCTCGAGCCACCCGGGCTCGGGAAACGCGTCCGGGTTGAGCAGGGCGACGACGTCGCACGACGCCAGCTGATCCACGGCGCGGTTGTTGGCCGCGGCGAAGCCGAGGTTGGTGGGGCTGGCCACCACGCGGACGGGCACCGCCCACCCGCGCGTGGACGTATCGATGACGGCACACGTGCCGTCGGTGCTGGCGTTGTCCACGATGACCACCGTGTCGGGCAGGCGGGTCTGCCCGGCCACGGCGGCGAGGGCGCGGCGGATGTAGGGCTCGGCGTTGAAGGTGACGAGGACGAGGCCGACCGTCATGGGAGGAGACGGTCGCCGGGGCTACCGCGGCACGGCCATCGCCGCGATGGCCTGCTGGCGCGAGAGCCGCTCGAGGTCGGCGTCCACCATCATGCGCACCAGCCCCTGGAAGTCCACCGAGGGCTCCCAGCCCAGCACCGTGCGGGCCTTGGCGGGATTGCCGATCAGGTGATCCACTTCGGCGGGCCGCAGGAAGCGGGGGTCCGTGCGGACGTACTGTTCCCAGTCCAGCCCGGCGTGCGAGAAGGCCTCCTGCACGAGGTCCTTCACCGAGTGCGCCACGCCCATCGCGACGACGTAGTCGTCCGGTTCGTCCTGCTGGAGCATCAGCCACATGGCGCGCACGTAGTCGCCGGCAAACCCCCAGTCGCGGTGCGCGTCGAGGTTGCCGAGGCCGAGATGGTCCGCCATGCCCAGCTTGATGCGGGCCACGCCGTCGGTGACCTTGCGCGTCACGAACTCGAGGCCGCGCCGCGGCGACTCGTGATTGAAGAGGATGCCCGAGCAGGCGAACAGGTCGTAGCTCTCGCGATAGTTGACGGTGATGTAGTGCCCGAACACCTTCGACACGCCGTACGGGCTCCGCGGGTAGAAGGGCGTGAGCTCGGTCTGAGGCACCTCGCGCACGCGGCCGTACATCTCGCTGGACGACGCCTGGTAGAAGCGGATCTTCGGGTTGACGCGGCGGACGGCCTCGAGGGCGCGGGTGACCCCCTGCGAGTTGTACTCGCCGGTCAGCATCGGCTGGTCCCAGGACGAGGGGACGAACGACATCGCCGCGAGGTTGTAGAACTCGTGGGGATCGGCCTGCTCCACCGCCTTGATCAGCGAGAGCTGGTCCAGCAGGTCGGCCTGGATGATGGTGATCCGGTCCTTGAGGTGCTCGATGCGCCACTCGTTGGGAGCGCTCAGCCGGCGGGCTACGCCGTACACCTCGTAGCCCTTCGAGAGCAGGAGCTCGGCGAGGTACGAGCCGTCCTGGCCGGTGATGCCGGTAATCAGTGCGCGCTTGGACATGGCAATCCTACAAGATAGCGCGAAAAGTCGTGGATGGGCAACTCCGGGCGCCGACGCCGGGACTGAAGTCCCGGCGCTCCGTACGGCCGTACGGAGGGGCGGGACTTCACTCCCGCCCGCAGACCTACAGCCGGTACCCTGCCGCCTTCGCGTCGTCGTGGAACATCCGGACGGTCTCGAGCGAGTAGTCCGCGAGGTCCTTGCCGACCAGCGACAGCTTGCGCAGGATGTCGGTGGTCACCGTAATGATGTGGCAGCCCATCTCGTGCGCCTGGAAGACGTTCAGCAGCTCGCGGGGACTGGCCCAGATGAGCTCGGCGTGCGGCGCCGCCCGCACGATCTCCAGGGCGGCCTTCATGTGCGGCACCGGGTCGCGTCCCGTGTCGGCGATGCGCCCCGCGAACACCGAGACGTTCGACGGCGCCCCGCCGCTGAGCGCGTCCACCACCGCCCGCACCTGCTCGAGCGCCATCAGGGCGGTGACGTTCAGCTTCACCCCGGCGTGCGAGAGCCGATGCACCAGGTCGTAGGCTGGCTCCCGGCGCGTGTTGGTCACCGGGATCTTCACGTAGACGTGATCGCCCCAGCCGGCGATTTCGCGCGCCTGCCGCTCCATTTCCACGAACTCGTCCGAGAAGACCTCGAACGAGATGGGGCGATCGGGGATGGCGGCGAGCACCTCCCTCGCGAAGGCGCGGTAGTCGGTGACGCCGGCCTTGCGCATCAACGTCGGGTTGGTGGTGAACCCCTGGATGTGCGGCTCGCGGTACATCGCGAGCATGCCGGGCAGGTCGGCGCCATCGGCGTAGATCTTCGTTCGGAGGTCGGTCAGCGTCATGTGCGCGTGAGCAGCCAGTCGGCAGCCTGGGCCAGCGAGCCGACGCGGGCGTCCGGTTCGTGGGGAACCGGCTCATCGTACCCGTAATCCACGAGGATTGTCACACCGCAGCCCGCGGCGCGCCCCGCCTCCACGTCGCGCCAGCGATCGCCCACCATCGCGCTCGCCGCCATGTCGTACCGCGGCGCCTGCAGCAGCAGTCCCGGTTTCGGCTTGCGACACGCGCACGCGTCGCCATCGTCGTGGGGGCACACGCGGATGTCGTCGAGGCCCAGCTCGGCACGCATGCGCGCGTGAATCGCGTCCACGATCGCCCGTGTCGTCCGCCCGCGCGCGATCTCGGGCTGGTTGGTCACCACGACGAGACCGTACCCGGCGGCGCGGAGTCGCCGCAGCGCCTCCGGCACGCCCGGCAGGATCTGCATCTCCTCCACGGATCCCGGGGAGCGCGGCATCCCGTCCCGCACCTCCGCACGGTTGATCACCCCGTCACGATCGAGAAACACCGCTCGTTTCATCGCACCTGCCCGCACCTGCCCGCACCCGTTCGCACCTGCCCGCACCTGCCCGCACCTGTTCGCACCTGCCCGCACCTGTCGGCACCCTACGTGACCCTCTCCCACTTCGTCGCATTCACCTTGAGCCTGGGATGCGACACGAGGAGGTGCCACACCACGGCCTGGAAGGCCTCGCTGTGCGGCGTCACGGTCTCGGGGTTGACGGTCGGGACGATCACGCACGCATCGGCGACGGTGGCCGTGTAGCCGCCATCGCGCCCCACCACACCCACCACGGCGGCACCCACCTGCCTGGCGAACTGCAGGGCACGGACCAGGTTCGGGCTGACGTTCTTCTCGAGGCTGCCGCCTCCCACCGAGAACACGAACAGACCGTCTTCCCTTGTCAGGCGGCTGCCCTTCAGCCACGCCTCGAAGACGGTCTCCCATCCCTCGTCATTGGTCCGCGCGGTGAGCTCCGACACGTTGTCGGTGGGTGCGTAGGCCTCGAACCCGGCGAGCTTGCGGAAGTCGTTCACCGCGTGCCCGCAGTTGCCGGCGCTGCCGCCCACGCCCAGGAAGAACAGCCGCCCGCCTCGTGCACGGACCTCCGCCAGCACGTCCACGACGCGCTCGATGGCCGCGCGATCCAGCTTCTGGAGCACCTCGGCGGCTTCGGCCAGGTGCTGGTCACTATAGGTCACGGTGGGTTCTCACATGGGTTCAAAACACAAAGGTTCAAAGCACGAAGGTTCAAAGCACGAAGGTTCAAAGCACGGGGGTTCGAAGCACGCAGGTTCAAGGCGCGGGGGTTCGAAGCACGCAGGTTCAAGGCACGGATGTTCTCAATGTCAGCGGGCGCGGCCGCGCAGGTAGGCGTCGGTTTCCGCCAGTCCCTCGGGCGATCCTATCTCGTAGAAGCGGCGCGTGACCTCGAAACCCGCGAGGTCGCCCGCCGCCAGCAGGTCCTGGTAGACACGCGCCAGGTCCAGGGCCTCACCCGCGGGGTATCCCTGGAACGCGCTCGCCCTCAGCACGCCCAGGCCCCAGTCGATGTGGTGCATCCCCGGAGTGCGCACCTTCTTGTCGTAGCGGACGATGCGGCCATCCGCGAACTCGACGTTGCTGGCGTCGAAGCGGCCCTCGTTGCGATACACGGTCATGAGGCCCGCGCGGCCGCTCCGCCGGAACGCCTCCTCCACGGCGGCGAAGTCGCACTCGAGATACGAGTCCCCGTACATCACGAAGAACGCGTCTCCCAGGTGCCCCAGCGCGCGTCGAATCGCACCACCCGTACCGAGCAGCACCGGGCCGTCGTGGACATACGTGAAGCGCATGCCCCAGGCCCCGCCGTCGCCGAGCGTCGCCTCCAGCTGGCCGGCCCGGTACCCCACCAGCCACACGACGTCGGTGATGCCCTGTGCGGCGAGCAGTTCGACCTGGTGCACGGCGAAGGGGCGGCCGGCCACCTCCGCGAGCGACTTCGGGATGGTCTCGGTAAGGGGCCGGAGCCGTGTGGCCAGCCCACCCGCGAGGATGGCAACGGGAAGGCTCACGCGAGCAGGACCTTCGTGCCCTCGAAGTCGAAGCGGAAGCGCACCTCTTCGAGCCCGGCCTTCCCCATCGCCGCCCGCACGCGGCGATGATCCTCGGAGTAGAACAGCAGGAACCCTCCGCCGCCGGCGCCCACCAGCTTGCCGCCGATGGCCCCGTTCCTGAGCCCCAGCTCGTACCACTCGTCGATCCGCGGGTTGCTCATCCCGCCGGACCGGCGCTTCTTCTGCTCCCACTGCTCGTGCATCAGCGCTCCGAAACCCGCGGTGTCGCCGCGCGTCAGCAGGTCGCGCGCCATGAGGCCCAGCGCCTTCACCTCGTGCAGGTTCTTCAGCATCTGCTCGTCGCCCTGCTCGCTGCGGGCCCTCTGATCCGCGAGGATCCGGCCGGCGCTCCTCGAGAACCCGGTGAAGAACAGCAGCAGGTTGTCCTCGAGGTTGAAGAGCGCGTCCATCGGGATCTGGAGCGGCTCGGCCTCGACGCCGCCGTCGGGATTGAACGTGAAACAGGTGACGCCGCCGTAGGCCGCGATGTACTGGTCCTGCTTGCCCACCGGCTCGCCGAGGCGGTTGACCTCGATGTCGCAGGCCAGTTCCGCCAGCTCGCTCGGGTGCAGCAGCCGCCGCCGGTGCGCATAGAGCGCCTTGAGCAGCGCCGTCGTGAAGCTGCCGGACGATCCGAGGCCGGTGCCGGCGGGAATGTCGGCCAGCGTGGTGATCTCCACCTGTGGCGTCCGGAAATCCAGCTGGCGCAGCGCCTCGCGGATGATCCGGTGCTGCACATCGTCGATGCGGTCCACGTGCTCGAGCTGCGAGTACTTCAGGAAGATGCCCGGCACGAAGGGCCGCATCACCGTGACGTAGACGTACTTGTCGATGGCCGCCGCGACCAGGAAGCCGCCGTGCTCCCGGTAGTAGGACGGCAGGTCGGTGCCTCCGCCGCCGAGCGTGATGCGAAGAGGGCTGCGCGTGATTATCATGGGTGCGGGCAGGTGCGAACGGGTGCGGGCAGGTGCGGGCGGGTGCGGGTCATGACAGATATCCGCTCCGGCGATAGACCGTCTCCACCACGTCGAGCGCGGCCCGGGCCTCGTTCAGGCCGGGGTCGGGCTCGCGGCCCTGGCGGATGTCCTCGACGAAATCCGCGAACTCCAGCGCCCACGACTGGTCGCCGCGCGGAAACTCCCAGCTCACGGTCTCCGGCGGGCCCATCTCGGGCAGCATCTTGTAAAAGGTGATGCGCTCCACACCGTAGGAGCCGCCGAGGCCGAAGATGTCCAGCTTGCCCGCACGGCCGTAGATCTCCAGCGAGAAGAGGTTCTTCCACTCGCTGCAGCTCACGTGCAGGAACGCGCACTGCCCGCCGGCGGTACGGAGGGTGAGAAACGCGTTGTCGTCCACCGGCATGTCCCAGAAGTAGGTGGCGGCAAACCCCTCCACCGAGGTGAGCGGGCCGAGGAACCAGGCGGCCAGGTCGATGAGGTGCACACCCTGATCGATGAGCTCGCCGCCGCCCGATCGAGCGGGGTTGGCACGCCACTCCTTCTCGTAGCCCACGCGCCCGCCGTGGCCGTAGCGGCCGCGGATGAACATCAGCGGCCCCAGCTCGCCGCTGGCGACGATCTCACGGGCCTTCTGCAGCGCCGGGTGGTAGCGGTGGTTGAACCCGACGCGCACGCGCAGGCCTCGCGCCCGCGCCGCCGCGATGAGCGGCTCGATCTCCGCCACGTTCCTCGCCGCCGGCTTCTCCACCAGCACGTGCTTGCCCGCGTCGAGTGCCGCCTGCGTCACCTCGGCCAGCGACTCGTTGGTGGTCGCGACGATGACGAGGTCTACGTCCGGGCGCGTGAGCGCGTCCTGCCAGCGGGGTACGGCAACAGGCCGGTGGAGCGTCGGCCCGGCGCCTGGTTCCGTCCCGGCGGCCCGTGCGGCGTCTCGCGCCAGCGCCTCGGCCCGCTCGACGACGAGGTCCGCGCACGCCACCAGCCGCCCGTCCGGAAGCGCCGCCGCGCGCTTGCGGCCGATGAGGCCGCACCCCACGATGGCCACGCCGAGGCTCATCGATCGCCCCACGTCTTCCCCCGATCCTTCGGGACGATGCGGCGGAGCGTGTAGATGTCCGTGGTGTCCAGGTCGTCCCGGTGCTCGGGGAACGCCTCCCATGGATCCCACGGCGCCGAGATGAGCTTGCCGGTGATGCCGTCGCTCGCCGCCGAGCCGAGGAAAACGGTGAGCGCCGCGCCGACGTCGAGCGGCGTCGCCCCACCCTCCGCCAGCCTCTTCATCCGCTCGTAGAACCCCTCGCCCACGGCGCCCGCGCCGGCCGAGAGCAGCTGCTCCATCATGCGCGTGTTGAGGGCGCCGGGCGCGATGCTGTTGACGTCGATGCCGTCGGCCTTCACGTCCAGCGCGACGCTCTCGGCCAGGCGCACGATGGCCGCCTTCGAGGCGGCATACGCAGTGATGCGCGGCAGCGGGCTCGTCGCCCCGCCGCCCGAGAGCTGGATGATCTTCCCGTAGCGCTGCTGCCTGAAGTGCGGCAGCACCTCGCGGATGGGCAGCACCGACCCGTTGACGTTGATGTCCATCGCGCGAAGCCACTCGGCCCAGTCGATCTCGTCGAGCGCGCCCATCGGGCCGTACACGCCGGCGTTGTTCACCAGCACGTGCAGGCCGCCCAGCCGCTCGATGGAGGCCGACACCAGCGCCTCGACGTCGGCCATCACCGACACGTCGGCGGGCATGGCCTCCACACGCTGCGAGGGGCCGGCCAGCGCCGCCACGTCGTCGCGCGAGCGGGCGAGCATGGCCTGGTCGCGCGCGCACATCATGACGCTCGCCCCTGCCTGCACGTAGGCGCGGGCGATCGCGAGCCCGAGACCCTGGCTGGCGCCGGTGATAAGGGCCGAACGGCCGGTCAGTGAGTAGGACATCGATGACGTCGATCTCGGACGCCGGGGCTGAAGCCCCGGACGCTCCGCTTGGTGCTCGGACGCCGGGGCTCAAGCCCCGGACGCTCCGCTTGGTGTGTGGAGCGCCGGGACTTCAGTCCCGGCGGCCCGAAATTCGGCGGCCGGCCACCCCGACCGACAACATGGTAAACCGCGGGTCGGCGCCGGCCGTGGACGCCAGGAAGCGGTTCGCGTCCACGATCACGCGCCCGGCCATCACCTGTACCAGCGCGTCGGCGCTCACCTCGCGATAGGCGGGCCATTCCGTGGCCACCACCAGCGCGTCGGCGCCCGTGGCCGCTTCCTCGGGTGTGAAGGCCCGCGTCGCGCCCGACAGCTCGTCCGGCAGTCCCTTCACCGCCGGATCGTGGACACGCACGTGGACGCCCTGCTCCAGCAGCCAGCGGCAGAGCTCCACGGCCGTCGATCGTCGGAGCGTGTCGGTGCCGGGCTTGTAGGTCAGCCCCCACACGGCGATGGTGCGGCCCGCGAGGGGACCGAGCCGCGACTCGATCCGGCGCCGCGCCCAGTCGCGGTGCTCGCGGTTCGAGGTCTCGACGCCGTCCATGAGGGGCGTGAGGCGCCCGACCGACTGTCCCAGCGCCCTCAGGAACACCACGTCGCGCGCCAGCGTGCCGCCGGCAAACGCCGCGCCCGGCCCGAGATACGCATGAGGCCCGATGCGCTTCTCCGACTTCAGGCCGCGCTCCACCTCCTTCGCGTCCGCGCCGGTCTGCTCGCAGAGCGCGGCGATCTCGTTGATGAAGGTCACCGACGTGGCGAGGACCGCGTTGATGGCGTGCTTGGTCATCTCGGCGGACTCCACCGACATCCACTCGATCCGGTCGGTGAACGGGGCCACCAGCGCCAGCAGCCGCGCGCGATCGTCATCGGACCGCACGCCGAGGACGATGCGCTCGGGCTTCGCGAAGGTGTCGATGGCCCTGCCGAGCCGCAGGTTCTCCGGCAGGCAGGCGAACGAAACGCGCCGGCCGGCGGCCACGCCGGCCCAGTCCTGCTCCAGCCGGGCAAGGGTCCCCACCGGCAGCTGCGACGAGCTGAGGACGATGGCGCCGTCCTTCACGTGAGGGAACGCCGCGCGCACGTGGTTCACGACCCAGTCCACGTCCGCGCGGTCCTCGTCGTCCACGGGGGTGTCGAAGGCCACCCACACGACGTCGGCATCCGCGACCGCTTCGCGGAGGTCGGGCGAGAAGCGCAGGCGCCACGAGGCGATTCCCTCGGCGAGCAGCTCCGGCAGGCCCGGTTCGGCGACGGGCGACCGCGCCTCGGCGAGCGCGTTGACCGTGTCCGCATCCGGATCCCAGCCGATCACGGTGTGGCCCGCGGCGGCCGCGCAGGCGGCGGTGACGGGGCCCAGGTGCCACAGCCCGAGCACGGCGACGTTCATGCGCGTGCCTCGAGCAGGGCGGGGTTCTGCTGCAGGTAGTCGAGAGTACGAATGATGCCCTCCCTGATGGTCAGCTTCGGCGTCCAGCCAAGCGACCCTATTTTCGTGGTGTCGAGGAAGATGAACGGATTGTCGCCCACCCAGCCGCGATCGCCGCCGGTGTACTCGAGCGCGGGACGAAGGCCCAGCCGCTCGGTGATCCACCCGATGGAGTGATTCACCTCGCAGTACTCGTCCGTGCCCAGGTTGTAGATCTCGATGGCGCGGCGCGTCTTCGCCATGGCGAGGATCATCGCGTCCAGGCAGTCGCCGATGTAGAGGTACGATTTGCGCTGCTTCCCGTTCCCCAGCACCCGGAGGCGCGTCGGATCGTTCCGCAGGCTCTTGTAGAAGTCGAACACGTGCCCGTGCGTGTAGCGTTCGCCCAGGATGGAGACGAACCGGAAGATGCACCCCTCGAAGCCGAAGCCGGAGCCATAGGCGGCAATCAGCCCCTCGCCGGCCAGTTTCGAGGCGCCGTACAGCGACGTCTGAACCGGAAAGGGGGCATCCTCCGGCGTGGGGAACACGTGCGCCTCGCCGTACACCGAGCCGGTGGACGAGAACGCGATGCGTTTGATGCCGTTGGCGCGCATGGCCTCGAGCACGTTGAACGTCGCGATGGTGTTCTGCTCGAGGTCCCTGCGCGGATGATCGGTGCCGAAGCGCACGTCGGCGTTGGCGGCGAGGTGGAAGACCACGTCCGACCCCGCCATGGCGCGCGCCAGCCCGGGCGGGTCCAGCGTGTCGCCTTCGACGAGGCTGAACCGCGGATGCCGCAAGGCCTCGTCGAGGAAGGCGCGCTGGCCCGTGGAGAAGTTGTCGAACGCCACGGCCTCGTGGCCATCCGCCAGCAGGCGGTCCACGAGCGAGCTCCCGATGAAACCGGCACCGCCGGTGACGAAGGCACGCATGGCTATCGGGGACCGAACCGCGCGCGCTCGACCAGGCCGCAGAGGATGTGCCCGAGCACGAGGTGGCCTTCCTGGATGCGGGGCGTGTCGCCGGATGGCACTTCGATCAGGTGGTCGCACAGTTCGCGCATCGGTCCGCCGCGATTGCCGGTGAACCCGACGGAGACGAGCCCGCGCTCGCGCGCCGCCTCGAAGGCGCGCAGCACGTTCGGGGACGTTCCTGACGTCGAGAGACCGATGAGGACGTCGCCCTTCCGCCCGCAGGCGCGTACCTGGCGCGCGAACACCTGGTCGAAGCCGTAGTCGTTCCCGATGGCCGTGAGGACGGAGGTGTCGGTGGTCAGCGCCTGCGCGGGCAGTGCGTCGCGGTCGAATGCGAAGCGGCTCACCAGCTCCGCGGCGAAGTGCTGTGCTTCGGCGGCGCTGCCGCCGTTGCCGGCGAAGAGCACCGTGCCGCCGCCTTCGAGGCAGCTGGCGCAGGCGCGCGCGGCCGCCTCGAGCGACTGCCTCAGGCCGATCGCCCCGGCCAGGGCCGAAACCAGGTCCGCCGACCGGCTGATTTCGGCCGTAATGTAGTCCTGCATCACGGTCGAAATAGTATCCTAGGCAGTCTCTCTCTCGACCGGTTTGAAGACCGTGCCGCGCCGTATCCACCCCGGGCCCATCGCCGCCGCGTATACCTTCGACGAGAAGGCGCGCATCTATGTGCCCTCCGGCACCGGGGACGACCTGGAGTACTCGGACGGCGACGTCGTCGAAGAGAGCCTGCTCTCGCTGATGCGGGCGGCGTCGGACCGCTCGCTGCAGTCCGCGGAACTGGCGGCACGTGCCGTCGACTGGCCGACGCGCTACCATCTCAGCCCGGCGCGCGCCAACCTGCTGCGCCCCTTCGAGGGGCACCTTCGCGGCCGTACCCTCGAAGTGGGCTCCGGCTGTGGCGTGCTCACGCGATATCTGGGCGAACTCGGCGGCGAGGTGGTCGCCCTCGAGGGCAGCCGCCGCCGCGCCACCATCACGGCCGCGCGCTGCCGCGGTCTCGAGAACGTCGCGGTCGTGCACGAGCGCTTCGAGCGCTTCCAGTCCGACCAGCCCTTCACGGCCATCACCCTGGTCGGCGTGCTCGAGTGGGCCTCGCGCTTCGCCGGGGGCGAGGACGCCGCGCGCCGCGTCGTGCGGCACGCCGCGCGCCTGCTGGCCGACGAGGGCGTGCTCATCATCGCCATCGAGAACCAGCTGGGGCTCAAGTATCTGGCCGGCTGGCCCGAGGATCACCTGGGCGTGGCCATGGTCGGCGTGAACGACGCCTATCGCCCGGGGGAGCCCCGGACGTTCGGCCTCCGGGAACTGACGGCGCTCGTCGCGGACAGCCTTGCCCATCACGCCGTCTACGCACCGCTGCCCGACTACAAGTTCCCGCGCACCGTGGTCACGCCGTCGGGCCTGGCCGATCGGGAGTGGAGCGCGGACCTCGCCACCCTGGTGGCTGCCACTCCGGTCGGCGATCCGCAGGACCCGGTGCTGCCCGTGTTCTCGCTCGAGCAGGCGCTGGGCCTGGCGGCGAGCAACGGCCTGCTTCGCGATCTGTCGAACTCGTTCCTCGTGGTGGCCGGGCATCGGCTCGTGGCCGGGCCGGGCGACGCCGGGGTGCTGGCGTGGCACTTCGGCGGGCACCGCCGCCCGGAGTACCTGCGCGAGACGACGTTCCGCCGCTCCGCTCACGGCATCGCGATCGAGCATCGGCGGCTCGCGCCGGCCGCAACGCCGGGGCCGGGCGCCGAGGGACTCGTCCGACACCGCGAGGGGCCGGGGGCATACCTGCCGGGCGAAGTGTGGGCGACGCGCCTGGGCTCCATCCTGAACCGGCCGGGATGGACCGTCGCCGACGTGGCCACCTGGGCCGAGCCGTGGCGCGCCGCGCTGGACAGCGCCGCTGGCCTCCACCGGCCCGCGGCAGCGGCCCGCGTGCCGTCGCGCCTCGTGGATGCGACGCCGTTCAACCTCGTGCACGGCAGCGGCGAGTTCCAGTTCTTCGATCTCGAGTGGGAGCCCCCCTGGCGCGTCGAGTACGGATACGTCCTGTTCCGTGGCCTGTACTGGAGCCTGCTGCGCTTCCGATCGGTCGCTGAACCGGCGGAGGGCGTGCCGCGCATCGTCTCGGAACTGGCCGTGGCCATCGCGGATGCACTCGGGGCGCCCATCTCGCCGGCGGATGCCAGCCGCTACCTCGACATCGAAGCGGACGTGCAGCACGAGGTGGCCGGGGTCCCCGTCGCCAGGGCCCGGGAGAGCCTGAGACGCCCGCAGATGCCGGTCCGAAGGTCACTCGAGGCCCTGGCCGGCCTCGAGTCGCAGGTCGAGGCGCTGCGCGAAGCCCATCGCCAGGCGGCGTCCGGCCGTGACGAGCTGCGCCGCGACGTGGATCGCCTGCAGGCCGCGCTGCAGGAGGCCATGGCGCGCGCGGACGCGGAACGCGAAGATCTCACCCGCCAGCTGCGCGAGGCCTCGCGCGCTCACGCCGAGACCGCGTCCGTGCACGAGGCGCTGCAGGCGGCGCTGCGCGCCCGGCTGGCGGAACTGGAGGATGCCCGGCGCTCGGCGGCAGCGGCGCTGACACGTGCCACCTCCGAGCGCGACGAGGCCAGGCACCGCTTGCAGGCGGTGGAAGACGAGCGCGCGGCGCTGGCTGCGCGGACCCACTCGCTCGAACGGTTCGCCCGCGAGCAGGCGCAACAGCTACGGGCCGGGCAGCGCGCGATGCGCCTGGTGCGGCACGATGCCGAGACCAGGGCACGGCAGGCGCTCACCCACGCTGCCCAGGCCATTCCCGCGGTGCGCGCATCGGCGATGCCGGGCGCGCGCCGCGCATCGGTCGGTGCACGGGTCCTGGCGCGCCTGCGTGACGCGCACCTGCGCCCGCGCACGGCGGCGCGGCACCCACTCGCGTTTGCACGGGGCGTTGCGCGGCTGGCACGCCAGTCCTGGCGCGCCGACGTCGCGCGGCTGGCCGACAGCCTGCTCTTCGACCCCGCGCACTACGCGGCGGTGACCGGCGTGCCGCCGGGCCCCGGCCAGCTGGCGCACTTCTTCACGGTGGGCGATGCGGCCGGCCAGTCGCCGCACCCGCTCTTCGATGCGGCGTGGTACCGCCAGCGGAACCCGGACATCCCGGCGGCCGATGGGGCGCTCCAGCACTACCTGCGCCACGGCGGCTGGGAGCTGCGCCATCCGCACCCGCTGTTCGACCCGCGCCACTACCTGCTGCAGTGGCCGGAGGGCGCCGTGCACGCGGCCACGCCGCTCAGCCACTTCCTTCACGTCGGGTTCCTCGGCGCCGCGTCGCCGCACCCGCTGTTCGACGCGCAGTTCTACGTGGACCAGCGGCCGGACCTGGTGCGCGCGCGCGTCAATCCGCTCCTGCACTACCTGGCGACGGCCACCACGGAGGTGGCGGATCCGCACCCGCTGTTCTCCACGCGGCATTACCTCGACGCCAACCCGGACGTCGTGGGCGCCAATCCCCTCGACCACTTCGTCCGGCACGGCGCTGCCGAAGGGCGCTCGCCGCACCCGCTGTTCGACATCGGCTTCTACTGGCAACGCCGGCCGGACGTACGGGCCAGCGGCGAGAATGCCCTGGCGCACTTCGTGCGGCATGCGCTGGACGAGGCCGTGGATCCGCACCCGTTCTTCGACACCAGCTTCTATCTCGAGCAGGCCCCGGACCTGCGTGAGCGCGGCATCAACCCGCTGGCGCACTTCCTGCGGGACGGGTGGCGTGAGGGACTGAAGCCGAACCCCTGGTTCGATCCGGCGTGGTACCTGTCGCGCAACCAGGACGTGGCCAGGGACGCGAACCCCGTGTTCCACTACCTGCGGCACGGGTGGCGTGAAGGCCGCGACCCATCGCCCGCGTTCTCCGTCAACGGCTACCTGGCCCGGAACCCGGACATCGCTGCCGACGGCAGGGAGCCGCTCACCCACTTCCTGCGAATTGGCCAGGCCGAAGGCCGGGTGGCCGTGGGCGCAGCGGTCGAGCCACCGTCCACATCGCGCGCGCCGATCGTGCTCCAGGTGTCCGGCCGCAGCACCATGCCGGCACCCGTGCTGTGCGTCAGTCACGTCTCGCCGTGGCCCGTCCGTGCCGGCAACGAATACCGCCTCGCGCGGCTGCTGGACCACTTCCAGGCGCGCGGGCATCGCATTGTCCTCGTGCTGGCGCCGCTCGCCAACGAGCCGCCCGCCCCCGGCGCGTTCGAGCACCTGGCCTCCACGCTCGGCAACGTTGTCCTCTGCCGGCCCGATGGGCGCATCGAGTACCGCCTGCGGGACGTGCCGGATGTGCTGTCCTCGCTCGCCGATCTTCCGGCGTCCACGGCGGCGTCGGGTGAGGACGCGGCGTTCGAGGATACCGATCGAGGGTACTGCCACGACACGGTGTACGCAGCTGCGGTATCCCTCTCCCGGACGCTCGGTCCCTCCATCGTCGTGGCCGAGTACATCTTCATGACCCGGATCTTCGACGCCATCGGGCCCGAGTCGCTGCGCATCGTGGACACCCACGACGTGTTCTCGCAGAAGGGCGGCGGCGTGACCGCATACGGCATTCGCGACGTGGGTCTCGACGTGGCACAGGAGTCCCGGCTGTTGACGCGTGCGGACATCGTGCTCGGCATCCATGCGGCGGATGCGGAGGCGCTCCGCGCTCTCGCTCCCCGCACCGACGTCATCGTCGCGGGCGTGGATGCCGCCGTCGGCAGCGCCGTCCCGTGGCCGGATCGTCCGGTCGCCTTTCTTCCGGCGTCCGGCAACCCGATGAACACCGTCGGGCTGCGCGACTTCCTGCGTTTCGCCTGGCCCATGGTGCGGGCTGCCGTGCCGGACGCGGAACTGCGCGTGGCCGGAGGCGTCGGCCGCGCCGTGCCGCCAGGCACAGCGGGCGTGATGGTCCTGGGCCACGTGCCGGACCTGGCGGACGAGTACGCCGCGTGCAGGGTCGTCATCAACCCCGCAGTGGCGGGGACGGGGCTCAAGATCAAGACCGTGGAGGCAGTTGCCGCGCTCAGGCCGGTCGTCGGGTGGCCCCACAACCGCGACGGCCTCCCGTCGTCGCTCATCCCCTTCGTGGCCGAGGCGGGCGACTGGCACGACTTCGCGGACCAGGTCGCGCGCCACCTCGTGCAGGCGCAGTCGCCTTTCGACGGGAGAGCTATCGCGGCGATCACGCACGAGCTGTCGCCGTCAACCATCTACCGGGAGCTCGACGAGCGGGTGGCGCGCTTCCTCGCGCGGGCGCGCGAGGGGCAGGAGTAGCGTGCGCGTGCCGCCCCGGGTCCCCATTGCCGCCTTGATCGACCTGTCCGCCTTCTCGGCGGCGGAGGCCCGCGAGTCGCTCGCGGTTCTCGGCCGGGCCGATCGGCTCGGCGCCATCGTCGGGCGTGCCGTCGTCGTCGTGCCGCCGGGCCTGGAGGGCGCGGCCTCCGGCTCCTGGGCGGTCGTGCCTTCGACCGGAGACGCACGGGCCTGTGCCTGGGCCTTCGACGCGGCGGCGGACATCGAGGGCGCAGTGCTGATCGTGGCCGCGGGCGCATTGCCGACGGCCGAGTGCATCGGCTCTCTCGTCGAGGGCCTCGACCTGGATCCCCTGTTCGGCGCGGCGCTGCCGCGGCTGGTGGATCCCGAGACCGCGCGCGTGTACCTGCCCGCGGCCATGGGGCCGACGGAGGACATGCTGCCGCTGCGCGTCCTGGGCTCGCTGCCGGACTACCGGGTCCTCGCGGAGCAGCTCGCGCCGTGCATGCTCATCAGGCGCGAGCTGGCGTGCGGCCTTCCCTTCGGCGACGGGGCTAGCGGCCTGTGGCCCGCGCTGGCCGATTACGCCGTCCGCGCGCGCCGGGCAGGCTTCCGCACGGTGCAGTGCAATCGCGCGGCGGCGGATCTCCCGGCCCGAACGGCCCGGTCGTGGGGCTGCGCGGAAGAGGGCCTGGCTGCGGTGAAACGCGCGTTCCCGGAGACGATCCGCACGGGCGTGGAGGTGCCCGATGCGCGTGCCCGCAACGGCGAGCGGCTCCTGGCCGCGGCCGTGGATGCGCCGCAGACGCTGCTGCTGGACGCCCGCAACCTCACGGCCGTGTACAACGGCACGTCGCTGGTCATCCTGAACATCTGCGACGCGCTGTACCGCGCGCGGCCGGACGCATCGGTCTGCCTGTGGGTGTATCGCGAGGCGTCGGACCACTACGGCCTCGCCTCTCGTTATCCGCGATGGCGGCTGTGCACCTCGCCGCCCGGCGAGCGGTTCGCGGCCAGCCTGCGGCTGTCTCAGCCCTGGGTCGATGTCGAGGTCGATGGGCTGTCGGAGCGGGCCGCCGTCAACGCCTACTGGATGCTCGACACGATTTCGTGGGACGTCCTCTATCCAGGGCCGCCCGGGCTCGATGCAACGTGGCATCGGATGGCGAACGAGGCCGATGGCATCTTCTTCATCTCGACCTTCTCCCAGCGGCGATTCGAGAACCGGTTCGCGGCCGGGCCTGCCGTCCTGCTCGATGCCTGCCCGCTCTCGCTGCATGCGGACGACTACACCACCGCTGGAGCGGGCGCGTCGGCCGTGCCCGAGGAGCCGTACTGGCTGCTGCTCGGCAACCGGTACGATCACAAGCACATCGGACCCACCGTGGACCTGCTGGCGCGCGCCTTCCCCAACAAGACGATGGTGGTGTTCGGGGATCGCGACCAGCCTCGCACGGCGCACGTGAAGCGGTTCGACAGCGGCGGCGTGGACGAGGCCACCGTGCAGTCGTACTACGCGCGGGCCGGCGTGGTGGTGTTCCCGTCGTTCTACGAGGGCTTCGGACTGCCGATCGTGCAGGGGCTGGCGTACGGGCGCACGGTGGTGGCGCGGGAGTCGCCGCTGGTGACCGAGCTGGCGGCCGGCTATCGGGGCCCGGGGCGCCTCATCACGTTCCGATCGGAGCGGTCGCTCGTGGACATCCTGGGCCGGCTCGAACGCGGGGAGGCCGTGGACGGCGTCCCACTGGGCACGAACCCGGCCACCGCGGCGTGGACGTGGGACTCGACCGCGCGGGCGCTGCTGACGAACATCGCGGCGCTGGTGGAGGCGTGTCCATCGCCGCAGATGCTGAGGCGAACGGGCCTGGCTCGGGGCCTCGAGAGTCCCCTTCGTGAACCGGACTCATTGCGCCGGTAATGCCACGCGTCAGCACTCCCGTACCCCTCCTGACCCGCAACGACCTCCGCCTCGTTGCCGGCTACGCGACGCTGTGTGTCGGTCTGGGGTACTGGTTGGGCCAGGACCTGAACTGGGATCTGCTCAACTACCACTTCTACAACCCGTACCAGGTGATTCACGGCCGCTTCGAGCGCGATGTGCACGCGGCGGGCGTCCAGTCGTTTCACAACCCGCTCCTCGACTTCCCCCTCTATGGCGCGGTGCGCCTGGGTGTCCCCCCAATCGCGTTCTTCCTGTGGATGTCGGCCGTTCACGGCCTGGCGCTGTGGACGGTCCACCGCATCACGCTGCTGCTGGTTCCCGACCGCCTCGCGCGCTTTCGGACGACCGCGGGCCTGCTGGCGGCCGGGACCAGCGCACTCGGGGCCGGCTACCTCTCGATGCTGGGCAACACCATGGGCGACAACGTCGTGGCCCTGCCGCTGCTGCTGGCGCTGCTGCTCCTGCTCCGCGCCGTATCGGCGGATGAAGCACAGCCAATCACCACCCCCTTCGTGCTTGCGGGCCTGCTGGCCGGTGGTGCCGTGGGTGCCAAGCTCGCGGTTGGGCCCATCGCCATGGGGCTCCTGGCGATGGCGCTGGCCGTGCCGGGGCATGCGCGCGCGCGCGGCACCCGCGCTACGGGATTCGCGGCGGGGGGCGCAGCGGGCGTGCTGCTGGCCGGCGGCTACTGGATGTGGCTGATGTACCACCACTTCGGGAGCCCGGTGTTCCCCTACTTCAACGAGATCTTCCAGTCACCGTTCGCGCCGCCGCTCGACCTGTCGGATCAGCGCTTCGTGGCAGGCACCGCTTTCCAGAAGGTCTTCTACCCGTTCTTCTGGATCGGCACGCAGAACCTCGTGCTCGAGCCGGCGTTCAGGGACGGGCGGTGTGCCGCGGCGCTCCTGGCGCTGGCGGCAACGGCACTCGCGGCGGCCTTCGATCGCCTGTCGGGAGACGCCGGGCCGCGCGACGAGACGGTGGTGCGGCTGCGCCTGCTCGCCGTGTTCTGGCTGGTCTCATACGTGGCGTGGCTCCAGCTGTTCTCGTACTACCGGTACATCGTGGTGCTCGAGCTGCTGGGCGCCCCGGTCATCATCGGCACGGCCATGGTGCTGACCCGGCGGGGGACGGCGACGCTTGCCCTCGCGGTGCCCGTGTGCGTCGCGCTCGCGGTTGGCGCCCGCCCGCCCGACTGGGGGCGGATCCCCTGGTCGGACTCGTACTTCGGGGTGGATCCGACCGCTCTCGCAAAATACGAAGGGGCGACGATCCTGATGTGGGACATGCCTCAGGCCTACGTCGTCCCATTCTTCCCGCCGTCGACGACCTTCGTCCGGCTGTTGAGCAACAAGGGGCTGGTGCCGGGCAACGCGATGTGGACACGGCTCGAGGCGCACGTGGCCGGGGCGCCCGATGATCGCCTCTACAAGCTCGACATGCTTCCGGGATCGATTCACGAGAAGCAGGAGGGCTCGCTGGCGCACTTCGGGCTCGTCGCGACCGACGCGTGCGAGATGCACGGATCGCACGCGGGGCCATTCCGCATCTGCCGGCTCGAACGGCGCCGGGCCTCGGGGAACTAGCGCCGGGGGTATGCGATGAAGTAGTACTCCGGCCCGCCGTACCAGTTGCGGGCGAACTCCTCCACCGACATCGGTGCCTCTCCCTGGAGCCACCGCCGCATCGTGGACACGTGACAGCTGAACTCGCCGGCCAGCAGCGCGAACATGTCCTCGGGGGAGACGCCGTATTTCCCCGTCGATCTCGCGCTCGCTTCGAAGACGATCACCGGGTGGCAGCGCGTGATGGTGCCGGCAGCGCCCTTGAGCGCGTGGAACTCCCCTCCTTCGATGTCCAGCTTGATGAAGTCCACCCGTGTGCCAGGGGCCACCACGTCATCGACGCGCACGACTGCGACGTCCAGCAGGGTCGTGGCTGGGTCCGGACGATCGTACTCCCGCTCGCGAAGGCCGCTGTACGCGGGGGCGTTCTCGACGAAGACGTAGCGGGCACGGCCTCGCGTGTCGCTGGCCGCTGCCTCGTGAACGGTCACGGCGGGAAAGGCGGTGCGGAGCCGCGCAGCCAGGTGCGGGAGCGGCTCGAACGCGTGGTGGGCGCCACGCGGGGCAATCGCCACCATCTCGCGGAGCACGCTGCCTTCGTGCGCGCCGATGTCGAGGCCCGTGGACGCCTCGCCGAGCACGCGGCGCATCACCTCGGTGGTCTCCAGGTCATAGGTGGCGTTCTGGTCGTGGGCGGGCTGGCCGTCGGCGGCCGCATGGGCCGTGACGACCGCGGCTTCGCTTCCGGGTGGCTCGATGCTCAGGGCGTCCCGGTCCCGTTCCGCCAGCTGCCGCCACCAGGGGGTCGACCAGTCCACGGGGCGTCCCGCCGCGAGCGTCCCTGACAGCCACGTCACGTCGATGGTCCGGCACCCGGAGGCCCGCAGGCGGATGCCGAACAGGTGTTCGTTGAGGATCGCCAGGGCCTTTCGCTCGAACACGACCAGCCCGTCGCCCTCGAGCGACATCTTCTTGTGCCACCGCACGCCCTGGCCGATGTCCTCACCGAGCAGCCAGTCGAGGATGTACTTCCGATAGGTCGCAGAGAGCGGCGCCTCCTCCGCGAATGGCGCCTCGGGGCGGCCGCTGAACCAGCGCGCGGAAGGTCGCACCGAGACCGTGCCCCGCAGCAGCAGCAGCTCGTCAGGCGGGATCATCACGAAGCTCGTGCGCAGCCAATGCTGGCTGCGATACGACAGCACCTCGATCGGCTCGTTGTAGCAGTCGATGTGGCCGACGCAGGCCCGCCGCCCGATGAGGGCGGCGACGACGTCGGACCGGAACCGCTCGAGATAGGCCACGTACAACTGCGTGAACGCCGACGTGACGATGTTCACGAGATCGTAGCGCGTCACGCCGGCCGGGCCGAGCCACGCCACCGCCGCATCGATGCCCGAGAACTCACTGGCGGTGTTGTCGCCGCCGATGACGACTCGACCGGGTTGCTGCTCCGACACCCCGGGGGGCAGGGCGTTGTCCACGACGATCACGTCGCGCTCCACGGCCGGCAACTGCATCGCGAAGAGCTCCGCGAGCTCGGCCTCCGCGTCCGGATAGGCCGTCGTGCCTGTGCGATGGAAGATGGTCAGGACGCGAGGCCGGGTCATGACCGTTGGAGCCACAGGCTCCCCCCCCGGTTCTTCAGGCAGAGCGGGAGATACGTGCGGAAGAACGCTTCGTGGAAACAGGCCATGTACGAGTTCATCAGCACAACTCGGAAGCCGCTGTTGTACTGCAGGAAGGCGCGCACGAGGTACGCCTCGTTCCAGGCGCGGCCCTCGCGAATCCAGGCCTGGGGATACTCGAAGGGGTACTGCACGTCGTGCACGTGCACGTACACACCGTGGGCAAGCCTGGGCAGGACCTCGAAGAAGAGCCAGTTGACGTCGCTGCCGGCCTTGCTCACGTGCGAGGAGTCGATGAAGAGTACGTCGCCGGATTCCAGCGACTCGAACTCGCGCAGCTCCACGTCCTGCACGCGCATGGCCAGGATCCGGACGCGCTCCGTGTCCCCTGGTTTCAGCAGCGACAGGAGCACATCTGGATATGGCTCGATGAACGTTGCCTGGAGCCCCCCACCAAGGAACAGGTCGGAGGTGTCGAGCATCACGCAGGAGGAATAGCCCGAGCCGACCTCGATGACGCGCCGGGGGCGTGCCAATCGCAGCATCCCATAGAGGCAAATGGCGTCGGAATAGGAGAAGGTCGGGTTCTCGTAGTAGTAGCGCAGGCCCTCCAACCGGTGCTGCCCGAACGGCAGGTCGCGGTAGTAGCCAGCCAATCGCTCGAGCAGGTCCAGCTGATGCCGCTCCCTGAGGTCGATGCCGGGCAGCTCGCGAGGCGGGGGGCCGAAGATCCTGTGCTCATCCCTGGCCAGCTCCTCGAGCGACGGGAAGGGTGAGTAGAAGTGACCTGAAGGCATGAAGCGCACGCCCAGCTTCAGCTGCTCAACTTCTGCTCTCAGTTGCGCCGCCTCTCGCGTCAGTCCATCGAGATGGGCCTGGCACTCGATGGCCTTTGCCTGGCCACTTGCAGCGGCGATGCTCAAGGCGTCGGCCTCCCGCCGATACGAATCCCGCTCCGCCCTGATCCGCTGGACGGCTGGCAGGCGATCCAGCATCGCATCGAAGAATGACGTCATCTTGGCCATCGCATCACCCGGCCTCGCCGGCGACGGCGCCCGAGCATGGACGCCGGACCGCGCCGCCTCACGGCCCCGCCCCTGTCCCCGTCAGGTCGTGGTACAGGGCCAGCCCCTCCTTCGTCGGGCCGTCGTACACCTTCTGGCCGCCGCTCAGCACGCACACCCGGCCGCACACTTCCTCCACGACGCTCGCCGAGTGCGAGACGAAGACAATCGTCCGCCCCCGCTCCAGGAACCCCATCATCGTCTTGCGGGACTTCGCCTGGAACGCCTCGTCGCCCACGGCGAAGATCTCGTCCAGCAGCAGCACCTCGGCGTCGAGGTGCGCCGCCACCGAGAACCCCAGGCGCATCATCATGCCCGACGAGTAGTTCTTCAGCGGCTCGTCGATGAAGTGGCCGATCTCCGAGTAGTCCACCACCTGGTCGTAGATGCGCTCCACCTGCCGGCGCGTGAGGCCGTACACCGACGCGTTCAGGAACACGTTCTCACGGCCCGTCAGCTCGGGGTGGAAGCCGACGCCCAACTCGATCATCGTGCCGATGGTGAGGTTCCGCCGGACCAGCACGCGTCCCGACGAGGGCTTGTGGATGCCCGCCATCAGCTTCAGCAGCGTGCTCTTCCCCGAGCCGTTGCGCCCGACCAGCCCCACCGCCTCGCCCCGCCCGACCTGCAGGCTCACGTCCCGCAGCGCCCAGAACTCCTCGGCGCGCGAGCGGTACCGCGCGTGGACCAGCCCCATCACCCGCGTCTTCAGCGCGTTGGGCCGGTTGTGATGGATCACGAACCGCTTCGACGCCTGCTCGACGACGATCAGCGGGCCCGTGCTCACACGAACTCCGTGAAGCGATCTTCGTAGGCCAGGAAGACGCTGAGGCCGCAGATGAACATGCCGGCGGCATACACGGTGGCCACCACCCAGACGGCCAGTTCCGGCGTCACGCCGTAGTAGAAGATGTCCTGGTAGGCGCGGATGTACGGCGTCATCGGCCCGAGCAGCATGAACGGCCGGAACTGCTCGGGCACCATCGTCGGCTCGTAGAGGATGGGGGTGGCCCAGAAGCCGATGCCGAGGCCCACCTCCACCAGGTGCTTCACATCTCGGAAGACCGCCGTGGCGGTGGAGATCGCCAGCGAGATCCCCGCGATGAACAGCACCTGCAGGGCCAGGAAGACCGGGAAGAGCAGCATGCGCGGCTCGAGCGGCACCTGGTAGAGGACGAGCATCAGGGGCAGGAACACCACGGTCGTGAGCAGGTACTGCGCCAGGGCGAAGAGCACCGTCGAAAGGGGCAGCACCACGCGGGGGAACACCACGCTCCTCAGGAACGAGCCGCTCCCCGTCACCGCGTCGGTGGCGCTCGACACGGCGCTCCCGAAGAACGTCCATGCCAGTACGCCGATGAGGATGAAGAAGACGAAGCGCGGCGTCTGCACCTTCATCACGTAGGTGAAGGCCAGCGTGTAGACGAGGATCATCAGCAGCGGATTGAGCAGCGACCAGGCGAACCCCAGGAGCGATCGCTGGTACTTCAGCTTCAGGTCCTTCATCAGCAGGTTCGACAGCAGGTGCCGGTAGTCCCACGTGCGCGCCAGCGCACCGGCCATCGAGCCCACCTCCGCGCCCTGCACCACCAGCGCCTGCCCGCCGAACTGCTCCCGGAAGTCCCGCGCCTGCCGCTGGCGGACCTTCAGCCCGACGAGCACTCGCCAGATGACGGCCACGAGGCCGAAGACGGCCGCCTGGCCGATGAGCGCCTGCCGCGACACGCCCTCGCCGGCGCCCGCCCAGGTCACGAGCAGCAGCACCACGAGCGCGCCGGCCAGGCCGCCAACGGCCAGCCGGATGGGCCACATCACCTGGCCACGCACCCGGTAGAGCCCGGCCATGGCGGCGACGCTGACCTGCAGCCCGATGGCCAGCAGCAGGAGGGGCCAGCCGATGCCGGCGAAGTGCCAGGCCTCGTCCCGGCCGAAGCGCAGCAGGTAGGCCAGGCTCATCGCGATCGCGGCCGCGATCGTGTCGGCCAGCGCCGCGCGCCATCCCAGGCGCAGTTGCCCGGGATCACTCATGCGACGCCCCCGATAGGCGTGTGCTGCGTCATCGGCGCCAGAGGTTGTACTTCAGGATGCAGTAGATGGCCCGCACGCCGTCCTTCCACCCGATGTGCTTGCCCTCGGCGTAGGTTCGCCCGTAATAGCTGATGCCCACCTCGTAGATGCGCACGTTGGGGACGCGCGCCACGCGGGCGGTGACCTCCGGCTCGAATCCGAAACGCTTCTCCTCGAGCCGCAGGCCCTGGACGATCTCGGTCCGGAACAGCTTGTAGCACGTCTCCATGTCCGTCAGGTTCAGGTTCGTGAACATGTTGCTCAGGAACGTGAGCAGGCGGTTGCCGATGGTGTGCCAGAAGAACAGGATGCGGTGGGGCTTGCCGCCCATGAACCGGCTGCCATAAACCACGTCGGCGAACCCCTCGAGGATGGGCCTGAGCAGCAGCGCGTACTCGCGCGGGTCGTACTCGAGGTCCGCGTCCTGGACGATGAGGTACTCGCCGGTGGCGTTGCGGATGCCCGTGTGCAGGGCCGCGCCCTTGCCCTGGTTCACCTCGTGCCGGAAGAGCTTCAGGTCGAGATCGGGGTGCGCGTGGCGATAGGCCTCCAGCACCGCCTGGGTGTCGTCCTTCGAGCAGTCGTTGACGACAAGCACCTCCCTGCCGATGCCGGCGGGAAGCTCCGCCTCGGCAACGCGGTCGAGGATGCGGTGGATGGTGCGGGCCTCGTTGTAGGCCGGGATGATGACGGAGAGCGTGGGCAACCCGGAGTATTTTACGGCACCACGAGCACCGTGTTGGCTGGTGCGCCCGTCCCGCAGGCGTTGGTCGCCACCAGGCTCAGGTTGTACGTCCCCGGCGCGACGCCACCGCTCAGGATGCGCCCCGGCGTCCCGAAGCTGCCCACGAACGCCCCGGTCACGTTCAGCACGTAGCCGGTCGGGGCCGGCCCCGACGCCGGCGGATCCCACACCACGAAACCCGTGCTCCCCAGCCGATACGCCAGCACGTTCGCCGGCGCCTCCGGCACGCCCGTGCACGCTGCCGGGAACGACAGGCTCACCGGGTCGGAGGGCGCACTCGCCCCGCCCGCGTTGGTCCCCCGCAGCCGGAACGTGTAGCTCCCGCCCGGCACCGGGTTGAACGTGAAGCGCTCGCCCAACGTCAGCGGCAGCGACGTCGCCAGCGAGCCGGTCACGTCCAGCACCAGCCCCGTCGCCGCCCCGCCCCCGAACGTGTTCTTCCATTCCAGGTCCACGGTCGAGCCGTTCACCGTCCCCAGCAGGTTCGCCGGCGCCGACGGCGCCACCGGCACGTTCGCGTGCAGCCGCACCTCGTTGGAGGCCGCGCTCTTGTCCGCCCCCAGCTGCCCGTGCATCCGGATGTAGAACGAGCCCGTCGGGGCCACGAACGTGTAGATCGGCGCCGCGTGCCCCGTCGGGATGCTCGCCAGCACCTCGCCGGGGTTCACGCCGCCCTCGAGGACGAACGTCGAGGCCTGCGGCCCGATCGGCAGCGCGTCCCACCGCAAGGTCACGGTGTTCCCCACGACCGAATCCACCCGCAGGTTGTACGGCGCCTGCACCGTCGTCGGCGCATTCACCGTGATACTGACCGTCGCCACGTTGCCGAGCCCGGCCCCGTTCAGCGCGCGATACGTGAAGCTGTCCACGCCCGCGAAGCCGAAGTTCGGCGTGTAGCTCACCGCGCCGGTCGGGCTCAGCGACAGCGTCCCGTTCGACGTGGTCGACACCAGTTCAGCCCCCATCGCCCCGCCGCCGTTCGTGTTGTCGTTGGCCAGCACGCCCGGCGCGGTAATGTCGAGCGCGGTCAGATAGGGCGTCGCGAACGCATCGTTCACCGTCGTCGGCGGTGCCCCCACCGCGATGGTGACGGTGGCCGGCGCACTGGTTCCCGCGGCGCTCTCGGCCTGGTAGGTGAAGCTGTCCACGCCGTTGAAGCCCGCGGCCGGGGTATACGTGAAGCTGCCGTTCGCGGCAAGCGCCAACGTGCCGTTCGCCGTCGTGGACGCGAGCACCGCCGACAGCGCGTGCCCGTAACCGGCGTCGTTGCCCAGGACGCCGGGTGCGCCGACGACGAGCGCGGTGTTCGGCAGCGTCGCGTACGCGTCCGTCGCGGCTGTCGGCACCGCGTCGTCGTTGACGATGGTGCCGAGGCCGATCCCGTCGCCCAGCGTCGCGTTGCGCGGGCTGGAGAGGACGACGGAGAAGCTCTCGTTCGACTCGACGACCGCGTCACCGAAGACCGGCACGTGTATCAACTGCGGGCCCGTCGTGCCGGGTGCAAACAGCAGCGAGCCGGAGCGCGGGCTGTAGTCGCTCGTGGTCGTCCCCAGGAGCAGGGTCCAGCCGTCCACGATCACCCCGACGTCCCCGGACTTGTCGTCGTTGACGTAGAGCCGCCACGTACCGGCGGCGGACGTGCCGACGAAGGCTTCCATGCCCCCACCGTACGGGCCTGCGGGCGCCGGGGCCGGAAAGCCGTCGCCTGCGCCGACGTTGGTCGGATCGAAGACGCCGCTGACGAGCGGACCCGAGTCCGGCAGCGACGCGCCGGCGCCGTCCCTGAAGGTGAGCGTCAGGCCGCCGGCCCTCGTGGTCCCGCCCACATCCGACATCAGCAGCGCGGTCTGGCCGCCGGGCCCCACCAGCAGCACATCGAGATCGTCCGGGTAGGCGTGGTGCAGGTTGTTCAACCGGACCGAGATGGTGCGGATGGTGCCCGTCCCGATGGGCACGACGATCGTGGAGGGATAGAGTGACGCCGGGCCGCTGGGCTCCGCCGCGGGCACGGACATCGAGGCGGTGTTCTCGCGCGTGGTGGACGAAGCCGTGCCGTTGGCAGTGGCGTAGTTCACGCGGACCGCCTGCACCCTCGGCTCGCTCAGCGACACGCTGAAGTACGCCGCCCTGGTGCCGTCGTGTCCCTCCTGGACGGTCGCGTTGCCGATGGACACCGACGCCTGGCCACTGGTGCAGGACGCCGGCACGGCGAAGCCGTTGACCGGCGTGGTGCTGTTGGGGCCGCCGCTGACCGCGTCCACGCCGAGGCCGAACGCCGCAAACGCCGTCCACAGGCGGCAGACGTCCTCGCCCCCGTGGTTGTCCATGGCGGCCTGCAGGATGCCGTCGCGTACGTCGGTGAACGCCGGGTTGCAGGCGGTGTTCTTGAGCCCCTCGGTCAGGTAGAGCATCGCGCGCTGGTTGCCGGCGGAGCCGCCCGCGTCGTACAGGTTGCCCGAATAGCCCCAGCGGTTCACCAGTGCCCAGTACACGCGCCACATGCCCTGCGCCCAGATGGCGCCGACGCCGTGCGGGATGGCCTTCCCGGCCACGTCATCGTACTGCCAGGGGTTGATGCCGGTGTCCGTGCTGTACGGCAGCAACCGGATGCCGGTGCCGTCGATGGGCTGGCCCATCACGTAGGTTGCGAGGCCGCGCCGCTGGGGGCCCGTGTGGCCCGCCTGCGCGGTGTAGACCAGCGCCAGCCAGTCGCTGATGCCCTCGCCCGGCTGCTGATCGTTGGCCAGGCAGCTCGAGTTGGACGGCCCGCCCACCAGGCGCTTCGAGATGCCGTGCCCGTACTCGTGCGCGATGATGCCGGCGTCGAGATCGCCGTCACGATACGGGCTGGTGTAGCTCCAGAGATACATCTGCATCCGCGGGTTCTCGCCGTCGGGCGGCGTCGCGAAGTAGGCGTTGTTGAGGCCACCGCCGTCCTGCGCTTCCGCGTTGACCGAGTCGGACGCGAGCCCGCCGCGTCCGTAGTTGTTCACCTGGAAGTTCCCGGCCTGCTCGTCGAAGCCGTACTGGTACTGCACGTCGTGCATGACGTTGTTCCAGTAGAACAGGTTGGTGACCGCGGCCGATTGATAGGCCGACGGGCCCAGTGCCAGCAGCAGGCCAAAGTCGCACGCCAGCGAGCCGCCGCAATCCGGCTGCCCGCCGGGATCAGGCAGGTGATCGTCGTCCGTATCGAGATAGGCCCGCACGTTGTTGCCGGTGGTCACCGTGTACTCCGCGCCGGCGACGCCGTTGGTATCGTGCCAGCCGTAGGGCGACGCCGTCGCGTGGGCGGGGCTCAGCACCAGCAGCCGGCCGCCGTGGTTCGGGCTCTCGGTCGGCCGCGCGAACACGCGGTACGAATCGGCGGCGGCCCAGTCGAAGCGGGTCCATACCTCTCCGGACTCCGCGTCAACCGTGAAGTCGTAGACGTTGCCCCCCGCGGGGAGCCACGCATGGAAGTTCCACACGAGCCGCGCGCCAGCGCCCACGGGCAGCAGCATCAGCGTCGCGGTGACGGGTCGTGTCGAGAGGCCCGGCGCCTCGAACACCGTCGCCAGGGCGCGGCCCGTCGCCGCCGCCAGCTCCGTGACCTGCACGGGGGCAAGCCCCAGGTGAGCCGAGGCCTGTTGCAGCGCGCTCGCCGCATCCAGCCGCGGCTGCAGCGCGCCGATGCCGGCGGCAAGGCGCGGCACGAACTGGTTGTTGACGCTGATCACGCGCCCGTCGCGGTTGACGTTCACGTGCAGCTGCGCGTTGTAGACGGGCAGCCCGCCGAGGACCTGCCGATAGTAGACGTGTGTCGCGCCAGTCAGCGACGTTCGCACCACGTCGGTCACTTCCCATCCGCTGACGTCCGATGTGGCGAGGCCCAACAGGTCGAGGTTCTCCTCGACGTAGCGATCGGCAATCGCGCGCGCGTCCGACGGGTCGGGATCGGTCAGGTAGCCGGCGCGATTCCAGATGGACCGCGTGGCACCCGTCTCTCTCGCGAACGTGACCGCCACGTCCGGCAGGCGCTCCAGGAGGCGCGCAACCGCTTCGACCTGCGGAGCCGCCGGGTCGATGGCCTGGAGCGACGCGGCGAGCGAGGCCCGTGCGTCGAAGTTCTGGCCGACGCCGCGGTCAACCGCTGTTGCCTGTGCGCTGAGGGGCTCCTGGCGTTCGTAGGCAAGCATCACCGCCGCCACGATAGCGACGATGGCCATGGCGGCATTGATGGTTCTGGTTCGGCGACGTGGCATGTGAGGGGGATCCGGGCGAGGAGAGGGAGGAGGGGAGAGACGGAAGAACGAGCACGGGAGGGCGCTCGTGGCCCTCCCGTGCGGATGTCAGTCTATGGCACGACGAGCACCGTGTTGGCCGGCGCGCCGGTCCCGCAGGCGTTGGTCGCCACCAGGCTCAGGTTGTAGGTCCCCGGCGCGACGCCGCCGCTCAGGATGCGGCCCGGCGTCGCGAAGCTCCCCACGAAGGCCCCCGTCACGTGCAGCACGTAACCCGTCGGGGCCGGCCCCGCCGCCGGCGGGTCCCACACCACGAACCCCGTGCTGCCCAGCCGATACGCCAGCACGTTCGCCGGCGCCTCCGGCACGCCCGTGCACGCCGCCGGGAACGACAGGCTCACCGGGTCGGAGGGCGCACTCGCCCCGCCCGCGTTGGTCCCCCGCAGCCGGAACGTATAGCTCCCGCCCGGCACCGGCGTGAACGTGAACCGCTCGCCCAGCGTCAGCGGCAGCGACGTCGCCAGCGAGCCGGTCACGTCCAGCACCAGCCCCGTCGCCGCCCCGCCCCCGAACGTGTTCTTCCACGCCAGGTCCACGGTCGTGCCGTTCACCGTCCCCAGCAGGTTCGCCGGCGCCGACGGCGCCACCGGCACGTTCGCGTGCAGCCGCACCTCGTTCGAGGCCGCGCTCTTGTCCGACCCCAGCTGCCCGTGCATCCGGATGTAGAACGAGCCCGTCGGCGCCACGAACGTGTAGATCGGCGCCGCGTGCCCCGTCGGGATGCTCGCCAGCACCTCGCCGGGGTTCACGCCGCCCTCGAGGATGAACGTCGACGGCTGGGGGCCGATGGACGGCACGTCCCACCGCAGCGTCACGGTGTTCCCCACGACCGAGTCCACCCGCAGGTTGTACGGCGGCTGCACATTCGTCGGGTTCTCCACCACGATGAGGGCCGCCGCGACGTTGCCCGGCCCGCCGCCGTTCACCGCGCGGTAGCTGAAGCTGTCCGCCCCGACGAAGCCCCCGTTCGGCGTGTACGAGAAGCCGCCGTTGGCGCTGAGCGTGACCGTGCCATGCGCCGGGTTGCTCACCAGTTGTGCGGTCATCGCCCCGCCGCCATTGCTGTTGTCGTTGGCCAGCACGCCCGGCGCCGTGATGTTCAGCACCGCGTTGAACGGCGTCGAGTAGTTGTCGTTCACCGTCGTCGGCGTTGCCGCACCCACCGTGAGACTCACGGTCGCGACGTTGCCACCGCCGAAGGTGTTCACCGCGAAGTAGGTGAAGCTGTCCGCGCCCGAATAGCCCATGTTGGGCGTGTAGGTGAAGCCGCCATTGGCCGCCAGCGCGAGCGCACCGTGCGTGGGCCCCGTGACCAGGGCCGCGCTGAGGGCGCCGCCGCCGTTGGAGTTGTCGTTGGCCAGCACGCCGGGCGCCGCGACCACGAGCGGCGTGTTGACCGCCGTGCCGTAGGCGTCGTTCATCGTCGTCGGCACCGGCCCGCCACCGTCGTCGTTCACGATGGTGCCCACTCCCTGGTTATCGCCGATGATGGCGTTGATGGGCGCGGACAGGTTTACGAAGAACGTCTCGTTGGGCTCCGGCGTGACGTCGCCATGGACCGTGACGCTCACCGGGAGGGACGTAGTCCCGGGCGGGAAGATCAGCTGCCCGGCCGTGGGTGTGTAGTCGGCACTCACCGCCGGCGTCAGCAGAAGCGACCACCCGGTGAGGGATCCGGTATCGCCCCCTGCATCGTCCGCGACGTACAGGCTCCAGGTTCCGTTGGCGCTCGTGCCGTTGAAGACGGTCAGGTCGGTGCCGTACGGCCCGGCCGGGGCGGGACCCGGCAGATTCTCGCCCACTTCCGCGTCAGTAGGGGCAAAGGTGCCCGCCACAATCGGGCCCGCGTCTGGCAAGGGAGACGCGCCGGCGGCGAACGTGACGACGGTGCCCGCGAGATCCGCACTTCCACCCACGTCGGACATCAACATGACGCGCTGGCCGCCAGGACCCACCAGCAGGACGTCGAGGTCGTCCGGCCAGGTATGGCTCAGGCCGTCGAGCCGGACGCTCACGGAGGAGATGGTCCCGCCGCCGGCAACGGTGATGTTGGACGGGTACACGCTTCCCGGGCCCGACGACGGGATGGTGATCGTCGCGGGATTCGAGAGTGTGGTCGCCGTCCCGTTCGCGGTGGCGTACGACACGCGCGACTCGACGGCGTTCGGATCCGCCAGGTTCACGGTGAAGGTGAAGGTCTTCGTGCCGGCGTTGCCCTCGGTGAGGCTCACGTCGTCGATGGTGAAGGTCGGCACCGGGTCGGAAGGCGTCAGGAAGCTCTCCACCACACGGGTGTTGTTGCTGCCGGTGCCCTCGTTGGTCACCTGCGCCAGGGCGCCCAGGCCGCGCGTGGCGAAGCCGCGCCAGATGTCGTCGATGTCTGCCGGCGTGGCGCCGCCAGCCGAGGCGGCGGCGAGGATAGCGTCACGCGCCTGGACGAGCGTGGGCCCGACCGGGTCCAGCTTCATGCCGTCGGTGACGTACTGAAGGATGCGCTGGTTTCCCACGGCATGGCCGAGGCGCGTGATGAAGCGCGCGCGCACCTCCCACAGCATGCCCGCCCACACCTCGCCGATGTTGTGGACCTGGTCCACCGTCGACGAGCCGAACGGCCCGCGCGGATAGGCCCCATCCGTGAGGTCCGCCTGGATCGAGTCGATGTCGGCGAACGTCAGCGGGCTGTGGGGGCGATTGGACGGCCCGCCCGTGACCGCGCGGGGCGCGTACGGGAAGCGGCGGATGCCGTAGTAGTAGTTGTCGGTGTAGCCGGCAGCGGCGAGGTTGGTCGCCCAGCCGCCCACGGTATAGATGCCATTTACGTCCTCGCTCGCCGTGCTGAGCAGCGAGCGGGCGTAGAAGTCCGACCATCCCTCGCCCATGCCCCGCGCCATGTTGGTGCTGAGTCCGGTGGCGTTGCCGTGCAAGCGGTTCGACAACCCGTGCGTCAGCTCGTGGATGATGACGTCCGCGTCGAGATCGCCCGAGCGGTCCGGCGTCGGGCCGGTCCACAGGTACATCTGCATGCGGCCGCGGCCGCCGTCCGCCGGCGTCGAGAAGTTCGCGTTGTTCGTCCCTGAGCTGTCCTGACCTTCCGCGCTGACGCGATCGTTCTCGGCGCCCCCGCGGCCGAAGTTGCTGTGCTGGAAGTTGAAGGACTGCTCGTTGAAACCCAGGAGGTAGGTGGAGTCGTGGAACCGGTTCACCCAGTAGAACATGTTGGTGACATCGCCACGCTGGTAGCTCAGCGTCAGCGGGTCGTCGACCTCGGGGTTGTAGGCGAAGCTGAAGACGCGGTTACCGGAACCCGTCACCGGGGCATCCACGCCGTTGGCGCCGTCGCGATCGATGCCGGCCTCCACGTTGTTGCCGTCGGTGGTGTTGTTCCCGTCGGTGATCCAGCCGTTGTTGTTGAACGTGTTCGGCGCTTCGTTGCCGATGAGCGTGACGTTCGTGCGCGACACGTACGGCGCCTGCCAGTGGTTGTCGGGCGTGGCCTGGCTCGGCGAGCCCGGGGCCGGGCTGTCGCTCGTGTAGACGTTGTAAGTCACCGACTGCGTCTGGTACTCCGTCATGTTCTTGCGGAACAGCAGCGTGCCGGTCTCCGCGTCGATGACCGAGTAGTAGGCGTCCGGATCCCCCCAGATCTCCGTGGCCCACGCCAGCCGCACGGCGCCGGGCGCCAGCGGGAAGTACACCGGCCAGGCCCTCGCATCACCGTCCATCGTCGCGCGGTCGAACGTCACCTTCGCGCCGTCCACGGCCTTCTGCTGAAGGGCCGACTCCGGCACGTCCCAGCCCACGCTCGCAGCCGAGAGCGCCACGGCCTGCGCCGCGCTCACCGACGGCGTCGTCGCCAGCGCCGAGGCCTGGACACCCGTCGCCAGCACGCCCGTCGTCCGGACGAGCTCGCCCTTCGCGGTGAACCCGCCGCGGATGTAGCCCTGGAACACCGGGATGCCGCTGATCTTCTGCTGGAGCTCCGCCCAACCCATGTTCCCCGCGGGGTTCATGTAGTCGGCCACGAGTTCCAGGTCGCCGGCCTGCGCGGCCGAGAGGCCGTAGGCCGCGGCATGGTCGGCGAGAAACGCCCGAAGCGTCCCCGCGCGATCACCCGACGGTCCGGTCAAGAAGCCCGCGCCCGGCGCTGCGCTGACGATCTCGGTCGTTCCCAGGGCCGCGTGCGGCTCGACGACGATGCCCGGGTACGCTTTCTCGAGCCGCGCGATGCCCACGATGCGATCCGTCGCGAGTTCGCTCGTGAGCGAGGCCGACGGCACCACACGAGCCATGAACGCGGCGGCGTCCTCCTTCCCTTCCCACCGCGGATCCAGCTTGTAGGTCCGGATGTCGAAGTTCGGGTTGGGATCGACCACGTCGGCGATCATCGCCGGCGAGCGATCTCCTGGCTGCGCGAAGGTGGCCGCCGTCATGGCGACCGCCGCAAAGAGGACAAGGGCGGACAGCACGTGCTGCCTCGACCGTAGGCGTTTCGGGGATGCAGCAGGCTTTCGATGTCGGTTCGACAAGGTTCGTGGCTCCGTATTCGGTTACTGGGTTGAGATGGAGAGGACGACGCGGTAATCGCCGGCCGCGATGGGGCGGTCGGCGTCGGGATAGGGGTCGAGCGATTCGAGGCGCAGGCGCAAGCCCCCGGCCATGGCCTCGCGATCGAATCGGTCGTTGGTATGGAGCTGCAGGGTCACGGCTGCGGCGGATCCGGACTGGATGCGGAGATCGACGGCGGCGTCGCCTTCCCACACGCAGGTCACGCCCTTCGGGCAGCGCGAGTCGGCGGCCACGCCGGTAAAGGTCACCCTGCCCTTGCCCCCGGCTACCTCGTGGGTCTCACCGACGCGGAGCGTGGCCTGGACGGGCGTGGCCTGGCTGGCTGGAGAGTCGGGTTCGCCGCCGGACACAGTGGGCGCGGAGACGCGTGACCCACAGCCCATGCTGGCAGCGATGAGGATGGCGACGACGGGGAATGACAACGAACACGCTCCGCTCAGCCCGGGGGAGCCGGACGGACCGACAGAGCGTATCCGAAATGACTCTGTGGCGCAAGGGGTGACAGAGGGTGTTGACAAGTCAAAGTGAGAAGGGAAAAGTCGAAAGTGAAAAGCTCAGAGCCGCCGCGCAATTCTGCGCAGCGTTCGTTGCTCACTCTTCACTTCACTTCTGCCCTTCTGCCTTCTCCTAGGGCACCACCACCGTCCGGCTCCCGGAGGGCGGGCCGCTACCGCACGCGTTGACCGCGACGACGCTCAGCTCGTAGGTCCCGCTCCCCACGACACCACTCATCGCGCGGGCCGTGGTCCCGAAGGCGCCCGAGAACGCTCCGGTGACGCGCAGCAGGTAGGCGGTGGGCGCGACCCCCGTCGTGGGCGCATCCCACGCCGCGTACACGATGGAACCCAGCCGGTACGCGCGCAGGTTCGTGACCGTGTCCGGCGGCCCCGCGCACGCGCCCGGGAACGTCAGTGTAAGAGGGCTGGCGGCCGGGCTCGATCCGGCCGCGTTCACCGCGCGAAGGCCGAGCGTGTACGTGCCCGGGGGCACGCCCGCGACGCTGAACGTGTCGACCAGGCCGAGGGGGATGGCCGTGTCGATGTCACCGCTCACGTCGAGGACGAGCCCCGTTGGCGCCCCGCCGCCGTACGTGTTGGTCCACGTCAGCGTCAGCGCCGATCCGTCCACGACACTCAACACGCTCGCGGGGGGCGAAGGCGGAACCGGCACGTTGACATGGATGCGGATCTCGTTCGATGCCGGGCTGCGTGCGCCGCCGGCCAGGGCATGCACGCGCACGTAGAAGACACCGCTCGGCGCGCTGAAGACGTGCAGCGGCAGCGTGCTTCCGGTCGGGATGCTCGCCGCGACCTCGCCCGGACTGATGCCGCCCTCGATGACGTACCCGGTGGGCGGCACTCCGCCGGAGGGAGGCGTCCAGCCCAGCGACACCAAGTTGCCGGCAATGGAGGACACGAACAGCCCGGAGGGCGCATCGGGCGTCCCCACGACGTCGTCGTCCACGATGGTGGCCGTCGCGACATCGTCTGCGATGTAGGCGCCCCCGGCCGATGAGAGGGTCACGTTGAACGACTCGTCGCCCTCGACCTCGACATCGCCCAGTACGGGCACCGTCACCACCTGCGCCGTCGAGCCGGGCGGGAAGGTGACCGTGCCCTGTCGCGGGACGAAGTCGTTGCCGGCCGTGCCCAGGTGCAGTGTCCAGCCTCCCGCGAGGATGCCGGAGCTCCCCGCCTGGTCATCGACGACGAAGAGCTTCCAGAGGCCCGGCGCGTCCTGGCCGACGAAATCACTCAGTGCGCTCCCGTAGGGAGGGGGCGGCGCGCCGGCGAACACGTCGTCACCACCCTGGTTCGAGGGCACGTATGCCCCGCTCGGAATCGGCCCCGCAGGAATGCCGCCGTCGGCGTCGTCCCGGAACGTGAGGCTGAGCCCGTTGGCGGGCGCACCGCCAACGTCGGACATCAGGAGCACGGACCGCTGGCCGTCGGGCCCGACGAGGAGCACGTCCACGTCCTCGGGTCGCGCATGAGTGAAGCCGTTCAACGTGACCGCAAGGGACTGCACGCGCCCGGCGCCCTGGGGCACGCTCACCGTCGCCGGATACAGGCTGGCCGGACCCGCGTCGGGGATGGACAGCACCTGTGTGCTCGCGACGCTGCCCGTGGTGACGCCGCTCACCGCGGAACCTGGCGAGGTCCGGTAGGCGACCGTCACCGGATGGGCGGCCGGCGCGGTCAGCGACACGGTGAAGGTGGCGTTCACCGTCCCGCTGTGGCCCTCCGTCACCCGCGTGTCGCCGATGGACACGCCCGGTGGCGGCGTGCCGCCGCACGACAGCGGCGTGCTGAATCCATTGAGCGGCGCCAGCCCGTTCTGCCCGCCGCTCTGCGCGTCCACGCCCAGCCCGAAGGCGGCGAAGGCGTCCCACAGCCGGCAGACGTCCGCGCCGCCGTTGATGGTCTGCGCGGCCTGGATGATGCCGTCGCGCACCTGGGTGAAGCTCGGGCTGCACGCCGTGTTCATCAGCCCCTCGTTGTGATAGAGCATCGCGCGCTGGTTCCCCGCGCCACCCGTGGCGTCGTAGAGGTCGGCGGACCAGCCGTGCTGGGCGACGAGCGACCAGTACACCTCCCACATCGCCTGTGCCCAGGCGGCGCCCACGCCATGCGGCACCGCCGCGCCGGCGACGCTCTCATACGTCCAGTTGTTGACGGCAGGGTCGGTGCTGTAGCGCTGGGCGCGAATGCCCTGCCCCGTCGGCGGCTGCCCCATCGCGTAGGTGCCGATGCCGCGCCCCATCGTCGCCGTGTCGCCTGGCCGGGCCGTGTAGACCAGCGCGAGCCAGTCGCTGATGCCCTCCCCGGGCTGCTGAGCATTGGTCAGGCAGCTGACATTGCTCGGGCCCCCGACCAGCCTGTTCGAGATCCCGTGCCCGTACTCGTGCACGACGATTCCAGCATCGAAGTCGCCATCACGGTAGGGCGTGGTCGTCGTCCACACGTACATCTGCATCCGCGGCGGCTGCCCGTCGGGCGGGGTCAGGAAGTTCGCGTTGTTCTGGTGTGCCCCGGAGCCGAGCGCGTAGCCGTCCTGTGCTTCGGCGCGGACGCTGTCGTTCCCGAGGCCGCCCTGCCCGTAGTTGTTCACCTGGAAGTTCCCCGCGGCGGCGGTGAACCCGTACCGCTGCTGCACGTCGTGGACGATGTTGTTCCAGTAGAAGAGGTTCGTCACCGCAGCAGCCTGGTAGGCCGAGGGCGCGCTCGCGAGGTCCAACGGGAAGTCGCACTCGAGCGTGGCGCCGCACGAAGGCGCACCGCCCGCGTCGGGGACGTTGTCGTCGTTGGTATCCGCGTACGCGTGCACGTTGTTGCCTTCGGTCGTGAGGAACTCCGCGCCGGCGATGCCGTTGGTGTCGTGCCAGCCGTAGGGCGACGCCGAGGGGTGCGCGGGGCCTGCGACGAGCGTGCGGCCGTCGGCCGGAGGCGCGGGGCTGGTGTGGCTGGGGCTCTCGGTCGGCCGCGCGTAGACGCGGTACTTGTCGGCCGCCACCCAATCGAAGCGCGTCCACACCTGTCCCGACTCCGCGTCGACCGTGTAGTCGAAGGCGTGGGGCTGGTCGGGCATCCACAGCTGGAAGTTCCAGGCGAGCCGCGCCATACCCCGCCGGACCGGCAGGATGACGAGAGCCGCCGTGATCCCCTCGCTCGAGAGGCGTGGCGCTTCGATGAAGGCGGCCCGACGCGGGCCCGCGGCGGCGCCCACCAGCCGCGCGGGGACGTCCTGCAGGCCCAGCTGCGCGGAGGCGCGCCCCACCGCGGCGACGGCGTCGAGCGCGGGCCTGAGTGAGGCCACCGACGCCGTCACGTTCGGCAGGAACTGGTTGTTGACGCTCAGGATGCGCCCGTCGCCGGCGATGTTGAAATGCAGCTGCGCGTTGTAGACCGGGATGCCGTTGACGCGCTGGCGGTAGTACAGGTGCGTGACGCCCGAGACCGCGGAAGGCACGCGGTCCACGAGCTCGTAGTCCACGACATCGGGTGCGGCAAGCCCGAGCAGGTCCGTGCGCGCTCGCATGAAGTCCTCGGCCACCGCCGCGGCGTCGCGGGCATCGGGTGGGGTCAGGTAGCCGCTCATGTTCCACAGCAGCGTCGTGGCGCCGGTCGCATCATCGATCTCGGCGCGAAGGTCCGGCAGGGTCTCGCGGAGCGAGGCCAGCGCGGCCCGCTGGGCGGCCGCGGGTGCCGCCTTCACGCCGCGGGCCAGCACGACCCGCGCGTCGAGGTGCTGGGGCCCGCCCGGCGGCATGGCGGGGCGGACGCGGCTCTCGGGCTGCGCCACGAGCGCCGCCGTTGCCACAACCAGCGCCAGGGCCGCGGCCGCAGAGCGGAGGAGGAGGTCACGCGTCACGTGTCACCGTTCACTTCGCGTGTCGCGCACGCCTGGCCCAGGGCACGATCCGCACCAGGAAGCGCCCCGCCAACCCGGCGGCGACCAGTGGCGTGCCCATCCGCGCGACCCACGACCCGTGCTTCCAGTAGTATCGCAGCGCGCTCTGGTGAAAGGCCCAGAGCGAGCGCACCGGCGCATGAAGGCTCGCGCGCGCCGTGTAGTGCACCACCTCGGCGACCGGCGCGTACAACGTCTGCCATCCGGCGTCGGCCGCGCGGCGGCAGAAGTCCGCGTCCTCCCAGTAGAGAAAGAAGGCCTCGTCGAATCCGCCCACCGCGTCGAAGGCCTCGCGGCGGATGAGCACGAAGGCCCCACTCACCCAGTCCACGCGCGCGATGCCCTCGGAGGGCACCGTCGTGAGGTTCCACCGGGAGAGCGGGTTCCCGGGGGCGACCCGCGACAGCCACGAGGTGCGCCCGGCGATGGCGGTGGTGATGTTGGGGAACCGGCGCCCGGACGCCTGCACGCCGCCCAGCGCGTCACGCACCAGCCCACCGACGATGCCGGCCTCGGGGTGGGCCTCGAGCACCGAGACCAGCGGCGCCACGATGGGGCCACCGATCTCGCAGTCGGGGTTGAGCAGCAGCAGGTGGCTGCCGGAGGCCTCTCGCGCGGCGTGGTTCACCCCGGCGCCGAACCCCGGGTTCTCGCGGCGCCCGACATAGGTGACACCGGGAAACGCCGCGATGCGTCGGCCCGCGGCCTCGTCCGCTGCGTGGTCCACCACGATGATGCGCGCGCCGGGCTCGTGCCTGGCCAGCGATGCCAGGCAGCGCTCGAGCTCCTCGTAGGCCCGGAAGCCGACGATGACGATGGTGACGCTCATGCCGGCCGCCGCGCGAGGTACCGCGCGAGGGCATCCTCCCACGGGGGCATCGGGACGCCCGCGTCGGCCAGCTTGCGGTTCGAGAGCGCCGCAAACTGCGGGCGGGCGGCCTTCAGCCGCACGTCGCCCACCGACACCGGCACGAGCAGCCGGTCATCGAGGCCCATCAGGCGGGCGATGTGCCGGCCCATGCCGAGCCATGTCGTCGTGCCGGAGTTCACGCAGTGGTACACGCCGGGCGCCGCGTCCCGGACGATCAGCGTGTGCGCCGCCTCGGCCACGTCCACCGTGAAGCTCGGCGTGACGGTGCGATCGTGGAAGAGCTTCATCTCGCGGCCCTCGCGAAGCCCGCCCGCGATGCGGTCGATCGTGCTGCGGCCGCGGGGCCCCCCGAACAGGCTCTCGACGCGCAGGATGTAGTGGCGTCGGCAGTCACGCGCGAGCCACTCGCCCACGAGCTTCGACTGCCCGTACACGCTCTGCGGCTCGGGCGCGTCGGCCTCGGTCCAGGTGCGGTCATCCTTCCCCGCGAAGACGAAGTCGGTGCTGAAATGCACGAGCGTCGCGCCGGCGGCCTCCGCGGCGCGCGCGAGGATCCCCGGCGCCAGGCCGTTGGCGGCCAGGGCGTCCGCCTGCCGTTCCTCGGCGCCGTCCACGTCGGTGAACGCCGCGCAGTTGATCACCACGTCCGGACGATGACGGCCGAACACCTCGGCCACGGCCGCGGCATCAGTGATGTCGAGGTCGCGGCGACCCAGGGCGAGCACCTCCGCGCCGGCCGCGAACCGCTCGACGATGGCGCGGCCCATCTGCCCCTCGGCGCCGGTGACGATCAGTGTCGGCCCGCCAGCGCTCATCCCCGATCCCGGCCGCGGATGGGCGCGGCCATCACCTCGTCGATGACGCGACCCTGGTCGTCGTCGGACAGCTGGAAGAAGAGGGGCAGGCGGACGAGGCGATCGCTCACGGACTCGGTGACCGGGCACTGCCCGTCATGCCCTCCGAGCCGTCGTCCCATGTCGGAGAGGTGCAGCGGCAGGTAGTGGAACACGGCCAGGATGAGCCGCTCGCGCAGGTGCGCGAGGAGGGCCGTGCGCGCCTCGAGCGACGGCATCAGCAGGTAGAAGATGTGCGCCGGGTGCCCGCAGTGATCCGGCACGGTGGGCAGCCGCACGCCGGCGTCGGCGGCCCAGGGCGCCAGCGCCTCCGCGTAGCGGTTCCAGAGGGCATGGCGGCGCCGCTGGATGCGGTCGTGCGACTCGAGCTGCGCCAGCAGGTAGGCCGCCAGGATGTCCGAGGGGAGGTAGCTCGACCCGATGTCGCACCAGGTGTACTTGTCCACCTGCCCGCGGAAGAAGCGCGTGCGGTTGGTGCCCTTCTCGCGGATGATCTCGGCCCGCTCGACGTGGGCCGGGTCGTTGATCATCAGCGCGCCACCCTCCCCGCACGAGAGGTTCTTCGTGTCGTGGAAGCTGAGCGTGGCGAAGGTGCCGAAGGTGCCGAGCGGCTTCTTCCGGTAGGTGCCGAAGAGTCCGTGCGCGTTGTCCTCCACCACGGCGAGACCGTGCGCCTTCGCGATGGCCATGATGGCGTCCATCTCGCAGGCCACGCCCGCGTAGTGCACGACGAGGATGGCCCGCGTGCGGGGCGTGAGGGCCGCCTCGATGAGCCGCTCGTCGAGGTTCAGCGTGTCGGGGCGGATGTCCACGAAGACGGGCCGCGCGCCGCGCAGCACGATGGCGTTGACGGTGGAGACGAAGGTGAAGGGCGGCACGATCACTTCGTCGCCGGGCTGCAGGTCGAGCAGCAGCGCCGTCATCTCGAGCGCGTGCGTGCACGACGTGGTGAGCAGCGCCTTGTGCGACCCGGTCAGCCGCTCGAGCCACTGGTGGCAGTCGCGCGTGAACGGGCCGTCGCCGTGGATGGGGCCGGCGGTGATGGCGCGGGTCACGTAGTCCACCTCGAGCCCGGTCACGGCCGCACGATTGAAGGGAATGGGCGTCAACGTCGTCCTCGCTCCTTGACGGCGGCGCGGGTCTCGCGGTCCGCTTCCCGCCGGCGGATGGTCTCGCGCTTGTCGTGCGCCTGCTTGCCTTTGGCCAGCGCCAGCGCCACCTTGACCTTGCCGTTCTTGAAGTACATCTTCGTCGGCACCAGCGTCAGGCCCTTCTCGACGGTCCTGCCGATCAGCTTCCGGATCTCGTGCCGGTGCAGCAGCAGGCGCCGCTTCCGCTTCGGATCGTGATCCACGTAGCCCCGGTGGGAGTAGGGGTTGATGTGCACGTTGTAGAGCCACACCTCGCCCTTCTCCACCTGGGCGTAGCTGTCGCGCAGGTTGGCCCGTCCCTCGCGGATGCCCTTGACCTCGGTGCCGAGCAGCGCGATGCCGGCCTCGAAGGTCTCGAGGATGTGGTAGTCGTGGAACGCCTTCCGGTTGTCGGCGATCACCGTCTCGGCGGGCTCCGCGGGCCTGGCCATCACGCCCGCGCCTCCGCCAGCCGCGCCGCCAGGCGCACGGCAGCGACCATGCTGCCCGGATCGGCGACGCCGCGGCCGGCGATGTCGAAGGCCGTGCCGTGGTCCACCGACGTCCGGATGATCGGCAGCCCGATGGTGACGTTGACCGCTTCGCCGAAGGCGAGCAGCTTCACCGGAATCAGTCCCTGGTCGTGATAGCAGGCGACGACGGCGTCGAACTCCCCCCGCGCGGCGCGAACGAACACGGTGTCGGCCGGCCAGGGCCCGCTGGCGTCCACGCCCTGGCCGCGCGCCTTCGCCACGGCTGGCCGCAGCACGTCGTCTTCTTCGTGGCCGAGCAGCCCGGCTTCACCGGCGTGCGGGTTGAGCCCGGCCAGCGCCACGCGCGGCGCTGTCGTGCCGAGGGCGCGGAGCCAGTCGGCGGTCATGACGATGGTGCGCGTGACCTCGGGCGTCGAAATGAGGCGCGGGACGTCCGCCAGCGGGACGTGCACGGTGACGAGCGTCACGCACAGCGGCGCGTGCCCGCCGGGGCTGAAGCCCCGGCGCTCCGTACCGTCGCCGTCACCTTCCGCCGCACGGACCGCCGGCACGGCTGTACGGAGCGCCGGGACTTCAGTCCCGGCGGCATAGAACAGCATGCGCACGTGCTCCACGCCGCACAGGTGCGCGAGCAGATCGGTGTGGCCTTTCCAGGGGATCCCCGCCAGTGCGAAGGCGTGCTTGCTGAGGGGCGCGGTGGCAATCGCGTCGATCTCGCCGCGCTGCGCTGCCTCAACCGCGCGCACCAGCGTGTCGTAGGCCGCCCGCCCGCCGGCGGCGCTCTCTTCACCGGCGCGCACGCCCTCCAGCGACGCCGGGCCGAAAATCACGGGCTCGCACACCGCCTGCACGCGTGCGTCCTGCCGTGCCTTCTCGGCGATCTCGGGCCCGATGCCGGCCGGATCCCCCACGGTGATGCCCACCCGCACCCGACGCATCCCTCAAGTATCCCCTAGAACAAAGAAACCACGAAGACACGAAGAAGGCACGAAGGGCACGAAGAAGGCACGAGTCGATCGGAACCCGAGAACCCGAGAACCTGAGAACCTGAGAACCCTAGATCTGCATCGACAGCCACTCGGTTACCACCTTCGGCCCGGCGTTCCGGTCCAGGGCGAAGAGCGCGCGGTCAACGGCGACGAAGGCCTCGCGGGCGCGGTCGCCGGCGAAGTCGCCGGCGATGGCCCGCAGGTCCGCGGCGACGATCGGGTTGGCCAGGACTCGCGGGTCCGCCCCGCTGTTGATGGCCTCGATATCGCGGAGCATCGACGCCGTGAGGCGGAGCACCACGGCGATCTCCTCGCGCGACCGATCCTTCTTCGAGGGGCCGCCCGTCACGGCGCCGGCAACCTGCAGGCGGCCCTGCACGTCGGCGCGGCCAGCCGTCTGCCGCAGCAGCAACAGCGCCGTCTCGCGGAGCACCGCGACATCGGAGGACGCGAGCGACAGCGCCTGCCCCACCGATCCATCGGCCAGCGCCGCCACCGCGCGCGCCTCGGCCTCGGTGTGCTCGTGGTCGCGCACCAGCACGGCCGACACCTCGTCGGCCGTCAGGCGCCCGAACCGCAGCATCATCGACCGCGACCGCACCGTCGGCAGCAGCGCCCCGGGCACGGCCGTCGTCATGATGAACACGGTGGCGGGCGGTGGCTCCTCCAGCGACTTGAGCAGCGCGTTCTGCGCCTGTGGCTCCAGCGTGTCCGCATCGCGGACGAGCACGACGCGCCGCTTGCCCTCGAAGGGGCGGTACGACGTACGTGACAGCACGTCACGCACCACGTCGATCTTGATGGACGCCTTCTCGTCGGGCTCGACCACGATGACATCCACGTGGATACCCCGCGCGATGCGCTCGCAGGCGCGGCACGTGCCGCAGGCGTCCATCGCGAGCGGCTCGCCCGGGCTCCGCTGCGGCTCCAGGCAGTTGAGCGCCTGCGCGGTGGCCACGGCCACGCGCCACTTCCCCACGCCCATGGGGCCCGCGAACAGCAGCGTCGGCGGCAGCGTCCCGCGGTCGAGCGCCCGCGCGACGAGCGCCGTCTGGCGCCGATGGCCGACGATGGCGTGGAAAGGCATGCGGAATAGTGTAGCGGGGGACGGGACTCGCACCCGCTGACGCGGCAACGCCGCGGCGCGTGACTGAGGACGGCCAGCCCGCCGATCACCGAGCGGAGCGAGATAGAGCGGGGTCCCCGACGCGCGTGGTGTGCGCGTTGGGGTGCCTTGGCGGGGTCCCCGACGCGCGTGGTGTGCGCGTTGGGGTGCCTTGGCGGGGTGGACGGGACTCGCACCCGCTGACGCGGCAAAGCCGCGGCGCGTGACTGAGGACGGCCAGCCCGCCGATCACCGAGCGGAGCGAGGGGATTGGCGGGGTGGACGGGACTCGAACCCGCGGCCTCCGGCGTGACAGGCCGGCGTTCTAACCAGCTGAACTACCACCCCTCTCGGGGACCTGTTGATCTACCGACGGCTGCCCTGGTGAGGCGGCGCGGTGTCAGGGCGCCCCAGACCAGCCATAGATCGACAGTTCATTACATCACAAGATCGAGCGCCCCATCACCACGCCACCAGGCCGTCCGCGGCGGGCATCTGCCCGGATCGAATGGGCGGTACAGGACTCGAACCTGTGACAGCCGGCGTGTAAAGCCGGTGCTCTACCAACTGAGCTAACCGCCCTCACTCCCGGCAAAGGATCTAATTGTAGTCAGTCGCCGTCCAAATCGTCAATATTGGTCACGATGTCCGACGGCAACAGGCTCATTGTCGCCATCACCGGCGCTTCCGGATCGATTTACGGCGTCCGTGTACTGCAACTGCTCCGGCAGGCCGGCATCGAGGCGCACCTCGTGCTCAGCAAGTGGGGCGCGCGCACGCTCGTGCACGAGACCCCCTTCTCGGTGAAGGACGTGCAGGCGCTCGCGCACACCGTCTACCACCCCGGCGACGAGGGCGCGGCCATCTCGAGCGGCTCGTTCCGCACCCGGGGCATGCTGATTGCGCCGTGCAGCGCGCGGTCGCTCGCCTCCATCGCGCACGGCCTCGGCGATTCGCTGGTCCACCGCGCGGCGGACGTCATCCTGAAGGAGCGACGACGGCTGGTGCTCGCCGTCCGCGAGGCGCCCCTGAGCGAGATCCATCTCGAGAACATGCTGAAGCTCTCGCGCATGGGCGTCGTCATCTGCCCGCCCGTGCCGGCCTTCTACACGAAGCCCGCGAGCCTTGACGACCTGGTCACCTACACCGCCATCCGGCTGCTGGATCAGTTCGACATCCACATCGATGCGCCTCGCTGGGATGGCGAAATGTCCGTGCCGGGAAGCGGGAGGCGGGAGGCGGAGTAGCGAGGTCCTGGGGTCTTGAGGTCTTGGGGTCTTGAGGTCCTGACCTTCGTGGCCTTCGTGGTCGTCTTCGTGCCTTCGTGGTTTCCTCCGCTACCAGCCGATCTTGAGGGCGAGCAGGGCGAAGCCGGCGATGAGGCCCGCGATGGTGTGGTGCTCGCGGTTGCGGAGCGCGCGGGCCCAGGAGAAGCGGCGCCCCATCGGGGCGGCGCGGTTCTCGGCGTACGCGTCGTAGGCATCGCCGAACTTCTCGCGCAGGTGCGCCTCCTCGCTCCGGCGTGCCGCCGAGAGCGTGAGGCCCAGGTAGAGCCCGATGATGGCGGCCACGACGAAGCTGGCCGAGGCCACGGCCAGGCCGATGCCGATGAGCGTCGACCCCGCGTACAGCGGGTGCCGGGTGAAGCGGTAGGGGCCGGAGGTGGTCACCTCGCGGCTCTTCTCCAGGTGACCCGCCGCCCACAGGCGCAGCAGCTCGCCGCAGGCGGCAATACTCGCGCCCGCGATCCACGTGGGCCACTCGGGCATGGCCAGCCACAGCACCAGCGCCGCCAGGGCAGAGCCCAGGGTCACGCGAAACCTCGTCAGCCACCGCGTCACGACGCGCGCCTCCCCTTCTCGAGCCGGCGATCCGCCGCCGACAGCACCTCGTCCACCGTGATGTCGTCGATGCACGGCACGCCGATCTGACACCGCCGCTTGTGGTGGCACTGGCACCGCGCCGCCCGCGAGATCACTTCATCGCGCGGATCCCATGGCCCGTTGCGCTCGGGCCAGGTGGGCCCGTACAGCCCGACGATGGGCGCGCCCATCGCGGCGGCGATATGCAGCGGCCCGGTGTCGCCGGCGACCACCAGGGCCGCACCCCGCATGAGCGCGGCCAGGTCCGCAATGTCCGTGGGCGGCGCGAGGATCGCGGCGCCTCCGGCGGCCCGCACGATGCCCTCCGACAGCTCGCGCTCGGCCGGTCCCCACGTGATGAACGAGACCAGCCCGTGACGCTGCCCGAGGGCTGCGGCCAACGCCGCGAAGCGCTCCGGCGGCCAGCGCTTGTTCGGCCAGGCGGCCCCGGGGTTCAGCACCGCGTAGGGCGCGTGGCCGGCGGCTGCCTCCACCTGGCGCTGGAGTTCCGGGCGCGTCCCTGGGTCGAGCGGCAGATCCAACGGTGACACGGGCGCCCCCAGGTGGGCCGCCATCGCCAGGTTCTTGCGAATCACGTGCGGCGCGTCCGGCGGTGTCACGGTTTCGGTGTAGAACCACGCCGCCTGCGGCTCGCGCAAGTGTCCGCGCGCGAAGCCCACCACACGCCGCGCCCCGGACAGGCGCGCCCAGGCGGCCGACTTGATGAGGCCTTGCAGGTCCAGCGCGATGTCGTAGCGCTGGCGGCGCAGGAAGGCCAGCGCGCGAAGGTAGCCGAGGCCACCGGGGAACGAAGCCGCGTCTTGCGCGCGAGGAGCCCGGGCACGAACGACCACGCGTTGCCGCAGCCCGTCCACCAGCGAGAGCACCGGCGCGTACGCCTCCTCCACCAGCCAGTCGATCTCCGCCTCCGGATCCTGCCGTCCCAGCGCCGATAGCACAGGCAGCGCGTGCACGATGTCGCCGAGCGCGCTGAGGCGGACGATGAGGATACGGGTGGGCAAGGCGTATACAGCTTACCGAGGTTCTCGGGTTCTCGGGTTCTGAGGTTCTCGGGTTCCTAGGTTGCCTTCGTGCCGGCCTTCGTGTTCTTCGTGCCTTCGTGGTGTCGGTGTCACCCGCCGAGGCGCTTCAGGAGATCCGTCGTCGAATGATCCTTGGGGTCGCCGACGATGGCGATGCGGCCGCCGTAGGCCTTGACGGTTTCGCGCTCGGGGACGGTGTCCACCGTGTAGTCGGTGCCCTTGCAGTGCACGTCGGGCCGCAGCAACTCGAGCAGCGGCGCCACGGTGGGCTCGGCGAAGATCACCACGTAGTCCACCGCGCGGAGCGAGGCGACCAGTTCCGCGCGGTCCGCGGCCGGCAGCACCGGGCGGGCAGGGCCCTTCAGGCCCCGAATGGACGCATCGTCGTTCACGGCGACGATCAGCCGATCGGCCTCGCGGCGTGCCGCTTCGAGGTAGCGCACGTGGCCGACGTGCAGGAGGTCGAACGCGCCGTTGGCGAACGCGAAGGTGAGGCCGCGCTCCCGCCCGCGGCGGACGCGCTCCACCAGCTCCTCCCTCGTGACGATCTCACCCACGCGTCACGCGCTCCTTAGGGCCCGCGCGAGCTCCGCGACGCCGACGGTCGCGGTGCCGCGCTTCATCACGACCAGGCCGCCAGCCACGTTGGCGAGGCGCGCGGCTTCCTCGACCGACGCGCCGGCGGCAAGCGCCAGCGTGAGCGAGGCCATCACCGTGTCGCCCGCGCCGGTGACGTCGGCGATCTGATCCGACCCGAAGATGGGGATGTGCACGGTCTTCTTCCCCGGCTCGAACACCGCCATGCCGCGGCTTCCCCGCGTGACGATGACGGCGGACATCCGGGTGCGATCGAGCATCCGCCTCCCGGCGCGCTCGAGCACGCGGAGGTCGTCGTCGATGCGCACGCCAAGCGCCTGCTCCACCTCCGACTCGTTCGGCGCGCAGGCGGTGAGCCCGCGGTATCGGGTGAGCGCGTACCGCGAGTCCAGCAGCACCGGCACGCCGCGACGGCGGACGCGCTCCGCGAGGTCCCGGGCCAGGGCCGGGGTGACCAGGCCCGAACCGTAGTCCGAGATCAGGACCGCGTCGGCGTCACGCAGCGCCCGGTGCGCCGCGCGCGCGATGGCCGCCCGTTCGGCGTCGGTCACCGGACGCGATGAGAGGCGGTCGATCCGCACCACCTGCTGCTTGGCCGAGTGGATGCCGCCGGCGAGGATGCGTGTCTTCACCGGCGTGCGGAAACCGGCGGGGCGCACCAGCCCGCGCCGATCCACGCGCGACGGCAGGGCACGCTGGACGCGCCGCCCGGGCTCGTCGCGGCCGACGAGCGAGACCAACCGCACCTGGCCGCCAAGGGCCGCGGCGTTGCTGGCCGCGTTACCGGCGCCGCCTGGCACGACCTCCGTCGAGTCGTATTCGAGGATCAGCACCGGCGCCTCGCGCGACACGCGCGCCACGCGGCCGTAGACGTACTCGTCCGCGATCAGGTCGCCGATGACGACGACGGTGGCAGCCTTGAACTTCCGGACGATCTCGATCATCAGCTTCCAGTTCCCCACCGCGGCGAAACCGCGGCCCACCGAAGGCCTGCCGAGCGGAGCGAGGCCTACCGAAGGCCCAATCCCAGCGAGGCCTATCGGTCCTGCCCCAGGATGAACGCGGCGGCGGCCATCAGGTTATCGCAGATGGCCTCCACGCGCTGTCCCTCGGGACGCCACTTCTCCTGGTCGCGGCCGTGCCCGGTGCGCAGGAGCACGGCGCGCGCACCCACGGCATGTCCCATCTGCACGTCCCGCCAGTGATCCCCGATCACCCACGAGCGCGCGAGGTCGAGTCCGTGGCGTGCGGCCGCATCGAGGGGCATCGCCGTCCCGGGCTTGCGGCAGGCGCAGGGCGTGGACAACTCCGGCACCACCGCTTCGGGGTGGTGCGGGCAGTAGAGCCAGTCGTCCACGTGCGCGCCGGCGCGGTCGAGCCGCGCGGCCATGCGCCGATGCGTCTCCTCGACGAATGCCGCCGTCATCAACCCGCGCGCGACGCCCCCCTGGTTGGTGACGACGACGATGGCGAAGCCGGCCCGGCGCAGGAGCCGGATGGCATCCGGCGCGAACGGGAAGATGCGCAGCGCGGCCACGTCGGTGAGATAGCCGACGTCTTCGTTGATCGTCCCGTCGCGATCGAGAAACACCGCCGCCCGCCCGCCGTCCCGCATCTGTGCCATCCCCGTCCCATCCTCCCACCCGCCTTCGCCCAGGCTTCGGCGGGCCCACCGCGCGAAGCGCCGCCTTCCCGTCCCTACCCGAGGGCCTCGAGCACGGCCCTCGCCCCAATCCCCGTCATGCACCGGTGATCGATCGGGCACTCCCGCAGCATGCACGGACGGCACCACACGTCGGTCGCCATGATGCGGGGCGCCGGCGAGGCCGGGCCGCTCGTCAGTGGCGACGTGCGGTGCTCGTTGGTGGCGCCGAAGATGGCCACGACCTTCGCGCCCACGGCGCCGGCCAGGTGCATGGCGCCCGAGTCGTTCGACACCACCGCGCACGCGCCGGCGAGCACCGCGGCCAGCTCGGCCAGGCTCGTGCGGCCGCTCAGATCCACGAGGGGGGCGGAGGGAACGCCGCCGGCCATGCGCGCGCACCGCTCGACGATCTCGCGGCACACGGGCGCGTCGGCGCGGCTGCCCACCAGCGCCACGGCCCACGCGCGTTCGCGCCGCACCAGCGTCGCGAGCTCGGCGAAGCGCTCCGGGGGCCACTGCTTCGCCGTGCCGTAGGCCGCGCCCGGCGCCAGCACCACGTAAGGCCCGTCCGGCGCCGGCAAGGCCTCCAGGGGGGGAGGCTCCACGCGAGCGAAGAGTGGACCGTTCTCGATGTCCAGGGCGGCCACGAGCGCCTGGTAGTAGTCCGCCTGGTGGGCATATCCGCGCGGCTTCGGCGCGCTTCGGGTGAGCAGGCGCCGCCGGCCGTCGGTGGCGAGGCCCCAGCGCTCCGCGATTCCCGCGTGCGAGACGATCAGGGCCGATGCGAACGAGTTGGGAAAGAGCAGCGCCGTATCGAACCCGCCGCCCGCGAGCGCGGTCGCGTCCTGCTTCCACGACGTCAGTGCGGCCAGGCCGCCGCGTCCCGGCAGCGTCAGCACCTCGTCTACGCCCGCAACCATCCGGAACAGCGCCGCCACCGACGCCCTCGCAGCCACGGTGAGCCGCGCGCCCGCGAAGTGCCGGCGCACGTCGGCCAGCGCGGGCAGCGCCATCACCGCATCGCCCAGCCAGTTGGGGGAGAGCACGACGAGGTTCGAAGCACGGAGGTTCAAGGCCCGGGGGTTCGAAGCACGAAGGGTTCAACGCACGGAGGTTCGAGGCACGGAGGCTCCACGCTACGCCTGCACTGGGGGGAAGATACCCCGAGTCTCGGGCGCGGGAGCATCGCGCCAGCGGCGGTGCATCCACAACCACAGGTCGGGGTGGCGGCGGACGTACATCTCCAGCACGTCCGTGCACCGCTGCGTGAACTCGTGGATGGCCTCGGGACCGTCCCCTGGCGGGGGCTCCACCGGCGGCTCGTAGACGAACTTGAAGCGGCCGTCGGGGAGCGGCAGGGCGAACACCGGGACGACCGGCGCGCCGGTACGCAGGGCCAGCGCGGCCAGCGTGGAGGTCGTGGCAGCGGGACGCCCGAAGAAGTTCACCCAGATAGCGTCCGGGCTGTGCATGTGCTGGTCGATCAGCATCGCCACGCCGTGGCCACCCGCCAGCGTCTTCAGCACGCGGCGCACCGCGCCCTGGCGGTAGATGCAGTGGTTACCGGTGGCGCCCCGGATCTCCTCGAGCAGCGTGTTCAGCCGCGGGTTGTCGAGCGCGCGAGCCAGCACGCCGATGGGCTCGAACGCCGCGCCGTGCTGGATGGCGTGCAACTCCCAGAAGCCGAAGTGGCCCGTGAAGAACAAGACCCCCTTGCCCTTCGCGTAAGCGTGCCGCACGCGATCGGCCCCTTCAATCTCGACGAGCGCGGCACGCGTGGACGCCGGCAGGGAGCTGAAGCGCAGCAGTTCCAGCAGCAGCTGGCCGAAGTGCCTGAAGGTCCCGCGGGCAATCGCCTTCCGCTCCGATGCGGAGCGTCCCGGGAAGCACGCGGCCAGGTTGCCGAGTGTCACGCGGCGGTGCGGGCGATCCAGGAGATAGAAGGTCATGCCCAGCACCGAGCCCCAGGCGCGCACCAGCGGATCGGGCAGCCGGGACACCAGCGCACGCACCAGGGCCACGGCCCGGTATTCGAGGGCGTGTCTCACGCGGAGGCTCCGGGATCGCGTCGGGTGGGGATGGCGCCGGGAGGGAGATCGCGTCGGGAGGGCATTTCGTCGGGAGTGAGATCACGCCGGGAAGGGGTCGTGATGGGGCTTTGCAGCAACGCGGCCACGGCGTCGAACAGCACGTCGGGCGGATCGAAGGTCAGTGTCATCGGCACGCGGAAGAGCGGGAACGGCAGAGTGCCGACCGCCTCGAAGCGCACCGCATCCTTGTCCGTCGTGAACACCGCCGCCGCTCCCGTCTCGGACACCGCCGCCGCGATGCGCGCCACGTCTCGCGCGGAGAAGTCGTGATGGTCCGGGAAGGTCACCGCACGCGCCACCTGGTATCCCACCGCCGTCACGTCGCCCACGAACCGCTGCGGGTTCGCGATGCCGCACGCGACCACGACCGTCGAACCGACGCCCGGCCCCCGACGCCCGCCTCCCGTCGCAATTCCCTCCCGTCGTGATTCCACTCCCGACGTGATCGCCGTCCCGACAGCGAGCGGCTCTCCGAGTGCGCGGGTGGCCCCGCATGCGATGCCGACCCCCAGGGCACGCGCCTCGTCCGCCGCCGCGGCGCTATCCGCCCCCATCACCACCAGCACGTCCGCGTGCGAGGCGGCATCCGCCGGCTCGCGCAAGCGCCCGCGCGGGAGCACGTGTCCCCCGGTGATCTCTCCCGCCGACGTCACCAGCACGTCCAGGTCGCGGGCGAGCGAGAGGTGCTGGAACCCGTCATCGAGCAGGTGCACCGTGGCGCCGAGCCTGCGTTCGGCCAGCACGCCAGACAGGTAGCGATCCGGGCAGACGCACACCACGGCACCCGGCACGGCCCGCGCGAGCATCAGCGGCTCGTCGCCGGACCGCGCGAGGCTTGCGAGGAGGGACTGCCCATCGGAGACCACCGTCACGCCGGGCACGTCCGTCCGGCGGCGGTAGCCGCGGCTGAGGATCGCGGGCCGCTCGCCGCGCGCGACGAGCCACGAGGCGAGCGCGGCCACCACCGGGCTCTTGCCGGTGCCGCCGACCGAGAGAGTGCCGATGCTGACGACGGGCCGGTGGAGCCGCCGCTGGCCACCGGGCCGCTGGGCCGCCCTTCGCCGCCACCGCGCGGCCCGGGCATAAAGGAGGTCAAGCAATGGGCCTGAAGGGGATCACGTTGGACGGCGCGGCCGGCTGCACCAGCCCCTCGAGCACCGTCATGGTCTTGTCCTTCGCGCCACGGTTCGCCTCGACCAGCGCGCGCGCCGCCGCGCCGAGCCGCGCACGACGGACGGGATCGCCCAGCAGGCCGAGGAACGCCTCCTCGAGCTGCCCCTCGTCCTCGAGGCGGACCGCGGCGCCGGAGGCCAGGAAGGTGTCCGCGATCTCGCGGAAGTTCTCCATGTGCGGACCGAAGACGATGGGCTTGCCGAAGATGGCCGGCTCGAGCACGTTGTGGCCGCCGGTCGGCACGAGGCTGCCGCCCACGAAGACCACGGTGCCGAGCTGGTAGAGGGTGGCCAGCTCGCCGATGGTGTCGAGCACGACGATGTCGGCGCGCGGATCGGCGTCGATGGCGAGCTCCGATCGGCGCGCCGTCTTCCAGCCCTCGCTGCGGCACAGCTGCTCGACTTCCGTGAACCGCTCGGGGTGACGCGGCGCTACGATGAGCAGCGCCGAGGGCATGGTCACGCGCACGCGGCGGAAGGCGCGCAGCACGGCGGTCTCCTCACCCTTCATCGTGCTGCCCGCCACGATGATCGGCCGCGACGCCGGCACGCGGAAGTAGCGCAGCACGCGATCCCGGGCGCGCACCTGCCCCGGCGGATCCAGCGAGTCGAACTTCAGCGAGCCGGTGACCACCACGCGCGCCGGGTCGGCGCCGAGATCGATGAAGCGCCGCGCCGACTCGTCGCTCTGCACGCAGAACCGATCCACGTCCTGCAGCACGCGGCGCATGAACGGCCGGATCATCCGGTAACGGGGGAACGATCGCGTCGAGAGGCGCCCGTTCACCACGGCGGTCTTCACCCCACGCCGCCGGCACTCTCGCAACACCACCGGCCAGATCTCGGTCTCCATCATGAGGAATATGCGCGGGCGTACCAGATCGAGCGTGCGGCGCACGAAGACGCCCAGGTCGAAGGGGAAGTAGAACACTTCGTCCACGTTCGGCACGCTGCGCCGCGCGAGCTGCTGCCCGGCCATCGTCGTCGTGGAGAGGAACACCTTCAGCTGCGGGTAGCGCTTCCGCAGGTCCGCGATGAGGGGACGTGCCGTGAGCACCTCGCCCACCGACACGGCGTGAATCCAGATCGACTCGTCGCCGTCCATGTTGAACGACACGGGCAGGTAGCCCATGCGCTGGCCGAGGCTGCCGACGTATTTCCTGTAGCGGAGGGCCTGGTAGACGAACCACGGCGAGGCGGCGACGAACACCACCAGGACGAGGACGCTGTAAAGGATATACATTAAAGGACTTACGCCTTGTCGAGTATAGTCCCCCAAAGGGGGTGCCCGCAAGGCGGGCGGCTTCGGTAGAATGAGCCGTTTATCCGGAGGACTCATTACATGGCATTGAAGGTGGGCATCAACGGCTTCGGACGGATCGGCCGCAACATCATGCGCGCGGCGCTGGGGCGCAAGGACATCGACTTCGTGGCGGTGAACGACATCACCGACGCGAAGACGCTGGCGCACCTGCTGAAATACGACTCGGTGCTCGGCAACCTCACGGCCACCATCGAGGCCCGCGAGGATGGGATTGCCGTGAACGGCGACGAGTTCAAGGTCCTCTCGGTCAAGGACCCCGGGCAGCTGCCCTGGAAGGACCTGGGCGTCGACGTGGTGTTCGAGTGCACCGGCAAGTTCACCAAGCGCGAGGACGCGGCCAAGCACCTGGCCGCCGGCGCGAAGAAGGTGGTCGTCACCGCCCCGGCGACCAACCCGGACGTGACGGTCGTCCTCGGCGTGAACGAGGAGAAGTACGACAAGGCCGCACATCACGTCATCTCGAACGCCTCCTGCACCACGAACTGCCTGGCGCCGCTGGCGAAGGTCATCGACGAGGCGTTCGGCATCCGCAAGGGCTGGATGACGACGGTGCACGCCTACACCAACGACCAGAACCTGCTGGACCTGCCGCACAAGGACCTGCGCCGCGCGCGCGCGGCGGCCTTGTCCATCATCCCGACCACCACGGGCGCGGCCAAGGCCGTGGGCGAGGTGATGCCGCATCTGAAGGGCAAGCTCGATGGCATCTCGATGCGCGTCCCCACGCCGAACGTCTCGGTGGTGGACCTGGCGGCCCTCATCGACAAGAAGGCGACCGGCGACGACGTGAACGCGGCGCTGAAGGCCGCCGCCGAAGGCCCGCTGAAGGGCATCATGCAGTTCGTCACCGAGCCGCTGGTCTCGATCGACTTCCGCGGCAACCCGCACTCGTGCATGGTGGACGCCGCCTACACGAAGGTGATGGACGGCGACTTCGTGAAGGTGCTGGCCTGGTACGACAACGAGTGGGGCTATTCGAACCGCTGCGTGGATTTGCTCGCGAAGCTCTTCTAGCAGCTTTCCGGTTCTGGGGTTCTGCGGTTCTGGGGTTCTGCGGTTCTGGGGTTCTGCGGTTCTGAGGTTCTGCGGTTCTGACGTTCGGCTGCGGTTCTGAAGCTCCCCGCGGGCGGCGCAATTCGACCATTGGTTCGCTGAACCTCAGAACTCGAGAACCACCAGAACCTCAGAACCTCAGAACCTCAGAACCACCAGAACCTCAGAACCCCAGCACCCCAGAACCTCAGAACCCCAGAACTTCAGACCCCCCGAACCCGTGATGACCAAGTTCTCCATCCGCGACCTCGACCTGCGCGGCAAGCGCGTCTTCATCCGCGTGGACTTCAACGTGCCCCTCAAGGAGGGGCGCATCAAGGACGACACGCGCATCACGGCGGCGCTGCCGACGGTGCGCTACGCGCTCGACGCCGGCGCCACCGTCGTCCTCGCCTCGCACCTGGGCCGGCCAAAGGGCAAGCCCGCCCCGGAGTTCAGCCTGAAACCGGTGGCAGACCACCTGGGTTCGCTCCTGGGCCGGCCGGTGACCTTTGCCGCCGACTGCATCGGTGAGCCGGCGCGGCAGGCCGTGGCTTCCGCCCACGCCGAGGGCGGCTCGAAGCTCGTCCTGCTCGAGAACCTCCGCTTCCACGCCGAAGAGGAGAAGAACGACGCCGCCTTCGCGGCCGCCCTGGCGGAGCTGGCTGACGCCTACGTGAACGACGCGTTCGGCGCCGCGCACCGTGCGCACGCGTCAGTGGCGGGCCTGGTGCCCCACTTCAAGGACGCCGCGGCCGGGCTCCTCATGGAGAAGGAGCTCACCTACCTCGGCCTGGCGCTCGGCAGCCCGGAGCGGCCGTTCGTGGCGGTGATCGGCGGCGCGAAGGTGTCCGACAAGATCGAGGTCATCGAGAGCATGCTGAGCCGTGTGGACCGCCTGATCATCGGCGGCGCGATGGCCTACACGTTCTTCAAGGCGCTCGGCATGCCGGTGGGCCGCTCGCTCGTCGAGGACGACAAGCTGGACGCGGCACGGGCCATCATGTCGCACGCGCAGGCACGCGGCGTGCAGCTGCAGCTGCCCGTGGATCACGTCGTCGCGGAGAAGATCGACGCCGCCGCCGCGACGGCCGTGCTCGAGGTGAACGACGCCGCGATCGGCGAGCGCATGGGCCTCGACATCGGCCCCGCCACGGCGCACCTCTTCGCCGACCTGCTGAAGGACGCGAAGACCGTGGTGTGGAACGGCCCGATGGGCGTGTTCGAGGTGGCGCCCTTCGCCGCCGGCACGATGGCCGTGGCGCACGCCTGCGCGAAGGTGAACGGCACGACAATCATCGGCGGCGGCGATTCGGTGGCCGCCGTCAACGCCGCGGGCGTCGCCGACAGGATGACCCACATCTCGACCGGCGGCGGCGCATCGCTCGAGTTCCTGGGCGGCCAGGTGCTGCCCGGTGTCGCGGCGCTGCCTGAGAAGACGTCTTGAGGTCTTGGGGTCTTGAGGTCTTGAGGTCTTGAGGTCTGAGCTTCGTGCCGATCTTCGTGTCCTTCGTGCCTTCGTGGTTTCCTGTGACGGGTGATCGATGCGCACTCCCCTGATTGCCGGCAACTGGAAGATGTTCAAGACGGTCCGTGAGTCGGTGGCGTTCGTCATCGACCTGCGCGACCGGGTCGCAGGCCTCACGGGCGTCGACATCGTCGTCGCGCCCACGTTTCCAGCCCTTCACGCAGTGGCGGGCGCGCTCGAAGGGTCCCCCATCGGCGTGGCCGCGCAGAACCTGCACTGGGAGCGCGAGGGCGCGTTCACCGGCGAGGTCAGCGCAGCCATGGTGCGCGAGGCCGGTGCAGCGTGGGCGATCATCGGCCATTCCGAGCGCCGGACGCTCTTCGGCGAGACGGACGACACCGTGAACAGGAAGGTGCGCGCGGCGCTCACCGCCACGCTCGTCCCGATCGTCTGCATCGGCGAGACGCTGCAGGAGCGCGAGGCGGAGCGGACCCTGGACGTGCTGGACCGGCAGATCAAGGCGGGCCTGGACGGCGTGACGGGCACCGAGCTGGCCGGCATGGTGCTGGCCTACGAGCCGGTGTGGGCCATCGGCACGGGGCGCACGGCGACACCGGCCCAGGCCCAGCAGGCCCACGAGCACATCCGCGGCCGGCTCACGCAGTGGTTCGGCCAGGACGCCTCGTCACGCTGCCGCATCCTGTACGGCGGGAGCGTCAAGCCGGACAACATCGCGGCGCTGATGGCCAACCCCGACGTGGATGGCGCGCTGGTGGGTGGCGCCAGCCTGGACGCCGATGGGTTCACGAAGATCGTGACGCGGGGACGCCGATAACACCGGACGCGGACGGGGCCGAACGCGGACGGGGCCGCAGATGGGACGCCGATCAGGCCGGGCGCGGACGGGGCCGCAGATGAAACGCAGATGAGGCCGATGGGGACCGGGGCTGCAGATGGAACGCCGATAACACCGAACGCGGGGGGGGCCGCAGATGCAACGCCGATAAGGCCGAGGGCAGACGGGCCGCAGATGAAACGCAGATGAGGCCGATGGGGACCGGGGCCGCAGACGGAACGCCGATAACACCGAACGCGGACGGGGCCGCAGATGAAACGCAGATGAGGTCGATGGGGACCGGGGCCGCAGACGGAACGCCGATAACACCGAACGCGGACGGGGCCGCAGATGAAACGCAGATGAGGTCGATGGGGACCGGGGCCGCAGATGAAACGCAGATCAGGCCGGGCGCGGACGGGACCGCAGACGGAACGCCGATAAGGCCGAGCGCGGCCGGGCCGCAGATGTAACGCAGAGGGGAGACAGATGGGTCGGACCAACCCAAGTCCCACGCCCCAAACCCCACGCCCCAAGTCCGTCAGTCAGCCTCAGCACGCAGGGCTCAGCGCTCAGCACCCCGGCTCCCTGATCCCGGCCCCCAGATCTCGGCCCCCAGATCCCTGATCCCTGTCCCCTGATCCCCTGATCCCTGCCCCCCTTGATCCCTGCTCCCTGCTCCCCTGATCCCTGATCCCTGACCCCTGACCCCCTGATCCCCTGATCCCCTGATCCCCTGATCCCTACTCCCTGCTCCCTGCCCTCACTTTCCATCCGCCAGATACATCGACATCACGTGCACCGGCGAGGCGAGATCCACGAACTGGTGCGCCACGCCTGACGGCACCATGATGAAGTCGCCGGCCTTGAAGGCGATCCGCGTGCCGCCCTCGATGGTCTTCCCGGCGAGGTTCGTTCCGTTGCGCGTCGCGCCCGGGATGGTCCCACCCGTCAGCATCGTCCCGGAGCCCTCGATCACGTAGAACAGCTCGGCCTGCGCCTCGTGGAGCGACGCGCCCTGGGCCTGCGGCAGGCGGCGTTCCACGTTCACGTTGTAGGGCGCCAGCGAGAAGACGCGCACGGAGGAGGCCGGCCGGTCGCCGGGCAGCTTCGCGAACGCGGCCTGGAGATCCGCGGCGGAGAAGTGGGTGGCCTTCGTCCTGTCGGTCTGTGGGGGTGGCGTCGGGGCCTGTGCCATGAGAGCGGTGGAGAGAGTCAGGCAGGCGCACGCAGCAGCAACGAATCGCATCGGGACCTCCGGAAGGCGGCGGGGTGCCGCCTCACGATGATAGGACGAATCCGGCGCGGGGGTTCTCTGTGTATAGTGTCACCGTCGTCCCCCCGCGAACCGGCAGGCGCAGGCGCGCCTCCCGACCGACACCGTATGCGCACCGAGATCGCCCAGCCGCCCGGGGACGACCGCCCGCCAGACATCTCGCTGATCCTCACGCTCCATCATGAGGGGACGCTCCTTCGCCGGACGCTGCTGTCGCTCGAGGAGGCCGCGTGCTACGCGCGGCGTCTGGGCATCACCACCGAGCTGGTGGCCGTGCTCGATCGCCCCAGTGCGCCCACGCGTGACGCGCTCGCGTCGTTCGACGCGTCGGCCTTCGGGAGCCACCGGGTCGTCGAGGTCGATCACGGGTCGCTCGGGCTCTCGCGCAACAGCGGCGTCGCGGCGGCCGGTGGCCGCTACGCGATGATGTGCGACGGCGACGACCTGATCTCCTTCAACGCGATCGCCGAGATGGTCCGCCTGGGCGACGCCTCCGCGCCGGGCACGCTGATCTTTCCCGAGTACCTCTTCGCCTTCGGCGAGCGGCACCACTTCGTCCGGTACTACCCGCTGGACGTGGTGACCCCGCTCAGCTTCCTTCGCGCGCACCCCTACATCTCGCGCGTCTTCGGCCCGATGGAGGTCTTCCGGTCGCGCGGCTACGTGGACGTGCGGCTGTCCCCGGGACATGCCTTCGAGGACTGGCACTTCAACGCCGAGTGCGCGGCACACGGACACCCGATCACGGTCGCGCGCGACACGATGCTCTTCTATCGCCAGCGCCCCGGCAGCCTGCTCGCGCAGGCCAACGCCCTCTCGGTGCGGCAGATTCCGCCGACGTCGCTGTTCGATCCCGCCACGTGGCGGCGCGTGGCCCGCGAAAGCTACCTCCGCACCGGCCGCGCGCCCTCGGCGTTCACGCAGGCTGGCCACATGCCGGCGCCGAAGGACCTCGATCGCCCGGTGCTGCGCGAGCTGGTCAGGGCCGCCAATCACATCGAGCCCGACATCGACATCGCGACCGTGCGGCAGAGCCCGTTCTTCTCGCCGGTGGACGAGAAGGTGATCGAGGTCGGGCGCGCCTACTACGAGGTGTGCGGCCTGCTCGAGGACGGCGGGCTGTTCGATGAGGTGTTCCTCCTGCCGTTCACCGGTGTCGGCGGCGCCGAGACGTTCTTCAGGAACGTGATGTTCGCGCTCCACGAGGCACGGCCCGATGGCCGCCTGCTGGTGCTGCTCGGCGAGCAGCCGACGGACGCGACGGAGGTGGACGCGGTGCCGCCCGGCGCCACCGTGATCGATCTCGGGCGGCACTGGCCTCAATTGGACATGGCCAGCCGCGAGCTCATCGCCCTGAAGCTGATCGAATCGGTGGCGCCCGCCGCGCGGCTGCACCTGCGCGACTCGGAGTTCGCCTGCGGGTTCTTTGCGACCTACTGGCCCGTTCTCGGCGGCCACCCGTCGGTCTTCTACCGGTTCAGCGACGCCGTCGTGCGCGACGGCGGCGAGCTGTTCCATCGGGCCACGGGGCTCAACTTCGTGTCCGCACAGCTCGAGCGGCTCTCGCTGGTCATCAGCGACACCGACACGCTGGTCGAGCGCGATCGATGGCGCCTGGGCGTGTGGCCCGAGCGCTTCCACTGCCTGCCGGGCCGGCGGCCGCCGCTCGTGAACGAGGCGCAGCTCGCCGTGCGCACCGCGCGGACGAAGCACCGCGTGCTCTGGGCGTCGCGCCTCGACTCGGAGAAGCGCCCCGAGCTGTTGCCGCTCATCGCACGCCACCTGGCGAAGGCGGCGCCCGGTGTATCCATCGACGTGTTCGGGCGGGCCGTCCTCGGGCACTTCGACGTGTCGGCGTTCGACGGCCTCGACAACCTCCACTACCACGGCCCCTACCAGGGCTTCGAGGCGCTCGACCACGCCGCCTACGACTGCTTCGTCTACACCAGCTGGTTCGACGGCCTGCCCAACGTGGTGCTCGAAGCCATCGCGGCGGGCCTGCCCGTCATCGCGCCGGCGGTCGGGGGCCTCGGCGAGATGGTGATCGACGGCGAGACGGGAGTCCTCCTGTCGCTGCAGGAAGACGACGAGGCGACGGCGCGGGCGTATGGGGCGGCCATCGCGCGGATGGTGAGCACCCCTGGAGCCAGGACGGGGCTCGCGCGTGCCGCGCTCCGGCGGCTGAAGGCCCGCCACGGCAGCGAGGCCTACCTCTCGCGCGTGCGTGCCATCTTCTTCGACGGTGATGCCGGGGCATGAGCGCCGAACGCCTGCGGTTCGAGCCGGAGCGCATGGGCTACCAGTGGATGGTGGCAGCGGAGCATCTCGCCCGCTACGCGTTCGCGGCCGAGTTCTGCGCCGGCCGGCGCGTGCTGGACGTCGCCTGCGGCGAAGGCTATGGCAGCGCTCTCCTCGCGCGCGCCGGCGCCCGCGCGGTCGTGGGGGTGGACGTGGCCGCTGAAGCGATCGCGTCAGCGGACGCCCGCTTTGCCGCGCCGGGCGTGCGCTACCTCGTCGGCGACGCCACCGACCTGCCCGCGGTGCTCGAGGGCGAGGCGCCCTTCGACCTCGTCGTCAGCTTCGAGACGATCGAACACGTCCCCGACGTCGAGCGGTTCCTCGACGGCATCCGCGCCGTCCTCGCGCCCGACGGCATCGTGATCATCTCCGCGCCGAACGAGCCCGACCCCGCCGGGCAGGGCAGCGCCAATCCGTATCACCGGCGCGCGTTCTCGTTCGATCGCTTTCGCGAAGTGACCGAGGGCCACCTTGGTGAAGCACGGCGCTGGTACGTGGGCACGCCGCTCCAGGGGATGGTGGTGGCGGAGGTCGACACGGCCCTGCTGCTGAACGACCGGTCCGACCTCGGGGTGATGGTCGACACACAACCCGCGGCGCGTACGTGGCTGCTGCCCGCACAGCGTGAGCTGCAGGTGAGCAAGGCCGGCTGCGCGTTCTTCGTCGGCGTGTGGGGAGCAGACGCCGGGGCGGTCGTGGCGGCGAGCCCGGCCTCCCTGGCAGGCGTGCTCGAGCCCTGGAAGGCCCTCGAGTGGTTCAAGGCCGAGAACGCGCGCCTGCTGCGGGATCTGGACGCACTCGCGACCGTCGCACGGCCGTCGCCCGCCGATGCACGCTCGCGGACGTCCGCGGACGTGGTGGCGGACCTCCGGCGCCGAGCGCTGCTCGACAAGGGCCGCATCGAACGCACGGAAGCCGACCTGGCCGACGCGCGACGCGCGCTCGAGGCCGCCGAGTCCGGGCGGTTCGCCGACCGCGCGCGCACGCGGCAGGCGGAGCAGGATCGGGACGCCGCAGTCCAGGCCGCCGCAGCCCGGGAACGTGCGCTGCTGGCCGAGACGGCTCGACTCGGAATGCTCGTCGAGCACCACGCCCAGTCCGCGTGTGCCCTCCGCGCCGAGATCGCGGGCCTCCGAGCGGCGCCCGCTCCCGCACTTCGGTCTGACGATGAGCGGCTCGAGAGCGAGGTGCACGCACTCTCGGCGCGGCTGCAGGCCATCGAGGCCTCGCGCAGCTGGCGCCTGGTGCAGGCGTACACGCGGCTGCTGGCGCGGCCGGTCCTCGGCGCGCCGCTTCGGCTCGTGCGGAGGGTCTTGGGGGCTTGAGGTCTTGAGGTCTTGGGGGCTTGGGGGCTTGGGGCTTGGGGCTTGGGGCTTGGGGCTTGGGGCTTGGGGTTTGGGGTTTGGGGCTTGGGGTCCGAACCCGAGAACCCGAGAACCCCAGAACCCCAGAACCTCAGAACCCGAGAACCTTAGTCCCCCCGTTCCGCCATCGCCACGCGCAGCCGCGCGAGCTCCACGCGGGCCTCTTCCAGCTGCTCTTCGGCCTCGAGCCGGCGGCGGCGCTCGTCGGCCGCCAGTCGCTGGACGGCCTCCATGCGCTGTGCCGTCCCCAGTGCCGTGAGCAGGACGGGCCGCAACACCGGCGGCAGCAGCTCCGTGTAGGCTCGCGCGTTCCGGCGCAGGTCGATCTCGGGGTCCGGACGGCTCCGCAGCATCGACCCCGATGACACGCGGTACCAGAAGAGCGGCTCCGGCACGGAGAGCACCTCGTGGCCGGCGAGCGCGGCGCGGGCGAAGAGCTCCCAGTCTTCGTGGCCCACGCCGAAGTCTTCCGTGAATCCACCGAGCGACTCGAGCACGTCGCGCCGGACGAGCGCCTGCGCGTCACCGAGGCAATTCTCGAACAGGCCGAGAGCCACCGCCCCGCCGAGGAAGGGCGTGACCGCCGTGTCGAGCGCGGGTGCGTCTCCCTCGGGCGGCCCGTCGCCCTCGAAGGTGGCGAAGGCCGAGGTAATGATGGCGGCGCCCGAGTAGCGCGCCGCCGCCACGAGGCGCTCGATCTGCGTCGGCATGGCGACATTGTCATCGTCGTGAAACAGCACCAGCGGGGCGCGAGCCGCGCGCCAGCCGCGGTTGCGCGCGGCGCCCAGGTACTCGTTTGCCTGCCGGATGATGCGCCACCCGCGCGACGCGAACTCCGGCTCGAGCCCGTCGAGGGCGGCGAGCGCTTCGGCACCGTCGCTGCCGTCGTCCACGAGCACCACTTCGAAGTCGTCGAACGTCTGCCGACGAAGGCCGTCCAGCGCCTGCGCCAGATGGCGCGGCCGGTTGCGGTGCGTGACGACCACCGTAACGGCCGGGCGGTCCGCGTACGGGAGCGACGGCGCGTGTCCGACACGAGCCCGGCGCGCGACGGCGTCGGCGATGAGGCCTGGCCACGCATCCGCTCCCTCTGGCGGGCCGGCGGTGCGGGCCGGCATCGCGCCAGTGGTCAACGCCACGGCGATGGCTGCGGCCACGGTGGTGGGGTACGGCAAGCACAGTGCGGTCGCGCGATCGTCGGCGTGCACGAGCGCGCGCGTTTCGAGCGTGTCGCACGCCAGGAACGGCACGCCGCGCGCCAGGCACCCACCGACGATCGCGGGCAGGTGCTCGGTTGGACCAAGCGCCAGCGCGAGCCGCCCAGGCGCATCGAGGTACTCCTGCGGAGTCGGCGCGTGGGGGCCATCGAGGACCTTCCAGGCCACCCCCTTCGGCATCGCCGCCTCCAGCCAGGCCTGCGGCTGCCACGCGGACGCATCACGGGACGTCGCTCCCAGGAATGTCACCTGCAGGCCCTCGGTCAGCGAGGCTGGCAGCCGTCTCACGGCCTGCGCGAGCGTGACAAGTCCCGACCGCCGGTCGAGCGCTCCAACGAAGACCAGTTCGCGGACCGGAACGGGCCCGTGGCGCTCTGCGCGGGCACCATCGGGCACGCGGTCCACGATCGGCGGCGTGCGCGTCACGACGTGCGGCCGATCCGGCAACTGCCAGGCTTCGTCCGCCATCCACTCCAGCAGCCCGCTGGTGGGGCACACGACCAGGTCCGACCACGCCACCGAGGCCCGCTCGAGATGATCGGCTGCGAGATCTTCCACACCCGGCAGCCGGCCATTGCCCGCCAGGCGCCACATGGTCGGCCCCTCGCAACAGGCGACGAGGGCCGTGCTGTGGAAGTCGAGGCCCAGCCGTCGTGCCATCGCGATGTAATAGCCCGCGCCCCCGAGCTCGGCGAAGCAGATGGCGTCGACACGTCGTCGCTTGCACCACTGCCAGGCGCGCCAGGCACGAGCCACCGCCCGGTAACGCGTCGCGATTCGCCCCAGGGTCGGTGGGCGCACGAACCGCGCGTCGGGCCCGGCGAAACTCTCGACCGCACCCGCGGTGGCCTCCGGTTGCGGGCCCTCACGCGGCGACGGATGACCTGCCTCCCGCGTGTCCAGCATCGTGACGCGGTGGCCGGCCTGGCCCAGCTGTTCGGCTACGGTCCGGGCGAGGCCATCGGGAGCGGTGGTGACGAGGCAGATGTCCAGCATGTGTGTGCGCGGGATCGAGGGCATTCATACCAGATGGTGGCGCTTTGGCGACATCGCAGATTGCCTGGTGCCGGGAGTCCGTCGCCGGTGACCTCGCCGGCGGTGGCTACGCGCGCCGGGAACTGCGGCATGGTGTCGCACCTCGCGCGCATCGTCCGCAACCCCTGCGGCATTCTGTCGCAGGCCGACACGCGAAGTCGCCCTCGGCGATGACAACTGAACGGGAGACGCATCGTTCAGCGGCAGATTCTCATCTCCATCACATGCTCCGTTCACCCCCGCGCCCTCGGCTGTCGGGATGCTGGCGTCCCGACCTGCCCTCGCGGCCGATGGCGGGTCGCCAGGCACGCAGCCCCGAGAATCGCCCCGCAAACAGGCCGGCAGCGGCTGGTGATGAACTTGCACGTGCACCCTCCAGTTCTCCTCTTCCGGGAGCCAACGTATGGGCACAGCACTCAGGTTTCTCACTGCGGGCGCGTTCGCGCTCGCCACACTCCTCTCATCGCCGGCACCGGTCCTGGCTCAGGGCGACACCGGTGACCTCTTCGGCGACCTGATCCACATCAAACGAAACACCATTACCGGCCAACCGATCCTGCAGCAGCGATGGGTCGAACTGCCCGGTGACACATTCGGATGGGCGTACTGCCCGATACCCGTGGATGCGGCCGGGGAAGAGATCCCCTTCGCGCCACTCAGTTGCGATGTCGATCCCACACAGATTCATCGCGTGGTCGAGGTGGACTACTTCGGCCGCCTGAGCGCTGCCCGCACACGCGAGCGCAACCAGCGGATGCACTTCAACGAGGTCATCTCGAACATCAAGGTCGCCGAGGTCGTGGACGTGGACGAGGCCGGCCGCATGATGCTCGGCTCCTCGTGCGACCCCGGCGGCGTGTGCGCCCAATGGAGCACCATCGACTCGCCGATGGAGAACATGGCCTTGTACAACCGGCTGCTCAAGTACGGGCACATCCAGACGGACCCGCTCGAAGTGGACACCTCGCCGGGCGGCGACCCCAATCAGCCGACCCAGTACTATCCGGCCCTGGACGCCGACGACTGGGCGAAGTTCCGCGGCCACATGCTGAACCTGCTGCCGCGCGCCAACCCGAACCAGTGCTTCACGGGCCCGGATCCCGCGAACTTCGTCTCCGAGTGCGCGGACCCGCAGGTGCTCGCCATGCCCGACTTCATCATCGCCAGCTCGTACCTCGGCGGGGCGGCGGGCAAGCACAACACCATCACCCTGGATCTGATCCAGTACCTCAACCGTTTCCTGAAGATCACGGTCGCCACTGCCGAGACCGAGGCTCCTGTGGACACGCTGCCCGCGCTCATCCGTGACGAGGGGGGTGTCATCACGCCGGCTCCCGACGGACTGGAGTTTCCGGCGAACGAGCGCTTCGTGAACTACGCGGCGGCCAGCTACCTGCGGAGCGACTGGTACAACACCACGGCCCTCCTCCTGCAGACGACCGACGGGGGCCTCACCTGGCGTCCGACCAACGTCGAGATCATGCAGTGGCTGCTGTTCGCCAACGGCCCGCTGCCCGACACGCTGTCGGTCGCGCCCGCCTTCGTCGCCGCCTCCCTCGACGCCGTGCGAGTCGTGGAGTTCATCCACGAGTACGCGCTGCCTGCGAACCTGTGGGGCAGCGGCGCGGTCACCCACACCGGGCCGCACGGGATGACGGTGCGGTACCGCGCGACCCACCAGAACATGCTGCTCACGGCGACGGTCAACGCGGCAACGGCAGTCAACGGCGGCACGGTCACCTTCACGGTCCGGACTGCCGAGGGCACTGACGTTGGCGCCCTCGTCACCTCCGGACCCGTCGTGAACGGCGCGGCCTCGGCGGCCTACGAGCTGCCGGGCGGCACGGCGCCGCAAGCGCTGGTGATCGTCGCGGTTTACGGCGGCACCGCCGAGTTCGCCGGCAGCACCGGCACCGGCACGCTGCTGATCGGCCAGGCCGAGACCACCACCACGGTGGACGTGGCGACCGTACCTGTGCCCATGGTGCCCACCATCGTCCCGCTCACGGCTCGCGTGAACTGGGCGGACAGCGTGCCGATTGCCGAAGGCACCGTGGAGTTCACGGTGATCGACGCAGCCGGTGCGCCGGTGGGCGGCCCGATTGCCGCGGCCGTGGCCGACGGCGTCGCCACGGTGGACTTCCTGGTGCCAGCCCTGCCCGCGCAGCGCCTGAGCACCACCGCGACCTACAGCGGGACGGCCAACCTGCTCGGCAGCAACGGCCGCAACGCGCTCGCCGTGGGCTGCCTGGCCGTCACCGTCCTGCCCGTCACGCTGCCGCCGGCCAGTGTTGACCAGCCATTCGCCGCGGCATTCACGACGGATGGCGTCGCACCGGTCGCCCTCAGCGTCAGCGGCACACTGCCTCCGGGCCTGACCTTCACGGGCTCGGCCCTGTCCGGCACCCCGATCGCGGGTGGCACGTATGACTTCACCGTGTCGGCCACGGATGCGGCCGGGTGCGCGGGCAGCCGAGCCTACAGCCTGGTCGTCCACTCGTCGCTCAACGCGCTGGCCGTGGGGCCCGGCGCGGGCGTGCCCGGCGTGGTCCGCCACTTCGAGCCCAACGGGACGCAGACGCAGGGCGGCGAGTACGCGCCCTTCACGACGGCGTGGACCGGCGGCGTGCGGGTTGCGCGCGGTGACATCACGCGCGACGGCGTGCCCGACACCATCGTCGGCACCGGCCCCGGCGGGCAGGCGATCATCAGGGCCTACAACGGCACCAGCCAGGGGCTGATTGGCACCCTGGTGGCCTTCGAGCCCACCTACACCGGCGGCGTGAACGTGGCCGTGGGTGACATCACCGGCGACGGCGTCGTGGACATCATCGCCGGCGCGGCCAGCGGCACGCCGAGGGTTCGCATCTTCAACGGCACCAACGGCGCGCTGATGTTCGACTTCGTGCCCTTCGCCATCGCCGGCATGAGCGGTGTCGAAGTGGCCGCGGGCGACGTCAACGGCGACGGCCTCGCCGACCTGATCGTCGGCGGCGGTGCGGGCGCCGAGCCGCGGGTGAAGGTGTACAACGCCGCGAACGCCGCGGTGCTGCACGACTTCCTCGCCTACCCGGCTGCCTTCCTCGGCGGCGTGTTCGTGGCGGCCGGCGACGTCGATGCCGACGGCCGCGCGGACATCGTCACGGGGCCCGGATCGGGCGGTGGGCCGCTCGTGAAGGCCTTTGGCGGCGTGAGCGGCGCGGAGATCCGCAGCTTCTTCGCGGGTGACCCGACGTTCGTGGGCGGCGTGCGTGTCGCCTCCGCCGACGTGAACACCGACGGCCACGCGGAGATCATCGTGGCGGCAGGCCCCGGAGCGCCGCCGTTCGTGAAGATCTTCCACGGCGCCACCAGCGCGGAGCTCAGGAGCTTCCTGGTGTATCCGCCCGAGGCGACCATGGGCGTGTTCGTCGCCGCCCCGGTGCGAGCCCTCGCACCGGCGCCAGTGCAGTAGCCTGCACGGACAGGCCCGGGCTCCGGCCCGGGCCTGTCACCCCAGCGCGCCGTCTCGCATCCCTGAAAGCAAGGAAGGAAGAGCATGTCCAGCAAGCGTTTCGTTCTGACAGCGTTGGTTCCCGTCGCCCTGTTCGCCGCGGCGGCCATGGGCACGCTGCAGGCGCAGGGCGGCCAGCCGCCGGCTCAGCCGCCCGGCCAGCAGCAGCAGCAGCCGAAGCAGCCCCCGCCGACGCCCCCTCAGCAGCAGCAGCAACAGCAGCAACAGCAGCAGCAGGCCCAGCAGCAGCAACAGCAGCAGGCCCAGCAGCAGGTTCAGCAGCAACAGCAGCAGCAACAACAGCAGATGGCCCAGATGCAGCAGATGATGCAGCGCATGGATCAGGTTTCGACCCGTGCCCAGCAGATGTCGCAGACAATGACGCGGCAGATGGATCGCCTGCAGACTCGTGACCGCGATCAGGCCCGGCTGCTGCTCCAGCTCTGTGACAACGTCCAGTCCCAGGCGCGCGAGACGCGCCGGACGATGGACCGCATCCACCTCATGCTCCAGGACAAGACGATGAGCCAGGATCGCGACATGCTGCGCGACATGGATCGTCTGCGCGACCGTCTGCACGCGGTGACCGGCGGCCTCGAGGACATGGTCCAGACCATGGAGCAGATGCAGGCACGGCTGCAGGCCCGTGGCGGCCAGACCCGGTGACGCCGTGAGGACGCGGCGCGCCATCCGGCCGGGAGGCATCACCGCCCTCCTGGCCTGGTGCGCGCTGGCGCTGGCCCTCGCCGTCGCGACCCCCGCGGCCGCGCAGGAGATCGGGTACACCGCCTCGTTCTTCGTCAGCCACTCCGGCTCGCCAGCGGAGACCTACGACAACGTCTTCGTCTTCAACACCGTGGATCTCACCAGCGGCCGGCTGCGCTTCTCGCTGAGCGTGCCGTGGGTGCGCCAGCACCTCGTGGCCGAGGATGCCGTCAACCCCCTCGACGGCACCCTCGTTCCCGGCACCGACACGGTGACCACGGGCTTCGGCGATCCGCTCGCGCGCGTGGACGTGCGCCTCGTGGAGGACTGGTCCCGCGCGCTGCAGGTTGGCGTCGTCGGCTCCGTGAAACTGCCCGTCGTCGACGTCGAGGGCGGCCTGGGCACGGGCGAGGCCGACGTCGGCTTCGGCGTCTCGGTCTTCAAGGGCGCCGGGAGGAACTCTCTCCTGATCGACGCGCTCTACTGGAAGTACGGCGACCCGGAGGGCGTGGACTTCGACGACGCGCTGTCGTACAGCGTGGGGGTGGCGCGGATGGTGGGCGCAGGGACGTGGTCCACCCTGGTGTCGCTCGGCGGCTTCACCTCGGCGATCGAGGGACAGTCGCCGCCCGTGCAGCTGAACGTCGGCCTGCTCGGACTGGTGGGACAGAGGCAGAGCCTCGCCATCTCGGCCGGCTTCGGCCTGACCGACAGCGCGGGCGACTTCTCGATCGGCACCAGCTGGCGGATTTCACGCTAGCTTCTCACTACCGACTTCCCACTTTTCACTTCTCACTTCCCCACCGGGCCCATCCACTCCTCGATGATGGGCCCGGTCTCCACGCCCGTCGCCTCGCGGATGAGCCCCGCGAGCTCCTCGTTCCGGAACGCGCGCTTCTCGCGCGCGCTCCAGGTGACGAGATATCGGAGCGCGTCGCGCAGGCTCCTGGCGCCCTTCGTCTCCGACTGGATGCGATCATCGAGTGTCGCCGCCATGAGGCCTCCGCGCGAGAACACCAGGCGCCCGGTGCGGAAGTCCTCGGCGTACCGCGTGGAGGCGACGCGGCTCAGGTCCACGAGCGTCATGCGCGCGAGGAAGCCCGGCGCGCTGGCGACGTTCGAGCGGAAGCGGCGCTGGAGCATCCCCTGCCGGTAGGCCGCGGGATCGGGCATGCCAGCCGCCACCGCGACGATGGCCGCGTACTGTCCGAAGCCCTCCGCGAACCAGATGGAGTCGAGCACGGGCGCCAGCTCCCACTGGAAGGGAAAGTAGCCCGTGCCGTACGTGCGCTTCGGCACCCACGCGTGCGCGATGTGGTGCGCGAAGTTGTACAACACGCGCGCGTCATCGTCTGCCGTGGACTTCGCGGTGAGGCCGGCGGATGCGGCGAGGTAGTACGTGCTCGAGTCGAGGTGCTCCATGCTCATCCCGTACTCGTGGCGCGGCGAGAGGGGCGTCAGCAACTCCTGGTGGATCGTGTAGTGCTGGAACGGCACCGTGCCGAAGTAGTCGATCACGCGCTGGTAGGCCGTGGCGGCCAGCCTGCCGAGGCGGTCCAGGTCCACCTCGCCTTCGGCATAGGCCGCAAGGTACAGCGGCGCGGGTGTGTCGGCGAGGCGGCGAATCACCGCGCGCGGCCCCAGCACGATCTGCGCGTCCGCCAGCGCGTAGAAATCCGGCGCGCGCCCCTCGACGGGCGCGGCCGTGACGGGCCAGCCCGGCGCCAGCGTGCAGAACACCGGCCAGGCGGGCGGCGCCTCCACGCGCAGGCGCACCGGCCGCTGCTCGAAGCCGTCCACGAACGCGAAGACCGAGTAGCCGAGCGCCCCGAGGTAGCCGTCGCGCACGCGCGACGCGTCGGAGGCGGCACGCACCTCGCGCTCCATCTCGCGCAGGTTCACTCGGTAACGGACGCGCGTCGTGCCGGGCGCGAGGCGCCAGCGCGGACCTTCCTCGCGCACGGGCGCGGCGGCCGCCGAGAAGCCGGCGAACGCCTCGACGTCCGCGACGAACTGGTCGTAGTGCTGCTCGCCGTAGCCCATGGGGATGGCGCGCGGCATCACCAGCGGTGTGGCCTCGCTGAGCGGGTCGGCCCACGCGACCTCGATGGTCACGGTATCCGCGCCGGCCCGCTCGTAGGTGAATTGGTAGGACACCTCCGCTGGCTGCGCGGCGGCCGCGGCGGCTGTGGTGAGGGCGAGAAGGAGGGCTGTGAGGTGGCTGCTCATTGGTGATTGCTGATTGACGATTGACGATTCATTGGGTGATTGACGATTGGGCATTGGGCATTCTGATTGGCGCATTGAGGCAATCCGGCAATCACGCAATCCATGGCCCAATGCGCCAATCGCGCAATCGCCCAATGAATCGCCCAATCGTCAATCAGCAATCATCAATGGACAGCAGCCCCCAACCCATGCCCGCCGCGCGGAGCGGTCACAAAGCGCTCTCCGAAGCCCGCGATGAGCGGCTTGCCCTTCGTGATGGCCTCGCGCACCTGGGGCAGCGAGAGCGACGCCTTGTGGCTGGCCTCGCTGTCCCAGGCCTCCGTGACCCAGATGGCGTTCGGGTCGGTCGCGTCGGCGGCGACGATGTAGCTGAGGCAGCCCGGCATCTGGTCGCTGCCCTCGATGAGCAGCTGCATCAGCTCATCCCGACGGCCCGGCAGTGAGACCAGCTTCCCGATCAATCCGTACATGCCCAGTGCTCCTTCGACGGCCTCGGTGGCACGGCCCGGCCCGGTCGCCAGGGTCAGCGCAGCCGCGGCGAGGCCCATGAAATGGCGGCGACCCATGTGCATCCCGCGATTTTACGTGGATCCCCCGGCGGCGTTTCCGGTTACCCTGCGAGGGGGTTCGCGCTCATGAGCACGACGACCATCTCGCTCGCGCGCCTGATCGATCTGGACGTGCCGCGCGCCTGGCACGAAAGCGTCGCCGTCGTCCTCGAGGCCGGGGAGGCGATGCGGCTGGCCGGCACGCCGGCCGATGCCGCCGCCTGCGTGATCAACGGCAAGGGCGAGCTCAGGGTGGATGGCCGCGGCCACGCGAGCGACATCGAAGGCGCGGTCACGACGCTGCTGGCCTCGATGCTCGAAGGCCAGCCGGCGCCGCCCGAATTGAAGGCCCTGGCCACGGCATCCGGACCTCCACGGGAACAGGGCCTCGACGGGTTGCTCGAAGCACTCGCCTACTTCGAGCGACCGAACAGGAAGTCAACCATTGCCGCGCTCGCGTCCAGGGCCCTGGCCACCGAGGTCCAGGCGCAAGCCGACTCGGAACTCGCCCGGCTGCGATCCACACCTTCTGCCGCGCCTGATCACTCGGAGAACCCGCGCGCGGAGCGGCGCCGTGTGCCGGTCGGCCTCGCGACGGTCCTGCTGCTCCTCATCGCGGCAGGGGTCGCGGCGCTCTGGTATCTGAACCGGCGGCCGACGCCGGCGGCGGAGGTCTCCGTGTCAACGGATGGCACCGCCGCCGCGGAATCGGCCGAGTCGCCATCGACACCACGTTCACTTGTCGCCGCCGCGTCGGAAGCGCTCGCATCCGCGGCGGATGCGGGCCTACGCGCCATCGGCCTCGCGCCGTCGGAACCGGCACCCGCGGCGCCGGCCGCACCAGCCGCGCCGGCATCAGCGCCGCGCCGCGCTCCGCGCGCGGCCGCCGAGCCGCCGGCGACCGCGACCCCGGCGCCGGCCAGTGCGCCCGCGGCCCCTGCCCCACCGTCGGAAACGCTGCCCATCGCGGTCGCGGAACCCGAGGAGAGCGCCATGCCGCCGGAGCCGCCTCCGGGCCCGTTCACCGAAGCCGACACGGACGTCGAGCCGCCAGTCCTCGTCTACCCGCAGCTGCCGTCGGATCCCCAACCAGCCCCGCCGGCGAGCGCGCCGCACTTCGAGCTGCTGGTGAACGAGCGTGGCGAGGTGGATCAGGTGCGCCTGCGCACGACGGACGTGCAGTTCCAGGATCGGATGCTGGTGTCGGCCGCCAAGGCGTGGAGGTTCCGCCCGGCCACCAGGGACGGCAAGCCCGTCCGCTACCGTGTGCGCGTGCCGATTCCGAGGTGACGGTCCGGTCCACCTTGTGAGCAATCCAGGCGTCACCTTGGGCAAACCGCTCGCCCTCGACTCACGCGACCGCGCGCCGCGCAGGTGGAGGCGGGGCCCAGCAGCACGCGGACCGCGCCGGGCTCGATCGACACCGTCACCGGGCTCTCCGGCACGAGGTCGATCACCTCGTCGTCGATGTGCATCCGCCCGTGACCCGAGCGGACGACAACCTCTCGGGCCGTCCACGAGGGCAGCGACAGCGGAGGCTCGTCGCCCGCGGTGCGCCTGTGGAGGTAATGCATCAGTCGCTGGCGGTCGTCGCGCCGGGCCACCACGAGCGTGAGCAGCCCATCAGAGGGATCCGCGCGGTCCGACAGGACGATCCGGGGGCCGATCGACGCGATGTTCAGGACCTCGACCAGCAGGAAGTCGTCGCGGACCTCGGCCGCGTCGACGATGAGCGACCACGGCTGCGGCTCGGCTTCCGCCAGCTCGTCCAGGTAGCCGTCGATCGCGCGGTCGATGCGCCACGAGGGGGGCAGCGCGTCGCTCATCGGACGGGCATCCATCAGCGCGATGGTCTCGGCAACGAGGCCTCCGCCGACACTTTCGAGGAAGTGCCGCTCGCCGAACGGCCCGCTGACGCGGCCCAGGTCGATGTGCCCGATTCGCGCCTGCGACCAGTGCCTGATCAGCTCGTCCACCGGGGCCGTGCACCCGAGGTTGGTGGCGATATTGTTGGCCGTCCCGAGCGGCAGCATCGCCATCGGCTGGGCGCGTCCCGCCATCAGCTTCGCGACACGGGCAATGGTCCCGTCGCCGCCTCCCGCGACGACCGCGTCGGCGTCCTTCTCGAGCAGCCGTTCCAGGCGATCGTCCTTCCCAACCAGGCGCACGATGTCGTGCCCGTAGCGTTGGATGGATCGAACCACCTCCCGGGCTTCGGTCTCGCCTCCGGCTTCGTCGTTGATGAACACCGATACGCGCATATCACCTCCAAGCTCGACCACCGAGGCTGCAAGATTCGCACCCGCGAAGAACTGGCGAGCGGTTTGCTTTTCCCGCACCATGCGCATCCTGATTTCAAACGACGATGGGATCTACAGCCCGGGGCTGGCGTGCCTGGCGAAGGCGGCGTCGGAGTTCGGCGCCGTGCGCGTGGTGGCGCCTGACGTCGAGCGCTCGTCGACCGGTCATGCCATCACCTCGTCCAGGCCGCTGTCGTACCGGCCGACCACCGTGCACGAGTTCGAGGCCTATCGCGTCAACGGCACGCCGGCGGACTGCGTGGCCCTCGGTGCCCACCTCTGGGAACGCGTGGATGTCGTGCTGTCCGGGGTCAACCTCGGGCTGAACCTCGGGCACGCGATCTGGCACTCGGGCACGCTGGCCGCCGCGAAGCAGGCCGCCCTGCTGGGGTTGAGGGGAATCGCCATCAGCGCTCCCGCGGGCGTCGAGCCCGATCACGGCTCCTACGGGCGCTGGATCCGTCGCGTGCTCGAGGTGCTGCTCCCGGCGTCGCAGCTCTCGCTGGTGAACGTGAACCTGCCGCGGTCGCCGAAGGGGCTGGTGTGGACGCGCGCGTCCGTCACGCAGTACGACGGCCGTATCGCGCCCGCGCAGGATCCGATGGGGCGCCCGATCTACTGGTTCACGGTCAGCCCGCTGGACGAGGCGGAGAAGGGCACGGACCGCTGGGCGGTCGAGCAGGGCTGGGTGTCGCTGACGCCGCTGCGCCTGGACCTCACCGACGAGCTGCGGCTGGACGAGCGCCGGAAGGTGCAGCCGCTGGACGAGGCGGTGGCCGCCGCCGTCTCGCCGCCCGTGTCGTCGCCTGAGGCGAAGGCGACGGTGCGCGAGGACGAGGCGGAGTCGCCGGCAGTGGCGCCGGGACACGACTGATTCAAGGGTGGTGCGGAAGGGGGGATTCGAACCCCCACGCTCTTGCGAGCGCCAGCCCCTCAAGCTGGTGCGTCTGCCAGTTCCGCCACTTCCGCATTCAGGTGAGCACCGGGATGACCTGGCAAGGTCCCGGCCGGGCGACTTCGAGGACTGCCCGGCGGCGCCGGGTGTTGGCTTTCAGCCTGCTGACTTCTAACTTCTGACTTCTAGCTTCTGACTTCCAACTTCCGCCTATTGTGGCGGCGGGGTGGCCCCGCCCGGAGGCGGCGGCGTGGTTGTCGCCGGCTGGGCCGGCGGGGTCGCTTCCGGCTGGGCCGGAGGAGTCGTGCTGGCTGGCGCCGGCTGGGTGGCCGCGGGGAGCGGCGCCGGCGGCGGCGCGTCGATGCCGCCCACCACCGAGCCAGGACCGCGCTGGCCCCAGGCCGTGAGCACGAGCGACAACACCACGAAGAGCGCCGCCAGCACGCTGGTCGCCCGCGTCAGCAGGGTCGCCCCCGACCGCGCGCCGAACGCCGCCTGGCTGCTGCCCCCGCCAAACGCGCTGGCAATATCGCCGCCCTTCCCTTGTTGCAGCAGGATCACCACAATCAGGAAGAAGCACACCAGCACGTAGATCGTGACAAGCAGGTAGTAGAGCATCGCAATCGACAGGGCCGCTCCCCCGGAAGGGACGGCAAACCCAGACTATACCACGAGGGCCGCAGGCTGGGGACCCATGGTCCGGTGTGAGGGCTTCCCCAGTGGGCCCGCCCTTCGGGCGGGTGGGACCGGCGCCTGGCGCCGGTGGGATGCACCAGGCACCCTTGCACCCATGCACCCCTGCACCGCTGCACCCATGCACCCCTGCACCGCTGCACCCATGCACCCCTGCACCCATGCACCCCTGCACCCATGCACCCATGCACCCATGCACCCTAGCCCCCTGGGTTAGCATGGCGTTGCGATGCGGCGAACGAGCACCGAGCGGTTCGGCGAACTGCTGTTCTACGCAGTGGTCGTCCTGATGGCCTACCTGGCCTTCCAGGTCATCCAGCCCTTCTTCGCGCCGCTCGCGTGGGCGGCCATCTTCGCACTGGCGCTGCACCCGACCTGGAGGCGCCTGGCGGCGCGCATCGGTCCCACGCGCGCGGCTCTGATCACCACGTTCGGCGCCGCCGTGCTCATCGTCGGCCCGCTCACCGCGGTGGTGTCGATGCTGCTGGGCGAGCTGCCCGTGGTCGTGGCCTTCACCAAGGAGCTCCCGTCCCAGGCAACGCCCGAGCGCGTGCAGATCGTGTGGGACAACATCCGCGAGCGCATCCCCGCCGCGCTTCCGGAAGACCCGACGCAGCTGTTGGGCCAAGCCGCCCAGTCGGTCCTGAGCTTCCTGGCGCCTCGCCTGGGTGGCGCCGTGGCCAACCTCGCCTCGATGATCGGCAGCCTCTTCGTGATGCTCTTCGCGCTGTTCTTCCTGTTGCGCGACGGCGACCGCGCGGGCCAGCTGATACGCCGCCTCCTGCCCTTCCCCGAAGCCGAGCGCGAGCGGCTCATCCGGACGACGCACGACCTGGTCATTGCGTCGGTAGGCGCGGGCCTGTCGGTCGCCGCAGTGCAGGGCATCATTGGCGGCCTCGCCTTCTGGGCCCTGGGCGTCGGCGCCCCGGCGGCGTGGGGCGTGGCCATGGCCGTGTGCGCCGTGATCCCCGTCGTGGGGACCACGCTCATCTGGGGACCGGTGGCCATCTGGTGGCTCCTGTCGGGCGAGGTAATGAAGGCCCTGGTCCTGGCGGGGATCGGCATCGGCGTGATCGGCTCGGTGGACAACCTCCTGCGCCCGCTCCTGCTGAGCGGGCGCACCTCGGTCAACGGCCTGGTGGTCTTCATCGGCCTGCTGGGCGGGCTCACCGCGTTTGGCTTCGTCGGCCTCGTCCTCGGCCCCATCGTCCTGGTCACGGCCGGCACGCTGCTCGACGCGCTCACGCGCCCGCGTCACGCCGCCCCCCCGCCCGAGGACATGCCGACCGAGTAAGGGTCAGGGCACGATCACCACGACCTCGCGCGAGGTGGAGCGCAACCCGCCCGCGGCCATCGCGTGGACCCGCACGTAGTAGGTGCCGGACGGCACGGCGTGCGCCACCAGGGCGGTCGCGCCGGTGGGCGTCGCGGCCACGTTGCTCATCAACGGGCCCGAACCCGCGTCGAGTTGGTAGCTGACGGCGCCGGGCACCGCGTTCCACGTCACCGTGACCGTGCTTCCCGCCACGTCTGCGGTGACGACGGGCGCCGCCGGCGGCGTCACGCCGCCGATGAGGATCACCGTTTCCCGCGACGATGCACTCACGCCGCACGGGCTTCCCGCCTGCAGGCGGGCGAAATAGGCGCCGGGCGCGGCACCGGCGGCAAACGTCGGTCCGGCGCCAACGCCGAACGTCCCGATGTCCGACGCGCCCGCGACGCTCCCGACGCCCAGCGTGTAGCCCGTTGCCTGGCCGATGGCGTCGGGCCAGGTGAGCGTGACGTTGCTGCCCTGCGCCTCGTAGGACCACTCGGGCGCGGCCGGCGGCGCGCTGCAGAGCGGATTGCCAAAGACGACACCGACTTCGGGCGAGGCCACGGAGGCGCCGGCGGTGTTGGTGGCGCGCACCCGCAGGTAGTAGAGGCCCGGCGGCACGCCGAAGAACTCGAACGACGGCTGGCTCGATCCGGTGGGCAGGGTCGCAAAGGGCGCCCCGCCAGGGGTGCTCGCCGCCTCGATCACGTGCCCCGTGGGCGGACCACCGATGGCTGACGAAGACCACAGCATCCGCAGATCGCCACCAGCTGCGATCACGGAAGGCGCCGACGGCGGGCCGGGCACGCCGCCCATCGCGGCGTCGGCGAAGACGAACAGGTTGGACGGCTGCGGCATGCCCGACAACGGCACGGCCTCGGCGCCCGCGATGAGCGAGCCCGCCACGACGGACAGGTGCGCGCCGCTCCCGTCGCTGGTCGGCGCGGGCATGAAGGTCGTGTTGTTGGCGCCGGTGGCCACGTCTACGGCGGCGAAGATGACCCGGAGGGCGCCGTTCACCTGCGTGAAGTCGCCCGCCAGGTACGCAAGCCCGTCGATCACCGCGATGTCGCGGACCTGGCCGTTGACGATCGGGATGAACCCGGTCGGCCCGCCGGTCGTGCGCGAAACCGCCGCAGCGTGGTGGCGCGTCTGCCCGCCCACCTGGGTGAAGATGCCCGACAGGAACAGCTCGCCGCCGCGCGCGAAGAGACCGCTCACGCGCGTGCCGGTCACCGACGGGTTGAACGGCGTCAGCGTGCGCGTCGCGAGGTCGATGGCGCCGAGCCGGCTGCGCGGCTGGAAGAGCAGGTGGGTGAACGTACCGCCGACGTACATCGTGCCGCCGTCGATCTCGAGCGCCCATACGTCCGCGCCCGCGTCGAGTCCGGGCGCGAAAGCGAGCGTGGTGCCAGCGGCGGGGTCCACCAGCGCCAGGCCCGGGCGGGCCTGGTTGCCGACGACGGTGAAGTCCCCGGCGATGTAGAGGTCGTTCCCGTGCACGGCCATCGCGCGCACGAGGTCGTTGGTGTCGGCGACCCACGGGAGCAGCGCACCTGTGTGGCGGTTGACGGCCGCCGTGCGGCTGCGGGCCCCGCCGTCCACCGTCAGGAACTGTCCCCCGAAGTAGAGCGTGTCGCCGATCACGGCAAGCGCGCGTACGTGTTCGGTGCCCACCCCCGCGAGGCGCGGCGCGAGGTTCAGCAGCGTGCCGGTGATCATGTCGGACGCCGCCAGGCCGCGGCGCACGCGGGCGCCATGGTGCACGAACGTGCCGCCAGCCGCAACGCTCGTGGCCGTCGGTGTCAGGACACGCACCGTCCCATCCACGCCGGGGTTCCAGGGCAGCACGGTCCGTCCGTCGCCGGTGGCCGGCACCGCCGCGATGTTCGCGCGCGGCTCGCCGGCGAGGTGATCGAACGCGCCGCCGATGTACACCACCGAATCCACGACGGCCAGTGCGGTCACGGCCGTCAGCGCCGACGACAGCGCGCCGGGCTCCGGGGTCCACTCGGTGAGGGTGCCGTTCGTCACGTCGAGGGCCGCCAGGTTGTGCCGCCCGACGCCGGCGACGATCTGGAATCCCCCGCCCACGAAGAGCCGCGTTCCCGACGACTGGATGGCGAAGACGGAGCCATCGGTGTTCGCGGCGAAGGCCTGCACGGCCCCCGTAGCGGGATCGACCGCGGCAAGGTTCATGCGCGACACGCCACCAATGGTGGCGAACGACCCGCCGACGTAGAGCCGCGCCCCGGCTACGTGGAGCGCGGTCACGCCCCCCGAGGTGTTCGCGACGAACGTCTGCACCGCGCCGCTCGTGGCATCCACCGCGGCCAGGTTCGTCCGCGGGGCCCCGCCCACCTGCGTGAAGTTGCCGCCGAGGAAGACGCGCGTCCCGGACACGGCCATCGCGAAGACCGTGCCGTTGACATTCGGGTTCCACGGCAGCAGCGAGAGGTCCGGGATGTTGAACGCCGCCGCCCGGTTCCGCGTCGTGCCGTTCACGGTGGTGAAGCTGCCGCCGACGTAGAGCGTGTTGCCCACGCGGGCCAGCGCCCTGACCTCCCCGGTGAAGCCCGGCGAGAACTGTGGATCGAGCGCGCCGCTCGCAAGGAAGTGCGCCAGGTACTGGCGCGTCTGTCCCTCCACCGTCACGAAGTTCCCGCCGAGGAACCACCCTCCGCTACCGTCATCGGCCATCGCCAGGACGATGGCCCCGGGGTTGAAGCGCGGAAACGCGCGTCGGGGCGTCGCGCTGCCGAGTGACAGGTCCACGAAGCCACGCGACAGGTTCGTCGCCGGCGACACGAACCCGAACCGGCCACCCACGTAGAGCACGTTCTCGTGCGCGAGCGTGGTGAGGACCTCGCCGTCGAACGCGAAGGGCACGCGGGAGGTCGGCAGGATGTCGGCGCGGGCGCCGAGCGGCGCCGCGGCGAGCGTGAAGAACACCAGGAACGAGACGACTGCAGATCGAAGATGCATGGCGAAGTGTTTCCTCTGAGTGTGAATGCGACGTTCCGGCGATCAGGGGACGATCACGACCAGTTCGCGCGAGGTGGAGCGGAGGCCGGCTGCGGTGAGGGCGTGCACGCGGACGTAGTAGGTGCCCGCCGGCACACCGACGGCCACGAGGCCCGTCGAGCCGGTGGGCATGACCGCGACGTCGCTCAGCAGCGGGCCCGATCCGGCCTCGAGGCGGTAGGAGACGGCACCGGGGACTGCCGGCCACGTCACCGTCACCGTGCTGCCCTGCACGCTGGCCGCGGCCTCGGGGACCACGGGGGGCGCCATGCCGACCAGGACGGGCACGTCAACCGAAGGGGCGCTGACGCCGCACGCGTTGCGCGCGACGACGCGCGTGTAGTACACGCCCGGCGGCGCCTCGGCGCCGAACGTCGTCGCGGCCCCCACCGCGAAGGTGCCGATGTTCGATTGCCCTTCCGTCGTCCCGGCCGTCATCTCGTATCCGGTGGCCAGGCCCACGGCCTGATCCCAGGCCAGCGTCACCGAGGAGCCCACGACCGACGCGCGCAGGTCCGGCGTCTGGGGCGGGGCCAGGCACACCTGCAGACCGGCGGCCACGCCGATTTCAGGTGACGCAACGCTCACGCCGTGAGCGTTCCGCGCGCGGACGCGCAGGTAGTACTGCCCGGGCGGCACACCGGCGATGGTGATCGTGGGGGCGATCGATCCGTTCGGAAGCGACGCGAACGCGGCGCCGCCGGGGGTGGCGGCTGCTTCCACGAGGAAGTCCGTCGGAGGCCCGCCCAGGGGCGAGGCCGACCAGTCGAGGCGCAGCACGTCGCCCGCGATCGTGGCCAGCGGCGTCGAAGGAGGGCCGGGCGCACCGGTCATGCCCGCGATCGGGAACAATTGCAGGTTCGGGGGTACCCCGCCGACGAAGCCAGCCTCCGGGGAGAGCTGAGCCCCGACGACGAGCACGCCCGGCACGACGGACAGGTGTCGACCATGACCGGTACCGCCATGCAGGGGATTGAACGGGCGCGTGACCAGGCCGGACGTGCGGTCCACCGCGGCCAGCGCCCTGCGAGAGGCGCCGTTCACCGTGGTGAACGTCCCCGCGAGGTAGGCGGTGGATCCCACCACCTCGATGTCGTACACGGACCCGCTCAACGCCGGCGCAAAGCCCGTTGGCGAGCCGGTGGCGCGATCCACGGCCGCCGCGGAGGTTCGCGGCTGGCCACCGACGGAGATGATGTCGCCCGCGACGTAGAGGTCGGCGCCGTGCACGGACACGGCGTGGACCGTCCCCACCACGTTCGGGTTGAAGGCCGTAACGGTGCGCGTCGCCAGGTTGATGGCCGCGAGGCGGTTCCTGGCCTGCCCGCCGATCTGGGTGAACGTGCCGCCGACGTACATCAGCCCGCCGGCCGTCTCCATCGTGAGCACGTTCGCGTCCGTGTCGAGGCCGGCCTCCCAGGCCACGCGGGCACCCGTCAGGGGGTGCACCAGCGCCAGGCCCCACACGCTTGCCCCGCCGACCGCGTCGATGGAGCCCCCGATGTACACGTCGGACCCATGCGCGCGAATGACATAGACGGTGCCCTCCACGTCCGGATTCCACGGCAGCACCGCTCTCGTCATCACGTCGATCGCCGCGGCGCCATTGCGGGTCGCACCGTCAATGGCGGTGAAGCTCCCGCCGACGTACAGGTAGGCGCCGGCGACCTCCAGTGCGTGCACGCCGCCGACGACGTGCGGTGCAAAGGGCAGCAGCTCGCCGGTGATCGTGTTCACCGCGGCCAGCCCCTCGCGTGCGCGCGTGCCGTAGTGCGCGAACTGGCCCGCGGCCACCACCGCGCCGGGCCGCGCCGCCAGGGCCCGCACCCGGTCGTCCACGCCGGGGTTCCAGGGCAGCAGCAGCTGCGCGTTGCCGCTCGCCGACAGCGCCACGAGGTTGGCGCGGGGCTGGCCCGAGACGCGGCCGAACGCGCCTCCGGCGTAGAGGGTGGCGCCGCTGATGGCCAGTGCCTGCACCGCTTCGACCCCGGGGTCGTCCGCAATGCCGGGGTTCCACGGGTTGATGCCACCGCTCTGGAGGTGCACCGCCGCCAGGGCACGCCGGCTCGCGCCGCCGATGTAGGTGAACTGCCCGCCGACGAAGAGCTGCGAGCCGTTCGAGGCCAGCGCGTGCACGGCAGCGTCCGCGTTGGCGAAGAACGGGAGGACCATGTTGGCGCTGGTGTCGATGGCGGCAAGGCGCTGGCGTGCCAACCCACCGACCTGTTCGAAGTCGCCGCCGACGTAGAGCGTCGAACCCTCCGCCGCGAACGCGTACACCCACCCGGCGCCACCGCTCACGCCCAGGTTGAAGCCGTCGGTCCCGCCCGAGAGCGCGCTCACCGCCGCCAAGCCGAGGCGGCCGATGCCGTTGACGTGCGTGAAGCCGCCGCCCAGGAACACCCGATTGCCCACGGGGCGAACGGCGCGCACGGTTCCGGTGACGTTCGGGGCCCATGCCGTGAGCGCACCGGTGGAGACCTGGAATCGCGCCGCGTGCCCACGCGACTGCCCGCTGACCTGGGTGAAGTCGCCGCCCACGTACAGCAGGTCGTCGCTTCGCCACAGCGCGTACACCGGTCCGTTCAACACCGGCGCAAAGGCCGGGTCCACCGTTCCGTCGGCGCGGAACCGGAGCAGGTAGTTCCGATCGGCCGGCTCCTGGAGGTGGAAGCCGCCGCCCACGAACCACCCGCCCGCCCCGTCGTCCACGACGGCGTAGATGAACGAATTGGCCGGGAACGCGGGAAAGGTCCGCGCCGGGGTGCCGGCAGCGGACGAGAGCTCGATGAAGCGTCCGCCGACATTGGCCGCCGGCGAGACCGTCTTGAAATATCCGCCGACGTAGAGCACGTTCCCGTGCTGCCGCGTGGCCATGACGGCGTCGTCGAACACCCACGGAAGGCGGGGGGCCTGGTTCACGTCGGCCAGTGCCGGGCCGGGCGAGGCCAGCGCGAGCAGGGTCAGGAGCGAGATGAATGCGCGTCGAAGGTGCATGGAGCGTGTGTCCTCTGACACGTAATGCGACGTTCTCCGGCGGGCGGGACGGCCTTGCCCCATCCCCTGGATTTCAGGGCGCGCCGCGGGCGCCGGGCGACAACGCGGCGCGGGCGCCGTCCTCCAGCGGCTCGAACGCCTCGGCCAGCGCGTACCGCCAGGCCTCCTCGGCGCGCGGCGTCCAGCGGGCTCCCGCCCTCGCGCGAATGAGGTCGAGCAGGATTTCCCGACCCAGGCGCAGCAGGGCAGGGCCCACACCGTGCCGGGCGTGCTCGGTCCCGAGCAGCACGAGCGGGCCGCGCAGCTCGTCGATCGCGTCGAGGTTGCGGAGCACGACGGCCAGCGTCGCCTCCACCGCCCCGTGATGCGCCGTCACGCCCGAGTCGAAGAGCACCTGGCTCTCGGGGCAGAGCTCGAAGAGCCGTCGATGAAAGTCTGCCGACAGCTCGGCGATGGCGTGCAGCAGCCGCTCGGCGTCAGCGCGCACGAGGCGCAGGTGGTCGTCGCGATTCATGTCCGTACCTGGTCATGCGACAAACACGCGCGAAGCGGCCGGTCAGCCCTTCCGAGCCCCCAAGACCTCAAGACCCCAGGACCTCAAGACCCCAAGCCCCAAGCCCCAGCCCCTCGTGTTGCACCCCCGCTCGCCCCTCTGCCAGAATGGCGCCGCGATGCGCCCCGACGGCCCCGGCACCACCGGCGAGCTGCTGCCGCTCGTCTACGACGAGCTGCGGCGCCTGGCACGCGCGCAGCTCTCGCGCGAGCCGGCCGGCCACACGCTCCAGCCCACCGCGCTGGTCCACGAGGCCTACCTGCGGCTGTGGAAGTCCGGCGAGGACAAGCAGTGGGATCGCCGCGGCCACTTCTTCGCGGCGGCCGCTATTGCCATGCGCCGCATCCTCGTCGAGCGGGCGCGGCACTACCAGCGCATCAAGCACGGAGGGCAGGAGAAGCGCGTGGCCTTCGATATCGAGCAGGTGGACCGGCCCGGGGCCGGCGAGGGCACCTGGACCGATGTCCTCGTCATCAACGACGCGCTGGACCGCCTGGAGAAGATGGACGCACGCAAGGCGCAGGTCGTGATGCTCCGCTACTTCGCGGGCCTTTCCGTCGAGGAGACCGCGAGCGCGCTGGGCCTGTCGCCCACGACGGTGAAGACGGAGTGGGCGTTCGCGCGCGCCTGGTTCTACCGCACGCTCCGCGGCGACGGGCCGGAAGCCGGCGAGGCGCCGTGACTTCTGACCTGGCGGATCGGGCGGCCGCGCTGTTCTTCGAGCTGGCCTCCGTGCCCGTCGAGGCGCGCGCGGCGTGGCTCGACGAACGGTGCGGCGGCGAGGTCGCCCTGCGACGCGAGGTGGATCGCCTGCTCGACGCCCTCGACGCGCCCGACGCGTTCCTCGATCCCCTCGCCGTGCACCCGACGGCGGCGTCCGGCGACACGCCGCTCCTGCCCGGCACGCGCGTCGGCGACTTCACCGTGCTGCGCGTCATCGGCAGCGGCTCGGCCGGCATCGTCTACGTGGCCGAGCAGCGGTATCCCATGCGCGCGGTCGCGCTCAAGGTCCTGAGGCACGGCCTCGATGCCACCTCGGTCCGGCGCCGCTTCGAGCTGGAGGCCGACCTGCTGGCCCGGCTGGATCACCCGGGCGTTGCCACCATCTACGCCGCGCACCCCGGCGATGCCAGCACACCGGCCTTCATCGCGATGGAGCTCGTGGACGGCCCGCCCATCACCGAGAGCGCGGACGCGCGGACGCTCTCCGCCGCCGAGCGCGTGGAGCTGGCGGCGCGCGTCTGCGATGCCGTGCAGCACGCGCACCAGCGCGGCATCATCCACCGCGACCTGAAGCCCGCCAACATCCTCGTGGACCCGCACGGCCAGCCGAAGATCCTCGACTTCGGCGTGGCGCGCGCCGTCGACGCCGACGCGCCGTTTGCCAGCAGCCAGACCGGGCACGGCCAGCTCGTGGGCACCGTGCCCTACATGAGTCCCGAGCAGGTGAGCGGCCGCCCGGATCTCGTGGACACGCGCACCGACATCTATGCGCTGGGCGCGCTGCTCTTCAAGCTGCTGACCGGCACGCTGCCCTTCGCGGACGGCAATCCGTCGCTCCCCGAGCTCGCCAGGCGCATCGCCGACGACGAGCCTCCGCGGCTGAGCGACCGTGTGCCCGCGCTGGCCGGCGATCTGGACACCATCGTGGGCTGCGCGCTCGCGAAGGACCGCGAGCACCGCTATCCGTCGGCCGCGGATCTCGCCATGGATCTCCGGCGCTACCTCGCCGGTGAGCCCATCGCGGCGACGGCCGCTTCGATGAGGCAGGTGCTGGCGCGGCGGCTCGTGCGCTATCGACGGGCGCTCGTCGCCAGCGGGCTGGTCGCCGTCGCGCTGGCCGGCGTAGCGGCGTGGGCCGTCTCCGAGCGCCAGCGGGCGGACCAGGCCAATGCCGATCTCGCGCGCGAGCTCTCCGCGAGCACGCTCGAGCAGAGCCGCTTCCTCGCCGCGGCGGGCAACTTCCTCACCGCCGAGAGGCTCGCCTGGCAGGAGCTCTTCCGACGCCCCGACTCCCGTCACGCGCTGTGGACCCTGTGGGAGATCTACGCGCGTCAGCCGCTGAGGTGGACCGTGGTCGCCGACCCACGCGGCTCGGGCAGCGTGCGGTTCAGCCCTGACGGGCGGCACCTGCTCACGGCCTCCAACGACGGCGGGCTCCGGCTGCACGAGAGCGCCACGGGCGCAATCGTCCGCGAGCCGGGACGTCACGAGGGCGGCGCGTGGGACGCGGTCTTCTCGCGCGATGGTCGTCTCGTCGCCTCCGTCGGTGCCGACGACATGTTGCGCGTCTGGGATGTCGAGCACGCGCGGCCGCTCGCGGCCATCCCAGGCGAGGGCCGGCAGCTGTTCCGCGTGGTGTGGCACCCGAATGGCACGCGCATCGCCACGAGCGGGCTGGCCGGCAGGGTGGACATCTGGCGCACCGACGGCGCGCGCGAGGCCACCATCGTCGAACGAGCGTCGGGAGCCCGGGCCCTGGCCTTCGACGAGCGCGGCCGGTGGCTGGCCGCCGGGTTCGACGATGGAACGCTGGCCGTGTGGGAGGTTGACAGCCACCGCGTGCGATGGCAGGTGCACCAGGCGGAGGCTGTCACCACCGTGGCGTTCGAGCCGGGCGGATCGCGGCTCGTCTCGGGCTCCTTCAGCCAGACCGTGCATCTCTGGGACGCGGCCACAGGTACTCCACTCGTCAGCATCGAGCCAAACAATGGCACGATCCGCCGAATCTCCTTCGATCCGTCAGGACGGTACCTGGCCATCGCAGGCTGGTGGCGCACGATGGTGTGGGACCTCGACGACAACGAGCCCGTGCGGTCCGAGCGTCACTTCGGCGCCGGCGCCTGGGACGCGGCCATTGCCCCATCGCTCGCCTATCTCGCGACCTCGGACGAGCGCACCGGAAGCCTTCGCCTGTGGGATCTCCGCCCCAGTCCCCACCTCGTCGAGTGGGCGGCGCACACGGGGCGCATTGCCGGCCTGCAGGCCACCGGCGACGGTGCCCTCCTGGTCACCGGGGGATTCGACGGTCGGCTGCACGCCTGGCGCAGAGACGAGACCGGTACCTATACGGCAGCGGACCTCGGCATCTCGGGCGCGCGCATCCTGGACGTCGCGATGCCGCCCGGAGGGGAGTGGGCGGCGGCGGGAGGCGAGTCGGGCCTGTGGGTGGTGGACCTCGCGCGGCGCACCGCTCCGTCGCTGGTGGGCGAGAGCCTCAATGTCACGGCGGTGGCCGCCTCGCCCGATGGCCGGCGGCTGTTTGCTGGCACGCTCGACGGCCGCCTGCTCGCCTGGGACATGGCGGGCGGAAGAGCAACTCCGGCGTGGTCCCTGGCATCGGATGCCGAGGTCCTGTCGTTGGACGTGTCCGGGGATCGATTGGCCATCGCCCACCGCCTGCGCGGCGTCGCCATCCGATCGACGATGGACGGTCGCGTGATTCTGCCATCGACCGGGACCTACACCGCCTTCGGCCTTGCCGTGCGCCCGGACGGGCGGGAGATCGCTGTCGGACTGTGGGAGGGCAACGTCCTGCAGGTCGATGCGGCCACGGGAGCCACCGCCCGCACGCTGAGCGGGCACGGCCGCGTCGTCGGCAGCGTGCGCTACACGGCGGACAGCGCCACCCTCGTCACCGCGAGCCGGGACGGCGCCACGCGCCTCTGGGACGTGGCGACCGGCGCGCCGCTCGCCACCCGCGCCAGCCGTACCGCCGGGGCGGAGAGCCTCGCCCTCCTGCCCGGCGACCGCGTGGCGATTGGTCATGACGACGGGGCGATGGTGGCGGCGGAGATGGACTACTTCCTCCGCCACGTCGCCGGGAATGCGGCGTTCCAGGCGGCGGCGCTGGGCCCGTCGGCCGCGGATTTCCCGCGGGCGGGCGAGGTGCTGGCGTGGGCTCGCCGGACGACCGAGGGACGGTGATAGCCCAAGGGGGCTGGGGGTTCTCGGGTTCTGGGGTTCTGGGGTTCTGGGGTTCTGGGGTTCTGGGGTTCTCGGGTTCTGGGGTTCGGGTTCCCTTGCCTTCGGCACGACTGCCGAGCTCGTTACGCGACGGGCCCGCCCCTGCTCCGGCCTGTGCGCGATCTACGCCATCTGCGTTATCTGCGTTATCTGCGTTATCTGCGTTATCTGCGTTATCTGCGTTATCTGCGTTCTGCGTTATCTGCGTTCTGCGTTCTGCGTTCTGCGTCGTGCGTCATCCGCGTCCCATCTGCGTTATGCTCCGCGGATGCACCTCCTGCACGCCTCAATCCTGATGTTGGCCCTGTCGGTGACGCCGGTCGTCGCCCAGACCGCGGCCCCCACGCAGTTGCCAGCTCAGGCGCCCGCGGCCGCGGCAAAGCCGGCGCCGCCTCCAAACCTCATCCAGCAGGTCCGCGCAGTCATCAACAAGGGCGACCTCGCGGGCGCCGAGGCCGTGGCCTCCGGCTACCGCAAAGAGAAGGGGATCACGCCGGAGTACCTCGAGGCGTTCTCGTGGCTCGGGCGCGGGGCGCTCGCGCAGAAGGACTACGACCGGGCCGAGCAGTACGCGCTGGACGCGTACGACCTTTGCCTCGAGGCGCTCGAGTCGCGGAAGATGGACGACGAGCCGCGGCTGCCCATCGCGATCGGGGCGGCCATCGAAGTGCGCGCGCAGGTGCAGGCGGCGCGCGGCAACCGGTCCGAGGCGGTGTACTTCCTCAGGCGCGAGGCCGACACCTACAAGGACACCTCGATCATCCAGCGCATCAACAAGAACATCAACCTGCTGAGCCTCGAGGGCTCGCCCGCGTTCGAGGTGGCGTCGAGCGAGACGCTCGGTGGGCCCTCTCCCACCCTCGCCAGCCTGAAGGGCAAGCCCGTCGTCGTCTTCCTCTGGGCGCACTGGTGCCCGGACTGCAAGGCGATGAGCCCCATCCTCGACGAAATGCGGCAGAAGTACGCGGACACGGGGCTGACGATCCTGTCCCCGACGCAGCGTTATGGCTACGTCGCGAAGCGCGCCCCCGCGGGCCCCGCCGAGGAACTGGCCTACATCAAGCAGACCCGCCAGGAGTTCTACCCGTGGATGGCCGACCACACGGTGCCGGTGAGCGGCGAGCTGTTCACACGCTACGGCGTCTCGACAACGCCCACGCTCGTCTTCGTCAACCGCGACGGCACGGTGAAGCTCTATCACCCGGGGCAGATGACGAAGGAGCAGATCGAGCCGGTCATCAGGAGCCTCGTGGCCCCGATGGGATCGGCGCACTGAGCGTGGGTCTTGGGCCTTGGGTCTTGGGTCTTGAGGTCTTGAGGTCTTGGGTCTTGAGGTCTTGAGGTCTTGAGGTCTTGAGGTCTCGATCTTCGTGGCCTTCGTGGTTGTCTTCGTGGCTTCGTGGTTTCTTTTTCTCTGCTACCTGCTGAGAACGTCGCGGCGCTGGCGGAGCAGTTTCTGCATGGCCGGTGAGGGCTGGAGCTTCAGCGCGCGGTCGATGGTGGCGAGCGCTCTTTCGATGTCGCCCTCGGCCGCATAGGCTACCGACAGGCTGTTGAGCGCCTCCACGTTGTCGGGCGCCAGCCTGGCCGCCTGCTCGAGCCGTCGCAGGGCATCGCGGGAGCGGCCCTGCTGCAGCAGCACGCTCCCCAAGTTGGCCAGTGCCACCGCATAGTCCGGATTGATGGCGATGGCCCTCTCGTACTCCGCCACGGCTTCGTCGAGATTTCCCGCCACGGCGAGCGCGGTCCCGAGGTTGTAGTGTGCCGGCGAGGAATCGGGGCGCACCGCGGCCGACGCCCTGAAGTGCCGCACGGCATCCGCCGTCTTTCCCATCCCTAGGTAGAGCATCGCCACGTCGTCGTGCAACTCGTGGTCGTCCGGATCCACGGTCAGCATCGTCTCGTAGCCGATGATGTCCTCGGCCACCATCTTGCTAGTGACCTCGCCGTTCAGCCGCTCGCGGTCCCGCTCGTTCCTCGCGAGCAGCTGGAACCACAGATCCCCCATTTCGTCCTTCGAGCGCTGTCCCCACAGCACGCGTCGTGGCGGCACTTCCGGATTGCGCACGTTCGCGGGCGAGTTGTCGTAGGTGTACTCCATCGAGAGGCGTGTGCCCTTCGGCAGCGCCAGCGGCTCGACCAGCCGGTAGACGTGCTGCCAGCGGAAGTCCCAGTCCCGGATGTGCATCACGCGGCGGGACGTGCCGTCTGGGAACGTGGCGGTGCCGACAATCTCCTTCGCGCGGTAGTGCGCGTGCGGCTGGATGGCGAGGATGTCCGCGTCCACGGGCAGCGTGTAGGCGTCGCGGATGACGTAGTGCCCCTCGCCCGGCGGGATGTCGATGCCCTGCGATCCCAGGCGCAGGATGGTGGGCGTGCGCACGGGCGGGCGGTCGCTGAAGTAGAGCCCGATGACCGGCTTCACCTGCTCCACCGCGCCCGACGGCTGCATGTGCAGCTGCACGACCAGGTCGCTGCCGGGCTCGAGCGTCCAGGCGAGGTCCGGGCCCACGAGCGGCGCCACCTGCCCGGGTGTCCAGCCGAGGAAGTGGCCGTCGGGGTACTCGGCGGAACGCGGCATCAGGCCGTCGTAGCCGGGCAGCGGGTCCGCGGCGTCGAGCATCCGCGACGCGGGTGTGCGGTCCACGCGGATGTTGGCATGGTGGACGACACGCGGATTGCCCGGGTGGAACTCGATGCCGCGCACGAATGCGCGCGCTTTCACCGGCAGCGGGATGGCAAAGATGCGGAAGACGTCCGTGGGCTCGGCCTGCAGCACGAACGACTCGGGGAGCGTGACGATGAGGTCGGGCGTGCCGAGGAGCCAGCCATCGGGCAAGGCGGGAAGGGCGGGCGTCTCGGCGGGATTCCCCTCCGGCGCCCCCGCAGCCACCCAGTCCTTCATCATCTGCAGTTCCGCATCGGTGAGGGGACGCTGGCCTTCGAAGCGCCCCAGGCCGGGTTCCACTTTCCACGGTGGCATGAAGCGGCTGTGGGTGACCTGCAGCACCTGCGTGGCGCGCTGCCGGACCTCGCGATACGACGAGAGCGGGAACGGGCCAGGGCCGCCCTGGCGATGACAGGGCGTGCACGCCTCGAAGATGACGGGCGCGATGTCGCGGGAGAAGACGGGCGCCCGCTCCGCGCGCGGGGGACTGCTCGCCGCGCCTACGGCAGACGACGCGAAAAGAAACCACGAAGTCACCACGAAGGTCATGAAAGTCCAGCAACCGGAGCCGCGGGCCCACGCCCCACGCCCCACGCCCCATGACCCAAGCCCCAAGACCCAGGCCCCTGAAGCCTTCGTGCCCTCTTCGTCCCTCCGTGGCTTCGTGGTTTCGACTGGGCTCACTTCAGCAGGTCCGTCAGGAAGCAGCCCACCGCCCGGGTCGTCTTCGGCTCGATGGGCCGGCCGGCCAGGAGGTTCTCGAGAGCGGCATCGAGATCCCGCGTCGTCGGGGCGGGGCGATCCACGCCGAAGTCCACGTAGCGATCGTCCACGCGGCCGCGATACGCCATCGTCCCCGTTGCGTCGATCACGGCGACCTCCGGCGTGACGGTCACACCCGTGCGCCGGACCAGCTCGAAGCGCGTGTCCCGCACGACCGGCAGGTTCACGCCGAACTGCGCGACGTGCGCGCGGACTTTCTCGGGTGTGTCGCCAGGGACGGGATAGACGACCCAGAATCGCACGCCGCGTGCCGCCCAGGCCGCGGCCAGGCGCGTGATCTCCGGTGCGTAGCGGTTGGAGATGGGACAGTCCGTGGTGGTGAACACGAGCACGTGCGCGCGCACGCCCGCGGGCAGCGTCAGCGGGTCCATCGAACGGCCGTCGAGGCCCACCACGGCCTGCGAGGCCGCCGCCACGCTCGCACTCAGGGCAAGAGCCAGGGCGAACCCGGAGCCGGCGCGCAGGAAAAGGGCGGCGCTCACCCGCTCAGTATAGGCCGGGGCGATCGCGACGAGAGGGGGCGCTGACCGTGCCGGGAAGGGAGCGGGCGCCGGGAGACGGGAGCGAACCGGAGGGTGTCGGGAGGGAGCTGCGACGGAGGCGCATTGTGACCGGAGTCGCCCGGCCCTCGTTCCCGGCGTGCGGCCCCTCCCGTCCGACGAAGACCCTCCCGAAACCGCAAAGGGCGGCGCCCCGAAGGGAACCACCCTTTGCCGTCCGTCCCGACGCCGGCCCCGGGGAGATCCCGGGGGCCGTCTACCAGGTCATGTCCACGCCGACCCGGATGATGCGGCCCTGCAGGATGACCGACGGCCGGTTGTAGGCCGCCGCGCCGAACTGCATGGTCGATACCGACGAGTAGTCATCCGAGTTCAGCGCGTTGAAGAAGTCGATCTTCGGCGTCGCCACGAAGCGGCCGAACTGGACCCTCTTGCTGAACGAGAGGTCCACCTGGTTGATGCGGGGCGTGTACTCCGTCTCCGGCGCCACCAGCGGGATGCTGATGCTGGCCTGGCCGGCCGCCGACAGCGCCGAACGCAGGGCGGCCGGCGCGGCTGCCGTGGCGGGGGTCACGAGCCAGAACGTGCCCAGCCCACGCGGGTTGTCGAAGCCCGTGCCGGCCGTGAAGCCGCCGTAGGCCTGCGCGGCCGAGCCCGTCAGGTAGCCGTTCAGGCTCTGCCAGGCCGCGCTCATCGAGATGCCCCAGAACGGGAACGGGTACACCACGGTCGCCTTGAACTGCTTCTGCCACGGGATGCCGCTCTCGCTCTGGTCGCAGTAGAGCGAGCGGTTCGGATCGCTCTGCGCCGCCACGCAGGTGTCGTTGATGGAGCGCTCGAGGTTGAAGCCGCCGAAGGCACGGACGCCGCGCGGCAGCCGCGCGTTGAAGTTGATGTCCACGCCGTTGTAGGTCCGCCTCATATCGTCGCTGGTGCTGTCCACGTTGGCGACGCGGCCGCGGAACTCGGGCTTGATCACCCACGCGGGGATGACGCTGCCGTCGAGCGGGCTGGTCACTTCGAAGCGGTTGTAGCTGTTCTCGTCGAGCAGCGAGTTCAGGCGCATCGTGATGTCCTTGAAGCCGATGCGGTAGTACTCCGCCGCCAGCGAGAAGCCGGAGAACAGCTCGTGGGTCACGCCGGCATTGAAGGCCAGCGAGTAGGGCCGCTTGATGTCGGGATCGAACTGCGCCAGCGAGCGGCGGCCGAAATTCGCCGCAAGGTTGGCGAAGTTGATCTCGCAGCCCACGGAGGGGTATCCCTGGCACCCGCGCTCGCCCTGGGCGATGTCGTCACCGTTGACGTCGTTCCACGGCAGGGTCTGGGTGGTGAGCGCGGTCGGGTTGTAGAGCTGCGCGAACCCGGTGGTCTGCGCGGTGACGAACTTGTTGAACCCCACGCGCACGGCCGTCTTGCCCGTCCCCGACAGGTCGTAGATGGCCGACAGGCGCGGCGAGAAGTTCTTCCACGTGGGGAACTCGATGTCGTCGTACGGCTCGACGCTCGCGAAGCGGCCGAACTGCGCATCCTGTCCGACGATGGTCTGCTTGTTCAGATCGAAGCGGAGGCCGTAGTTGATCGTGAGCCGGTCGATGCTCCAGGTGTCCTGGGCGTAGACGCCGAAGTTCGCGTCAAGGTTCTCCTGCACCTCGAGAGGCGTGTTCAACACCGTGACCTGGAAGGGCGTCCCGTTCTGGTAGGTCTGGTAGAGGTCGGCGTTGGCGCTGTTCCAGCGAGGATAGTAGCCCCACTGGTACTGGTAGCCCATCTTGATGTTGTGCGTGCCCGTCACGTACGACACGGCGCCCTGCAGGTTGTACCGGTCCGGGTAGTTCCCCAGCTGCGCCCCCGACGCGTTCCACAGCAGGCCCGTGCTCACGTCGTTCTTGCGGACGTTGCGGTACCAGGCGTCGGTGCCCCGCTCGGCGAGGATGCCCGGCTGGTAGAGGTTGTCGTACCGCTCGCGGTTGAAGGAGAACCCGGTCTCGAGCAGCAGCTTGGACGACAGCGTGGACGTCCACTTGACCGAGCCGGTGGCAAAGGTCGGCGTGTTCCAGATGACCGACGCCGTGCGCGGGTCGGTGAGGGCGCCCATCGCGTGGCCGCGCAGCCGCATCGCCCGGTCCTTGTACACCGCGATCTTGTTCCGGTCCGACACCTGCCACGTCAGGCGCAGCACCGGGTTGTCCATCTTCTCGTCCGAGGTGCCCTGCTCGCAGGCCACCGCGCCGCTCGCGCAGGCCGCGTAGCCCTGCGGGAACGGCAGGTTCTCGGGCGTGTAGAAAGTGTTGGCGATGGGCCGGTCGTAGCGCGCCTTGCGGAACGCGCCGAAGAACCACAGCCTGTTCTTGATGATCGGCCCGCCCTGCTCGACGTTCCACTCGTAGAAGTTCGAGATCTTGTCCACCGCGCTCACGCCCTTCGCGCGAAGGTCGTCGGTGAGGTTGTTCCCCTGCCACGCCTCGGGCGACTTGAAGGCCTTGAACCCGCCGCGGAACTGGTTGCCGCCGTCCTTCGGGATGAGGTTCATGTTCACCCCGCCCGTCAGGGTCTCCGCGTTGCCGCCGGCCGTCTGGTACACGGCCTCCTGCGTCATCGACTCGTTGTGGTACGCCTGCACGGCCCCGTCACCCATCAGGCCGTTGGTCATCATGCCGTCCACCAGCACGACGGTCTGCGCGCCGCCCTGCCCGCGCACCGCGAAGTACGTCTGCTGCATCGCGCGCGACCCGCCCACGTCCGGCACGTTCAGCGTCACGCCCACGACCAGCTGCCCCAGCCCCTGGATCGTGCCCGCCGTCGGCACCGCGCTCAGCACGTCCCGCGTCAGCACCTGCTGCTTCGCGTTGGTCGAGACGTCCACCACCGGCGCCGACCCCGACACCGTCACGCTCTCCTGGAGCGTGCCGACCGACAGGTCGATGTTGATGGTCGCGGTGAAGTTGGCCGGCAGCTCGACGCCGTCGCGGATCTGGGTGTTGAACCCCGTCAGGGAGAAGGTCAGCGTGTAGGTTCCAGGGCGAAGATCGACGATGCGGTAGGCCCCGTTCTCGTCGGTGACCGCCGAGCGCACCTTCTCGATGAGGACGGGGCTCGCGGCTTCCACGGTCACGCCCGGCATGACAGCGCCGGACGTGTCTCGAACGACTCCAGCAAAGGCACTCTGTGCCCATGCCGCGGACGGCAGCGCGGCGATACACGCCAACGCAAACGCCGCAGCAAGGATGCTGCGTTTCACGGTCATTCGCGCCTCCTGAGCTTGCGGTAACGCAAAGAGCCGGTGGGGATTGCCGGGCGTTGCCACACACCCGCCTCAGCCGGCTGAACTCGCAAAGGCTACGCAGGAAGCTCGGCAGTGTCAAAGTCTTTACTCATGCGTCTGGCCCATGCAGAGCACAATTCCGGCAGATGCAGCAGGGGCGGTTTCCGCGCCCCGCCACCCGCGGCTACCATGTCTGCGCATGCTGGCCGTCGCCCTGTTCGCCGTCGCGATGACGGTGCGCCTCGTGCATGTCTGGGCCATCCGCGACACGCCGCTGTTCGACGTGCTGATGGGCGACGCCCGGTCCTACGATGCCTGGGCCCAGCGCATCGCCGGTGGCGACTGGGTGGGGACCGATGTCTTCTACCAGGCGCCGCTCTACCCGTACTTCCTCGGCGCGCTGTACGCCCTTGCCGGCCGGGATCTGCTCGTCGTGCGCATCGTCCAGGCCGCGATCGGCTCGGGCGCCGCCGTGCTGCTGGCCGACGCGGGCACGCACCTCTTCTCGCGCCGGGTGGGCCTGCTCGCAGGCTTCGGCCTCGCGCTCTACGCGCCGGCGATCTTCTTCGACGGCCTGCTGCAGAAGTCGGTCCTGGACGTCTTCTTCATCTGCCTGTCGATCTGGTGCGCCAGCCGGCTCGTGGACCGCCCCCGCGCCACGGCCTGGTGGCTCGGCCTCGGGCTCAGCCTGGGGGCCCTCAGCCTCACGCGCGAGAACGCCCTGGCGCTCGTGTTCGTGGCCGTGGTGTGGGCGGTGTCGAAGAGAAACCACGAAGGGCACGAAGGGGACCACGAAGAGCACGAGGAACAACGAGAGGGACGACAGGAGTCCGCTGCCTCGGGGTCAGGAAACCGGCGGCGGCCGCGTGCCCGGTTCAACCGGGACGGCTCACAGAACCCTTCGGGACGTCGTGGCCTTCGGGGTCCCCTTCGTGCGCTTCGTGGTTTCTCTTCGCTCGGCGCGCTGGTGCTCGGCCTCACCCTGCTGCTCCTGCCCGTCCTCGTGCGCAACTACTCGGTCACGGGCGGGGTCTATCTCACCACCTCGCAGTTCGGGCCGAACTTCTACATCGGCAACAACCCCGGGGCCGACGGGACCTACGCGTCACTCCGGCCCGGCCGCGGTGCACCCGAGTACGAGCGGCAGGACGCAACGGAGCTGGCCGAACGCGCGCTGCAGCGCACGCTGACGCCGGCGGAAGTGTCGTCCTACTGGACCGACCGGGCGCTCGCCTTCATCGCGGAGCGCCCGGGCGACTGGCTGGCGCTGATGGCCCGCAAGGTGGCCCTGCTCTGGAATGCCGGCGAGATGCTGGACACCGAGAGCCAGGAGACCTACGAAGACCACTCGCCGCTCCTCCGCGCGCTGGCCATGGCCGGGCACTTCGGCGTGCTCGTGCCGCTGGCAATCGTGGGGCTGGTGGCGGCGTGGCCGGATCGCCGGCGCCTCTGGCCGTTTGGGCTGATGTGCGCGTCGTACGCGGCCAGCGTGGTGATGTTCTACGTGTTCGCGCGGTACCGCTTTCCGCTGGTGCCCTTCCTCCTGCTCCTCGCAGCTGCGGGTGTGGCTTCTGCGCGCGCGCTGTTTGCGTCCGCGTCCCCGCCGTGGCGCGTGATCCTCGGTGGCGCCGTGGCCCTCGCGGCCGTGGCCGTGAACTGGCCGATGCTCTCGCCCGCGCGGATGCGGGCCATCACCGAGACCAACCTCGGATCGACCTTCCACGAGGCCGGCCGCTACGACGAGGCCGTCCGGCACTACGAGCGGGCGGTCGCGCTCGAGCCCGACTACGCGCCGGCGTACAACAACCTGGGCGTGACGCTCCGTGCGCAGGGCCGCGTGGATGCCGCCATTGCCGCCTACGAGAAGGGCCTCGCGCTCGAAGACGACTACCCCGACCTGCACTACAACCTCGCCAACGCGCTGCTCGAGCTGGGCCGCGCAGACGAGGCGGCCGCGCACCTCCGGCAGTCGCTGGCCGGCGAACCCGCATCCGCCGCGACGCACAACAACCTCGGGATGGCAATGGCCGCGAAGGGGCAGTACGCGCAGGCGGCGGCCGAGTTCCGGGCCGCCATCGCCCTCGATCCCGGCTCGGCGCTGGCGCACCGCAACCTGGGCAACGCCCTCGCCTCGATGGGCCGCACCTCGGAGGCCCTCGGCGCGCTCGAGCGCGCGGTCAGCATCGACCCGGAAGATGCTCAGGCCGCCTACGACCTCGGGAGCCTCCTGCTCGAAGCCGGCCGGTTCCCCGAGGCTGCGGTCCGCTTCGAGGCCGCGCTCGCGCTCGACCCGCGCTCGGTCGAAACCCTCAACAATCTCGGCATTGCGCTCGCGTCGCAGGGACGCATCCCCGAAGCGGCCGCGCTCTTCGAGCGTGCCCTCGCCATCCAGCCGGATTTCGCGGACGCACAGCGCAACCTGGCGACGGCACGGGAGGTGATGAAGAGGTAGGGGTGCAAGGGTGCAGGGGTGCAGGGGTGCACGGGTGCAGGGGTGCAAGGGTGCAAGGGTGCAGGGGTGCAAGGGTGCAAGGGTGCAGGGGTGCAAGGGTGCAAGGCCACCTCGTCGACCGAGGTGGCTACCCCGACGGGTCCGGATTGCTTGTGAGGTAACGAATGAGGGCCCCCGTCGCGCCAGCGGCCCGTTTGCTGAGCCGGGTTCCCCGCGCGAGCTCCTCGTCGGTGACATAGCCCCGCGCGTGTCCGTCGAGCAGGTGGTCTCGGACCTCGTGCAAGGAGCCCGTTGCGATGCGCAGGAACCGGGCGAAGTCGCGGTGACGGTACCGGCCGAAGCCTTCGGCGATGTTGTTGGTCGCGGACCTGGCGGCGTCCTTGCATTGATCGCAGAACCTGAGATCTCGCCGGGCCGGTGACCTTTCGGTTATTGCGAGAACCATCAGGCGAAGTTCGTGTGCCAGCTGCCACGCCGCCAGTTCGGTGAAGTCTCGGGCTCCCATGCCCGGTGGAGGAGCAACTCCCGCGCCAAGACCGCGGGGACGACGCACCCGTGCGCCCGTTCACCCTGCACCCGTGCACCGTGCACCCTGCACCCGTGCACCCCTGCACCCTGCACCCGTGCAGCCCCCTGCACCCGTGCCCCCCTGCACCCCTGCACCCAACAAAAAAGTCCCGGAGGCAGCAGGCGCGGAGCCCCTCCGGGACATCAAGCAAAGCGAGCTGGCTTTGCTCGCTTCGCGCCTCGGGCGCTGCCGTTCCCGGCAGGCCGCGAGGCAGCCGCGTCCCTACCACCGCAGCTGCAGGCCCACCCGCAGCGTGCGGTCGTTCAGGATGCCGTTCGGCTGGTTCACGTCGGCGTGCGGCCGTCGCAGCCACACGCCCTCGAACGGGGCAGCTTGAAACGCGAAGGGCCGGAGGCGCAATACAGCCGATCCGGACGCGGAACTACAGGCTCGATGGGACGATGGGATCGGCGAGCCGCAGAACGGCAGGTGCGCCCCCTGCGCAAAAAGGTCCCGGAGGGGAGGCGCGGGCGCCCTCCGGGACGTCAACACGAGGCTACTCAGCCCCTACCAGCGCAGCTGCAGGCCCACACGCATCGTGCGGCCGTTCAGGATGCCGTTCGGCTGGTTGTACGCCGCCGTGCCGAAGTTCACCGACTGCACCCCGAGCACGGGATTGGCGTTGAACACGTTGAAGATGTCCAGCTGTCCCTGCAGGCGGCGGTTGCCGCCCAGGCCGAACCACTTGGCGAAGCTCAGGTCGAACTGCGTGATGCGGTCCAGGAACTCGGTACCCGGCGCCACGAGCGGCACCGTGATGGACGTTTCCGTGAGGTTCGGCACCACGAGCCCGCCCGGCACGCACGGCGCGTTGCACGGCGCGTTCGGGTACCGTGTCGCACGGGTGATGAGCCACGACGTCCCGGCCGGGCTGCCGACGTCGCCGTAGCCCGGGCCGTTGATCTTGTTGACCGGCGTGGTGACGTAGCCGCCGAGCGCGCGGCCCGCCAGGCTCTGGAACGCGCCGCTCACCTGGATGCCCCAGAACAGCGGATACGTCCCCGACACCTTCATCTGCGGGCGCCACGGGATGTCGTTGTCCGCATCGTCGCAGAAGCGGAGCATGTTCGGGTCGTCCGGCTCGCCGCAGACGACGCGCATCGTGCGCTCGGTCGTGAAGCCGCCGAACATCGTGCCGCCGCGCGGCAGCCGCGCGTCGAAGGTGATGTCGAACCCGTTGTAGACCTGCTCGAAGCCGTCGGTGGCGTTGGTGTCGAAATTGTCCACCAGGGCCTGCACGGAGGGGTTCACCGTGTAGACCGGGAACACCGATCCGTCCAGGGGGCTCACGACGTCCACGGCGCGGTAGTCGCTCATCGAGCGCAGCAGGTTGTCCGTCACGCGCAAGTCGTGGAACGCGCGCCGGTACCAGGTGGCCGACACCGACACGCGGGGGAGCAGCTCGTGCTGCACGCCCACGGTCGTCTCCCAGTTGTACGTGCGCTGGAAGTCGGGATCGACGGTGTTGAGCGAGCGGATGCCGAAGTTGCGCGGCATCTGGGCGAAGTTGATTTCGCAGCCCGCCGTCAGGTAGGTGCAGCCGATCTCGCCGTCGGCGACGTCATCGCCGTCGAGGTCGGTCCAGTTCAGGCTGGCACTCGACAGGGTCAGCGGGTTGTAGCGGCCGGCGAACTGGGTGGTCCGCGACTCGTTGTACCGGTTGATGCCGAACTTGACGGCGGTCTTCGCATTGCCGAACAGGTCGTAGACCACGCCGAAGCGCGGCGCGAAGTCCTTCCAGACGGGCATGGGGATGGCATCGAAGGTGCGCTCCGGCACGAAGCGGCCGTGGCCCGACGTGGACGCGGACACCTCCGCGTCCATGTACTCCCACCGGATACCGGCGTTCACCGTCAACCGATCCAGGGTCCACGTGTCCTGCGCGTAGATGCCGATGTCGGCCACCAGGCTGTCCTTGTACCGGAGCGGCGTGTTGTAGATCGTCACGGAATTGGGAACGCCCGACAGGTAGACCTGCTGCAGGTCGGCATTGGCCTCACGGGTGTTGATGTAGGGACCCCAGTTGTCCTGGATGCCCACCTTGAAGTTGTGCGAGCCGGTGACGTACGAGAGCGACCCGGCCAGCGCGAACCGATCCGGGTAGCGGCCGCCCCAGTTGGCGAGGCCGCTGTACAACGTCGCCTGGTTCGCGTCACGACGGCTGGCGCCCGCGTACCATTCCGGCGAGAACGGCGTCTTGTTCACGCCGTCCTGGTTGGTGATGACGTACTCCTCGTAGTTGAACGAGTAGCCGCCCTCGAGCAGCAGGCTGCTGCTGAGCGTCCCCGTGTACTTCAGCGCTGCCGAGTTGTACCGCGGCGAGGTCCAGATCTGCGACGAGGTCCGCGGGTCGTCTCCCGCGTTCATCCCGTGCCCGCGATACTTGTTGATCTCGTCGTAATACGCCGAGATCTTGTGCTTCGCACTCACCTGCCACGTGAAGCGCAGCAGCGCGCTCTCGATGCTCTGGTCGTCGATCCCCTGCTCGCACTCGAGAGCGCCGGTCCGACACTGCGCGAAGCCCTGCGCGTACGGCAGGTTCTCCGGGGTGTAGAACGTGTTGGCGATGGGCGCATCCACCGACCAGGCCCGCGCCGATCCGAAGAACCACAGCCGGTCCCGCTTGATCGGCCCGCCAATCCCCACGTTGAAGTCGTAGATCCGGTCGATCCCCCCGGCCGCCCGCAGCCCCCGGTCGATGAGGTCCTGGCTCAGGTTGTTCGACATCCAGTCGCCCGTCGTGTACCCCGCGAAGAACGCCCCGCTGAACTGGTTGCCGCCGTCCTTCGCCACAATCGCCATCCGCACGCCGCCCGGCGACACATCCGCCCCCGCGCCGCTCGTCTGGTACGACATCTCCTGCACCATCGCCTGGTTGAAGTACTGCTGCACGGCCCCGTCTCCGTCGAGCCCGTTCACCATCAACCCGTCCACCGTCACGATGTTGTTCGCCGAGGTCAGCCCCCGCGTCGACATGTAGGTCTGCTGCATCCCCCGCGACCCGCCCACGTCCGGCACGTTCAGGCTCACCCCGCTCACCAGCTGCGCATAGGCCTGGATGTTGCGCCCCGTCGGCACCTGGTCCAGCACCTCCCGCGTCAGCACCTCCACCTTCGCGTTGCTCGACATGTCCACGACCGGCGAGGCCCCGGTCACCGTCACCGACTCCTCCAGGGCGCCGACTTCGAGGTTCGCGTTGAACGTCGCGGTGAAATCGGTGCGCAGCTCCACGCCCTCGAACCGCGCGGTCTTGAAGCCGGGCAGCGAGAACGTCACCGTGTAGGTGCCCGGCCGCAGGTCGACGATGCGATACGCGCCCGACGCGTCCGTGACCGCGCTCTTCGCCCCCTCGATGAGCACCGGGCTGGCCACCTCCACGGTCACGCCCGGCAGCACGCCCCCGCTGGTGTCGCGCGCCACGCCGGTGAACGCACTCTGGGCGAACGTCGCCGGGGCAACGGCCATGAAGGCCAGGGCCACGGCAAGCCCACTGACACTGCGCCTCAGAAGACTGACAGCTGACATCGCGCCTCCTCCTGGTTCTGCCAACCGGTTGGAACAGACGAACGCCGAACGGACGAACCCGTAGAAATGCCAGCCGATGAGAGGAATGAAAGGCCCGGGCGGGCCTGCCCCCACTAAGGACGAGGCGGAATGTAACGCGCCGTCATCGATTCGTCAACGATTGTCGTCAATCAACCTGCCGCATGGGCCTCATGCGGGCAGCAGATTGGACCGGGCGACGGGCGCCCCGCCGGCACAGCGGGACGCCCGTGAGGGAGGGGGGCTACCAGCGCACCATCAGGCCCAGGCCGTAGAGGCGGCCCTGCATGATGCTGTTCGGGGCGAGGTACGCCGAGCTGAGCGCATTGGTCGTGATGTAGCTGATGATCGCGTCCGAGTTGTTCACGTTGAACACCTCGAAGGTCGGGATGATGCTGAGGCGATTGAACCGGAAGGTCCGGGTCACCTTGAAGTCCAGCTGCGTGATGCGCTCCACGAAGACCGAGCTCTCGGGCACGAGGTTGAAAGTGAGAGTCGGTTGGGCGAACACGGCCGTCGGCATGATCACCTGGCCGGCCGGGCAGGGGGACGGGCAGTTGGCCGGGTACCGGGTGATGCCGCGCGTGGCCGTCATGCGGCGGCCCGCGGTGAGCGGCTGGTTGCTCTGGAACGCGGCGGAGACGGTGAAACCCCAGATCGGCGGCAGGTTGCCCGCGAGCTTGTAGTTCTTGCGGTAGGGGGTCTGGCCGTGCGCGAAGTCGTCGCACCACTGGTCGGTGTTGTAGACGCCGGCGGTCAGGGAGATCTTGTTCGGGTCGTCCGGCGCCGTGCAGAAGGCATCGCGCTGGCGCTCGATGGAGACCCCGCCGAAGAACTGGGAGCCGCGGCCGGGCCGGGCGCGGAACTGCAAGGCGAACGAGTCGTACTCCCGCCGCCGCTCCGGGTCGTAGGTGTCGAGGTTCCGCGTGGGCCGGACCTGCGCGGCCGCGCTGCGCGCGTAGGCCGTGAACGGCTCGCCCGTCAGCGGGTTGTAGAGCGTGTAGGCCGTGTAGTCGCTGAGCGACCAGCTCTGGTTGATGCTCACCGTGAGGTTCTTGAAGGCGCCGCGATACCAGGCGCCGGAGACCGACAGGCCCGGCATCAGCTCCTGCTCGAGTTCGAGCCCGGTCTCGAGGTTCCAGGTGCGCGGGTACGCGCCATACTCGTTCAGCGCGGCGATGCCGAAGTTCGAGGAGAGCGTCGCGAAGTTGATCTCGCACCCCGCGCGCGGATACCCGGTGCAGCCGCGCTCGCCCTGGGCGATGTCGTCGCCGTTGACGTCGGTCCAGCGGAGCGTCGCCGTCTGGCTGAGGAGCGGGTTGTAGCTGGACGCGACCCCCGTCGTGCGCGCCAGGTTGTAGCGGTTGATGGAGCCCTTGATGGCCGTCCTGCCGTTCCCGAAGAGGTCGTAGACCACCGCCAGGCGCGGCGCCCAGTCCTTCCAGTTCGGCAGGTTCTCGATCGGCTCGAACGTCCGCGCCGGCACGAAACGCCCCACCGGCGACTCGGCGGCCAGGACCTGGGCCTTCAGGAGCTCGTAGCGGACGCCGGCATTGACCGTGAGCCGGTTGAGCGTCCAGGAATCCTGGACGTAGAAGCCCAGGTCGTAGTTGAGGCGCTCGCCGTAGCTGAGGGGCGTGTTGCGGATGAGCACGCTGTCCGGCACGGTGAACGGGATGCCGGTCGACGAGCTGCGGTACTGCTGCACCAGATCCGCGTTCGCGTCGCGGGTGTGCGTGTAGTTGCCCCACGTCATCTGCATGCCCGCCTTGAAGGTGTGCGGGCCCAGCACGTAGGTCGCCGCGCCGGCAACGGCGTAGCGGGCCGGGCTCTCCGTCAGGCGAGACGACGGCGCCGTCTTGATGTGGCCGAGATCGAGATCGCTCCTGGAGGCCTTGGCGTACCACGCCTCGGTGAACCGGGGCTCCTCGACGCCGTCCTGGTAGCTGTTCGTGTAGTACTCGAGGTTGCTCGACCAGCCGGCCTCGAGGAACAGGCTGCTGGTGACCGGCGAGGTCCACTTCACGGCCGTCGTGTGGTACGCGGGCGAGAACCACTGCCACGACGCCGTCTCCGGGTCCACGTTGGACTGCATGTCGTGGCCGCGGTACTTGTCGATCTCGTCGAAGTAGCCCGAGATCTTGTTGCGCGGGCTCACCTGCCACGTCAGCCGCGCCATCGCGCTCTTGATGTACTGATCGTCCACACCCTGGCCGCCGTCGTCGAAGAACGTGTTGGCGATGTAGTTGTTCACCGAGAAGTAGCGGGCCGAGGCGAAGAACCACAGCCTGTCCTTCTTGACGGGGCCGCCCAGCGCGAAGGTGTAATCGATGATGCGGTCGGTGGCGTTGCCGGCGCCGAGGCCGCGATCCTTGTGGCGCTGCGTGAGGTTGCTCGACTGCCAGTCCCCGGGCCGCATGGCCATCTTGAAGTCGCCGCTGAAGCGGCTGCCGCCCTCGCGGGGAATCATGTTGAGCCGCACGCCGCCCGACGAGGTCTCGGCGCTGATGCCGGCCGTCTGGTAGCTGACCTCCTGGTTCATCGCGTCGTTGAAGTAGCTCTGGATGGCGCCGTCGGCCTGGAGGCCGTTGACCATCATGCCGTCCACCAGGGTGGTGACGTTGGCGGCGGTCATGCCGCGGGTGTTCATGTAGGTCTGCTGCATCGCGCGCGCGCCGCCGGTGTCGGGCAGGCTGAGGTTGATGCCGACCACGAGCTGCGCCATGCCCTGGATGCTGCGGCCCGTCGGGATGACATCGATGGCCTCGCGGTCGAGCACGGCGGTCTTCGTCGCGGTCGTGACGTCCACCACCGGCGACGCGCCCGTGACGGTGACGGTCTCCTCGAGCGTGCCCACCGCCAGCGTCGCGTCGATGGTGGCGGTGAACTCGGCCGTCAGGCGGAGGTCGTCGCGCCGGAACGTGCTGAAACCGGGCATCGTGAACGCGACCGAGTAGATGCCTGGGCGGAGGTCCGCGATTCGGTAGGCGCCGCCCGCGTCCGTCGTCGCCGACTTCACCTTCTCGATGAGGACGTCGCTCGCCGCCTCGACCGTCACGCCGGGAAGGACGGCACCCGACGTGTCCCTGACCACACCCACGATGGCGCTCTGCGCCCACGCCGCGCCCGGCAGCAGCACCACCACCAGCAGGGCCCACGCTGCCAGCGTGGCGGCCTGCGCCTGACGATCCCATCCATTACGCCCTGGTGACATCACGCCTCCTCGTATCTCGAAGTGGTCGAACGTCGTGCAACAGCCGCAAGACAAGGGAGGAACCAACGCGTGCAGGGAGCGGCCATGGGGTTGAGTGGGGTCACCCCGGCCTGCGACGATGGCGGCGGGGAAAGTAACGCGTGGTCACCAAAGTGTCAATGCGCGTTTCCGAATGCAACCAATGAGAGAAACTTCTGAACGCGGGTGGAGTAGTCTGGCGACATGGGCGTAGACGATCTGGAACTCGACCGTGAGGGCACCTCCCCGCCCACCAGCACCTCCCCGCGCGCGAGCACGCGCGCGTGGATCATCGGCGGCGTCGTCGTGCTCGCTGTCCTCGCGGGCGGCGTGGCGCGGTGGTGGACCATGCGAGGCCCGGCGCCCGCACCGGCGCCCGAGGCGCCGGCCGCGGCCACCGAGGTGCCACTCCCCGCAGAGACCGTCGTGCTGCCGCCGCTCGAGCAGATGGACCCGTTCCTGCGCGGCCTGCTCGGTGCGCTGTCCGCGCGACCCGAACTGGCGCGCTGGCTGGCCACCGATGGTCTCATCCAGCAGATGGCCGCAGCCATCGACCGCGTGTCGCGAGGCGCCTCGCCGGCCAGCGATCTGCGCGTGCTGGCGCCTGATCGCGAGTTCCTGACCACACGCCGCGGCCGCTCGCGCGAGGTCGATTCGGCGTCCTACGCGCGGTACGACGGGATCGCCGCGACACTCGCGGGCATGGATCCGGCCGCGGTCGCGCGCATCTACCGGACCATCCGGCCCCGGTTGGACGAGGCGTACAAGGCGATGGGCCGCGCCGACTCCGACGTGGACGTCGCCGTGCAGCGGGCCCTCGAGGTACTCGTGGCGACGCCCATCCCGGAGGGCCCCATCCGGGTCGTCGAGGGCCGCGGCGCCACGTGGGCCTTCGCGGACCCCGCGCTCGAGGCCCTCGACCCGGCGCAGAAGCAGCTGCTGCGCATGGGCCCTGACAACGCCGCGCGCGTCATCGACACGCTCAGGCGCATCCAGCAGCAGCTTGCGTCGTGAGCCGCGCCGCCGCCGACTCGAAGCGATCGCGGCTGGTCCTCCTGCACGCCGAGCGCGACCTGATCGTCGTCAACAAGCCGGCGGGCCTGCTGAGCATTCCCTCGGCGCCGGGCCGGCTCGAGCACGAGGACTCGGTCCTCAGGCGCGCGCGGGCCTATGCGGCGCACAAGCGGGGACGGCAGGCCTACGCGGGCATGCTGCACCGCCTCGATCGCGGCACCTCGGGCGCGCTGGCCGTGGCGCTGTCGCGCGCGGTCCACGAGGCCGGCCGCCTGCTGTTCAAGGCGCACGAGTTCGACCGCACGTACCTGGCCATCGTCGAGGGCGTGCCCGCGCCCGCGGAAGGCACCATCGAGGCGCCCATCGCGTCCGAGTACGAGGGGGGTCGGCGCGACGTGGCCGCGCGAGGGGAGCGCTCCTTGCCGGCCCGCACCCACTACCGGGTACGCGAGGCCATCGGGCAGCGCGCGGCGCTCGTGGAGCTGAAGCTCGAGACGGGCCGGCAGCACCAGATCCGCATCCACCTGGCCTCCATCGGGCACCCCGTGATGGGCGACCGCGTCTACGGCCGCGCGCGCGAGAGCGCGAAGCGCACCGACCGCCCGCTGCTGCACGCGTGGCGGCTGGCCTTTCCCCACCCCGTGACCGGGCAGCGGGTCGCCGTCGAGGCGCCGCTGCCTCCCGACTTCACGGCCCGCCTCCGGCAGTTGCGCGCGGCGGAGCGGCACGGGCTCATTGATGACTGAAGATTGGCGATTGAGCGATTCAGCGGGTGAGTGGTGATTGGGGCATTGGGCATTGGATTGAGTGACGGCGTGATTGGGGCATTGAGCGATTGCCGCTGTCGAGCTGAGGGTCGAGTGGCCGCAGCGCGACACCGGGCTCGAAATCACCCAATGGCCCGATCACTCAATCGCTCAATCCAATGCCCAATGCCCCAATCACCAATCACCCAACGAATCGCTCAATCATCAATCATCAATCGCCAATGGGCGAGGCGCGCCCGGCCAACTCGTGGCGCAACCACGCCCGCGCCTTCAGCCACTCGCGCTGCACGGTGCGCACCGACACCTCGAGCGCCTCCGCCGTCTCCTCTTCCGTGAGGCCGGCGAAGTAACGGCATTCGACCACCCGTGCGGCACGTTGGTCGTGCTGGGCGAGGCGTCCGAGGGCCATGTCCAGCTCGAGAACGTGCCGCGCGTCCCGGCCGATCCGCTCCTCGACCTCGTCGAGAGGCGCGTGCACGGCGCCGCCGCCCCGCTTGTCGCGGGTGCGATGGCGCGCGTGGTCCACCAGGATCTGCCGCATCGCCACCGCGGCGATCGCCAGGAAGTGCCCGCGATCGGCGAAGCGCGCACCCGCCTGGTCCACGATCTTCGCGTAGGCCTCGTGCACGAGCGCGGTGGTGTTGAGCGTCTCGCCCGCGCCCATCCGGCGGCGCTGCCCGCGCGCCACGCGCTGCAAGTCGGCGTAGACCAGGCCGACCAGCTGGCCGAAGGCATCGGGCACGCCGTCCCGGTGCGCCGCGAGCAGGTGCGTGATGGTGCTCACGAGCCCCCCGGTCCGCCGAGTGCCCGGGCCAGATCGAGCCCCCACCCCTGGATCACGCGCACCTCGGGGCGATCGGCCACCGGGTCCACCGGGGCTGGCGACAGCACCAGGAGCCGCTGCCCATCGGGGCTGACGTCGAACTGGGGGCCGAGCCGCTCGCCGCTCGAGGCGACGGCGAAGAGCGGCCGGGGCTTGCCGATGCGCGGCGTCGCCCCACCGGCGAACGAGGCCACCATCAGCGTGGCCCCGCTCGCGAAGAAGAGCTCGGCGCCATCACGACGCCAGGTCGGCGACATGCCGCCGCCCACCGACACCTGCCAGCGCGCGCGGCTCACCTCGGGCCACGGCCGCAGGTACACTTCGAAGCGCCCCGAGTCGTCCGACTGGTAGGCGAGCCATCGCCCGTCTGGCGAGATCGCGGGGTGCATCTCCGCGGGAGGCCCGGTCAGCACCGGCTCCACCGCCTGCGTCTCGAGATCCACGACGCGGATGTCCTGGTCGTTGTAGTCGCGGAAATCGGTGAACAGCACCTGCTTCCCGTCCGGCGTGAACGCGTAGGGGATGTGGAAGCCGTCACGCACACGCGTGACCCGGCGAGCCTCGGACGCGCCATCCGCGCGCCGCACGAACACGCCGCCGCCGTCACGGTCCGAACGAAACGCGATGAGCGAGCCATCCGGCGACCAGATGGGCTGCGAGTCGGGCACGGGGTCGAAGGTGAGGCGCGTCGTGGCGTCGCGCGTGGTGTCGAGCACCCAGACGTCGCGTTCGTCGCCGTCGGCCACGGCCAGGGCGACCTTCGACCCATCTGGCGACAGGCTGAAGCGCGTCAGGCCGCGGCCCTCCCTGAGCGTGCCCAGCCCGACACCCTGCCGGTCGTGCCAGGTCAGCGTCATCAGCCCCGAGCGCTCGCGCCACGGGATGTAGAACAGCGTGCCGCTGGCGGCGACCGCGAAGTGGACGAACGCGTTCAGCGTGCTGCGCTCCACGCCGTCCACCACCTGCACGGCGTCGCCCGTGAGCTGGCGCGATCCGGCGTCGAACGGCGCCACCCAGAGTGCGCGCTCGCGCGCGAACACGAGGTGCCCGGACGGGAGGTAACGAGGCTGGCGCCCGCGCGTCAACACCGTGACCTCTCCGCTGCCGAGCGTCGTGACCCCGATGTGCGCGCCATCGGCCGCGTGCACCGTCAGGAGCACGGTGCGGCCGTCGGGCAGCAGCTCCGGCGCGCTGTGCGCGATGTGGCCCCGGCCGGTGTCCACCTTCGTGAAGGCTTCCGCCGGGCCGCCAGAAGCCGGGAACCGGCGGAGAGCGCCGCCGGCACCGCCGGACGCCACGATCGTGTCGGGTGTGCCCCACGACAGCGACGCGCCACCGGGGAGGGCGCCCAGCAGCACGGGCGCGCCGCCGCCGAGGGCGGCGCGGAAGACCTGCCCTCCACGCGCGAAGGCCACGGATCGGCCATCGGGCGACAGTGCGTGGCCGGCCACGTCCTCCGAGCCCGGCACGGCCACGGGCGCCCCTCCGGAAAGCGGCCGCTCGAACAGCCGCATGGTCGTGCCCTGCCGCGCACGGTAGACGAGCGTGCGGCCGTCCGGAGAGACGGCGAGCGCCGGCAGCTGCCCGACGACCACCTCGTGATCCGCGGGCATGGGCACGGCCAGGTGCGCCACGGTTCCGGGAGGCGCTGGCGCGCGCCAAGCCCAGAGCAGCAGCGCGCCAACCACCGCGCCGGCCGCGACCGCCGCCGCAAGAGGCAGTGCGCCCGAGCGCCGCGACGGCGCCTCCGGCGCCGGAGGCGCCGGTTGACCGAGCGCCGCGAGGCCCTCTTCGATCTCCAGCAGAGCGTCGCCGATGTAGCCCAGTCGCCGCCGCGGGTTCTTCTCGAAGGCGCGCCGCAGCAACCGGTGAATGGACGAAGGGGTCTCCGGCGGAAGGCGGTCGAAATCCGGCTGGCGTTCGAAGACTCTCCCGAGCACCTCGATCGCCGAGTCGCCGGTGAACGCACGCTGGCCGGTCAGCATCTCGTAGAGCACGCAGGCAAAGGCCCAGATGTCGGTGCGGTGGTCCACGGGCTCGCCGCGCGCCTGTTCCGGGCTCATGTAGGCGGCCGTGCCCAGCAGCGCGGCGCGGTGCCCCGTACCGGTGAGCGACACCTCCTCTCCCTCGGCGCCCTCCTCGCTGAGGGCCTTGGCGATGCCGAAGTCCAGGACCTTCACGTTGCCGCTCGCCGACAGCTTGATGTTCGCGGGCTTCAGGTCCCGATGGACGACCTGCTTCTGGTGAGCGGCCTCGATGGCTTCCCCCACCTGGCGCGCGAGCTCGAGCGCCACGCGAACCGGCAACGGCCCGGCTACGAGGCGCTCGGACAGCGTGGGCCCCTCCACCAGCTCGAGCACCAGCGCGAGCCGTCCCTCGTCTTCGACGACCGAGTAGATGGAAGCGATGTGCGGATGATTGAGCGAGGCCAGCAGCCGCGCCTCGCGGCGGAACCGGGCCAGGCGCGTGGAGTCGCCCGCCACCTCGCCGGGCAGGATCTTGAGCGCGACGTCGCGGCCGAGGCTGGAATCGTGGGCCTGGTACACCTCGCCCATGCCGCCGCGGCCGAGCCAGCCCATCACGCGGTACACGCCGACCCCTTCACCGGCTGACAGCCTCGGCGCGGGCTTCGACAGCGAGTCGCGCCAGTCATCGAAGAGCGCCGCGCCCGTGCCGCCGCCGGGCTCGAGGAACCCGTCGTCGGCTGTGGCCTCCTGCAATACGCGTGTCAGCGCGGCCCGGAGCGCGGTGTCGGCGACCCGGGCGCGCAGGAACGGCTCGCGCTCGGCCGGGGGCAGCGCCAACGCCTCATCCAGGATTGCATCGGCCTCGGGCCAGGGGGCAAGGTCCAGCACGTCGTGGCGGGTTTCCCCTCTCCTTGTCGTAAGACGAGGTGGAGGGGCCGAGTGTACAGCCCGTACGGCGGCGAGACAACCCTGCCTTTACCGACGGCCCACGTGAGCGAAGCGAGCGCCTGAGAGGAGACCCCATTGGACGTGACAATGCCGCCGGCGGCGGTGACGTCGAGCTTCTGCCCGCACTGCCTGGCGGTGGTGACGGCGAGCGAGTCGGCGTGCGCGGCCTGCCGGGCCGCGCGGCCGGAGGTGGGATGGCCCCGCGACCGCCGGCTCGGCGCCACCATCGCGGGCGGGCAGTACGTCGTGCTCCGGCGACTCGGCAGCGGCGGGTTCGGCACGGTATACCTGGTGCGAACCACCGTCGGTGGGCTCCAGCGGGCACTGAAGATCCTGCACACCGAGTGGGCCGGTGACGCGGTCATGCGCGAGCGCTTCGTGCACGAGGCCGTGGTGCTCGAGCAGATTCACCATCCGAACGTCGCGCGCTGCCACGGTGTCGGCATGCTGGACGACGAGCCCGAGCTGTACCTGGCGCTCGAGTTCGTCGAGGGCGCCTCGCTGGCGCGAACGATGACGCGCGCAGGCGCGGTGGTCCCGCTCCCGCCGGTGCGCGCGGTCCGCATCGCCAAGCAGGTGGCCTCCGGCCTGGCGGCGGCGCACGCCGTCGACGTGCTGCACCGCGACTTGAAGCCCGAGAACGTGCTGCTCAGCCGCGCGGGCACCGATGCGGAGCAGGCCAAGATCATCGACTTCGGCATTGCCAAGTCGCTGCACCGGACCGCCGCGGCGACCTCGGCAAGGCTCGGCACGCCGCAGTTCATGGCACCGGAACAACTCCTCCCCTCGTACGCCCACGACGCGCGCCTGGATCTCTGGCAGCTCGGCGCGGTGCTGTTCTTCATGCTCACCGGTTGCGCGCCCTACGCGGAGGCCACCGACGGCGCCACGCTCACCCGTGCGTTCGAGTCGCACCTGGATGCAGGTCCCCGGCCCAGCGACCGGGTGCCGGAGCTCCGGGCTTACGCGGGCCTGGACGACCTGGTCAGCCGGCTCCTCGCGACCGACCCTGATCGCCGCCCGCGCACCGCCGGCGCCGTGTGCAACGAGCTCGCGCGCGTCGAGCACCAGCTAGCCCCCGCGCCGGCCCACAACCCACTGGGCCTCCTGGAGGCACTCTGCGCTTCTCCGGGGGAAGGGGCGTGGTGGGCGCTCTGCCGCTACCTGCTGGAACAACCAGCCCACGCGCAGCCGGGCCTGATCGACGTGGCCGACACGCTGGTTGCCGGCTGGCCGGATCACGTCAGGGTGGCCCCGGTCGGCTGGTGGGAATCGGAGATCGCGGGCCACCCGCAACCGCTCTGGCGCCTGGCGCGGGCACTGGACCTCTCGGGCCGCGAACTGGACGATGCGGATGTCGCGGTGGTGGCGGCCTCGGAGGCGCTCACCTCGATCACCAGGCTCGACCTGTCGCACAACCAGATCACCGCCGATGGCGCGGCGCACCTGGCCGCATCACCCGCCGTGCGCGGGCTGGTCGCCCTCGATCTCTCGCACAACCGGCTCACGTCGGCCGGGCTGGCCGCGCTCTGTGCCTCCTCGTCGCTGTCGCGACTCGTCGAGCTGCGCGTCGCCGACAACGGCATTGGCCTCGAGGGCGCCGAGGCGCTGGCACGCGCGGCGTGGCGCCTCACCCGCCTGGACCTGGGCCACAACGACATCGGCGCCGCCGGGGCAGCGGTGCTCGCCGCGAGCCCGGTTCTTCGGCGCGTCGAAGTGTTGGGGCTGGCCGGCAACGCGCTCGGATCCGACGGGGCGGGCGCGGTCGCCATGTCGCGCGAGATGGCCGCACTCTCGTCGCTGGAACTCTCCGGCAACGCCATCGGCGCCAGCGGCGCCGCCGCCCTCGCGCTGTCGCCGGCGCTCACCGGCCTGCGGACACTGGGACTGGGCCGCAATCGCCTGGGGCTGGCGGGCATGGAGCTGCTGGCCTCCGTCCGGCTGCCCTCGCTCGAGGCGCTCGACGTCTCCGCCAACGAGCTCGGGGCGCACGGCGCGATGCTGCTCGCGGCGTCGCCCACCGTGCGCCGGGTCAAGGCGCTCGATGTGTCGGACAACGAGCTCGGGGACGCAGGGCTGGCGGCCCTCCTCGGGGCGCCGGCGCTCGGCGGACTGCGGGAACTGGCCGTCGCGCGCAACGGCGTGACCGAGGCCGGGGTCACGCTGGTGGGCACGGCACCGCTGGAGCTCACCCGGCTGGACGTGTCGGGCAACACTCTGGGCGACGCGGGGGCCGCCGCCCTCGGGCGCGCGCTCGCGCGTACGCACGTATCGACCCTGGGCCTGGCGCACTGCGAGATCACCGGGCGGGGCCTGGCGGCGGTGATCCAGCACGCGGGCGGCCGCCTCGAGCGGCTCGACGCCTCCGGCAACCGGGTTGATGCCGCCGAGATGTCCACGCTGGCCGACCTTGTCGAAGCGCGCGCCCTCGTCGCGCTCGATCTCTCGGCCTGCCAGCTCGACGCGGGTGCGCTGACGCAGCTGACGAGCGCGCACCGCCTGTCATCGCTGCAGCGCCTGTCGCTCGCCTCGAATCGGCTGGCCGAGAATGACGCCACGCTGGTCGTGGCGGCGCTCGAACGCCTCCCCGCCCTGTCGGACGTCGGCCTCGCCGACAACCCGCTGGGCAGCCGGTTCCTCGAGGCGCTCGCCGCCTCGAGCCTGCCATCGCGGCTGCACGCCCTGGATCTCGGGCACGGCAGCCTGACCGACGACGACATCGGACGGCTGCTTGCCACGACATGGCCGACGCTGCGCCGCCTGTCGCTCCAGGGCAACCGCATCTCGCAGGCGGGGGCGGCCACGCTCGGCGCCTCCCCCGTCCTGCCCTTGCTGGCCACGCTCGACCTGGGACGCAACGTGCTGAAGGGCGGAGTGGATCTGCACAGCCTGTCCCGCAGGACGGTGGAGCTGCTCGAGTCGAGCTTTGCCGTCATCGCCGCCCGCGGCAGCGACTTCGCCGCGCGGTTCTATCGCGAGCTCTTCGCGCGGCACCCCGCCGTGCAGCCGCTCTTCGCGCGCGTGTCGATGCGCCACCAGCAACAGCACCTGCTGGCGGCGCTCACGATGGTCATCGACCATCTCAGGTCGCCCGACGCGGTCGCGCCGGCGGTGGCGGCGCTCGGGCAGCGGCACGTCGGCTACCGCGTACAGGCCTCGCACTACGTGGCCGTGACGCACGTGGCGCTCGACGTGATCCGCGAGACGCTTGGCGAGCAATGGACACCGGATGTGGACGAGGCGTGGCACCGGGGGCTGGACGCGGTGTCGGCGGTGATGCTCGCCGCCCACCAGCAGGCGCTGCGGGAGGCGAGGCGCTGAGGTGTGGGCTTGGGGCTTGGGGCTTGGGGCTTGGGGCTTGGGATTTGGGATTTGGGGCCTGGGCTCGTGGACGAGCTGTCGTCACGCGCGCGCCTTGTGTACGCTGAGGTGATGGAATGGCTGCTCGGGTCCCACAAGACGTCCATCTACGCCCTGCTGCGCATCGTCTCCGGCCTGCTCTTCTCGGTCCACGGCTTCCAGAAGATGTTCGGTGTGCTCGGCCGCGCCGAGCCCGTCGACCTCATGTCGCAGATGGGCCTCGCGGCCATCATCGAGGTGGTGGGCGGATTGTCGATCGCGCTGGGCTTCTACACGAGCGCCTGGGCGTTTCTCGCGAGCGGCCAGATGGCGGTCGCGTACTTCCAGGCGCACCTCCCCCGCGGCTTCTGGCCCGTCCAGAACGGCGGCGAGCCCGCGGTGCTGTTCTGTTTTCTCTTCCTCTACATCGCCGCCGTCGGCACTGGCAAGTGGGGGCTCAGGAAGTAGGCCAACCTCCCAATCCCCAAGCCCCAAGCCCCAAGTCCCAAGCCCCCCCCTCAACCCTGCACGTTCAGCGCCGTCACCGGGTCGATTCGCACCGCGCGGCGAGCGGGGACGAGCGTGGCGGCAGTCGCGGCCAGGACGAGCAGCGCGATGGCCACGCCGTAGCTGAGCGGATCGCGGCTCGTGACGCCGAACAGCAGCGACTCCATCGCGCGCCCGAGCGCCCAGGCGCCGAGCGTGCCCGCGGCAAGGCCGGCCGCCACGGGCCGCAGGCCCTCGACCGCGACCAGCCGCACCACGTCCCCCGCGCTCGCGCCGAGGGACATCCGCACCCCGATCTCGTGCGTGCGCTGCGCCACCAGGTAGCTGACCACGCCGTACACGCCGAGGCTGGCGAGCAGGCAGGCCAGCGCCGCGAAGAGCCCGATGAGCCCGGCGCGAAGGCGTGGGGCCGCCACCGCGCGTGACAGCACGCGGTCGAGCGTACGCACCTGGTAGAGCGGAACCGACGTGTCCATGCCGCGAAGCTCCGCGCGCGCGGCCCCCGGCAACCCTTCGGCCGCCCCCGCCGTCCGCACCACCACCGTCATGGTGTGGTACGACGGCTGCTGCGCGTGCGGCGTGTAGAACATCGGGACCTCGCCCTCGTCCAGGCCGAGGTGGCGCACGTCGCCGACCACGCCGATCACCTCGCGGGATCCGGGGCCGCCGACGACACGCTGCTCCTCGCGCGGGATGCCGCTGTTGAACGTGATCCGCTTGCCGACGGGATCCTCGCCGGGCCAGTAGCGCCGGGCCATCGACTCGCTGATCACCACGACGCGGGGCGCCCCCTCGACGTCACGCGCCTCGAACAGCCGTCCCCGCACCAGCGGGATGCCCATCGCGCGGAAGTAGCCGGGCGTGACCGAACGGGCCTGAGGCGCTTCGCCCTGGCCCTCGGGCCGCGGCCGGTCCTCGATCTGGATGCCGCGGCTGTCGTAGTTGGCGCTGAGCGGGAGGATGTTGACGGCGCCCACCTCCCTCACGCCGGGCAGCGTGCGCAGCCGTGCCTCGAAGCGCTCGTAGAAGGGGATCTGCTCGCCTTCGGCGTAGGTGGCGACCGGGAGCGACACGTCCATCGCCGTCACCTGCGCCGTGGAGAACCCGGCGGGCACGCGCTGCAGCTGCCACAGGCTCCGCGTGAGGAGTGCGGCGCCGACCAGCAGCACCACGGCCAGGGCCACCTGCACCGCGATGAAGGCCTGCCGCGCCCCTCGGCGCAGCAGTCCCGCCGGCAGTCGTCCGCCTTCCTTCAGCGTGTCGTGCAGCGCGTCCCTCGAGAGCTGCAGCGCGGGCACCATGCCGAACACCAGCGCTGCACCGGCCGCCACCGCGGCGACGAAGGCCAGCACGCTGCCGTCGATCCCGGCGTCCGGCGCGCGCGGGATGTTCGCCTCGGCGAGGACGTCGAAGGCCCTGGTGGCCCACCACCCCAGGGCCAGGCCCCCGATGGCGCCGAGCGTGCTCAGCACGGCGCTCTCGATGAGCAGCTGCCCCACGAGACGGCCGCGCGTGGCGCCCATCGCGGTCCGCACCGCGAACTCGCGCTGCCGGGCCGCCCCGGACGCGAGCAGGAGGTTGGCGAGGTTCGCGCAGGCGATGAGCAGCACCAGGGCCACGCCGGCCGAGAGCAGCAGCAGGCTGGCCCGCGTGTCGCCCACGACGGCGTCGTGCAGCGCGAGCAGGCGCACGCCCTGGCCGTGGTTGCTCGTGGGGAACTCGCGCTCGAGCCGTGCGGCCACGGTCTCGAGCTCCGCCCGCGCCTCCTCGATCCGGGCACCCGGCCTCAACCGCCCCACCGCACGGATGAAATGGCCGCCCCGGTTGGGCGAGGTGCGATTGAACTGGTACGGGACGAACACGTCGGCCGATCGGTCCGGGTTCTCCTCCACGTGCCGGTAGGACGCCGGCAGCACGCCGACGACCGTGGCGGGCCGCGCGTTCAGGAGGATCTCCGATCCGACGACACCGGGATCCGCCCCGAAACGGCGGCGCCAGAGGCCGTCGCTGAGCAGCACGACCATCGGCGCGTCGGGCCGGTCGTCCTCGGCGGTGATCGCGCGGCCGAGGGCGGGCTGGATCCCCAGGGTCGGGAAGAACCCGTCGGTGACGTTCACTCCGCCCACGCGCTCGGCATCGCCGGCCGCGCCCGCCACGGTGAACGACCCGACGAAGCCGTGCGCGCCCATGCGCTCGAAGGCCTTCGTCTCACGGGCGAAGTCCATGAAGTCGGCGGGCGAGAGGTTGCCGACCTCGTTCTCATCGGTGTCATACCCGAGGACGCGCACCAGCGCGTCGGGCGAGGGATAGGGGAGCGGCCTGAGCAGCACAGCCTGGACAAGGCTGAAGATGGCGGCGTTGGCGCCGATGCCGAGCGCCAGTGTGCCGACGGCGACCAGGGCAAAGCCCGGCCGATGGAACAGGCGGCGGACCGCGAATCGGATGGCGCTCATCATCGTCCCCCCGGGCTGGGACGGCGGCCAGCAGGCAAAAGGTTGGAACGCCCGTCCCCGCTACCCGCGCGCGACGAGGATGGGCGCCGTCAGCGACGACAGCGACACGCGCTGGCGCCCGAGCTCGTCGAAATTGGCGGGGTCGAGCCAGCGCTCATAGGCGTCGCGGAGGGCCGGCCACTCCCGGTCGATGCAGGCGTACCACGCCGTGTCGCGATTCCGGCCCTTGACGACCACCGCCTGGCGGAAGACGCCTTCGAACGAGAAGCCGAGCCGCTGTGCCGCCCGGCGCGACGGCGCGTTCAGCGCGTCGCACTTCCATTCGTACCGCCGGTAGCCGAGCTCGAACACCCGCCTCATCATCAGGAACATCGCCTCGGTGGCCGCCGGCGTGTGCTGGAGGAGGGGAGAGAAATGGATATGGCCCACTTCGATGGTGCCCACCGATGGCGCGATCCGCAGATAGGAGGCGGACCCAGATGGCGCAGACTCAGACGCAGATGGCGCAGGCAACGTAGATGGCGCAGGCAACGCAGATGACGCAGATGACGCAGATGACGCAGACAGAGTGCCGCGCACCTCTGCCCCCTGCGCTGCTCCACGCGGCAGCCCTGCCCCCTGCACCCCTGCCCCCTGCACCCGTACCGAATAGAACTGCGGGTCCGCGCTGGCGCTCGCCTCCTTCACCCACTGCTCGAAGTCGGCGTAGCGCTCGTACGGACCGTGCGACAGGTAGGTCCAGTTGCGGCCCTCCGTGTCGAGCCCGAAGGCCTTCCAGAGCGCGGGGCCATCCGACGGCGCCAGCGGGATCAGCGCGCACAGGCGCCCCGTCATCGGTTCGTGCGGGGGCATGGGGGGCGGCGTCCAGCCGGGAAGGGCGTCCCCGATCGGTTGGCCCAGCTCGTTCACGCGCGCGGTGTCGGCCATCCGCACACTGTAGCAGGCTGCCTGCCGCGCAAAGCGCGGCTCACCCACCGCGCGGCCTGCGGGCGCAACGCGCCCGCCCACGCGCCGCAGGCGCGCCCGCCGCGCGAAGCGCGGCCCCCTTCAGAATCGCCAGTCGAACCCGAGAATCGGGAACAGGCCCTGCTGCTCGTTGACGTCGAGCGCGTTGGCGCGGCGGTTCCAGAGGTAGCCCCCGAAGTTCTTCCGGTTCGCGATGTTCTGCACGCCCAGGAAGACGTTGAGCGGCTGCCCACCGACGGTGAAGGTGCGATCCACGCGCACGTCGATCCGGGCGTACATCGGACCGCGCTCGGCGTTCACGCGCGACAGGTCGTACACGCCGCGCCGCCCGGCGGCCGACGCGGCTTCGTCGAAGGGCGTGTAGGGCCGTCCACCGAGCAGCGCCACGCGCGACGAAATCTCCCATGCCGGGCTCACCCGGTACCCGCCCGTCAGGTTGAAGACGAACGGGTAGTCGAAGGAGCCTGGCCGCAGGACGCCGTCGAGCGCCGCGTGCCGCGTGCGTGAGAACGCCAGGTTGCCCTGCCCATACAGCTTCGACGTGAGCCGCTTCTCGACGAACAGCTCCACCCCGTAGGCCCGTCCTCGGCCCGCGCTGGCGAGCGGGAAGAGAATCTCGCGCACGTTGAAGGTGTCGCCGATATTCGCCAGCGACACCGAGGGCAGCGTCGCGGCCACCGGGTAGTCCGCGTACCGCTTGCCGTACACCTCGAGCGTCGCACGCAGGTCGGGCGAGGGTGTCCAGGCCAGGCCCGTCACGTAGTGGTCCGCGCGCCAGGGCACGGCACCACGGTTCTCCGGGAACGCCGCGAGGAAGAGAAAGGCGGGCTGCTGGTAGTAGCGGCCGTAGCTCGCGTTCCACGACAGCGACTCACCCAGTCGGTACGTCGCGCCGAGGCGCGGGCTCACGCGCGTCTCGTTCAGGAAGTCGTAGTCGTCCACCCGGAGGCCGGCGGTCACGCTGGCCCGCTGCGTGAGCGCCCGGGTGGCCTGCACGTAGGCACCCGTCTGATAGGCGCGGAAACCGGTCGTCAGGAAGAACGGGTCCACGCCGGTCACCGGCGAGAACGGGGTGTCGTTCCCGTAGGGCGACTCGGCCTGGTAGTCGATCCGGAAGATCTTGAAGCTGCCGCCCGCCTGGATCTTGTCCAGCCCGGGCACGTTCAGCGTGAGGTCGTACTTGAACGTGGTTTCGCCCTCGCGCGAGTCCTCGAAGTACACCGTCGGGGCGGCGGCGATGGCCTCGTCCGCGGGCCCCGTGGGCGGCAGGCCTTCGAGCGCGAGGTCCTTCACCCGCTGCCCCACCTTGGCCTCCGAGTGCGTCACGCCCAGCAGGCCCACGCCCCGCGAGCCGAAGAGGCGCTGCCAGTTGACGCCCGTCGCGGCCCTCCACCCGTCGTAGCGGATGTCCAGCGTCGACAGCTCGCCGTCCTCGGCCTCCTGGCCTTCTCGATATCCCAGGCGGATGTTGTCGCGGCCCGAGATGTTCACCATCCACACGCGGTCGCGCGGCGTGAGGTCGTACACCGCCTTGGCGTTCAGCGTGTAGAGCACCGGCACGCCGCCGACCCCGATGTCGTCGGTGACCAGGTCGAGGAAGCTGCGGCGCGCCGACACGATCCAGGAACCCCGGCCACCATTGATCGGCCCCTCGAGGATCGTCCCGGCGCCGGCGAAGCCGAGCGTGGCCCACCCGCCGAACCCGGTGCGGCTCCCCTCCCGCTGCGTCACCTGCAGCACGCTCGATGTCCGGTTGATGTAGGGCGCGGGATAGCCGCCCGTGAGGAACGTCACGTCCTGCAGCAGCTCCGCGTCGAGGATGCTGACCGTACCGCCCGCCGACGCGAAGTTGGCGAACGAGTTGATGTTCGGGATCTCGATGTTGTCCACGACGAACAGGTTCTCGAGCGGGCTGCCGCCGCGGACGATGATGTCGTTGCGGAAGTCGTTGGTGCCGATGACCACGCCGGGCAGCGACTGCACGTACCGCGACACGTCCTGCAGCGCCCCGGCGTTCTTCAGCACCTCGCGCGGCGCGACGAGGAATCCCGAGTTCTTCACCTCCTCGGGCGCGGTGAAGGCCGGGGCCGTCACCGTCACCGTCTGCTCGATCGCCTCGACCTTCGGGAGATCCACCTCGACCGTCCCGTCGAGCCCCGCGCGCACCTCCACCGGGTCGCTCACGAAGGGCAGGCCCTCGAGGGGCAGGACCTCCAGCCGGTACGCCCCGGCCCGGAGCCCGGAGATGCGGAACGTCCCGTCGGCGGCACTGGTCACGCACTGCGCCGTGTCCAGCGCGCAGATGCGGACGCCCGCCGCGGGCGCGCCGGCCGGATCGAGGACGCGGCCCGCAATGGCGCCCACGCCGGTGGTGTCCTGCGCCAGGGCCAGGGTGGGCACGAGGACGAGCGCCGCCGCGCAGATCGCGCGAATCCGGGCATACCGAGTCACAGGTGGTAGGACGCAGGGCGGGGGTGTGACGATCCATGGCTCGCGCGTGCCCAATGACGATTGCTGATTGATGATTGAGCGATTCATTGGGTGATCGGGCGATTGGGCATTGGGCATTGGATTGAGTGATTGATGGATGGGGGCATTGGCGATTGCGACATGGTGATCCACCGGGTGTCGGGATCACGACGGGAAGCCGCGGCCCCGGCTCGGTAGAGCTCGACACCGGCAATCGCTCAATGCCCCCATCCATCAATCACTCAATCCAATGCCCAATGCTCCAATCACCAATCACCAATCACCAATCGCCCAATGAATCACTCAATCATCAATCACCAATCATCAATGAGCAGGCGGCGAGGGAGGCGTGCTAGCATGCGGCGCCATGCGACTCGCCGCCCTCTTGTTACTCCTCTCCACACTGGCGTGCAGCCAGCCGCCCGCACAGCCAGCCCCGTCGGCGCCGTTCTCGGTCGTCGAGGCCACCATCCCCGACATGCAGGCGGCGATGCGCGAAGGGCGCACGACATCGCGCGAGATCGTCACGCAATACCTCGCGCGCATCGCGATGTACGAGGACGCCATCAACGCCGTCATCGCCGTCAATCCGAAGGCGCTCGACGAGGCCGACGCCCGCGACCGCGAGCGCCGGGACGGCAAGGTGCGCGGCCCGCTGCACGGCATCCCCATCGCGCTCAAGGACAACGTCCACACCACGTTCATGCCCACCACGGGCGGCGCCCTCGCGTTCGACGGCCTGCGCCCGCCCTACGACGCCACGCTCACGAAGAACCTCGTCGACGCCGGCGCCATCATCATCGCGAAGACCATGATGACCGAGCTGGCCAACTGGGTGGCAGCCGGGATGCCGGGCAACTACAACGCGCTCAAGGGCTACGGCTTCAACCCGTACGACCCGCGGCGTGATCCGCGCGGCCCCGCGCCCACACCTCCCGGCGGCGCGCGCCGCGGCGGCCCGGGCGGTCCCGGCGGCGGCCCGGCGCGCTTCGACGATGGGCGGCCGGCACTGGCCACGGGTGGCTCCAGCTCTGGAACCGGCACGGCGGCGAACTTCTGGGCCGCCAACGTCGGCACCGAGACCTCGGGGTCCATCCTCAGCCCTTCCAACCAGAACATGCTCGTCGGCATCAAGCCCACGGTGGGCCGGATCAGCCGCTACGGCGTCATTCCCATCACCGCCGACCAGGACACCGCGGGCCCGATGGCGCGCACCGTGACGGACGCCGCCATCATGCTCGGCGTGCTCGAGAGCGCGGCGCCGGATCCCAACGACCCGGCCACCTCCACGTGCCAGGCGCCCCCGAACCGCGACTACACCGTGCACCTGAAGGCCGATGCCCTGAAGGGCGCGCGCATCGGCATCCCACGCGCGAGCTTCTACGATCCCGTCACGCCGCCCGGACAGAAGGAGCCGCGCGGCGGGCTCAATCCCGATCAGAAGAAGGCGATGGACGAGGCCATTGCCATCCTGAAGCAGGCGGGCGCCGAGGTGGTGGACGCCGACATCCCGAGCATCGTCGATCCCGATCCGGCGAAGAACTTCCTGCGCTGGGGCACCTGCGCGGGGCCCAACGACGTGCGGGGCAAGGACGCCGACTGCTCGTCGTCGCTCAAGTACGGGATGAAGCGCGACTTCAACGCGTGGCTGGCGTCGCTGGGTGATCGGGCGCCGGTGAAGACGCTCACGGAGCTGAGGACCTGGAACCTCGCGCACCAGAACATGGGCGCAATCAAGTACCAGCAGGCGCAGCTGGACGTCTCCGACGAGGTGGACCTGGAGCGCGACCGTGCGAAGTGGGAAGCCGACCGGAAGAAGGACGTCTTCCTCGCCGCCACGCACGGCATCGACGAGGCGCTGCAGGCGCACAAGCTGGACGCGCTGCTCTTCCCCGGCCCGAGCGGCGCAGGCATCGCGGCCAAGCCCGGCTACCCGACGGTCATCGTGCCGTTCTCGACGGTGCCGAACGCGCCGGCGAACAACCCGTTCCCTCAGGGCTTCGACGCGAAGCCGTCACCCTACGGGGTGAGCTTCACGGGCACCGCGTGCAGCGAGCCGCGGCTCATCGAGCTCGCCTTCGCGTTCGAGCAGCTGACGAAGCGCCGCGTGCCGCCGGCCAGCACACCGTGACCTGCTAGTTCGGCACCTGCAGGTCCGGCATCGGCGGCGCGGCGAAGAGCCGGCGCGTGGGCGGGGCGATCAGGCGCGTCCACTTCTGGGCGCGTGACACGCGGGCGCTGTCGGTGGCAATCCCGGTATTGGCGTACATCTGCCGGTACAGCTTCGAGATCAGCACGAAGGCCATGCGCGCCCTGAGCGTCCGGACGCACTTCGAGCGCTGCCAGATCTTCGGCAGGCTGTAGAACTCGTCCCACACGGCCTGAGTGCGCGCGCGGATCTCGTCGGGGGCCATCACCGGGTGGGGCGTGTAGACCTTGGGCCGGCGGGCCTGGGGAATGAGCCAGTGGCGCGTGATGGGGATGCCGTCGACCCGGGTCGGGTCGGACGCCATCTCGCGCTCCCACTTCTCGAAGTCCACGGTCCCCGGGAAGGGCGTGAGCATCACGAACTGCGCGAACGTGATGTCGGCCATCTCGGCGAGGGCCTCGGTGGCCTTGAAGGTTTCGGGCGTGTCGCTCGGCAGGCCGAAGATGAACGACCCGAGCACGTGGATGCCGTGCGCCCGGAACGTCTTCAGCCGCGTGGCCAGCGCGTCGCCGGACAGGTTGAAGTCCTTGTAGACGTCCTTCAGCCCCGCGGGCGTCACCGACTCGACGCCGACCAGCGCGCCCTTGATGTTCGCGCGGCGCATGGCGTCCAGGAACTCGGGATCCTCGGCCGCCTCCATGGTGATCTGCGTGAAGAACACCATGTCGCGCGGCAGCTTCTCGAGCCGGGCCATCAGCTCGAAGCGCTCGTCGCGGATGGCCTTGAGGCGCTGGTAGCCGGACTTGTCGGCACGCCGGTCGGCCATCTTCAGGTCGTTGAGCGCGACCGGGTAGAAGTTGTCGTCGGCGAGCGCGATGAAGCGGAAGCCCTTCCGCCGCAGCTCGACGATCTCCTCGATGATGACGTCGGTGGCCCGGACGCGCGGCTTCTGCCCGTCGGTGCGCCACACCGAGCAGAACGAGCAGTGCTTGGGGCAGCCGCGCACGGTCTGCACGGAGGCCCACATGTACTTCTCCCGCGGCAGCAGGTCCCAGCGCGCCTTCGACAGCTGCTCGCCCTCGACGCGGCCGCCCTCGTAGACCCGGTCCGGCGAGCCCGCGAGGCACGCGTGGATGACGCGACCCCACACCAGGTCGCCATCGCCCTTCACCACGGCCGTGGCGGCGCCCATCTCGTGCGCTTCCTCCGGGAAGAGCGTGGCGTGGATGCCGCCGAACACGACGTGCGCGCCGCGCGCGCGGGCGAGGCGGCCGATCTCGTACCCGCGCACGGCGTTGCCGCTGTGGATGCCGATTCCCACGACATCACCGGCCTGGACGCTGCCGATGTCGAGCGGCTCGAGCGTCTCGTCCGTGATGACGGGATCGCCGAACTCGGCGGGAGTTGCCGCGGCCAACACGTACAGCCACCGGGGAGTGATGACGGCCACCCCGAAGGCCAGATGGCTCGGGTTGACCAGGTGCACGCGCATGTTGTATCTCCGCTGTTCGATGTCGGCCCTTCGAGGGTCTGTCTAGGTCTCTTCCTTGTCGTCCGGCTCGGGCTCCTCGGCCAGGCCCTCGTCACCCCAGGGGTTGGCCTGCGGGCCCGGCACGATGCCGGCGATGTCCGGGTCCTCGCCAGGAGAGCCGGTGGGCGCCGTCGCGCGGCGGTGCTTCGCCTCCTCGCGACGCGCTGCCTTTTCCTTCTGCCGCTCCGCTCGCGCGCGCTCGCGCTCGCGCTTGCCGCGGCCCATTGGTCCTCGTACGGCCATGGTCCTCCTCGTTGCAGGCTAGTGACCGCTCCCGCCTCGTGCGGGACGGCTGACTACCAGCGCGGCTCTCGCCGGCGGTTGCCACCCCCGCCGCCGCCGAACCCGCCGCCGCGCCGGCCGCCGCCGCCCTCGTCGCCGAATCCGCCGGCGCGCGGCACCTTCGGGCGCGCCTCGTTGATGGCCAGCGTCCGGCCGCCGAGCTGGGTGTTGTTCAGCTGATCGATGGCTTTCTGCGCCCCTTCATCGGTGGCCATTTCAACGAACGCGAACCCCCGTGCGCGGCCCGTCATCTGGTCCCGCATCACGGTCACCGACTCAACCGCATCGACCCGGCTGAACAGGTCGTGCAGTTCGTCTTCGGTCGTCTGAAACGGCAGGTTTCCCACGAACAGCTTGCGTCCCATCACGGCTCCTCTGTCACACCGGCCCGTCAAACAAAAAAGGGGGCCCAGAAATGAGGGCCCCCCTTTCCGGTGTCTCGTCGTTCCTGTGCTGCCTACGTTAGCACTAATCCCGGCCGCGACCCTAGCCCCTCGCCGCACCCTCTCCGTTACCATCGTCCCGATGCTGGACTGGCGCGAGGTGTCCCGGAGGCGCGGCGTGGCCGCGACGACGACCCTGATGGCGGGCCTCGCCCTCGTGGCCCCCCTCCGGCCCGTCTCGACGCCCGAGACCACGATTGGCGTGCTCCTGATGGTGGCCGCCACGCTGGAATGGCTGCACGGGCTGCGACGGCCCTCGGCCGCCGAACGCCTCTCGGCGTGGCGGAACGGCGCGGTCACCCTGCTGATGGCCTCGCTCCTCGTGGCGGCGCCGATGCTGAGCGGAAGCGCCCTCGTGGTGTTCCTCGCCCTGTCGTTCATCGCGGACGGCATCACCAACCTGGTGCGATGGATACGACGGCCCGACAGCCCGCGGCGTGACCGCCGCCTGGTCACCTCCGCGCTCGACATGGTCTCGGGCCTCGCGCTGCTGCTCCTGCTGGGCGCGAACGTCGCCGTGGTGTGGACCGTGGCCATGGCCGCAGCGGTTCGACTCCTGGAGATCGCCCGCCGCATCGCCACCGCGCGCGTCCTGGGCCCGGACCAGGCCGGCGACTCGCTGATCGAGGCCCTGCAGCTCGTGGACGTGCAGGAGCTGAAGGCCCTCGGCGACCAGCTCGAGGTCGAGGCCGCCGCACGCGCGCCAGTGGACCGTGGCTGGGTGCTCGCGTTCCTGGCCACGCTGCTGGCCATCCACGCCGGGCGAATGGGCTCGGATTTCACGATCCGGGGCGTGGTCGCGCCCGTCGCCGCGGTCGCAGGCGACGTCATCGTCGCGATGCTGTTCACCATGGGCGTGGCGCTGCCGTTCCATCTGCTGCTGCAGCGTGCCAGCCACCCGCTCGAGCGACGCGCGTGGCGGTGGTGGCTGGCGGCGTCCCCCGCGACGGCCTCCGGGCGCCTGACGCGACGGGGCGTGCGCGCCCTGCTCCTGGCGCGCCTCCGCTCCGAGATGCAGTGGCAGGTGGCCCGCCTGTCGCTCCTCGGCGCGCTGGGACGCGGCGTCCGGCTCGGCCTCCCGGTGGCCGCCATCATCGCCGCCACCGTCCCGGTGTGGGGCATGAGCTGGTACTTCGACACGGAGAACTGGGCCGCGGGCCTCTACAACTCGTGGGCCGAAACGCGCACGGACCAGTGGCGCGAGGCGATGGCGCGCGCCGTGGCCGCCGCCGATCGGGCGGCCGGGCGACCCTCGCCCGATTTCTCCGTGACGCTGCCCGGCGTCGAGGGCGAGGAGCCCTTCTCCTTCGTCGTCATCGGCGACACCGGCGAAGGCGACGCCTCGCAGCACGTGCTGCGCGATCAGCTGTTGGCCGTGGCCGCGCGCGACGATGTGCGCTTCGTCGTGGTGTCGTCGGACGTGGTCTACCCGAGCGGCGCCATGCGCGACTACGAGGCCAAGTTCTGGCTGCCCTTCAAGGGCGTGCGGAAGCCGGTGCTGGCGATTCCGGGCAACCACGACTGGTACGATGCGCTCGAGGGCTTCAACGCCACGTTCCTGACGCCCGAGGCGGCGCGGCGTGCGATGGGCGCGCGCGTGAACGCGGACCTCAACATCAGCACCAGCACGGCCGGGCACATCGAGCGGCTCATCGGCCAGGCGGGAAGGCTGCGGCGGGAGTACGGCGTGCCCACGGGCTTCCAGCGTGCGCCCTTCTTCGACGTCCAGACCGCCGGCTTCGCCCTCATCGGCATCGACACCGGCATCGTGAAGCGCGTGGACGCCGAGCAGGAGCGCTGGCTCGACGCGGCGCTGGCCCGCGCGCGCGGCAAGGCCATCCTCGCCCTGCTGGGGCATCCCTTCTACGCGGGCGGCCGCGACCAGACACGGGAAGCCCCGGACTTCGAGCGGCTGCGCGAGAAGCTGCGGGCGGCGGGCGTCGCGATGGCGATGGCGGGCGATACGCACGATCTCGAGTACTACGCCGAGCCCCCGGGCGCCACCGGCCGGGCCATGCGCCACATCGTCAACGGCGGCGGCGGCGCGTATCTCAGCTTCGGTACCTCGCTCGCGTTCCCGCCGGATCCCGCCGTGGACCGCTGGGCCTTCTATCCGTCGACGGCCGCGACGATGGCGAAGATCGATGCGCAGACGCCGTGGTGGAAGCGGCCCGCGTGGTGGTGGACCCACCGGTTCGGCGCCTGGCCGTTCTCGGCCGAGTGGCTGTCGGCCGCGTTCGACAGCAACACCGCGCCGTTCTATCAGAGCTTCGTCCTGGTGCGCGTGGAACCCGGACGGATCATCGTCCGCCCCCACGGCGTCCATGGGCGGCTGCGGTGGCGGGAGTTCGGCGCCTCGCCGACGGCGCGGCCGCCAGGCGCCAGCGACGAGGACCTGGTCGAATGGGACACAGAACGCTGAGTTGGCCAACGGAGATGGACGCCGAGCGACGGGCCGCAGATGAACACAGATCGCGCAGGGCCGCAGATGAACGCAGATGAACGCAGATGACGCAGGGGCCGCAGATGAGCGCAGAACGGCGGGCCGCGGATGAACGCAGGTGCTGGCCCCCGGAACGAAGTTCCGGCTACGAACTCTGGACCGTGAAGTGACGCCAGGCTAGTCGGCACGCCTCGGTCCCCCGATTCGTGTCCATCTGCGCCATCTGCGCCATCTGCGGCCCCTGGGTCATCTGCGTTCATCTGCGGCATCTGCGGCCCCTGCGTCATCTGCGTCCCATCCATGTCGGGGATAGAATGCCCATCGGTGTCCTGGCTGCTTCCCCTTCACGCCATCGCGCTGTTCTTCGCGACCGGCCTGTCCATCTGGGCCGCCGTGTTCGCGCGGGCGCGGCGCACCGTGCCGGGGAGCCCCGCGTTCGGGTGGCTGATGCTGGCCGTGGCGCACTGGTGCCTGACGAGCGCGCTCCATACCCTGGCCCCGGACACCGCGTCCCGCCTCGTGATCGCGAAGGTCCAGTACCTGTCGGTGTCGGGCATCGGCGTGCTGTGGCTCCTCTTCACCAGCGGCTACGCGCGCGTGGCGTGGCCGTCGCACCCCGCGGTGCGCACGGCGCTGTGGGCGATCCCCGTGCTGACGCTCGCCGCCGTGATCACCAACGAGGCCCACGGCTTCGTCTGGCAGGACGTGAGCCCCGTGAACACGCCCTGGGGCCTGCGGCTCGTGTACCAGCCCGGGCCCTGGTACTGGGTTCACGTCGCCTATACCTATGCCCTGGTGCTGATCGGCACGTGGATGCTGGCGCGTGGCGTGGCGGGGTTCCCGCCGCCCTATCGACCCCAGCTCGTCGCCGTCGCCATCGGGCTCGTCATGCCCATCGTGGGCAACATCGCCTACCTCGCCTACCTGCGGCCCATCGGCGCGTTCGACGTCACGCCGCTCGCCTTCGCGATCGCGGGCCTGTGCTTCACGTGGGGACTCTATCGCTACCGGCTGTTCGGCCTCGTCCCGCTGGCGCGCGACATGGTGGTGGACAGCATGGAGGACGGCGTGCTGGTGCTCGACGCCGAGCGCCGCATCATCGACCTGAACCTCGCGGCCGAGCGCCACACCGGCTGCACGCCCGCGTCGGTCGGCAGGGGGATCGCCGACGCGGTGCCCTGGTGGACGGGGGCCACCGCCGAGGGCCGGGCGTCGGCGGAGCTCCCCGCGGTGGTGAAGGTCGAACCGGGCCCCCGGTTCCTCGAGGTGCGCGTGCTGCCGGTGCGCACGCCCGGGCGACGCTTCGAGGGCTGGCTGGTGACGGTGCGCGACATCACGTCACGCCGGCGCGTCGAGGCCGACCGCTACGCCCTCGAGCGGCGCGTGCAGGAACAGCAGAAGTCCGAGAGCCTCACCGTCTTCGCCGCCGGCGTCGCGCACGACTTCAACAACCTGCTCACCGGCATCCTGGGCAACGCCGACCTGCTGGCCATGCAGGCGCCGCCCGACTCGGCGCACCGCCGCACCGCCGAAGCCATCGTCATCGGCTCGCAGCGCGCGGCCGATCTCGTGTCGAAGATGCTGGCCTACGCCGGCGAGGGCCGCGTCGTGTCGGAGCGCGTGGACCTCGACACGCTGGTGAAGGAGATGGTGGACGTCATGTCGGCGTCGGTCTCGAAGCACTGCACGCTCGTCTACAACAGCCCGGGCCCGCTGCCGCTCGTGGACGCCGACCCGACGCAGATCCGCCAGGTGGTCCTCAACCTGATCATGAACGCCACCGAGGCCGTGGACGAAGGCGGGCTGGTCACCGTCGCCACCGGCCAGGAGTCGCTCGATCGCGAGGCGCTGTCGAAGATGACGTTCGGCAGTGACGCCGAGCCCGGGCGCTACGTCTTCGTGGATGTCGTGGACAACGGCCACGGCATCAGCGAGGACACGATGGCGCGCATGTTCGACCCGTTCTTCTCCACCAAGGAAACGGGGCGCGGCCTCAGCCTCGCCGCCGTGCGGGGCATCGTCCGCAGCCACCAGGCGGCGCTGCGGGTGACGAGCGCGCCGGGCCAGGGCACGCGCTTCCGCGTCTGGCTCTCGCTCATCCCGGGACGCCAATCCCGTCCAGCCATGCGCTGAGCTCCGACAGGCGGCCAACGCGCGGGCAGTCGGCGTCGGGATAGAGCCCCGCGGCATCGACGAGCACCGCGTGAGCCAGGCCCGCCCCGCGCGCGCCCGCGACGTCCACGTGGTAGAGATCGCCGACGTGCGCCGTCCGTTCCGCGGACGCCCCTGACCTGGCGAGCGCATGGTGAAACAGGCGCGGATCCGGCTTCTCTACGCCCCAGTCGTGCGAGTCGAGGAGCGCGTCGAACCAGCGCGCCAGGCCGAGGCGGTCGAACAGGTGGCCGAGCCGGCCGTTGGCGTTCGACACCACCACCAGGCGCAGGCCACGCGCCCGGAAGCCCTCGAGCGCGGGCACCACCTCGTCTTCGACGTGTTCCCAGAGGTTGTGCTCGCGGTGATAGGCGCCCAGCGCCTCCAGCGCCGCCTCCGTGCGCGGCGAGCGCGGCACGCCCACCTGCTCGAGGATCAGGTTGAAGAACATCCAGCCGCGCCTCTGGTCATCGGTGGCGCCGATGATGACCGACTCGTCCAGCACGCGCATCGCGTGCGGCTCGGCAGCCGCGAGCCGCCGGGCGTCCACGGCAATCCCCTCACGTGCCAGCGCGTCGCTGACACGCGACCATGAAGGGTGGACGAGCACGCCGCCCGCATCGAGGAAGAGGGTGTCGATCATGATCAGGGGTCAGGGGTCAGGGGTCAGGGATCAGGGGGCAGGGATCAGGGATCAGGGATCAGGAAGGGTCAGGGAGCAGGAACCGGAGACCGGTAGACCGGAGAATATAATCACCCAGGTGGAAGGCCGGCTGTACATCCGGACGGAGCTCGACGTCCTCCTGGGGCCGCTCGAGTCGCGCGTGCTCGACGAGCTGTGGGCGCGCGGGGGGAGCACGACGGTGCGCGACCTGCTGCCTGGCTTTCCGGGCGTCGCCTACACCACGCTCATGACCACCGCCGATCGGTTGTTCCGCAAGGGGCTGCTGACGCGCGAGAAGCGGGGACGGGCGTTCGCGTACTCCCCGCGCTGGAGCCGCGACGAGCTGCACGCCAGGCGGGCGGGGTCCGCCCTCGCCACGCTGCTGCCAGGCGGGAGTGGTGCGCTGCGTCCCATCATCTCGATGTTCGTGGACGAGGTGAACCGCCGCGACGCGTCGCTGCTCGACGAGCTCGAGGCCCTCATCCGCCTGAAGAAGGAAGGCGAATGAGATGAGCCTCGGCTTCTTCGCCCGCGGCCTCGTCCTGGTGCTGGCGGCGCACGCTCTCGTCAGCACCGTCGTGGCGCTGGCGGTCCTGCTCGTCGAGAGGGGCAGGCAGAGGGACGCGCTGCCGCGAACGTCGGCGGGCCAGCTCTGGCTCCTGCGCGTCGAGCCGTCGCTGGCGGCGCTGGCCGTGGCATGGATCGGCGTGCCGCTGGCGTTCGTGCTGTGGGAGCCACGCGTGGAGACCGAACCGGCCGGGCCGGTGGCGCTGGCCGCGGCGGCCGTCGGCGCCCTCCTCATCGCGTCCGGCGCGTGGCGCGCCGGGCGGGTGCTGTGGCAGACGCGGTGTGCCCACGCCGCACTGCGGCAGGCCACGCGCGCGGTGCTCCCGGCCATGCCCGTGCCCGCGTTCCTGGTCGAAACCCCGTTCCCGGTTGTCGCCCTCGTCGGGCTGGCCAGGTCCAGGCTGTTCGTAGCGCGTGCGGTGATCAAGGCGTGCACGGCGGATGAGTTGCGAACGGTGATGCGGCACGAGCTGGCGCACGCCCGGTCACGCGACAACCTGCGGCGAATCGCCCTGATCGCCTCGCCCGACATCCTCAGCTGGATGCCGGCCGGTCCGCGCATGCAGGACGCCTGGGCGCAGGCGGCGGAGCTGGCTGCCGACGACCTGGCTGCCAGGTGCCCGGCCGATCGCCTCCACCTGGCCTCGGCGCTGGTGAAGGTGGCGCGCCTGGCCAGCACGCCAGCCGGACCGCTGCCGGCCAGCGCCCTTTACGGCGGCGAGCCCATTGCCGAGCGCGTGCGCCGGCTCGTGGACCCGCCGCCGAACCCGTCACGACCGTCGGCGACTTCACCGCTCGCCGCCATCGCCGCCCTCGCGGGAGGAGCCGTGCTCCTGGTCCCCGCAGCCTACGCCGCGCTCGAGGCGCTGATGCGGATAGGCCTGCGGTAGGCGCGCCTTCGGCGCGTGGGCGGCGCTTCGCGCCGTAGGACCCACCGAGCGGAGCGAGGCCCACCGCGCAGCGCGAGGCCTCCTACGAGCGCTGGTAGTAGTCCCGTTCGCCTCACTAAAGTACGGGGAGGTATGTCCCGTCCGTTCGTGCTCGCGCTCGTCCTCGTGCTCTTCCTCGCCGCCCCCGCCTTCGCCTGGGAGGCCCGCATCGTCACCACCGATGGCCGCCCGGTCGCTGGCGCCGTCATCTCGATCCTCGGACGCCCGGGCGAGGCCGTCACCGATGACGACGGTCGCTTCACGTGGCAGCCGGATCCGGCGCCGCCGTTCGAGATCCTCGTCATCCAGTCCAACGGCACCTACATGAAGCCGGTCGTGGTGGAGACGCTCGGCGAGGGTCTGCAGACCATAACGGTGGAGTCGCTCCTGAGCGAAGCGGTCACGGTGACCGGCTCGGCGCCCGGCATCGAATCCACGCCGGCGGCGGGCACGACCACGCTCAGCGGGCGCGAGGTGGACGTGCGCCAGCCGACGAACCTGATGCAGGCCATCGAGAACGTGGCGGGGGTCAACCAGGTCTCCGAAGGACAGGCGGCCGTGCCAGCCGTGCGCGGCCTGGCGCGCGGGCGGACGCTCATCATCATCGACGGCGCGCGTGTCACCTCGGAGCGCCGCGTGGGTCCGAGCGCCACCTACCTGGACCCGACGGTCGTGGACAGCGTGGACGTGGCGCGGGGCCCCGGGTCGGTGGCGTACGGATCGGACGCCTTCGGCGGCGTCATCTCCATCAGGACGAGGCGCGTCACGCCGGCCACCCCCTGGGCGGTGCGGTTCCAGGCGACGGCCGGCACCGGCATCCCGGATCGACGCGTGTCGGGCATGGTGTCGAAGGGCCTGCCGGCGGGGAGCGTCCTCTTCGCCGCGCACACCCGATCGGCCGACGACTGGGAGAGCCCCGAGGGAACGGTGTTCAACTCGGGCTTCGCGGACCACGGGTTCCTCGCCCGCGTGGAGCAGCAGGTCGGCCGCGGCATGATCAGCGTGGGCTGGCAGAGCGACTTCGGGCGTGACATCGAGCGGCCCCGCAACAACTCGCGCACGGTGCGCTTCTACTACCCGTACGAGAACTCGCACCGCTTCACGGGGGCCTACGAGCTGCAGGACGCCGGCTTCTTCAGGCGCGTCAGCGTGAGCACGTTCCTGGGCTCGTACGATCAGCGCACCGACCAGGACCGGTTCGCCACCGCCACCGCGGGACGGTCCATCGAGCGCGCGGACGTGTCTGCGAAGGACTTCGGCGTGCGCGCCTTCGGCGAGAAGCTCCTCGGCGAGGCACGGCTCGAGCTGGGCCTCGATCTGAACGGCCGCTTCGGGCTCGAGGCCATTGACGATTTCATCACCTACGGCGACGATGGCACCATCGAAAGCACGCGGCCCAACGTGTCCATCGACAACGCGCGTCGAACTGACACGGGGCTGTACGCCAACCTGGACACCGCCCTCACCTCGGTGCTCTCACTGGGCGCCGGCGTGCGCGCCGACTACGTCATCACGAAGAACACCGGCGGCTACTTTGGCGACCTCTCGACGACCAACGGCGGGGCGTCTGGCTACGTGGCGCTCACGGCGGGCACCTTCCGGGGCGTGAGCACAACGCTCCAGGTCGCGCACGGCTTTCGCGACCCGACGCTCTCGGATCGCTACTACCGGGGGCCGACGGGGCGCGGCTTCATCACGGGCAACCCGGACCTCGATCCCGAGACGAGCTGGCAGGTGGACTGGACGCTCCGCTACACCGCGGCGCGCTACCGCCTGGCAGCGTTCTATTACCAGTACCGCATCAACGATCTCATCGAGCGGTACCAGACCACCATCGACGACTTCTACTTCCGGAACCGCGGCAGCGCCCGCATCCGAGGCTTCGAGGTCGAGGGACAGGCGGACCTCGGGCGCGGGTTCACGCTCGACGTCGCCACGCAGGTGGCGCAGGGCGTGGCGCTCGACACCGGCTCCGACCTGGACGACATCTCGCCCTTCAACCTCACCACCGTGCTGCGCAAGGCGTTCGGCGCGCGCGCCTACACGCAGGCCCGGCTCGCCTACTTCGCGGACGACGAGAACGAAGGGCCGACCGAGCGCGAAGTGCCGGGCTACACGCTGCTCGACGCCCAGGCCGGCTACACGGTGGCCGCGCCGCTGGAGATCCGCGTGCAGGCACGCAACCTGCTGAACGAGACGTACCTGGCCAGCCAGGACGTGCGCGCGGTGCTCGCCGCCGGCCGCTCGGCGTCGGTGACGATCGCCGTGAAGTTCTAGCTGGAGCGAACCGGCTATGATGGTCCCCGGACACCACCCCCGGCGACCATGGGCGACCCCGAGCGCGACCCGCGCCCGATAACCCCGCCAGACGACACTCCCGACGCCCGTCTCGAGGCGCTGGTGCGCGACTACGCGCGCCTGGTGCGCCATGCCATCCGCTCCGCGGGCGGCCACCGCGCCGCGCCGCTGGCCGACGACATCGAGCAGCGGGTGTTCCTCTCGCTCTGGCAGCAGGTGCGCCGTGAGCAAACCATCGGCCACCCGGTCTCTTATATCTATCAGGCAGCCGTTCGCGAGACGCTGCGCGCCCTCCGGAAGGCGGAGCAGCGGCCCGAACTTGGCCTGGCGGAGGCCGGCCACCAGGTGAGCCGGCACGCCAGCGACGTGCCGAACCCCGAGCAGGGGTCGCTCGCCGCCGAGCGCCGGGAGGCGCTGCGGCAGGCGTTGGCGGCCCTGGCGCCGGATCGCGCGAGGGCCGTGCGGGCGCACCTGAGGGGCTTCACGGTCCAGGAAATCATGGACCTCTTCGGCTGGGACTATCAGAAGGCGCGCAACCTGGTGGCACGAGGGATGGCCGACATCCGCCGGGAACTTCGGCAGAGGGGGATCCATGACGCCTGAGAACGGCGACGAGGCGCTCGGCGACCTGTATCGCGGCATCGAGCCGCCCGACGACCATCCGGACGAGGACACCTGGGTGCGCTTCTCCACCGGCGCGCTCGACGAGGTGTCGCGTGGGCGTCTGGCCGATCACATCGTGGCGTGCGGCTCGTGCGCGGCCGTCTATCGGGCGCTCGGCGTGCTGCGGCAGCAGGCAACCGCGACGGCCAGGGCGCCTGGAGGATCGCCGGGGTCCGGGAACGCGGGCACCTTGGGTTGGAGGACATCCACGACCTGGCTCGCGGCCGCGGCCACGCTGGCACTCGCGGTGACGGCCGTGGTCCTGCAGATGCGCACGACCTCCCCGGACCCTTCGGGCCCGGTGCAGCCGCCGGCGGTCCCCACGAGCGCCACACCTGCCACCCCGGGCGCGGCATCCTCCGTGCCGACGCGCGCGTGGGCGGGCGTCTTCGAGGCGCCAGCCGTCGAGCTGCCGGCCCGCTACGCGCTCGTCGTGCGCGGGCCCGGGTCGAGAGAAGCCTTCCTCGAGGCGTTCGGTCCGGCCATCGAGCCGTATCGCGAAGGGCGCTATGCCGACGCCGCACGCGCGCTCGAGGTCGTCGCACGCGAGTTCCCGGACACGCCCGAAGCCGCGTTCTACCTGGGTATCGCCCGGTTACTGAGCGGCGATGCGGCCGGCGCACGCGAACCGCTGGAGCGTGCACGAGGCGCGGAGACGCTGGGGGATACCGCGCGATGGTACGGCGCCGTGGCCGCCGAGCGGGCAGGCGACGCCGCGGCGGCCGATGCGCTGCTGAAGGCCCAGTGCGCGGCCGAGGGCGACTATCAAGCGCGCGCGTGCGCGGCGCTCGGCGTCTCGCCGTAGGAACGAACACGCCGTGCCAGTGATTCGCACTCTCGCCGTCGCTGCTGCCATCGCCCTGGGCGCCCTCGCCGCGGAGCGGACCGTCTCGCCGCAGGCTGCGCATGCCCAGGATGCGGTTCCCGGCACCGTCGACCCGAAGACGCGCGGCGCCGAGCTGTCGAAGCGCGGCATCGACGCCTTCGCGCGCCAGCAGTTCGCCGAGGCCGAAGAGCACTGGATGGCGGCCCTTGCGGCGTTCGAGCAGGCGGACGACCCGGTCGAGCGCGCGAACACGCTGCGGAACCTGACGTTTCTGCCCCGCCTGTCGATTGACGACCGGGTGACGCTCCTCGAAGAAGCGCTGGCCCTGGTGCGTCTTGCGGGCAACCCGCACGTCGAAGGTCTCGTGCGCGTGCAGATGGCGGACTTCGACTTCATTCGCGGCGACTACGCCTCGGCGACCGCGAACGTCGATCTCGCCATCGCCCTGCTTCAGCAGCACGCGCGATCTCAGGTGGCGCTGGCCCGGGCGCTCGTCAGTCGCGGGCGGCTCCAGCGCTCGATGAACCGGACGAGTGCGGCCATCCAGGATCAGCAACGGGCGGCCGCCCTGCTGGAATCGGCCGGCGACCTGGCCGGGGCCGCGCAGGCGCATCACGGCGTTGCCGTGACCCTGTTGTGGCAGGGAGAGCCGGCTCGAGCCGCGGAGGTGTTCGGGCAGGCCATTGCCCTGGCGCGCCGAAGTGGGAACCAGCGGCAGTTGAGCGCCGCCCTCATGCAGGCGGCCATTGCCGCCCAGCGCGCCGGTCGACCCGACGAGGCGCTGGCCATGCTCCATGAGGCCGAGGCACTCGTGCTCGTCGAGGATCGGGCCACCCTGGATGGCAATTGGGGACACGTCCTCCTCGCGCTGGACCGTGCGGAGGAGGCGCTCGCTCGTCTCGACCGCGCGCTCGCCGCCGGCGATGGTGCGGCGGCCGAATCCAGGTTCCACTGGCTGAGCGACCGCGCAGAGGCCCTCGACAGGCTGGGTCGGCGCGAAGAAGCGCTGGAGGAATCGTCCCGCGCGGTCGCCCTCATCGAGAGCGTGCGCGCCAGGCTCGTGCAGGAGGACGACGCGAAGCGCGGCTACGCCGAGACGCGCCGGAAAGCCCTCGCCGCCCACGTGGCCCGCCTGGCTGCCGTGGGCCGATCGGATGAGGCGCTGGAGGCTGCCGAGCGCGCGCGCGCGCGAGCGTTCCTCGACCTGCTGGCGACGACCGACCTGCGCGCCTCGGCACCACCCCCGCCGCCATCGGTATCGTCACTCATCGCAGACGGCGAGCCCGCGCCGGCGGGCAAGCCGTCGGTGACGCCCACGACGCGCGAGCCGTCGGGCCTCGATTCGCTGGTGACCGCACGGCGCGGCACCGCCCCGCGAACTCCCGCGCGACGAGAGCCCGACATCAGCAGCGTCGCCGTCGTGGAGCCGCCGACCCTGGCCTCCATCAAGGCCGTGGCCGCGCGCCTGGGCTCGCAGGTGGTGTCCTACTGGGTCACCAGCGATCGAACGTTCATCTGGGTGGTCTCGCCGGACGGGCGCGTGTCACACGCGGCGTCGAACGTCGGCGAGCGACGCCTCGCCTCCCTGGTGGAGCGGACGTTTGCGGAAGTGGGAGGACCGACGCGCGGCGGCACGTTGCGCCAGTCCTCGCCCCGGCCTTCGTCGCCCACCGCCAGCCGACTGGCGTTCGGCAACGGCGCCGCGAGGGCCTATCGCGATCTCTACGCGCTCCTGGTCGAGCCGATCCGCCCGAACCTGCCGACCGGGGGCCTCGTCACCATCGTCCCGCACGGCCCGCTGTTCCGGCTGGCGTTCGCGGCCCTGACCGCACCGTCCGGCAGGTACCTGGTGGAAGAGTTCCCCCTGCATTTCGCGCCATCGGCCAGCACGCTGGAGTTCACCAGCCGGCGGCGGCCGCACGCGAGCGGCGCCGCGCTGGTCGTCGCCGATCCGGCCATCGATCCGGCGCTCGGCGGCGATGAGCCCCTCGTTCGCCTGCCCGGCGCCTCGCGCGAGGGCCGGCACATCGCGGAGATCCTCGGGCCGGGCCGGGCACGACTCCTCCAGGGTTCAGCCGCCACGGAATCCGGCGTACGCGCGGCCGCGCCCTCCGCGCGCGTGCTGCACTTCGCCACGCACGGCATCATCCGGGACGACCACCCGTTCGAGTCGTTCCTGGCGCTGGCCGGCCCCGCCGCGGCCGCGTCCGACGATGGGCGGTTGACGATGGGCGAGGTGTACGGCCTGCGGCTGAACGCAGACCTGGTCGTGCTGAGCGCGTGCCGGAGCGCCGCCGGTCCGGTCACCGGCGACGGGATCGTGGGCCTCACGCGCGGGTTCTTCTCGGCCGGCACGCCATCGGTGATCGCCTCGCTGTGGGACGTGCCCGACTCGGTGACCGCGTCGGTGTTCCCGGCGTTCTACCGGGAGTGGACGGGTGAGCGATCGAAGGCGGCGGCGCTCCGGGCCTCACAGCTCGCGATGATCCGCGATCTTCGCGCCGGCCGCGTCGCGGTGGACACGCCGGCGGGTCGCTTTGTGCTGCCGGAGCATCCGGCTCTGTGGGCGGGACTGGTGCTGGTGGGCGAGCCCTGAACGCCGATGGTGCCGGGCCGCAGATGACGCAGAGGCCGCAGATCAGACCACGGCGTTCTTCTCGACGACGAAGAAATTGTTCTCCGTCTCCTGGATCGTGACCTCGATGCGGTAGTCGATGTTGCGACCGGGATACTTCGCGCGGATCGTCTCCACGACGTGCTCCCACACGTAGACGGCCACGTTCTCGACGCTGGGCCCCTTCCCCTTCATCACCACGATGCCCTCGGGCTCGAAGAGCTCGGGGTTCATGAAGGTCGCGTCGTTCGGGGTGACGAGGATCTTGTGATCCAGGTCGCGCATGATCTTCTTGATGTGGCCGAAGTCGAGCGACATGTCGAGCTCGTCGCGCGGGAACTCCTCGGTGGAGATGGCCACCGTGCCACGCCACGTGTGCCCGTGGACGAACCGGCACTCGCCGGGGTAGCCGAGCTGCCGGTGCCCGGTATGGAACTTGGCGTGGACGATGATCTTCTCCATCGGGATCAAGTATATCGGCGGGTGCGGACGGGTGCGAACAGGTGCGGGCGGGTGCGAACAGGTGCGGGCAGGTGCGGACGGGGGCGGTCTACCGGCGATCGGGATTGTGGCGAAGGTAGCGCAGCAGTCGTGCCAGTGGGGCGGAGGTGCGACGAACCTGGCGCTGCAGGTCGGTCACGTTGTCATCGGTGAGGTAGCCGCGCATGCGCGCCTCGTGGACGAGGTCTTCGATCTCCCGGAGCGAGCTGGACGCCAGCTCCAGGAAGCGCGCGAACTCGCGGTGCGACCGGCGGCCGAAGCCTTCTGCCGTGTTCGAGCACACGGAGCGGGCGGCGTCGGTCCACTGGGTGCGAAACTTCAGATCCATGCCCGGCGTGCGCCGCACCACGGCCCAGATCGCCTGCCGAAGCGCGTCAGCCTGCTGCCAGGCGACCAGCTCCTTGAAATGTCGCGCCATGCCGACCAGGCCGTGCAAGAACCATGACGCGCGCCAACTCTCGGCAAGACGGCCGCCCGCGATTCCTCCGGCCGGGTCGGATGGCAGGTTCAGACACGTCGAACCTCATCGGAGTACCCATTCCCTGCCACCTGGCGTACGCCGGGCGGCGCCGCGGCCCGCCCGCACCTGTTCGCACCCGCCCGCACCTGCCCGCACCCGCCCGCACCCTACTCGTATCTGAGCGCTTTCATCGGGTCGATGCGCGAGGCGCGCAGGGCGGGCAGGTAGCCGGCCGCCAGCGTGACCAGCCCCAGCACGGCGGCCGAGAGCACGAGCACCGTCGGGTCGTAGCCCTTGATCTCGAACAGCAGCGACTCGGCCGCCTGGCCGATGCCCACCGCCGCGGCGAGGCCGATCAGGCCGCCAATGACGGCCATCACCGCCACCTGGCGCAGTACCAGCCCGCGGACGCGTCCACCATCGGCGCCGAGCGCCATGCGCAGCCCGAACTCGCGCGTGCGCTGCGCCACCGTGTAGGCCAGCACGCCGTAGAGGCCAATCGCCGCCAGCAGCGTGGCGAGCAGGGCGAAGCCCGTGGCGAGCACGCTGATCATCCGATCCATGAACACGTTCTCACGGACCTGCGTCTCCATCGTCTTCAGGTTCTCGATGGGCAGGTTCGGATCGAGCGCCTTGACGACGCCGGGCACGGCCGTGAGCAGCTGCTCCGGGTCGAGCTCGGTGCGCACGTAGAAGTACCCGAAGCCGACGGCCTCCGCCTGGCGATAGGGCGTGAAGTACTGCGGGCCGATGGCGCGCTTCACGTCGCTGTACTTTGCGTCCTGGACCACGCCGATGATTTCCATGTCCAGCGGGCCCGCTGCGCGGCCTTCCTTGACGCGGCGGCCCACGGCGTCGGGCCCGAGGTTGAACCGCCGCGTGAACGCCTGGTTCACGATCACCACTTTCGGCGCGCCAGCGCCGTCGGCGGGCGTGAACGCCCGGCCCGAGACGAGCGGCATGGCCACCGTCCGGAAGAAGTCCGGGCCGACGCTGTTGTACGCCGCGGTGGTGTTGGTATCCGGGCCGGCCTCGAACCCCTCCACCGTCATGTCGTTGTTCCAGTTGTCCCCGGAAAGGAGCGGCACCATCGAGAAGCCGGCGCTCGACGCGCCCGGCAGCGCCGCGAGGCGCTCCTCCATCTGCTCGAAGAGCGCACGCGCGCGCGGCGTGTCGTAGCCGTTCAGGATGGGCGCCACCGCGAAGGTGATCAGGTGATCCGGCTTGATGCCGAGGTCCACGCGGCTCACGTTCAGCAGGCTCATGGCGAAGAGACCTGCCGGGGCGAGCAGCGCCATCGAGAGCGCGATCTGCGCGGTGGCCAGCGTGGCGCGGAAGCGCTTCGCCGCCTTCGCACCCGAGGGCTGGCCCGCCTGGTTCTTGAGCGTGGCCGCCAGCTCCGGCTTCGTGCTGTGCAGGGCCGGAAACAGCCCGAACACCAGCCCCGTGACCACCGCCAGCAGCGCCGCGAAGCCGAGCATCGTCGGATCCAGCCTGAACGCGACGATGGCTGCCCCCTCCGGGGGCATGAGCGTCGCGATGACGTCCAGGGTCCACTTCGCCACCAGCACGCCGAGCGTGGCGCCCAGCAGTGCGAGCACGACCGACTCGGTGAGCAGTTGCCGCACGAGCTGCGCGCGGCTGGCGCCTATCGACAGCCGCACTGCCATCTCGGCTGCCCGCCCCGCGCCACGCACCAGCAGCAGGTTGGCGATGTTGGCGCAGGCGATGAGAAGGACGGTCCCGGTAACCGCCATCAGGATGATGAGGGGCGCACGGGCTTCACGGTGCACCGTGCTCTGCCCGCGCGCCCCGGGGACCACCGTCAGGGCCTTCGATCGGAACCGCGCCATCGTCTGGTCGCTCATGCCCGTCTGCAGCGGCGCCTCCACGTCGTTGATGATGGGGCGGTAGACGCCATTGAGCGCCGCGAGCGCCTGCTCGAGCGTGACGCCCGGTTTCAGCCGGCCGAACAGGTAGGCCCAGTACGCCCGGCGGTTCTCGAAGCCCGGTCCCTGGAATCCGGACTGCATCTCGCCCCGCATGGTGATGGGCACGTACACACTCGGCCGCGTGCCGAGGACCGTGCCCTCGAAGCCGCGCGGGGTGACGCCGATGATCGTGAAGGCGTGGCCGTTGACGATGAGCGTCTGGCCCAGGACCGATGGATCCTCCTGGAATCGCAGGCGCCAGTAGTCGTAGGTGAGCACGGCCAGCGGATGGCCGCCCGGGGTCTTGTCATCGTCCGGCGTGAACAGGCGACCGATGGCCGGCTGAAGGCCGAGGACGGGGAAAAAACTGCCCGACACCAGCACGCCGTCGGCCCCCTCGGTCTGGCCCTTGTAGGCGAGGTTGACCCCGAACGTCCGGTGGGCGGCAATACCAGTGAAGCTGGTCTGCAGGCGCTCCAGGTCCCGGAACATCGGGTAGCTGAAGACCTCCTCGCAGTCCCCGGCCTGCTGGCAGGACGTAGAGCCCGGCTTCGGGCCCGGCGCGCCAAGATTCACCAGCTCGTGCGGCGCCGGCACCGGCAAGGGCCGCAGCAGCATCTGGTTGAACAGGGAGAAGATGGCCGAATTGGCGCCAATGCCGAGGGCGAGCGACAGGATCGCCACGAGGCTGACAAACGGGGACTTCGCGAGGTTTCGGAGGGCCAGACGCAGGTCGCGCATGTGGGTATGAGACGAGACACGGATGCCGAAAGTTGTGACGCGGACGGGCCGCCGATGCAATAACCAGGGCCACAGATGCGCAGATGGCCAGGGCCGCAGATGGGCACAGATCGGCGGAAACCGGTCTGCATCCGACTCCCGCCTCCCGGCTCCCGGTTCCCGGCTAATATCGCCGGATGTGCCGCAACATCAAGACCCTGTTCAACTTCGACCCGCCGGCCACGGACGAGGAGGTCCGCGCTGCGTCGCTGCAGTTCGTGCGAAAGCTGAGTGGGTTCACCGCCCCGTCACAGGCCAACGAGGCGGCGTTCAACCGCGCCATCGACGAGGTGTTCCTGGCGGCGCGGAGGCTGATCGACGCGCTCGAGACGAAGGCGCCGCGAAAGGATCGCGCGGTGGAAGCGGCGCGGGCAAGGGAGCGCGGCGCCCGCCGCTTCCGCGCCGCCGCGTCCATTGAGTGATTGGCGATTGCTGATTGAGCGATTCACTGATGAGCGGGTGATTGGTCAATGGCGCATTGGATTGGGTGATTGGGTGATTGGGTGATTGGGTGATCGGGTGATTGGGGCATCCGAGGCATTCGGTCGACGACGCCAGGGAATGCCCTCAATCCCTCAATCCCTCAATCCCTCAATCCCTCAATCCAAATGCCCAATGCTCAATCGTCAATCGCCCAATGAATCGCTCCATCGTCAATCGGCAATCGCTCAATGGGCAGGCGCGACCCTCCCGGCATCAGAAGCACGATACCTTCCCCTTCGGCTGCCCGGGCGCGCCTATTTCCCCCACCGTCCCGGGCCAATTGTCCCGGCCGGGACGATCCGTGCTCGCCACGCAGAGCCTGCGCCCGTAAGGCGAGCCGATCGCAGGCACGATCACGGGATTCGTCGGGTACTCGAGGATGTGTGTATTGCCTTCGGGCGTATCAGCGCTGCTCCGCAGGAGGTTGGCGTTGACGGGATTGCGGAACAGCTCGGTCACGCGTCCCGCCCGATCGACACGGACAATCGCCTGACGCGAATTGGCCGCGACCCAGAGCGACCCATCGAGGTCCGGCCAGATGCCGTCGGCGCCCTCCAGCCGCGGGTGCGCGACATACAGGGCATCCTCGCACAACGTGTGGTCCTGGAGCGTCGGGTTGCACCCGGTCTGGCCCGGAACGAGGTCGCCGCGCGCATCGAGGTTCACCGCCCAGAGCGCGCCGCGCGCGGTGTCGGCGACATAGAGCGTCGCGGCGGCCCCGTTCCCGACCACCGCGATGCCGTTGGCGACCTGCCTGACCTCGGCCTGCACCCCGACGGGCACATTCACAATCTGTCGTCCGACGCCCGAGGCGCTCGGCACGGTGAGCCGTCCTCCATATGTGGTCCCGTTGGCCACCGGCGGGACGCGAAAGACCTCTTCGACGATACCCGTGGACGCGTGACGCCGGTACACCCGGCCAAGCCCGCGCAGGCTGTCGGTCACCCAGAGGTGGCCGATCGGGTCGAACACGATGCCGTTGGCGCCAGGGACGCCGGAGGCGAAGGTGGTCGCCTGACCCGTGGCCGGATCCATCTCGAAGATCCAGCCGCTGGCGCCCGCCCCCTGGTCGGCGATGTAGAGGAACCCGGCGCGGAACTCGAGGCCGCGGGGCGAGCAGGCGCCGCCTCCGGGCTTCGGCAGCGCGCCAATCGTCGAGACCTCACCGTCCATCGTAATCCGGCGAACGAAGCACTCGCCGGATGCATCCGGCGCCTCGGCGGCGTACAGCGCTCCCGTTGCGGGGTCCACGGTGAGCCCCTCCGAATCATTCACCAGCGTCGTGAGCGTCGTCGGGACGGCTGCCCCCCCGGCCCAGCTCCCGGCCGCAGTGCTCCCGGACAGAGGCGCACCGCTCCGGGCGACGCCCCCCAGCGCCGCCGAGACGCAGATCCCCGCCGTCATGGCCATCAGCCGAGCGCGTGACATCATCTCCCCCTTTCTTTCCCGAGAAGCCCCCAGCCCCTTCGCGATGGCCAACCCCGCCATGTCTGGCGACAGGCATCGCACACCGCTACATGAGATCGCGCGGGCGCCCGCCCCATTGGGTCACCGGGGTGGTGGGACGCTTGCGACGGCCGTCGGGGCGCCGTATCCTGAGACCCCGGAGAGGGTCCCCGCCCCGTGGCTGGCGGTGCCAAGGATGCGCAATGAATGGCCCCTGCAGCGTGACGGCGTTGCTCGGTGAGTGGAGTCGCGGCGACCACGGTGCCCTCGATCGCTTGCTGCCGCTGGTCTACGCCGAGCTCCGCCGCATGGCTGCCCGCCAGCTGCGGAGCGAGCGGCCCAACCACACCCTGCAACCCACGGCCCTCGTGCACGAGGCCTACCTGCGGCTCGTCGAGCAGCGGCAGGTCGACTGGCAGGGCCGGGCGCATTTCTTCGGCGTGGCGGCGCAGGCGATGCGGCGGATCCTTGGTAGACCACGCCCGACGACACACCGCGAGCAAGCGAGGCGGCGGGGTGCCCCGCGTGTCCCTCGAGGAAGCGCGCGACGTGGAGTCGGGGGAGCCGCCGCTGCTCGCGTTCGACGACGCTCACCCGGCTCGATCAGATGGACGCGGCTCTCGCCCGCATCGTCGAACTGCGTGCCTTTGGCGGCCTGACCATCGACGAAACCGCGCACGTGCTGAAGGTGTCGCCATCCACGGCCAAGCGCGACTGGCGCACCGCGAAGGCGTGGATCCGTCGTGAGCTCGACGCCGTGCTCCGCCCATGACCGAGGACCGCTGGCCGCGTATCAAAGCGCTCTTCCAGGCGGCCGTGGAGCGGCCCTCCGCGGAACGCGACGCCTTCCTGGCGGCGGCGACCGGCGGCGATGAGGCGGTGCGGCGCGAGGTGGAGTCGCTGCTGGCGTCGGACGCCGATGACGATGGCCTGCTGGATCGGGTCGGGCTTCCACGTCGGATCGGGTCGTACGAGATCGTGGCCCTCCTCGGCACGGGCGCCATGGGCGAGGTCTACCGCGCGCGGGATAACGCGGCTCAATCGCGACGTCGCGCTCAAGCTCCTTCCGCAGCCGTTCGCATCGGATCCCGACCGTCTGGCGCGGTTCAGGCGCGAAGCGCAGATGCTGGCCGCCCTGAATCACCCGAACATTGCCGCCATCTACGGCGTCGAGGACTCGGACGGGATGCTGGCGCTGGTGCTGGAACTGGTGGAGGGCCCGACGCTGGCGGACCGCCTCGTGGCGGGGCCTCTGCCGGTCGATGCCGCACTCGCCGCGGCCGCTCAGATCGCCGAAGCCGTCGAGGCGGCCCACGAGAAGGGCATCGTCCATCGCGATCTCAAGCCGGCGAACATCAAGGTGGACCTGTCGGGCACGGTGAAGGTGCTCGACTTCGGACTGGCGAAGCCAGCCGCGCCGGACGGCGCCCGACCCGACCTGACGGGCTCGCACGACGGGCTCATCCTCGGCACGGCGTCCTACATGAGCCCTGAACAGGCGCGCGGCCAGACCGTGGACACCCGCGGTGACATCTGGGCGTTCGGGTGCGTGCTGTACGAGATGCTCACCGGGCGGATGGCCTTCCCCGGCGGCACCGTCCCGGACACCATCGCGAAGATCCTGGAACGCGAGCCCGACTGGTCCGCGCTGCCTGCCGAGACCCCAGGCCCGGTGCGGCGCCTGCTCCTCCGCTGCCTCGTGAAGGACCCGAGGGAGCGGCTGCGGGACATTGGCGACGCCAGAATCGAGCTGCACGCCGTCGAGCGCGAGCGGACGAACGTGCCGGAGCCGCAGCCGACGGCCGCAAGACCCACCCGCCTGGGCGGACGGTGGCTGCCGTGGACCGCGATCGTCGCGTTTCTGGCCGCGGCGCTTGGCTCGTGGGGCCTCCCTCGGCCGCTCGCCGAGCCCGACAACCCGCTGGCCAACGCCCGCTTCGTGCCGTTGACGAACTGGGAGGGCGCCGAGGAAGGCGCCGAGATCTCGCCGGATGGCCGATTCGTCGCGTTTCTCGCCGATCACGATGGCGAGTTCGACATCTGGCTCACCCAGGTCGGCACGGGGCACTTCACCAACCTCACGCGGGACGTGCCCCCGCTCGCGCCGCTCGGCGCCATCGTCCGCAAGCTGGGCTTTTCGGGTGACGGCTCGGAGATCTGGTTCAACCCGGCGGCCAGGCGGCCGCTGATGCTCATGCCCCTGACCGGCGGCACGCCACGCGCGTTCCTGGGATCGGGCGTCAATACGCCCGCCTGGTCGCCGGATGGATCGCGGCTGGTCTACTTCGGAAAACCACCCGACGGTGACGACCCGATGTTTGCCGCCGATCGCACGGGTGCCAATCCCCACGTGCTGGTCCCGCCACAGCGCGGCTTCCGGCGCAACAACCCGGTGTGGTCACCGGATGGCCGGTGGATCTACTTCGTCAGCGGGTCGGAGCCGCAGGACGAGACGGACATCAACGTGTGGCGCGTGCCGGCCGGCGGCGGCACGCCGGAGCCGTTGACGAGCCAGCACGCGGGTGTGAATTTCGTGGCGCCAATCGACGCGCGCACGCTGCTCTACACGGCCCGTGCCGACGATGGGTCGGGCCCGTGGCTGTGGGCGCTCGACGTGGAGCGCAAGTCCGCCTGGCGCCTCCCGACCGGCATCGATCAGTACACCTCGGTGGCCGCCAGCCGCGATGGCCGGCGTATCGTCGCCACGGTGGCGAACCCCAGCGGCAGCCTGTGGCGCGTTCCCCTGCTCGCTCGAACGGCCGACGATCGCGACGCCGAGCCATACCTGCTGCCCGCGCCGACGGGGCGCGTCCTGGCTCCGCGGTTCAGCCGCACATCGCTTTTCTACCTGTCGGCCCGCGGGATTGGCGACGGCCTCTGGAAGGTGGAGAACGGTCAGCCGCTCCACATCTGGAGGAATCGAGACGGGCTGGTCTCCGAGCCGCCCGCGGTGTCGCCAGACGCCCGGCGGTTGGCAGTGATCCTCCGGCAGGATGGGAAGCGGCGCCTGTCGATCATGTCGGAAGACGGCACGAACGCGCGGACAGTGGCCGAGTCCGTAGAGATCCTGGGAGCCGCGGGCCAGGGCGTCGTCGATTGGTCGCCGGACGGTCGCTGGATTGTGGCCGGGGGGCGCGACGCCGCGGGCCCGGCGTTGTTCAAGATCCCGGTGGACGGCGGATCGCCCGAACGGCTGCTGAATGGAACGTGGGTGGACCCCGTGTGGTCGCCGGACGGCAGCCTCATCGTGTTCGCGGGCCGCTCGCTCGTCGGCCAGGTGGCCATCCGGGGCGTGCGGCCGGACGGGACCGCGGTGGACGTGCCGGAGGTCCGCGTGCGCCCCGGGGGCTATCGCTTCCTCCCCGGGGGAGGCGGTCTCGTCTACCTGCCCGACATCCACGGGCGGGACTTCTGGCTGCTCAATCTCGCCCTCGGGCAGTCCCGTCAGCTCACGCGGCTCGGCAACCAGGGCGCAATCCAGACCTTCGACATCACACCGGACGGGAAGTACATCGTCTTCGATCGGTCGAAGCCACATTCCGATGTCGTGCTGATCGAGCGCCCGCCGTCGTAGCTCGAACGTCCGATCGCGCACGCGTTCGCGTTTCCTGCGACGCGCCGAATCACTCAATGCCCCAATCGCCAATCACCCAATCCACTGCGCAATGCCCCAGTCGCCAATCACCCAATGAATCGCCCGATCGCCAATCAGCAATCGTCAATGGACAAGCTACACGGCAGTATGGTGCAGGGCGAACATGGCACCCTGAGGGTCGGCGCACTGCACAATCCAGCTGCCGCCCGGCACTTCCATGGGGCCGTTCACCACCTGTCCGCCGTTCGCCTTCACGCGCTCGGCGGCGGCGTGCACGTCGGGCACGCGGAAGTAGAGCAGCCAGGCGCTCGGCACCTGCGCCATGTCGGGCGTCTTCGTCATCATGCCGCCCATCGAGCCGTGCATGCGGCCGAACATGTAGTACTTCCCCATCGGCCCCATGTCCATCGTCTCGGTGGACTTCCAGCCGAAGAGATCCTGGTAGAAGGCCAGGGCGGCGGCCGCGTCGGTCGTGTAGAGCTCGTGCCACGACGTGTCGCCCACCTCGGGCGCCGCCTCGGGCTGCTCGGGTGGCATTGAAGGCTCGTACAGCGAGAAGGCCGCGCCGTGCGGGTCCTTCATCACCTGCATGCGGCCCACGCCGGGGACCTCCACGACCGGCGACAGCGTGTCGCCGCCGAGCCGCTTGACGTGCGCCACCCCTTCCTCGAGCTTGTCGACGCCGACGTACATCATCCAGTGCGGCGGCACGCCCGAGGCCTTCAAGTCGTCGGGCAGCGCCATCGCGCCGCCCACGGGCACCTGGCCGCGCATCCACATCGTGTAGGGCATGGGATTGCCGTCGAAGGGCGACGTTCCCCAGCCAACAACGGCGGTGTAGAACGCCTCGGCGGCGGCGAGGTCGGTCGTCATGAGCTCGTACCAGAGGGGACGGCCGACGACGGAAATGGACATGGGAGCCTCCCTTGAGCCCGGCCGGGCGCCGGGCCGGAAGCGGCCAGTGTGCCACATCGGAGGCGCGTGGCTCCAGCGCCAGGACGGCGCGCAAGGCAGGGACGGACGGTGGGACGAAAGTGGCTCGCCTCCGCTCGCCTCGTCCATTGGCGATTGCTGATTGACGATTGACGATTCATTGGGCGATTGGTGATTGCTCAATCGTCAATCGCCCAATGAATCGCTCAATCGTCAATCAGCACTCGCTCAATGAGCAGCCGCCACCCCACCCCTGGAGTCGAAGCGGTCGAGCTCCATCACGCGAACCCACGCCTTGACGAAGTCGCGCACGAATTTCTCGCGCCCGTCGGCGGCGGCATACACCTCGGCGATGGCGCGCAGCTCGGAGTTCGACCCGAAGGCCAGGTCCACCGGCGTGGCCGTCCACTTCACCTTGCCGCTGGTGCGGTCCTTCCCCTCGTAGACGCCCTCGGCGGTGGCGGACTTCGTCCACTGGGTGGACATGTCGAGCAGGTTCACGAAGAAGTCGTTGGTGAGGGTCCCGGGCTTGTCGGTGAACACGCCGTGCTTGGCCTGTCCGGCGTTGGCGCCCATCGCCCGCAGGCCGCCCACGAGCACGGTCATCTCGGGAACCGACAGCGTCAGCAGGCTCGCGCGATCCACCAGCATCTCCGCGGGCGAGAGACGCTGCCCCGTGCGGTCGTAGTTCCGGAACCCGTCCGCGGTGGGCTCCAGCGGCGCGAAGGACGCGACGTCGGTCTGCGCCTGGGACGCATCGCCGCGCCCGGGCGTGAAGGGCACCTCCACGGTGTGCCCGGCCTGCTTCGCGGCCTGCTCGATGGCGGCGCTGCCGCCCAGCACGATCGCGTCGGCGAGCGAAACCTTCTTCCCGCCCGACTGCGCGCGGTTGAAATCCTGCTGCACGGCCTCGAGGCGCGCCAGCACCTTCGCGAGCTCGGCAGGATCGTTCACCTGCCAGTCCTTCTGCGGCGCGAGGCGGATGCGCGCGCCGTTGGCGCCGCCGCGCATGTCGGTGCCGCGGAACGTGGCGGCCGAGGCCCAGGCCGTGCGCACCAGCTCGGGGACCGTCAGCCCCGAGGCGAGAATCTTCGCCTTCAGGTCCGTGATGTCCTTCGCGTCGACGAGCGCATGGTCCGCGCGGGGAATCGGATCCTGCCAGATGAGCTCTTCGCTCGGGACCTCGGGGCCCAGGAACCGGGCGCGCGGGCCGAGGTCGCGGTGCGTCAGCTTGAACCACGCCTTGGCGAACGCGAGCCGGAACTCCTCCGGGTTCTCGAGGAAGCGGCGCGAGATCTGGCTTCAATGAGGCCTCCGCTCTTCAGCGGAGGAAACCAGCCCCGCTCCCGCGCCCACGGCGCGACCATCGCGTGCTTCAATGAGGCCTCCGCTCTTCAGCGGAGGAAACCGGCTCGACTCCGGTCGTCGACGGTGCGGTGCGCTAGCTTCAATGAGGCCTCCGCTCTTCAGCGGAGGAAACGAAGTGCTGCGCGTAGGCGACGGGCGCGGCGGCGCCGGCGGCGGCCAGATGCGGTTCGACCCGCTCAACAGCTGGCCCGACAACGCGAATCTCGACAAGGCGCGCCGGCTGCTCTGGCCCGTCAAGCAGAAGTACGGGCAGAAGATTTCCTGGGCGGACCTGATGGTCCTGACCGGCAATGTCTCGCTGGAGTCCATGGGCTTCAAGACCTTCGGCTTCGCCGGCGGGCGCACGGACGACTGGGAGCCCGACATGACCTACTGGGGCCCCGAGAAGAAGTTCCTCGCCGACGAGCGGTACAGCGGCGACCGGAACCTGGCCAACCCGCTGGCGGCCGTGCAGATGGGGCTCATCTACGTGAACCCCGAGGGTCCGAACGGCAAGCCCGATCCGGTGGCGGCAGCCAGGGACATCCGCGAAACCTTCGGCCGCATGGCCATGAACGCCGGATCAAGCCCAGGGCGTACCCGGCGCTTCAATGAGGCCTCCGCTCTTCAGCGGAGGAAACTCCGATCAACACGAAGAAGGGGCCCACGGTCGTCGCGCTTCAATGAGGCCTCCGCTCTTCAGCGGAGGAAACTCGGTCTACCTCGAGGCTGTGAAGCTCGTCAACGAAGCTTCAATGAGGCCTCCGCTCTTCAGCGGAGGAAACGCGCTCGTGGCCGCGCAGGCGTTCGGCCCCTACAGGCTTCAATGAGGCCTCCGCTCTTCAGCGGAGGAAACGAGGCTGGCCGAGATGCGGCGGCGACATCTCAGGCTTCAATGAGGCCTCCGCTCTTCAGCGGATGAAACCCGCACACCTTCCCGGCCTCGATATAGGCCGTGCGGCTTCAATGAGGCCTCCGCTCTTCAGGGGAGGAAACCTGGACGACGCCAGCCCTGCGAGCGCGGCCGCGCCGGGCTTCAATGAGGCCTCCGCTCTTCAGCGGAGGAAACCGGGCACACGGCCGCGGCGGCGCCATCCCGGCAGAGCTTCAATGAGGCCTCCGCTCTTCAGCGGAGGAAACCGCAGCTGCAGACGACGGAGATGGACGCGACGGTGGCTTCAATGAGGCCTCCGTGGGCTTGATCCGGTTTGGTGGACATCTTCCGAAAGGTGGATACGATGTCCCGCATGCCCGAATCGAAGCGCCGGCGACCGCGCCGGCAGTTCACGGACGAGTTCAAGGCGGGGGCCATCCGACTG
>JADZCN010000036.1 GCA_020851565.1 Acidobacteriota bacterium | reverse complement strand
TCCGGGGGAGCCCGACCTGCTCGGTCGCCCATTTCTTGATCCGATCGATGATCCCGCGCGAGCGCTCCTGGCGGAGCTGCTGGCGCAAGGCCTGCGCCGCCGCATCGCCCGGAAACGGCCCCGGCACGAGCCGTTCGACGACGTAGAGGTCGCGGATCAGGTCGTCGATCTCGCGACACGCCGTCGGCCAGTCCGTCGCGTTCGCGTCGAATTTGCGTTTCGTGTGCGCCCAGCAGTGCGCCAGCGCGAAGCCCGGCCCGTCGCGGGCCAAGCATTCGTACACGGCGTCGCCATCGACGACGACCGTACCGCGATAGTCGCCGAGCACCTGCCGGCCCTCCTCGGTCGACTTGCCGGGCAGGATGCGGTAGAAGGCGGTCGTGGGCGTGGCCACGCCCCAGACCGTGCCCGCCGCGCGTGCGGCCGACCCGAGCCGCGGCCAGCGGGTTTCATCGACGTGAATCACCGGGGCCGCCAGGGCCTGACGGCCCAGCGCCTCGTAGGTCGGCTCCAGATGCCGCGCCAGCGCCTGCAGCTGATCCCAGAGCGTCTGGGACTCGACCTGCAGCCCCTCGCGCGCCATCATCCGGACCTGGCGTTCCAGCGGCAGATGGTCCGTGTACTTCGCGACCGCCACGCCGACGGCGAACGCCGGCGTGTAGCGCCCGCCCGGAATCACCGTCGGCGGCGCCGGCGCGGTGACCACGGCGCCGTTGCAGGCGCAGCGATACTTCTGCCGCGCGTGGCGCTCGACGTGGTAGGTCGCCGTCACCGTGGTGATGCGGTCGGCGGTTTCGCACTGGCCGGTGAGCTCGGTGAGCGTTCCGCCGCAGGCCGGGCAGGCCCGCTGATCCGGGGGCAGCTCGTGCCGCACCTCGATCACGGGCAAGGCGGGTTGCGCGCGGGGACCGTGGCCCGGCCGCGGGGGCCGCGCGGGGCGCGGCAGCGGGGCCGTCGCCGTCCCGTCGAGAATGGCCGCCCGCGTCTGCTGGAGCGTCTGCTCGACGGCGAACGTGAGTTGCGTGACCTCCGGCAGCCCGCGCAGGCGCGCGAGTTCCGCCGTCAGCTCGACGTTCTTCGCAATGAGCCGCTGATTCTCACGCTCGAGCAGCCGGCTGATCTGTCGGAGCGTCTCGACGTCGCGTTCCTCAGCGAGTGGCACCACGATGCCGCGCAGTAGATCATCCGGCGCGATCCGAGGCAAGCGAAAACTGCGTCAACGCGGGCGGGGTGAGTGGCACGCGCCCCACCAGCGCACTGCCATCGAGAAACAAGTCCAGTTCGCTGACCGTGAGCGTCAGCGGCCCGGCCGCCCTGTCGCGCCAGAGCGCCGCAAACCGCCCGCGCTCCAGACGCTTCACATACAGGCAGAGTCCGGTGCCATCGAAGTGCAGCACCTTGGCGCGGATGCGATCGCGGCTCACGAACAAGAACACGTCGCCGCTCAACGGGTCGCGCCCCAGCCGTTCGGTCACCAGCCCGCAGAGGCTGTCGAAACCCTTGCGCATGTCGGTGGGCGCGCCGTGCGCGTACACCGCGACACGCCGGCCGGCCCACCTCATCGCAGCCGCGCGACCAGCTGCGCCGCCGTCTCCACGTCCAGGCCCTCGACGCGCAGCCCCGTCGCGTCCACCACGACCACCAGGCGCGCCGCGGCGCCCGGCGGATCGGCGACCACCTGCACCGGCCGGAACCGCGGGTCCTGCGCCCAGCGGCGCAAACTCACCGGGGCGATGCCCAGCGCGCGCGCGACCCGCCGCACCCCGTCCCCGGTCGAGGCCCGTGCCTGCCAGTAGGTGACCGCCTGCTGGCGCAGGCCATCGGAATACCGGCGCTCGGCGCCCTGCCGATCGCCGATCTCACGCGCCGCTTGCTGACGGAATCGCTGCACCACGTCGTCCATGTGTCTCCTCCTGACGCGGAGACTCTGAACGATTCTCAGGCGCGTGCCCAGACGGGGCAGGGCGAGGACTTACGACTGTGTGCGGCGACGGGTCCTGTGGGAGCCGAAGGCGACAAACGCGCTCCCGCCCCGCCGGGGCGGGCGGGGGGTGGGGGCCAAGAGACGGAGGGCGAACTGCGAGAAATGGACGGCGACCGTCGTCGGTCAAGCGTGAGAAACCGTCAGTGGATCAGCGCGAATGACAACACGCGCCCACGTGGGACACGACGACCGGCGAGTGGCGACGCCCCTGGGTCTTCCGGCTCACGTTGAGCCACTCGCGGCACGGGTACGAGGAAGCCGCGTGGGATCAGCGGCTGGAGACGTTCCTGCGCCTCCAGGAGCGCGCCTTCCACGACCTGGGCGGCGTCCCGCGCCTCCTGCGGATGGACAACCAGAAGGTGGCGGTCCTGCGCGCGTGCTTCTTTGACCCCGACGTGCTCCCAGTGTACTCCGCCTTCGCCGCGCATTGGGGCTTCACGCCGTTGCCGATCCAGCCGCGGCGGCCTGGGCAGAATGGGAAACAAGAGCGGGCGGGCGGCTACGTCAAAGACAACGGGCTCAAGGGGCGCCGGTTCGAGAGCCTCGACGCGCACAATGCGTTCCTGCGGCACTGGAATCGCACCGTCGCGCGCCTGCGCATCCACGGCACGACGCGCCGCCAAGTCTCGACGCACTTCGTCGAGCATGAGCAGGCGGCGTTGCAGCCGCTGGCCGTCACGCCCTTTCCCTTCTTCAAGAGCGGCACGCGGACCGGGCACCCCGACGGGCACATTGAAGTGGACGGCGCGTTCTATCCCGTGCCCGACGCCCTGCTCGGCCAGGCGGTGCGCGCGGAATGGGACGTGCATCTCGTGCATCTCGTGCGCGTGTTTGCGCAGGACACGCTGGTCACGGTGCAAGCCCGGGTCGCGCCCGGCCTCTACGCGCCGCCGCCCGGCCAGCGCAGCCCCGAGCCGACGGCGCGGCAACGCGCCTACCTCGAGAAACTGCTCGGCCGCTGCGGGCGCGTCGGGTCCGCGCTCCGGCAGTGGGCCGAGGCCGCCCTCGCCGAGCGGGGCGTCCGCGCCATCCGCCTGATTCAAGGGGTGCTCGGCCTGACCCGCACGCATCCGCGCGCCCGCGTGCTCCACGCGGCCACCGTGGCCCTGCAGCATCGGCGCTTCCGCTACAAGGAGCTCGTCCCCTTGGCGACGGGCCACGGGGCCGCGCCCGCCGCCCCGGCCCTCCCCACCGAGGACCCGGCCATTCGTCCGCTCACCGCGTACACCCTGGAGTTGTTTCCATGAATCCCCAGTTCACCACCCGGCTCCGCCACTTGCGTCTCTCCGGCATGGTCGAGGCCCTCCCGGCGCGCGTCGCGCAGGCGCAGGCCGCGCCCCTCGCGCCCTTGGAGTTCCTCGAACTGCTGGTCGAAGACGAGCTCGCCCGCCGCGCCGATCGCCTCTTCGTCCGGCGCCTCAAGCAAGCCGGGATTGTCCAGGTCAAGGCGTTGAAGGACTTCGACTGGACGTTCAATCCCAAGCTGCCGAAGCTGCGCCTGGTCGACCTCGCCACCGCGCAGTTCGTCCGGGCCCACGATGACGTGCTGCTGATTGGACCGCCGGGCCTCGGCAAGACGCACCTGGCGACCGCGATCGCCGTCGGCGCCATCCGCGCCGGCCACCGCGTCCGCATCCGCAATACCTTCGACCTGGTGCAGGACTTCGCCGAAGCGGAAGCCACCGGCCAGCGCCGCGACCTCGTGCACCAACTCACCAGCGTCGACCTGCTCGTGCTTGAGGACTTCGGCATGAAGAAGCTCGGCCCGAGCGCGGCCGAAGACCTGCTCGAGGTCTTCGTCCGGCGGCACGAGACCGCCTCCACGGTGATCACCACAAACAGACCAACGCAGGACTGGGGCGTCTTCCTCGGCGACGTGCCCGCGGCCACGGCGATCCTCGATCGCTTCCTCGCCCGCGCCGAGATCCTGCAGCTGCAGGGCAAGAGCTACCGCCTGCACCATCGGCGCACCCGGAGCGATGTCCCTGACGCCTGAGGCCCGCGCCGTGGACGCTGCCGCCGCCGTGGACGGACAGAGCGCCGCCCACCGCGGCTTGGAAACCACAGACCGGTTTCCACAAGCGCCCACCGCGTTACTTGACGTCTCCCTTGTCCAGAACGAAGACCAAGACCAGAGCAAAGACCTTGCAGCCGTGAACGCGACCGACGATACTCAACGTCCCACCTGAGCGTGGCCGCTTTTCAAACGTTCCTCAGTGGCCGCATTTCGGCGTTCGGTGACAGCCAGCGGAGCATCGGGAGTTCCTGCGCGTGCGCGGCGACTCCCCGCTGACGGGGTCGAAGTCCCGCTGGGTGTTCAGCGACGAGACGCGCCCCGCCTACCACGCCGACACCTTTGCCACCCTCCAATCGCTGAATCTGAAAGGCGACTGGGCGTGGGCGATCAAGGAAGCGCTGCGCCCCTCTGGTCGTACCGGCAGATGGCGGCCATGACGCGGTTCTTCACGCGGTGGTACAGCTGGGCGGTTCGCTCGCGACTCGAGCCCGTGAAGAAAGTCGCGGCGATACTCAAACGCCACCTCGACGGTGTGCTCCGATTCGTGAAGCATCCCATCACCAACGGCGTCGCCGAAGGCTTGAACAGCAAGATCATGAGCATCAAGCGCAAGGCGAGCGGGTTCCGGAACGCGTCGAACTTCACGACCGCGATCCATTTTCACTGCGGAGGGTTGGATCTATACCCACGCTAATTCCGGATGGTCTTTCGGTTATCTCTCCCGTTGGTGATGCGCCCGCAAGCCCTCAGGATACGCGTCCTCGCGCACGGTCCTCCATCACCACCGGGCGCGAAGAATCGAGCGGATGAGAGACCGGTCTTCACTGTCGAGCACGAGCACGCTGGAAAGGGCGAGATAAAGCGCGCCCCCAAGCACGCCCTGAAGCAGAATGCCGCCGTACGTCTCGGGATAAGAGGCCGAGCGCGCTGCCCAGAAGATCACGCTCGTGGCACCAAGGGGCACCAGGAACCTGATCAACGTCTCGCGAAGGCCCTGGCGGACCGACAGGTCCAGCACACGATGGGCGGCCAGCAGTTGGTAGCACTCCACCGCCCCCACATAGAGCGTCGCCGCCAGCGCCGCGCCGGCGAGGCCAGCGGCCTTCGTCAACGGGATACTCACCAGGAATGCAACCGGCGCCGCGAGCGCCGCGAACCGCGCCACGATCCCGTGCCGGGCGAAGCTGACCAGCAACCTGTTCGAACCTGGCGACACTCCCTGAACGAGAGCCGATGCCGTCAGGATCAACAGGGGAACTCCCGCCCGATCGCCGTACTCCACTCCCATCCACCTGCGGATGAACGGCTCCCCAAGCCAGATGAGCGCGAGCGGTGCACCCAGTCCCGCGATTTGAAGGAACCTTGTTGAGCGAAGCCACAGCGTTCGAGCCGAACTCATGTCACCGGCGCCGCTTAGGGACGCGAACATCGGCGTGAGCGGCGTGCCCAGCGCCAGCGTCGGGCCCTGCGCGTACTCGATCAGCCTGAACGGGATGGCGTAGAAAACGACCGCGCCGACGCCAGCGAAGTGCGAGACGACGAACACGATCAGCCGCCTGACCAGGCTGGCCGACGCAAACAGCACGCTGTTCTTGAACCCGAACCCGACCATCTCGGCAAGGACGCGACGGTCGATGCTCGACACGGCGATGCTCAGCTCACGGTGCCCGGCGAGAATCCACACCAGGTAAACCCCTCCCTGCAGGGCCGTCGAGATGGCGGTCCACGCCGAGACGAGGATCAAGGGGTCGCCGTAGTCTCGCGTCAGGATGACGAACACCACCGCCGACTCGACCAGGCGGACCACCACGCGAAAGAGGTTGAGGAACCGGTGCTTCTGCAGCCCGAGCAGCAGGGCGCCGATCGCGCTCTTCGGAAGGGCGATGAGGAGGTTGACGCCGAAGATCACGAGCAGCCACGACAGCCGCCGGCCTTCCGACGTGCCCACCCCGAAGACCCATCCGGGCTCCATGGCGAAAACTGCCAGGACCAGAAGCCCCAGAAAACCGGCCCCGGTCAGGGCGAAGAGCCCGGTGTTGAACACCCGGTTCAGTTCGGGCACGTCCCCCTTGCCCTCGGCCCGCGCAACGTACCTGACCAGGGCCGGACCCAGCCCGAGGTCCAGCACGCCCATGTATCCAACGAGGCCAACCAGCAGTTCCCAGATCCCGTAGTCGCGGTTGCCAAGACCATGCACCATGACCGGGCTCATGACGAACGCGACCCCGAGTTCGACGAACATCGGCAGCAACCCGGAGAGCGAGTTAAGAACTGCAACTCTAGATTGCTGCGAAGCCATCTTGTCCACGCTCAGGATGCACACCCGACGCTGAGCCTGTGGCTCCCAACCGCGCCGGCAGTTGCGACCTACAACGACGAAAGGGAACACATTGCGCCAGGCGATCCATGACGCAAATCCGGGCCGAGCGGGAGTCAGGTAGCCACATCGCGCCGTCACCCTGGGTGCAGTCTGGCGATCGCCGCCCTCATCCGGCCGGCCACCTCCGCCCGGTCCCAATTCCAGGGGTAGAACATCCTGACGGCCGACGACGCAACCCGGGCAGCCCTGACCCTATCCCAGGCCGAGCTGTCAGGCAGCGAAAGCCGAGACGACTCCAAGACGAGCCTGGCGAACAGCATATTCCTGGTGCGCCACACCGCTCGAGCCGAGCCCGCCGTTGAGCCCCAGCGGCTGCCGACAGCCAGGACAACAGGCTTGCGCAGGTAGTGGAACACGGTCAGGACCGAGCTGAACCCTCCGACCGCGCGCTCGCATGTGTCGTACGCCTCGAACACTTCCTCGTCGGAGGACAGATAAGAGCAATTCGAGGGCAGTGCTCCCGGTTGGGTGAACTCGCGCTTCACGTCCTCGGGCATGCTGGGGTGCAGGCCATAGACGATCTCGAGTTCGTGGGGGACCTGCGCCATGAAGCCCTTCATGGCGGCCCAAGGCACGGTCTCGTCGAACCAGCCGACCGACACGAAGACCCTGCCCGGCGTGGTGGGCCTCCTGGGAACCAGAAACGGAATGGTGTACCCCACCTGCAGCAGCTTCGCCCTCGGAACCCCAGCCCTCAGAAGGTCCACTTCCTCGGGCTGACCTGTTGACCAGATCTGGTCCACGTGGTTAGTGAGCAAGTCGACGCGAGTGGGGTTCAGGTAAGGCTTGAAGCCGAGACCGTGAAACGCGAAGACCGCCCTGCCCTTGAGCTGTCGCAGGATGTCCTCATAGAGGTCGGCGAAGAACCAGACGGCATCTACCCCGTCATGAGCTGCGACCAGCTCGTACCGGTTGTCAGAAGGCAAGCGCCCTCCTGATCTCACGAACTCTCCGCCGAACAACTGCTGGGCGAACAGAAGATGCGTCCGGTGGTGCGACGGGCCGTAGTAGTAAAGGTATCTCATGCCAATGCGAGTGGACGCCTCAGTCAGATCTGTCCCACCGAATCGGGCCGGCGACCACGTCCACCACCAGCGCCTCGCTCTCCGCGCACCCGCTCTCGTTGCACGCCGCCACCACCAGGCTCACCCGGCGCCCGGGCGTCAACACCGGCAACGGGATGCCGAAGCTCCCGTCTTCGCCCCGCGTCAGGCCGTCCCGCATCGCCACCGTCACCCCGTCAGCGCGCACCTCGAACCACCCCACGCCGATACCGTCGTGGTCCCACACGAGGCGCGTGCCCGGTGGAGGCGGCGATCTCACCACGAGCCGCGCCTCCAACGTCCCGGCCATCGCCACGACGACAACGAGCGCCGCCCACGCCACCCCGCCGGCCCTGTGCCGCATGCGGCCGCGATGATAGCCCGGAACCCCGCCGCCTCGGCCGTATGGCCCTGTCACGCCGCGAGGACGCTGAACGAGGCCGCCGGAGAAGTCGGTCAGGGAATCGGCACGACCCGCGCCCGGCACCACCACCCGGCCTCGGGTGTAAGCTGGGCGCGCCGCTCACCCGACATGCGCCCGCCGCCCCGCCGCCACGCCCGCACGGCCCTGCTCCTCCTGATCGGCCACCTCGCCCTCACCCTGTGGCTCTCCTTCACGCTCGGCATCTGGCAGGACGAAGCGTTCTCACTCGACACCACGAGCGGCAGCGCGGCCCGGACGCTCCATCAGGCCCTCTTCTTCGAGCTCCAGCCCCCGTTCTACTTCCTCCTGCTCTGGGCCTGGCGGCGGCTGGCCGACGGCTACGTCTGGGCCCGCCTGCTCTCGGTGGCGTGCGCCACGGCGGCGCTTGCCACCCTCTGGACCCTCGCCCGCCGCCACGTCGGCGGCCGCCGGGCTGCGGTCGTCCTCGCCCTGCTGGCCGCGCACCCGTTCGTAATCTGGTACGCCACCGAGATCCGCGTCTACGCGCTGGCGCTGCTGCTGGCCAGCCTGCTCACGCTCGCCTTCCACGACGCCTTCCTCGAACCCCAACCCCGCCGCCTGGCGCTGGCCGCCTATCCGGCGCTGGCGGTGGCTGGCATCTACACCCAGTACTACCTGGCCGTGGTGGTGGCCGCCCACGGCGCGGCGGCGCTGCTGCTCCACCGGCGACGCGCCATCGGCTGGCTCGCCCTCATGCTCCCGGCGGCCATAGCCTTGGCCCCGCTCCTGCTGGTCCTCCCGCGGCAGGTGGCCGAACACACGGCGCCCGTCCACGACACGCCCAGCCTGCTCTCCGCCGGCCGCTACATCCTCGACCTCGCGCTGCAGTTCCTGGCGCCAACGATGGCCTGGGCGGACGTTCCAGGATGGCTTGCCCGACGAGTGGCCCTGGCGGCGCTGGCCCTCGCAGCCTGGCGCTGGCGCCGCTGGGACACCCGCCGCCGCACGGCCGTCGTGGTGGCCGCTGCCGCCGGTCTCGGGTACGCCTTGATCGCGATGCGGACGGGATTCGGCCTCCTCGGCGAGCGGCACCTGGTTGGGCTGTACCCGGTGCTCGTCGCCGTGGCGCTGGCATGGGCGGTCACAGCCCGGACGCGCACCTTCGCCGCCGCGGCCTGCGGCGCGGCCATCCTGGTGACGCTGGCCTCATGGCAGCGCCTCACGCCGCTGGCCAAGTCGCTCGATGCCGCCCGCGTCGCGGCCTACATCGCCGCGCGCGAACGGCCCGGCGACGTCATCATCACCGTCCCCTCCTTCACCGCGCTTGCGCTGCGCTACCACTACGCCGGCGCCAACGCGATGATCGCCCTGCCCCGCCCACAACGCTTCGACCGCTACGACCTGCACGACAACATCGTCACGCCGGCGGCGATCGACGCGGCACTGTCAGCCGCGGGACACCCTCGCCGCGCCTGGCTGGTGATGCCCGCCGACCGATGCCGCTACCTGGATGTGGACTTCGGGTGCGACAGCGTCGAAGCCTGGGTCGCCTCGCACGCCCGGATTGCCGGCGATGCCGCGTTCGCCCATTCCCAGCGGGTGCGGCTGCTGGAGATCGAGCCGCACGCGGGCACGGCACCGCCCACCGCGGGCGCACCGGACGCGGCTCCCCGACACCACGACTGAGCGCTAGCCGCGCACGCGGCTGTCTGGCACCTCGTTTGCCTCCGTGGATCGCAGATTCGGTGACAGGCGCAATTCCTCGCGGAATTGCGCGTCTGGCCGCCGCCGAGTCTGATGAAAGTCGTCCGTTTGCAGGACTAAGGTCGTAGCCATGGCGGCGAAGCTGGCCACCAGGACGCACATCCTCACGGTCTCGGTGGAGGAGTACTACCACGCCGGCGCCCTTCGCGGCGCCGTCCGCCGCAAGCACTGGGACCGCTTCGAGTCGCGCCTCGACCGCAACATCGACGACGTCCTCGGCCTGCTGCAGCCCCACGGCCACACCGCCACGTTCTTCGTCCTCGGCTGCGTCGCCGAGCGGCAGCCCGAGCTCGTCGCCCGCATCGCCCGCGAAGGGCACGAGATCGGCTGCTGCAACTTCTGGCCGCGCGGGCCCGCCGGCATGCTGCCCGACGAGTTCCGCGAGGACGTGCGCCGCTCGCGCGACGCGCTGGCCGCGGCCGGCGCCGTGCGCCTCGCCGGCTTCCGCGCCTCGCCGGCCTCGCTCACGCCACACGACCTCTGGATGCTCGACGTCCTCGCCAGCGAGGGCTTCGAGTACGACTCGAGCGTCAACCCCGTGCTCCGCCGCTGCGCGGGCCGGCCGGAGCTGACCCGCATCCACCGCCACGAGACGCCGCTCGGCCGCGGCATCTGGGAGCTGCCCATCGCCACGGTCGGCATCCTCGGCTGGCGCCTGGGCATCGCGGGCGGCAACTACGTCAGGCAGCTGCCGCACTGGGCGCTCCGGCACATCGTCAGCCGCGAGTCGGCACGGCGCGACACGCCGCTGGTGTTCTACCTGATGCCCTGGGAGCTCGACACCGGGCAGCCCCAGGTGTCGTGCGTCTCACGGACCAACAGCATCCGGCTCTACCGGAACCTCGGCAAGACCCGCTGGGTCTTCGCCGATTACTTCGGCCGCTACCGCTTCCAGTCGGCCCTCGGCTACCTGACGTCGGCCGGGCTGGTCTCCGAGCCGGCCGGCTCGCTCCGGCACGATCGCGACGATTCGCCGCGGCCCTGCGCCCGGCCGGCCGCGGACCCGCCCGCCGCCCGCGCGTGGCCCGGCCATCGCGACGCCGACGGCTCCGGGCCGTCACCCGCCGCAACCCCCGTCAGCCTCGTCGTCCCCCTCTACAACGAGGAAGAGAACGTCGGCTACCTGCAGCGCACGCTGGCCGACTTCCGCCGCACGCTCTCGGGACGCTACGACGTGCACGTCGTGCTGGTCGACGACGGCAGCAGCGACGGCACATGGCAACAGCTGACGACGCGCTTCGGCAAGGCCGCCGATTGCACGCTGGTGCGGCAGCCCCGCAACATGGGCGTCGCCGCCGCCATCATGGCCGGCATCGCGCGGGCGCCCACCTCCATCGTCTGCTCGATCGACTGCGACTGCTCGTACGATCCCCACGAGCTGGCCGCGATGCTGCCGATGATCGACGGCGCCGACCTGGTCACCGCCTCGCCGTACCATCCTGACGGCCGGGTGCTGAACGTGCCCGCCTGGCGCCTGCTGCTCTCCAAGACGCTGTCCCGCATGTACAGCGTCGTGCTCGGCGGCCGCATCCACACCTACACGAGCTGCTGCCGGGTGTACCGCCGCGAGGCGTTTGCCGGCATGCCGCTGCGGCACCCGGGCTTCCTCGGCGTGGCGGAAATGCTCATCGAGGCGAAGCTCCGCGGGGCCCGCATCCTCGAGCACCCGGCCACGCTGGAGTCGCGGCTCTTCGGGGAGTCGAAGATGAAGATCGCCCGCACGATCGGCGGCCACCTGGGGATGATTCACCACCTGCTGGCACGGAAGCGGGGCAGGCGGCACGCGGAGGCGACAGCCCCCGCCGGAGCCCGGCGATGACGCGTCCGCTGATGAGCCTGTCGCTCGACCTCGACAACCTGTGGTCCTACATGAAGACGCACGGGGATGAGGGCTGGCACGGCTTCCCCACCTACCTCGACACGCTCTCGGGGCTCGTGGTCGACCGCCTGACGCGCCTGGGCCTGCCGCTCACGATCTTCGTGGTGGGCCAGGATGCCGCGCTCGAGAAGAACCATGCGGCCCTCAGGCGGCTGGCCGATGCGGGTTTCGAGATCGGCAACCACTCGTTCCACCACGAACCGTGGCTGCACCTCTACACCCGCGAGCAGCTCGAGGAGGAGATCGGCGCCGCCGAACGCGCCATCGAGGCGGCCACCGGGAGGCGGCCCGCCGGCTTTCGCGGCCCGGGCTTCAGCCTCAGCAACGACACGCTCGCCGTGCTGCTGCGGCACGGCTACGCCTACGACTGCTCCACGTTCCCGACGTTCCTCGGGCCGCTCGCGCGCGCCTACTACTTCTGGCAGAGTCGCGGCTTCTCGGACGAGGAACGTGAGAAGCGATCGAGGCTGTTCGGCACGCTGCGCGACGGCCTCCGGCCGCTGCGCCCCTACTGGTGGCCGCTGCCGGAGGGCCGCCTCCTCGAAATCCCCGTGACGACGATGCCCGGGCTGCGGGCGCCGTTTCACCTGAGCTACCTGCTTTACCTGGCATCGCTGTCGCCGGCCGTGGCCCGCGGCTACCTGCGGACGGCGGTCGCGCTGTGCCGCGCCCGGCGGGTGCAGCCGTCGTTCCTGCTGCACCCGCTCGATCTGCTGGGCGGCGATGTGGTGACGGAGCTGGCGTTCTTTCCCGGCATGGGGCTGTCGACCGACTTCAAGCTGCGGTGGTTCGACGACACGCTGGGCTACCTCGCGCGGCACTTCACCATCGTGACGCTGCGCGACCACGCGCGGGCGGCGCAGGATGCCGCACCGCTGGCCAGGGCGCTGCCCGATGCCGCTTGACGTGATCTCGGTCGTCGGCGCCAGGCCCGAGTTCGTGCAGGCGATGCCGGTGAGCCGCGCGCTGCGCGCCCGGCACCGCGAAGCGCTCGTTCACACGGGGCAGCACTACGACTACCTGATGTCGCGCGCCTTCTTCGAAGAGCTGGAGATCCCCGAGCCCGACTGGAACCTCGGCGTCGGCTCCGGCTCGCACGCCGCGCAGACGGCCGCCATCCTCACCGGGTTCGAGCAGGTGCTGATGCAGCGCCGGCCGCACGTGGTCGTCGTGCGCGGCGACACGAACTCCACGCTGGGCTGCGCCCTGGCCGCGGTGAAGCTGGGCATCCCCGTCGCCCACGTAGAGGCCGGCGAGCGCAGCTTCGTGTGGGACCAGCCCGAGGAGATCAACCGCGTGGCCGCCGATCGCCTGGCCCGGCTGCACCTGTGCGTGAGCGAGCCGGCCCGGCAGCACCTCGCGCACGAGGGGCTGGCGCAGACGGCGCACGTGGTGGGCGACGTCATGCTCGACGCGCTGATGGCGGCCTGCGAGGCGGCCGCCGCGCGTTCCACGGTGCTCTCGCGCCTCGCGCTGACGCCGCAGGCCTACGCGCTCCTGACGCTGCACCGCGCGGGCAACACCGACGTCGCGGCACGGCTGGAGGCGATCGTGGCGGCCATCAACAGCGTGCGCGAGCCGGTGGTGTTCCCCGTGCACCCGCGCACGCACGAGGCGCTGCAGCGGGCCGGCCTCACGCTCGGCCCCCACGTGCGGGCGGTACCCCCGGTGGGCTACCTCGACATGATCACCCTCGAGCGCCACGCCCGGCTGGTCGCCACCGATTCAGGCGGAGTGCAGCGCGAGGCCTACTACCTCGGCGTGCCGTGCCTCACGCTGCGGGACGAGACCGAGTGGACCGGCACGGTGGAGGCGGGCTGGAATCGCCTGGTCGGCGCCGATCCCGGCCGGATCCTCGCGGCCTGGACGGACTTCGTCCCCCCCTCCGCTCGCCCCCCGATCCACGGTGATGGCCGCGCCGCCGGGCGCATCGTCGAGATCCTGGAGCGCACGTTCGACGCGCGCTGACCGGACGCGAGATGGACACCCGCGCGATGCACTGGGGGATCGTCGGCGGCGGGATGCTGGGGCTGACGCTGGCGCTGCGGCTGTCGGCGCGCGGCCACCAGGTCACCGTGATCGAGGCCGCGCCCTGCCTGGGGGGTCTCGCCAGCGCGTGGCGCCTCGGCGACATCACCTGGGATCGCCACTACCACGTCACGCTGCTCTCCGACACCCACACGCGCGGCCTGCTGGCCGAGCTCGGCCTCGAGCGCGACATGCAGTGGGTGCAGACGCGCACGGGGTTCTACACCGGCGGCCGCCTGCACTCGATGTCCAACACGGTGGAGTTCCTGCGGTTCCCGCCGCTCGGGCCCGTCGACAAGGCGCGGCTGGCGCTCACCATCCTCTACGCCTCGCGGGTGCGCGACTGGCGGCGTCTCGAGCGCATTCCCGTGGCCGACTGGCTGCGCCGCCTCTCGGGCGAGCGGACCTTCCAGCGCATCTGGCTGCCGCTGCTGCGGTCGAAGCTCGGCGAGAACTACACGCGCACGTCGGCCGCCTTCATCTGGGCCACCATCCAGCGCATGTACGCCGCGCGCCGCTCCGGCCTGAAGAAGGAGATGTTCGGCTACGTGCCGGGCGGCTACGCGCGCATCCTCGATCGGCTGGCGGAACGGCTGCGCGAGCGCGGCGTCGGGATCGTGACAGGGTCGCCCACGCAGCGCGTCACCCGCGCCGGAAGCCGGCTCCGCGTGACGACGGCCGGCGGCGCCTCGCAGATCTTCGACCGGGTGGCGGTCACCGTGCCGGCACCGCTGGCCGCGCGGTTGTGCCCCGAGATGGACGAGGGCGAGCGCGCGCGGCTCGAGGCCATCGAGTACCAGGGCATCGTCTGCGCGTCGGTGCTGCTGAAGGCGCCCCTCGCCTCCTACTACGTCACCAACATCACCGAGTCGTGGGTGCCCTTCACGGCGGTCATCGAGATGTCGGCGCTCGTGGATCGGGCGGAGTTCGGGGGGCGGTCGCTCGTCTACCTGCCGCGCTACGCGGCGGGCAACGACGCAGTGTTCGAGGCGACAGACGAGGAGCTGCGGGAGCGGTTCCTCGCCGCCCTCGAGCGGATGTACCCGCACTTCCACCGCGACCAGGTCGAGTGCTTCCAGGTGTCCCGCGTCCGTCACGTCCACGCGCTCTCCACGCTGGGCTACTCCGAACGCCTGCCCCCCATGCGGTCGTCGGTGCCGGGCCTCTTCATCGTCAACTCGTCGCACATCGTCAACGGCACGCTCAATGTCAACGAGACCGTCGGCCTCGCCGACCGCGCCCTGGAGGCGATCGCACATGACAACCGTGGCTGAAGGCGTCTACATCCATCCCTCCGCCGAGGTGCACCCCGACGCCGTCATCGGGGCCGGCACCAGGATCTGGCACCAGGCGCACATCCGCGAGGGCGCGCGCATCGGCGAGCGCTGCGTGATCTCGAAGGACGTCTACATCGACGCCGGCGTCACCATCGGCAACCGCGTGAAGATCCAGAACGGCGTGTCCGTGTACCACGGCGTGACGATCGAGGACGATGCGTTCGTGGGGCCGCACGCGGCGTTCACCAACGACCTGACGCCGCGTTCCTTCGACGCGGAGTGGCGCGTGGTGCCCACCTTCGTGCGGCGCGGGGCCTCGATCGGCGCCAACGCGACGGTCGTGTGCGGCATCACCCTGGGGCCCTACTCGATGGTCGCCGCCGGATCCACCGCCACCGTGGACGTGCCGCCCTTCGGACTGATGATCGGAAGTCCGGCACGGCTGGTGTCCTACATCTGCCGGAAGGGCCATCGCATGCGCGCCGTGGAAGCGCCCGACTGGCACGGGCGGTACCGGTGCCATGAGTGCGGCGAGACGCTCGAGGTGACCTACGCGCTGGTCGCCGAGTAGCGGGGAACGCGGCCAGGCGATGGCGGCGCCCGGCAGCGGCGGACCGGATCGCCTCGACTGGCTCGACCCGGTGAAGGCGCTGGCGCTCGCCGGCGTGCTGCTCAACCACCTGGTCGAGAGCTTCGCGCGGGGGCCCTGGTTCACCAGCCCGACTGGCCGGTGGGCGCCGCTTGCCGAACGCCTGCGCGACGTCTACCCCACCGACTACCCCTTCCCGCTGTCGCTGGTGCAGTTCCTCGGCTGGCTGGGCGACAGCGGCCCAGGGGTGTTCATCGTGCTGAGCGGCCTCGGCCTGACGCTGGGCTGGATGCATGGAGGCGCCGGCCCGCGGCCGCTCGCGCGGTTCTACGAGCGGCGCCTGCTGCGCATCTTCCCGCTCTACGTCGGGATGCACCTCGTCATCCTCAGCCTGGCGGCGCTGGTGCCGTGGATGCGAGGCCCGTATCAGGGCCCGGCGCTGCTGGCCAGCCTCCTGGGCGTGCGGCCCACGCCGCAGCTCTTCTTCTACATCGCGCCGGCGTGGTGGTTCGTGTGGCTCGTCCTGCAGCTCTACCTCGTGTTCCCCCTGCTCATGTGGGTGCTCGAACGCACCGGGGCACGGACCCTGCTGGCACTGGCCCTGGCGGCGACGATCGCGGCGCGAACCTGGGGCCTGCTGTACATCGACGCGCCCTACGCCTGGCTCACGGGCGCCTTCTTCGGCACGCGCCTCGCCGAGTTCGCCGCCGGCATGGTGCTCGCCCGCCGGCTTGCGCCCAACGGCCGCTCCAGGCCAGCACCTGCCCGGAAGGTGCTGGCATGGGCGCTGCCAACCTGGGCCGCGGGCCTCGGCGCCTCGCTCACCATCCCCGGCAGCGTCGTGGCGCCGCTGCTCGTCTCGCTGGGCCTCACGGGCCTGTTCTACGCGGCGTGGGCGGACCTGCTGAAGCGCTGGCGTCCAACCCGCCGGCTGACGACGTGGGTGGGGCGCGAGTCCTACGGCATCTACCTCCTGCACCACACGCCCCTCCTGTGGGCCGCAGGCGCGCCGGTTGCGCCGGTCGTCGCGAAGGGGGCGGCCATCGCAACGCTGGCGCTGAGCCTGCCGGCGGCAAGGGCTGTCAGGTGGGGCGTCGAGCGCGCCCCGGTCGCCCTCAGGACCGCGGCCGCCACGGGCGCGGGCCGCGCCGGCCTCGCGGTGGCCTGGTTCGCGGTGCTGGCGTGCCTTTGGCTCGTGGAGCCGCACGTGGTCGACGCGCGGAAGATCCAGCTGCTGGTGGCGCTGCTGCTGGCCGCGGTGCTGGCAACCGTCGTGACGCAGCCGTCCCACCTCGCGGCCGACACCGCCTGGGAGCGGTGGCTGCGGTGGAGCGCCGGCGGCGGCGCGGCCTTCCGCGCCTTCGTGGGGCCGCCGGGCAGCGGCGATGCCGCCGTGCTGGTGGGCCTGCTGTTCGGGGCATGCGGGGCCGTCATCGGGTGCCGGCTGCACCGCCGCGTTCCGGCAGCCGCACTCTCCGGCCTGCTCGCCGGCCTCCTGGCGTGCGGCGCCGAGGCCACGATCCGCCAGGTCCGGCCCGTCGAAGCCGGCGCCTGGGGCGAGTTGCCGGCGCTCGAGATCCACCCCACGCGCACCTACGCGCTGCGGCCGAACCAGGTGACCCGGCTGCGCTACAACAACTACGACTACGTGCTGCGAACCAACTCACTCGGCCTGGCGATGCCCGAGATCGACGTGGCCCGACCCGACGCCGGCACGCTGCGCGTGCTGGTGCTCGGCGACGCGTTCACCATGCCCGAAGGACTCGAGTACGAGCAGGCCTATCCCAGCCTCCTGGAGCGGCGGCTCGCCGCGAGGCTCGCGCGCAGGCGGGTGCAGGTGATCAACGCGGGCGTGACGGGTTACGGACCGGCCGAGACGCTGCCGCAACTGAAGGAGCTGGCGCCCCTGTTCCGCCCCGATCTGGTGCTCTACCAGTTCTTCGTCAACGAGTTCAGCGAGGTGCGCCTCACGCGCGATCGGCGGCTCGCGCAGATCGGCCTCGTGCGGACGGGATCGAGACTCGACTCGCTGCTGAATCGCTCCCAGCTCCTCGAGTCGCTGCGCCGCGTCCGCCGGTCCCTCGCGGAAACGCTCTCGGACACGCCATCGGCGTGGCGTGTCGGCAAGGCGCTGCTCGAGTTCTACCGGACGGGCCCCAGCGAGCTCTACGACGCCGACACGCTGGCGCTGATCGAAGGCGACCTGCGGAGCATGGACCAGGCGTGCCGCGCCGTCGGTGCGCGCTTCCTCATCGTGTTCGTCCCCGCCGCGGTCGAGGTGTCGCGCCCGGAAGACATCTCATACTTCCCGCGGCACGTCGACCTGCGCGACGCCGCACGCTACAGCCTCGTTCGGCCCTGGAAGGCCCTGTCGGAGGTGACGGCATCGCTCCACATCCCCGCCGTGAACCTCGAGCCGTGGCTGGCCGCGAGCCCGCACCAGCCGGTCTACTTCCCCGACTCGTGGCACTGGAATGCCGAGGGGCACGCGCGCGTGGCCGAGTACCTCGACACGCTCGTCGCGGAGCTGCTGGCGCCCCGGGATCCCGTGCGCGACACGAAGCCCGGTCGCCCGCAATGAGACCCCTGCTGCGCGCGCTGTCGGCCTCCGTGGAGCGCCTCACGCGGCCCGATGCCATCGCCAGGCCGTCTCAGCGCGGCATCCTGACCATCACGCTCCTGACGTGCGCGCTGCTGCGCCTCTGGACCCTTCAGGCTCCCGCCCTCGATCGGACGATGTGGAAGGAGATCGACTACCTCCAGATCTCCACCAGCTACTGGCAGCATGGATATCGGTTCCTCAGCCCCGAGGTGAGCTGGCCGGCTGAGCCGCCGAGAGTGACCGCGATGGAGCTCCCGCTGGTGCCGTTCACGGCATCGCTCCTCTACCCTGTGCTGGGGGTCAACCAGTACTCGGTGAGGCTCCTGCCGCTGGCAGCCTGGCTCTTCCTCTCGCTGTTCGTCTTCCTCCTGGCGCGCGCGTCATTCGGCCCGGTGGTGGCGCTCGTGGCGGCCGGCGCCGCGGCGGCGATGCCGCTGCCCAGCGTCTTCGGCAGCATCCTGTTCTCCGAGCCGGTGTCGATTGCCGGATGCGTCGCCGCGCTCCACTTCGCGTCGCGCCATCGCGACACCGGCCGGCGCCGGGACTGGTGGCTTGGCGCCGCCGCCTTCTCCATCGCCGTGGCGGTGAAGCTGGAGCCTCTCTATCTGACGCTGCCGCTCGCCTTCCTCTGGATGGGGCGCGATGGTTCGAGGCTGCGGGCCGCCGCCGGCTTCGCGCGCTTCATGACGGTCGCGCTGCTGGTGCCTGCCTGTTGGTACGGCTACGCCTACTGGCTCAGCCGGACCTCGCTGGACGTCTTCGGCGTGCTGCCCTTTCTCGGTGGACACGACAAGCTGCAGGGCGCCACGCTGCTGCGGACGCTGTCCTGGTACAGGACGATGGAGGCCAGGCTCCTCGCGCTCGGCTGGGGGTGGCCCGGTGCGCTGCTGACGGTGACTGGCGTCGCGGCAGCCGCCGCCTGGCGAAAGGGCTTCGTCTGGCTCGCCTACCTGACCTCGGTGGCCATCTACTTCTGTGTGGTGGCCGAGGGCCAGACCGATGCCCCGTACCGGCAGTTCAACGTGGTGCCGGCGCTCTCGACGTTCGCCGCCCTCGGCGCCGTCGTCGTCACCGCCGCCGTGGCGGCCGGCTGGTACGCGCTCCGCGGGACCGTGCGGGAGGTCGCTCCGCGCCGGGCGCTGGCGGCGAGCGGCCTCATCCTGGCCGTTGTGAGCGCGCCATCGCTGGCCTCGCTCGCCGACCGCGATCCCGCTGTGCCGGCGTCGCCGCGGAAGTGGGCCGTCGCGCGGCAGATCGCGGCGCTCGTGCCGGCGGGATCCCCCATCGTCGTGGCCGGCGAGTACTCGATCCACAAGGGCGGCAACGACCTGAGCCCCGTGCTCTATCACTACGCCGGACTGCGCGGCTGGACGCTGCAACGCCCCGACTGGCGGCTGGCCCGTGTCGAGGAGCTCGCCGCCCGGGGCGCCGCGCTGTTCTGCGCAGTGGACATGCAGCGCGAGCCCGACGCCGCGCCGTTCCTGGCTCAGGTGAAGCGCACGTTCAGAGTGCTGGCCGAGGGAGACAACGTCCTGCTGGTCGATCTGCGCCGGCCCCTGCGGGCCGGTACCGGGCCGTCGTAACCGCCAGTGTCGGCCGTTGCGCAACGGTCTGGAGGTCGCGTCGCGCTGCGACGCCGGCGCTCAGAGCGTGCCCAGCAGCCGCCTGGCCTCGGCAACCTCCGGCGCGTTGGGGCCCGCGAGCTTCAGCACCTGCTCCAGTTCCTGCCGCGCCCGCTCCTTGTCGCCCTTCATTGCGTAGGCCTGCCCGAGCCGGAGGCGATAGCCCGGCACCTGCGGCGCCTTCTCCACGGCCTCGCGCAACGGTGGCAACGCCAGATCCGGAAGGTTCTTCTTCAGGTAGACGAACCCGAGCGTGTCGTTCACCTCGGCCGATTCGGGCAGCTCCGCCTTCGCGGCCTGCGCGAGGTTCAGGGCCCGATCGATCTGCTCGCCGCGCTCGGCGAACATCCACGCCAGGTTGTTGGACGCCACGGCCGCGCGCGCGTCCATCGACACCACCTGCTCGTACTTCGCCCGCGCCTCGTCTGCCTTGCCCTGCTGCTGCAGGATCATCCCCACCATCGTCGGCGGGCCCGTGGCCTTGGGCTGCTTCGCCGCCAGGGCCTCGAACTCGGCCTTCGCCTCGTCGAGCTTGTTCTGCGACAGGTAGAGCTGACCCAGCATGCTGTAGGCGTCCATCTGGGTGGGGCTCACCTCAATCAGGTGCCGCAGGGTCTGCTCGGCCTTCGCGACGTCGCGGTCGCTGGCGTAGACACGCGCGGCCAGCAGCAGCACCGTGGGCTGGTCGGGGGTCTCCTTCAGCCGCGCTTCCACGCGCGCGCGCGCGTCGGCCGGACGCCGGTCGACCATGTCGGCCGCCACCAGGCCGGCGAGCGCCTCGACGTTGCCGCGGTCGAGTTCCAGCGTCCTGGCGAAGGCCAGCCTCGCGCTCTTCGTATCACGCTTGACCAGCGCGAGCGTGCCCGACTGCGCCTGCACGGCGGCGGCGTTGGGGAACTCGGCCAGCAGCCGCTTCATCTCGGTCTCGGCAGCGGCCACCTCGCCCGTGGCCATCTGCGCCCGGGCCATCAGCAGCCGCGCCATCGGGTTGCCGGGCGCCGTGGCGAGGGCGTCCTGGGCGGCCTTGGCTGCCGCGGCGCCGCTGCCGCGCTGCAGCTCGAGCCGCGAGAGTTGGAGTTGAGCCGCCGCCGCGCGCGGGTTCACGCGCAGCACCTCCTTGAAGGACGCAATCGCGTCGTCGACCTGGCCCTGCTGCGCCAGCAACGAGCCCACCAGGTAGTGCGCGTCGGCCGAGTTCGGGTCGACGGCCACCGCCTCGCGCGCCCGGTTCAGGGCGTCGCCGATCTGCCCGTCGGCCGCGAAGAACCGCGCCTTCACGAGCATCGCCTGGACGTTGCGCGGCTCCTTCCGCAGCACCTCGTCGATGTAGGCGTGCGCCTCGTCGCGTCTCTGCTGCGCATACCGCAGCGCCGCAAGGCGCGTGCGTGCCGGCGCGAACCCCCCGTTGATGTCGGCGGCCTTGGCCAGCGCCGCCTCAGCGTCGGGCAGGCGGTTCGACATGAGGTAGTAATCGGCGAGCGCCACGTACGGCTCCCACGTGGTGGCGCCGTCGGCGATCGCCTTCAGGTAGGGCTCGGCCTCGGCCGCCCGGTTCGAGGCGATGTAGAAGGTGCTCAGCGCGCGGTTGGCGAGCACGTTCTTCGGATCCAGCGCCGCCGCGGCCTTGAAGGCGGCCTCGGCCTCGCCCTGCCGCCCGGCGGACCAGAGGAAGTTGCCCAGCGCCAGTTGCGCGGCCACCGACTTCGGATCGGTTTCCACCGCCTTGCGGAACGCCGCCTCGGCGTCGGCGCGGTTGCCGCGCGCGGCCTGCAGCGCCCCGAGGCTGGCGTAGGGCGCCGCCTGCTTCGGATCCAGCGCGATCGCCTCCTCGATCTCCTTCACCGCCCCGTCGAGATCCTTGAGGCCCGCCATCGCGTTGGCGCGGAGAAGCTGCGCCTCCATGGAAGACGCGTTCAAGGCCAGGGCCTTGTCGGCGCGCGTCTTCGCGTCCTCGAACTGGCCGGCCAGCAGCAGGTACTGCCCGGCGCGCACCTGGGCGTCGAGGTTGTCGGGCAGCAGGTCGGCGGCGCGGACCGCCTCGCGGTAGGCCTCGCGCAGGTTGCCCTCGCGCGAATAGGCCTCGGACAGCTTCAGCCTCGCCTCGCCGAACTGCGCGTCCTGCTGCACGGCGTTGCGGAACTCGACGATGGCTTCCTTCACCTTGCCGTCGGCGAGGTAGCGGCTGCCGCTGTCGAAGAACTCCTTCTTCGCGACGTTGGGATCCTTGGAGCAGGCGGCGGCGAGCATCGCCAGCGAGAGCATCAGCGCGAACCTGCGGGTCATCACGAAGAAACCTCCTGCGGGCCGGGACTGTCCGGGCTTGCACCAATATGGGCAGCCGCTCGGGCCATGTCAACCGGACGAAGGGAATATCGCCGCGGCGCGCGAGACGGCGCAGGCTAGGCGGCCCGGACACACGAACGCCCGGCCGGAACCGTGTCCGGCCGGGCGTTTGTGGAACTGGCGTCTGCCGTGAGCGCGGACTAGCTGCGGCGACGGGAGACGGCGGCGAGGCCGAGCAGGCCGGCGCCGAGCAGCAACATGGAGGCCGGCTCGGGAACGGTGATGCTGCCGCCCCTGACCGTGAGCCGAATCACCATGTCGTCGTGGTTGTCGTCCGGGCCCGCACCGCTGTCGTCGAGCGCGATGATCACCGACTTGCCAGCGCCCGCGGTTGAGCCATCAACGGTTCGATCCCACGAGATACCATCGTTGCTGAAGGTGAGGAAGAAATTCGGAGTGCCTGACACGTAGTTGTTCGCACCGTTGACCACGCTCTGTCCCGTGTTGGTCACGTTGAACCGGAAGTCAATCAGGCCCGGATCCAGAGTGAGCGTCCCGATGGGAACGGGCGAGTACGAGCCACCGAACACCGCCGAGGCGCCCGTGTTGGTGTTGCCACCTGTACTGTAGGTCAGCGAGCCGCCACTCGTGGTAATCGTGAACGTGTTGTTGTAGCCGGCCTCGCTGCCGAGGTACTCGATCGTTGCCGTGAGCGTCCCGAGGGCATACAGGTTGGCACCGTACCACCCCTCGACCGGGCTGCCGGGCGGTGAGCCGAAGACGTCGTTGGCCTGAGATCCGAGCGGCGCCTGGCCAATGAATGGCGCTGCCTGCGCCGTCCCCACACCGACCGCGACCATCAACGCCGCAGCCAACATCACTTTCTTCATCGTTACTCTCCTCCTTCGACCCGCCCGGCCCGTCGCGGTGCGGTCGCGGCATCCCTGCCGTAGCCACAAAGTGGGCTGCTCGCACGTAAGTCGTCACAGATCCAGTAGCAACACGGATGCCGAAACCGCCTGTTACCGTAGAGCTTCAATTCCCGCCGAAATTCAGGCAATTCCGACGTCGCACGCCTTCGAGGTCGACATGATAGTCTGCCTCGCGCAGGAACAAATATCCCCACAACGGCCGCGCTCGCGTGCGATGCAACACCCGCTGACGCGCAGGTTGCCGGAGGCTTCGCACCGCAACACCCATGCGCCGCGCAGGTTGCCGGAGGCGTCGCACCGCAACCCGCGCGCTACGCACGCACGCGTTGACACCGTCGGGTGTTGACGCGTTCACGTGCGACGCAACACCCGGCGCGACGATGCGACATGACACGAACGCCCGGTCCGGCACGGGCCGGACCGGGC
>JADZCN010000035.1 GCA_020851565.1 Acidobacteriota bacterium | reverse complement strand
GGCCTCGGCGAGATGATGCCCAAGGTATTGTGGGAGACGACGCTGAACCCCCGCACGCGGAGGCTCCTCAAGGTGCAGGTGTCGGACCAGCTCGTGACGGACCGCGTGATCAACGAGCTGATGGGCAAGGACGCCTCGGCACGGTTTCGCTTCATCATGGAGAGAGCGGAAGACGCGGGGGAGATAGACGTTTAAGGTTCTGGGGTTCTGGGGTTCTGGGGTTCTCGGGTTCTGGGGTTCTGGGGTTCGCGAGTTGTCGTGTTCGCGAGTTGTCGAGGTCGTGGTTCGAAGAGCGCTTCAGCGAAACCCGGAACCTCAGAACCTCAGAACCTCAGAACCTGAGAACCCGAGAACGAGTAGAATCGTAAGTCCGTTCCCAACCCTCTCTTAGCCGTCTATGGCCGCCCCGGCGCCGCCCGCGCAGAAGAAGCCCACTCCGTTCGACCGCTCGCTCGTGGAAGGTCCCATCGGCCCGGCTGTCTGGAAGCTGGCGTGGCCGACGATGCTGCAGAACGTCGTGGCCGGGCTGCAGGGCGTGGTGGACCACATCCTCGTCGGCAACCTGATCGGCTACACGGCCAACGCGGCCATTGGCATCAGCTGGCAGATCTTCCTCGTCGTCATCGTCTTCATGGCGTCGCTCTTCACCGGCCAGGCCGTGCTGGTGGCGCGCTTCGTCGGGGCGGGCGAGGCGGACAAGGTCAACCGCACCGTCTACCAGGCCTTCCTCACGGCCCTGGCCATGTTCGCCCTGCTGCTGGCGCCGTTCGGCTACTTCGCGGCGCCGTACCTGCTGGACATGGTGAACGCCGCGCCTGAGGTGAAGGCCCAGGCGCTGCCGTTCCTGCGCATCAACTTCACGTTCAGCATCGGCATGATGCTGTTCTTCATGCTGACGAGCGCCCTCCGGGCGGCCGGTGACGCGCGCACGCCGCTCCGGCTCGGGGTGACGATGACGCTGCTGAACCTGGTGTTGAACCTGATCCTGGTGCCGAAGCTGGGCACGACCGGGTCGGCCCTGGGCACGGTCATCGCGTCGAACACCGTGAGCCTGGCGGCGCTGTACCTGTTCTTCAGGGGCAAGCTCGTCATCCGCTTCTCGCGGCACATGGATTTCAGGCCCGACTGGGCGGTGATCCGGTCGCTGTTCCGCTTCGGGCTGCCGACCGGCGTGCAGGGGATCGCGATGAACGTCGCGGGCGTGCTGCTGCTCCGCTTCATCGGGTCGCTGGAGCACAGCGCGGCCGCCCAGGCGGCCTATGCCATTGGCTACACCGAGCTCTTCTCGATGATCACCTGGACCTCGGTCGGGCTGATGGGCGCCGCGGCGACGGTGGCGGGCCAGAACCTCGGCGCGGGCCATCCCGAACGCGCCATCCTGGGCGTGCACGCGGCGTCGCGGATAGGGCTCTGGGTGGCTGGCGGGGTGGGCCTGGCATTCGTGGTGGCACCACACCTGCTCCTGGGCCTTTTCGGGGCCACCGAGCCCGAGGTCGCCCGGCTGGGTGAGCAGCTGCTCCAGTACCTGGCCGTGTCGGGGTTCTTCATCACCGTCGCGCTCACGTACACTGGCGGGCTGCAGGGGACCGGCGACACGCGCAGCCCGCTCTTCATCACGCTGGCCTCGCAGATGGCCGTGCCTATCGGCATGTGCATGGCCATCCAGGCAACCCGGCCGCTCGTGGCCTCCGACATCTGGCTGGCCATCGTGCTCGGCCATTTCACGCGGTGCGTACTCACCGTGCTCCGCTTCCGCCAGGGTCGCTGGCGCCACATCAAGGTGGAGATTGAGGGTGCGAGGGCTTAGGAGGGGCAAGGGTGCAGGGGTGCAGGGGTGCAAGGGTGCAAGGGTGCAAAGGTGCCGGGTGCAAGAGCGCAGAGTGTCAGTGTGCAGACGCACCGAGCGGCACCGACACTGGATGCACGCGCCTCGTCGCACCTTGCACCTTGCACCTCTGCACCCTGCACCTCTGCACCCTGCACCTCTGCACCTCTGCACCTAGTGCACCCCTGCACCCTTGCACTGAACCGTCCAACTACTCACTTCAAGAGGCTGTGAAATGACTGACGTCCTTGCCGCCCGCCGCCGGGTTCCCCCGCCGCAGAACGATCCGAACCTGTCCTATCGCCCGGGCTCGCCAGAGCGTGCGGAGTTGAAGGCGCGCCTGGCTGCGATGGCCGGTGAGCAGATCGACATTCCCCTCATCATCGGCGGGAAGGAGATCCGTTCCGGGAACACCGGCACGGTGGTGATGCCGCACGCACACGGGCACGTGCTGGCCACGTGGCACAAGGCCACGACGGAACACGTGAAGCAGGCCATCCAGGCCGCGCTCGAGGCTCGCAGGGAATGGGCGAGCTGGCCTTTCGAGGATCGGGCCGCCATCTTCCTGCGGGCGGCCGAGCTGCTGACCACGACGTGGCGGCAGACGCTGAACGCGGCCACGATGCTCGGCCAGTCCAAGACGTCCTACCAGGCCGAGATCGACGCGGCGTCCGAGCTCGTGGACTTCTGGCGCTTCAACCCGTATTTCGCCCAGGAGCTGATGGCCGATCAGCCCGTCAGCTCGCACGGGTTCTGGAACCAGGTGGATTACCGTCCCCTGGAGGGCTTCGTCTACGCGATCACGCCCTTCAACTTCACGGCCATCGGCGGCAACCTCTCGGGTGCGCCCGCGTTGATGGGATGCACGGTGGTGTGGAAGCCTGCGCCCACGTCGCTCCTGGCCAACTACTACACCTACAAGCTGCTCGAGGCCGCAGGCCTGCCGGCGGGCGTCATCAATTTCGTGCCGGGCGATCCCGTCGAGATCTCGAACACCGTGCTGGACCACCCGGAGCTGGGCGGCGTGCACTTCACCGGCAGCACGGGCGTGTTCAACGGCATCTGGCAGCGCATCGGCGCGAATCTCGGCAAGTACCGCGGCTACCCGAGGATCGTCGGCGAGACGGGCGGCAAGGACTTCATCGTCATGCACCCCTCGGCCGATCCTCAGGAGGTGGCGGTGGCCGCCGTCCGCGGCGCCTTCGAGTTCCAGGGCCAGAAGTGCTCGGCGGCCAGCCGGATGTACGTGCCGCGCTCGCACTGGAACAGCGTCCGCGATCGCATGGTCGGCATGATGCAGGGCATTCGCATGGGCGACGTGCGCGACTTCCGCAACTTCATGGGCGCGGTCATCGATCAGAAGGCCTTCACGAAGATCAGCGGCTACGTCGAGGACGCGAAGAAGAACGCGCGCGTGGTGCAGGGCGGCGGCTGCCACGGCGGGGAAGGCTACTTCATCGAGCCCACCCTCGTGGAAACCGCGGACCCGGGCTATCGCCTGTTGTGCGAGGAGATCTTCGGGCCCGTCCTCACCGTGCACGTCTACGACGATGCGAAGTGGAGCGACACGCTGAAGGTGGTGGACCAGACCTCGCCCTACGCGCTCACCGGATCGGTCTTCGCGCGCGACCGCGCGGCCATCCGCGAGGCCTCCACCACGCTCAGGAACGCCGCCGGCAACTTCTACATCAACGACAAGCCCACGGGCGCGGTCGTGGCCCAGCAGCCCTTCGGCGGCTCGCGGGCGAGCGGCACCAACGACAAGGCCGGGTCGAAGATGAACCTGCTGCGCTGGGTGAGCCCGCGCACCATCAAGGAGACGTTCGCGCCGCCGACGGATTACACCTATCCCTTCATGGCCGAGGAGTAGGGCGGCGCCTGCTCATTGCTGATTGCCAATTGGCGATTGAGCGATTCATCGGGCGATCGGTGATCGGGGCATTGGCCATTGGATTGGTGATTGGGTGATTGGGTGATTGGGTGATTGGGTGATTGGGTGATTCGTCGCTGGCAGCGGCACTTCGCGGCCTGACAGCCGTGACGGCGAATCGTCAATGCGCCATTCGCGCAATGACCCAATCCAATGGCCAACGCCCCGATCACCGATCGCCCAACGAATCGTCAATCGCCAATTGGCAATCGCTCAATGGGTGCCCGTCACCTCAGTTACCACCGGAACAGTCGGGTCAGCTTCACCACCAGCGAGCGGTTGTCCAGCGGCGGGGGGAACCCGCGGAGCGCGGTGTTGCGGCCGTCGCTGTAGACCACGAACAGCTCGCTGCCCGGCTCGTACTCCCAGCGGAACCGGGCGTTGGTCGTCGCCTGCTCGGTGGCTGACGTGTACTGCAGCAGCGCCGAGACGAACATGCGCGGCGTCAGCGTGTAGGTGATGCGCGCGCTGATGAGGTGCGAGTCGCCCGCGCCCCACGGCGTGTCGAAGTAGTTCAGCGACACCGTGGGCTCCACGAGGAACTGCGATCCCATCTCGACCCGCCCGCGCCAGGTCACCTCGTTCAGCGTCCCGTCGTAGAAGCCCCCGCGCGTCATGGTGAGCGTGCCCGAGAGCGGGCGCTGCGGCGAGAAGGTGAACATCCCGCGCACCTGGCGGAACTCGTACGCGCCGGCCGGCACCAGCACCCCGGGCGTCACCTGGAAGGGCGCGACGAGCGCCTCGAACTGGTGGGTGTACTCGAAGGCCCACTGGTCGCTGCTCGTCATCTCCATGCGGACCGCGCCCTGGATCTCGCGCGTCTCCGGGCGTCCGGTCGGGCTCTCGAAGTAGTCGTAGCTGCCCTCGTAGAACACCTTGCGTACGCCCCGCCAGTTGCGGGGCCGCGGGCTGTAGCGGGCCGATCCGTACGTGCGGCGGAAGGCCGTGCGGCGCAGGAACCCCACCTCGGGATTGAAGCCGCGGCCGACGTACAGGTGATCCACCTGGAAGCCCGAGCGATCCGCGTTCCAGTTGACCTGCCCACGATAGCTCTGCGCGTCGTCATTGGCCCCGGCCGCCGCACTGTTCGCGTCGCGGGTACCCGCCCAGTAGCTGTTGATCGAGAGGTTGGCGTGGGGGTTGATGGCGGCGTCCACGCCGTACGCGTAGTTGTCGTCCCCCATCACCCCGGGCCCGCGCCTGGTCGCAATGGCGCCGATGCGGCTGCGTCTGAGGATGTCCTTGTTGACGCGGAACACCGAGAAGTCCGTGCCGGGCGCCAGCTCGGCGTCGACTTCCTCGGTGTGCATGTGCACGGCCCCCACCTGGAAGCCGTTGCCGCGGCCCAGCATGCGCGCCCCGGCGAGGATGGGGACCACCTGGCCGCCCTGCAGTCCGATGCGCCGGCTGAAGAACACCACGGGTGTGTTGTTGGTCGGGTTGCTCTGGGTCGCCGAGGGAATCCCGCCGCCGCCCTGGTTCGACCCCGCGCCGGCGAAGTTGAAGACGTCCTGGCCCTCGAGGAAGAAATCGCGCTTCTCCGGGAACAGCACGCTGAATCGCGTGAGGTTCACCTGCGCCTCGTCGTCTTCGACCTGCGCGAAATCGGTGTTGTACGTGAAGTCCGCCACCACCGACTGCGTGATGCCCCACTTCGCGTCCACGCCGAAGTTGGCGTCACCGTCGTTCGAGATGGGCGGGGTGGCGCGGTTGTTGGTGGTCGTCGAGCCCAGCGCGTAGGGCTTGATGTCGAGATTGCGCATCCGGGTCGGAGGCTGGATGCCGACGAGCGGCCCCGCGGACGACACCTTCGACAACCCGCGCCGGCCCCAGGCCAGCGGCACGGGTGAGAGATACGACACCTCGTTGCGCCAGCGGACCATGCGGCGGAAGTTCACGCCCCACTCGGTCGCGCCCTCCTTGAAGCGCATCGAGCGAAACGGAATCTGGAACTCCACGCTCCACCCGCCGTCGAAGTCTGCCGCGCGGACGTTCCACAGGCCGTTCCAGTTGTTGCTGGGCTGCTCGTTGGTCACCTGCCAGTCGAACATGCCGCCCTGCGCGTTGGACGAGAAGCCGAAGGCGTTGCGGCCATCCTTGAACGTGTCGAAGAGCACGGCGAAGTGGTCGTTGTTGTACAGGTTCTGCGCGTCGCGCCGCATGTCGCTCGTCACGCGCCGCGAGGGATCGGTCTCCCACAGCCGCGCCGCCACGTAGATGTTCGCGTCGTCGAAGAACACCCAGACCTCGGTCTTCTCGGTGGAGGGCTGGCCCTCGAAGGGCTCCTGCTGGATGAACTCGCCGAAGGCCTTGACGTCGCGGTAGGGGGCCTCCTCCAGGACGCCGTCCACGATGATGGGAGACGGCACCCGCAGGGTGCGGACCGTCGCCAGGCCGGAGGCGTCCCGGACCATGACCTCGGGGAGTTCGGGGACCTGTGCCCATGCGAGAGGTGGGCAGAAGATCAACGCGCTCAGGATGAGCCCGAGCCGGGCCATGCGGACGCCGTGAACCATGACTGCGTGTGGGAGACGAGGCCCCGGCCGGCGGATATCGACGCAGGCGCCGAGAAGACCAAGCCTGAAGGGTACTACGGCGAGCCCGGATCCGCCCGACGATCCTGTCGGTCGGCGGTCAAAAATGGTGCATCGCCTGGTCGAGGGTCGCACAGCGTGACCGCCCGCACCTCACGAACTGGCCCATCGCTGCCCATCTCGGCGCTGGCGCCGAAATTGCTCGGTTCGTTCGGCGGACTTGACCATGACCAGCGAACGCGGGTTCACGCTGCTTGACATCCTCGTGACCGTATCGATTCTCGTCATCGTGGCGGGTGTCGGCGTGGGCGTCACCAACACGATGGTCCGGATGACCCGCGGCGAGACGGGTTCGCAGCAGCTGGACGCCTTCCTGAAACGCCACCGGGAAATGGCGGTCGCACGCCGGCGTGACATCGAGATCCGCTTCCTGCCGCCGAACCAGGTGCAGAGCGCCCAGCGGGCCGTTCCCGATCCCCCGGCCGCGACGCCTGCACCGACCGTACTCGAGACGCTGACGTTCGAGAACGGCATCGAATACCAGCTCTTCCCGGCGCTGCCCGACACGCCCAACCTGTTCGGGAACGCCATCGAGGTGGCGCTGGGGGGCGCGGCACCGGTGATGTTCTCCAGTGAGGGCGCGTTCATCGACGCCGCGGGCAACCCGATCAACGCCACGCTGTCCCTCGGCATCGAAGGCGACCCACTCTCAGCAACCGCCGTCACCATTCTCGGAGCCACCGCGAACATCGAGCGATGGCGATGGGACGGGGCGAGGTGGACGAAATGACGGCCACAGGCCTGAGCCCGGGCTCGGAGCGCGGCTTCACGCTGTTCGAAGCGCTCATCGCGATGACCCTGCTGACGGTGGCGCTGCTGGCCCTCGCCCAGGCCCTCGTGCTGGGCCTGAACATCGCGGCGACGTCCACGCCGAGCCTGGTGGCGCGCGAAAAGGCGCGCGAGGCGATCGAGAGCGTCCATACCGCCAGGGACACGCACACCATCCTGTGGGCGCAGATCCGCAACGTCGGTGTGCCCGGCGCGTGCCCGGCAGGCACGACGGGCGTCGGCGGCGGGGCGTTCCAGGACGGCGAGATCGACATGCTGGCGCCCGGCCCCGATGGCCTGGTCAACACGGCGGACGACGCCGGTCTGGAAGCCTTGCCGGGCCCCGACAATCAGCTGGGCACCGCCGACGACGTGCCGCTCATGGGCTACACGCGGCAGATTGAGATTTGCGACGTGGATGGCAATCCCGATCTGCGACAGATCGTCGTCACCATCCGGTTCAACGCGTCGAACGCCATCGGCGAGCGCCGCCGGACGTACCGGCTGTCGACGCTCATCTCGAGGTTCTCGTGACCAGACCGGCCGGTTCGGACCAGGCGGGCTTCACCCTGCTGGAGCTGCTCATCGCCATGACCGTGATGCTCGTCGTGCTCGCGGGCACGGCACAGCTCATGAGCGACGCGATGAACGGCAACCAGGCTGCGAAGCAGATGCTGGACATGAACTCCCACCTGCGCGCCGCGATGGATCTGGTCCAGCGCGACCTGCTGCAGGTGGGGCAGGGGCTGCCGGTGGGCCGGCGCATCGGCATCCCCAACAGCGGCGCGGCCACCCCGATCAACCGGCCTGGGCCGCCGCCGTCCGGCGCCTGCCCGGGCGTGGACACATTCCCCGTCGACTCGACGCTGCCGGCGATTACCGTCGGCGCGGGCCTCGGCCCGCCGATCAACGGGCAGTGTACCGACGTCATCACCATTCTGGCCGCCGACAATCTCTTCGGGCCTGTGTCGCTCGCGTCGATTTCCGCGGGCGGCTCCACCGCGCGCATCCACGACTCGGTGAACATCTCCGACGACCCCGACGTGGATTCGGACAACCTGCGTCCCGGTGATCTCCTGATGCTCACCAAGGGCGCGATGAGCACGCTGATGCAGGTCACCGCGGTCGCGGGCCAGGAGGTCACGTTTGGCGGCGGCACGGGCGATCCGCTGGGGCTGAACCAGCTCGACCCGAGCCTCGACATGCTCGGGACGATCAACCAGCTCAAGGACGCGGCGCCATCCGATCCCGACAACCCCGTCGTGGTGGGCGGTGTGCAGCAGCGGGCGCCTTCGCAGGCGACGCGCATCCGGATGATCACCTACTACGTGGACACCCAGACCGACCCGGGCATGCCGCGCCTGGTGCGCGTGGTGGGAGGCGGACGACCCAATGCCGTCGGTCTCGGCGTCCAGGACTTCCGCCTGACCTACGACATCGCCGACCAGGTCAACAACCCGACCGGCGTCCCGATGGACGCCTCGGATCTCGACGGCAGCGGCGCGTGCAGTCCCGACCCCTGTTCCGAGAACCAGGTCCGCAAGATCAACGTCGTGCTGGCAATGACCGCCAACGATCGGCGCCGCAACAATGTGATGGGCCAGGGACGGCAGTCCCAGAACGTGCTGTACACGCAGGTGAGCCTCCGCAGTATGGCGTTCGTGGATCGATACCGATGAGGAAACCCCCGATGACGCGACCAACCGACGAGCGCGGCGTCGCACTGATTGCCGCGCTGCTCGTGATGATGCTGATGTCCGCCATGGTGGCGGGGCTGCTGGCCATGGTCAACGCCGACCAGGCGGCCGGCGGAATCGAGCGCGACCAGACGCAGGCCTACGCCGCGGCGCACGCCGGCGTGGAGAAGCTGACGGCCGACCTCGGACAGGTCTTCGCAGGGAACTTCAGCCCGACCGGGGGCCAGCTGGCCGCGCTGACCGATCCCGCGATGGAGCCGAACCTCCCGAACATGGCCTACCTGCGGCCGAACGGCACGTCCGGCTACCGGATCACGTTCACGGACACCAACGGGGACGGCAATCCCGACGTGGCCGACCCGAATGGCACGCCGATTGGCGCCGGTCCGTACCAGGGGCTCGTGGGCCTGATCACGCCGTACCAGGTGGAGGTCACCGCGCGCACGGCCGGCAACGCCGAGGTGCGCATGCGGCGGACGATGCAGACCATCGCCATCCCGGTGTTCCAGTTCGGCCTCT
>JADZCN010000034.1 GCA_020851565.1 Acidobacteriota bacterium | reverse complement strand
GGTTCTGGAGGGTTCTGAGGTTCTGGGGTTCTGAGGTTCTGAGGTTCTGAGGTTCTGAGGTTCTGGAGGGTTCGGAGGTTCTGGGGTTCTGGAGTTCGGTTCGGCGGTTCGAAGAACCCCAGAACCTCCGAACCCCGGAACCCCCGAACCTTGTCTTAGTCGCCCATGTCGCCGAGCTTGAAGCGGACGAACCGGGACACGGTGACGTTCTCGCCCGTCTTCGCCGTGGCGGCCGACACCATCTGCTGGATGGTGACGTTGGGGTCGCGCACCGAGGGCTGGTCCAGCAGGCACACCTGCGCGTAGTAGCTCTCGAGCTTGCCGTCCACGATCTTCTCGATGACGTTGGCCGGCTTGCCTGACCCTGCGAACTGGGCGCGGTAGATCTCGCGCTCCTTGTCCAGCACGTCGGCCGGGATGTCCTCGCGGCGGACGTACTTCGGATCCGCGGCGGCGATGTGCATCGCAATCTCCTTCGCCAGCGTCTGGAAGTCGTCGGTCCGCGCGACGAAGTCGGTCTCGCAGTTCACTTCGGCGAGCACGCCCACCTTGCCGCCCATGTGGATGTAGTGGCCGATGAGGCCGTTGTTGGTGGCGCGGCCGGCGCGCTTGGCCGCCGAGGCGAGGCCCTTCTTGCGCAGGACCTCGATGGCCTTCTCCATGTCGCCGCCCGTCTCGGTGAGGGCGGCCTTGCAGTCCATCATGCCGGCGCCGGTCTTGTCGCGCAGCTGCTTCACCAGTTCTGCCGTGATTGCTGACATCGTTCTCTGACTCCTCGAAGAGAGCGGGGCCCCGCGCCGCGGGAGCCCGTACATGAAAGGCGCCGGCCCGGGTCGTCTCGGAGCCGGCGCGGAGAACACGCCCGGGACGCTTACCCCTGGGTGACGGGCGACTCGGACGGGCGCTGCGGCTTGCGAATGTTCGCGGGCCGCACGGTGCGGCTGGCCTCCTCGGCCGCGGCGGCCTCGGCGTCGGCCTGCGCCTGCTCGGCCATCTGCGACTCGCGCTCGGTGCGGCCGTCCAGGACGGCGTCGGCCACGCGCGAGGCGAAGAGGCGGATGGAGCGCAGGGCATCGTCGTTGCCCGGGATGACGAAGTCCACCTGGTCGGGATCGCAGTTGGTGTCGACGACGCCAATCACGGGAATCTTCAGCTTGCGCGCCTCGTCCACCGCGATCTGTTCCTTGCGCGTGTCCACGACGAAGAGCGCATCCGGCAGGCGGCCCATGTGACGGATGCCGTCCAGGTTCTTCTGGAGCTTCCGCTTCTCCTTCTCGGCCCGGGCGATTTCCTTCTTGGGCATGAACTCGTAGCGCCCGTCGGTGGCCATGGCCTCGAGGTCGCGCAGCCGCGCGATGCTCCGCTGGATCGTCGTGAAGTTGGTGAGCAGGCCCCCCAGCCAGCGCTCGTTGACGTAGAACATGCCGCAGCGCGCGGCCTCTTCGGCGACCACGTCCTGCGCCTGGCGCTTGGTGCCCACGAAAAGGATGGTCTTGCCTTCGGCCGCCAGCCGCCGGATGTAGTCTTCGGCCTCGTTGTAGAGCTTCACGGTCTTGCCGAGGTCGAGGATGTAGATGCCGGAGCGCTCCCCGAAGATGAACGGCTTCATCTTGGGGTTCCAACGCTTCGTCTGGTGACCGAAATGTGCGCCTGCTTCGAGCAGGTCCTTCATCGCGAGCGGGGTCAAGCTCCCTCCAGGTTCCGGCCCCGCATCCACGCGGGGCTCTCCAACGTTGCTCTTCGGCCCCATCACGGGGGGCCACACAGGTGCGATCCGATCCCTAGCGCTTGCTGAACTGGAAGCGCTTGCGCGCGCCAGCCATGCCGTACTTCTTGCGTTCCTTCGCGCGCGCGTCGCGCGTGAGCAGGCCGTCCTTCTTCAGGCGCGGCCGGAGCTCGGCGTTGAACGTGCACAGCGCGCGGGCGATGCCGAGGCGCAGGGCGCCGGCCTGGCCGGTGACCCCGCCGCCGCTGACCGTGGCGAGCACGTCGAACTGACCGGCGGTCTCGGTGAGGGCCAACGGCACCTTCACCTGCACGCGCAGGGCCTCGGTGGGGAAGTAGTTCTCGAAGGCCCGATGGTTGATCGTGATGGTCCCCGTGCCGGGGCGAAGGAAGACGCGCGCGGTGGACTCCTTGCGGCGCCCGGTAGCGTAGAACTGAGTAGCAGCCAAGATTTATGCGACCTCGAACTGAGTGGGTTGCTGAGCCTGATGCGGGTGCGTCGCGCCCGCGTACACCTTCACCTTGCGGAACATCGCGTCGCCGAGCTTCGACTTGGGCAGCATGCCGCGCACGGCCTCTTCCATGAGGCGCACCGGCTGGCGCTGGCGCACCACCTTGGCGCTCTCCTCGCGCAGACCGCCCGAGTAGCCGCTGTGGCGGCGGTAGAGCTTCTGGTCTTCCTTGCGGCCGGTGAGCTTGACGCTGGCCGCGTTGATGATGACGACGTGGTCGCCCGTGTCGATGAACGGGGTGTAGGTCGCCTTGTGCTTGCCCTGGAGCAGGCGTGCCGCATGGCTGGCCACGCGGCCGAGCACCTTGCCCTCGGCGTCGATGAGGTGCCAGCGGCTGGTCACGCTCGCCGGGGTCGCAACGTAAGTAGGCATGAATCGATTCCTGGGTACGGGTCCCTGCCGCCCCGTCATCGGGCACGGCAAACCGAAATGATACGCCGAAGCAATCGGGATTGCAAGGGTGGGAACCGCCGGAACTCGTGGCGAGGGCGGGAGTTCCGGTCGAAGGCGAGCCGAACGGCGCCGGGCCGCGCCGCGTGGCTGCGGTCCCGCCCGACGGCTGCGGGCCGCCAGACAGCAGCTCGGCCGTAGGTTGGTCTGTTCCTCCCCGGGCATGGCCCGATAAACCTCAACGAGTTCAATCCGCGACGGCCGGGGCTATCCGGCAGGCGGCACCAGCAAGTTTCGTTAGCCGCTTGCAGTTTTGTAATCGACCCGGTTAGCCTGAGCCACCCACGGACGCGAACAACCAGCCCTCTTCGGCCAATTTTGTCGGCCTGGAGGCCATGGGCCGAGCTGGTACCAGCTTTGCCCATGCGACCGGTGAACGAAGAAGCGGAGACACTCAATTGTTCTTTCGCCTGAGCAAAGGGTTGATAGGCCTTGACATCGGGTCGAGCGCCATCAAAGCCATCGAACTGAAGCCCGCCGGCAAGGGCTATCGCGTCTCGGCCGTCGGGGTGGAGCCCATCCCGCCCGACAGCATCGTGGATGGCGCCATCATCGACGGCGGGGCCGTGGCCGACGCGGTCCGCCGCCTGTTCGAGAACAAGCAGTTCAAGGCCAGGGACGTCGTGGCCTCGCTGTCGGGCAACTCGGTGATCGTCAAGAAAATCACCCTGCCCGCGATGACCGAGCAGGAGCTCGGCGAGTCCATCTACTGGGAGGCCGAGCAGTACATCCCCTTCGACATCCAGGACGTCAACCTGGACTACGAGGTGCTGACCCCGTCGGCCGGCGCCGAGGGGCAGGGCACCATGGACGTGCTGCTGGTGGCGGCCAAGAAGGACAAGATCGCCGACTACACCAACGTCATCATGCAGGCCGGCCGGACGCCCGTCATCGTGGACGTGGATGCCTTCGCGCTGCAGAACGCCTACGAGGCCAACTACGGCTTCGAGCAGGGCGTCATCGTGGCCCTGCTGAACATGGGAGCGGGCGCCACGAACATCAACATCCTCAACGGCTCGCAGTCGGTGTTCACCCGCGACATCTCCATGGGAGGGAACGCGTTCACCGAGGCCGTGCAGCGCGAGCTGGGACTGCCGTACGAACTGGCCGAACAGCTGAAGAAGGGGGAGGACGTCGATGGCGCGGCCTATGAGGACGCCCGCCCCGTGCTGAAGGCCATGACGGACAACGTCCTGCTCGAAGTCGAGAAGACGTTCGACTTCTTCAAGGCGACGGCGTCGAGCGACCGGATCGACCGGATCGTGCTGAGCGGGGGCGCGTCCCGCATCGAGGGATTCGCCCAGGCGCTCGCCGCGCGTTTCCACACCCAGGTGGAGATGTTCGATCCGTTCCGCCAGGTGTCCATTGACCCGGCGAAGCTGGGCGTGGCCTCCGCCGAGGAACTGGCGCCCGTGGCCGCGGTGGCCGTCGGGCTCGCACTGCGCAAGGTGGGCGACCGATGATTCGCATCAACCTGCTCGCGTCCGAGCGTCGAGCGGCCAAGGCCGCGTCGAAGGGCCTGCAGACGGCCCAGAAGCTGACGGTCGTCGGCAGCCTCATCCTCGTGCTCGCGGCCCTGGGCATCGGGTGGCGCTATTGGGCGCTGGGGCAAATGGTGGCCACCGCCGACCGGCAACTGGCCGAGGCACGGCGTGAGGAACAGCGGCTGGCCGAGATCCTGAAAGAGGTCGCCCAGTTCGAGGCGCGGCGGGCGCAGCTCGAGCAGCGCGCCTCGCTCATCGACGAGCTGAGGCGGGGCCAGAGCGCGCCGGTCCACATCGTCGACCAGATCAGCCGGGCCCTGCCGGACATGATGTGGCTGACCGGCCTCAAGCAGCAGGGGTACGACGTCACCATCGAGGGGCGCTGCCTCTCGCTCACCTCTCTCTCCGACTTCATCGGGAACCTCGAGGCCTCGCGGTACTTCAAGCGGCCGGTCGAGATCCTGTCGAGCGAGGTCGTCACGGGCCAGGGGGGCGGTCCGGAGACCATCCGGTTCTCCATCCGCGGGTCCTTCCAGATGTCCGGCATCGACCAGCTTCCAGTAGCGACGCCGGTCAAGGGCCGCCCCGCGGCGAAGGGAGGTCCCCGTGGCTAGCCTCGGGATGGGGAAGCTGCCCTGGTACGGGCAGCTGGGCGTGTTCGTGCTCCTCGCGCTCGGCGCGGCCGGCGCCTTCTACTACTTCTACGAGATGCCGCAGCAGGAGATCCTCGCGGCCAGGAACCGCGAGCTGGACGCCATCCGCGCGCGCAACGCCAAGGGCAGCGAGACCGCGCGGCAGCTGCCGGCCTTCCGGGCGCAGGTGGCGGATCTCGAGGCCCGGCTCGAGGCGCTCAAGCCGATCCTCCCGGAGGAAAAGGACGTGGGTGATCTGCTGCGCCGCATCCAGACCCTGGCGACGCAGTCGAACCTGACGATTCGCGGGTTCCGGCCGCAGCCCATCGCGACCCGCGAACTCCACGCCGAGTGGCCCATCGGCCTCGAGCTCGAGGGCACGTACCACAGCCTGGGCGCGTTCCTCGATCGCGTGAGCCGGTTCCCACGCATCATCAACGTCGGCGACCTGAACATCACGTCGAAGAGCGACCAGACAGCCGCCTCCACGATCGCGGTGTCGTGCACGGCCACGACCTTCGTCCTGGTCGATCAATCCGCGGCACCAGCCGCCACCACCAAGGGGACGCCGGCGAAGAAGGCCGCACCGGCGCAGAAGACCGAATGACTCGCCTCCACCGATTCCTCGTAGCCGCGCTCGTCGCGACCGCCGGCGCGAGCCAGCCGCTCGCGCAGGCCCCGGCCGCCCAGCCGGCGCCGGCGGCCGCCAAGGCTCCGGCCAGCAACGCGCCGACGCCGCCGGCCAACTACGCCTACACGATCGACGGCCGTCGCGATCCCTTCGTCTCGCTCGTCACGCCGACGGGGGTGCAGCAGGGGAAGGCCGCGACCGAGACCAGGGTCGAAGGCGTGGCGGGCCTGACGGCCGAAGAAATCGTGGTGCGCGGCATCATCGACAATCGCGGATCGCTCGCCGCGATGGTGTCGGGCGCGGCCGGCAAGGTGTACACGGTGCGGCCCGGCGATCGCCTGGCCGACGGCACCATCCGGACGATCACCCCGCAAATGGTCATCATCCTGCAGCAAGTCAACGATCCTCTGTCGCTCGAAAAGCAGCGCGAAGTGCGCAAGTTCCTTCGCGGTGGAGAGAACAAGTGATGGGCAGTCGCTACCCTCGACTGATCTGGGCCGCGCCCTTGATGGCGGCCCTCGCCGTGACGCTGACGGCCAGCGGGCCTCCGGTCGCGGACGGCCCCGCCGTCCGGTCCATCTCGAGCCGTCTGGACGGTGGTGTCAGTACCGTCCTCATCGACACCAGCGAGCCGGTGGCCTATTTGACCAGCCAGCCGGATCCGCTGACGGTGTTCGTGGACCTGCGCAACGCCCGCGCAGAACACCTGGACGACCGCGGGCTCGGCGCCATGGAGCCGCCCGTCTCGAACGTGCGGCTGGAATCGGCCACAGCGCCTGACGGCTCGCCGGTCGCGCGCGTCCGCGTGGCCCTGGCGCATCCGGCGCCGCACCGTGTCCGCTCGTCGCGCAATCTCATCTACGTCGAGGTGGACCGCGATCAGGAGACGCCCGCCGTCGCGACCGCACCCGTGCTGCTGCGCAAGCCCGTGGCCGCCCGGCCCGATGCGGCGCAGGAGATCGCGGCGAGTGCACCGCAGACCTCGGCCGAGCGGCTGGCCACGCGCCTGACCGGCGTCAAGCCGATGTCGCTGCCCAACGGCACGGCCATCGCGCTGTCGGGCAACGGTCGCCTGGTCGCCTCGAAGGTGGAGGAGGTCGACGACCTGCCTGCGCGCGTGCTGCTCGACTTCGAGGGCGTGGCGATGGGCAGTGTGCCCGCCGCGACCGCGGTGAACCAGGACGACGTCCGGCGCGTGCGCGTGGGTGTGAACAGCACCGAGCCCCTCATCACGCGCGTCGTCATCGACCTCGTGAAGAAGATCCCGTACACGGTCGAGAGCGTCGGCGAGGAGCTCCGCGTCCTCTTCACGCGAGCCGCCGAGGCGGCAGCCTCGATGGTGGCCCCTGCCGCGCCCGCGCGGCCCGAGCCGGTCGCCACGCGCGCGGCCGCGCCGGAATCGGCGCCAGTGGCCGTGGCGCCGGCGGTGGCGCCCGCCGCCAGCAGCGCCGCATCCCTGGCGGCAGCGCAGGCGCCCGCCCCGGCGGTGCAGGCCGGGCAGCCCGCCGCGGCCGAGCCGGCCCCGCCCCGCTTCACGGGGCATCCGGTGACCTTCGACTTCCAGGGCGCCGACCTGCGCGCCGTGCTGCGGACCTTTGCGGAGATCAGCGGCCTGAACGTGGTGATTGACCCGAGCATCCAGGGCACCGTGGACGTCTCACTGAAGGAGGTGCCGTGGGATCAGGCCCTCGACATCATCCTCAAGGCCAACAAGCTGGGCTACGCCGTGGACGGCACCATCGTCCGCATCGCGCCGCTCAGCGTGCTGGCGCAGGAGAACGAGGAGCGGCGGAAGCTGGCCGAGGCGCAGGCCCTCGCGGGCAACCTGGAAGTGATGACGCGGCCGCTGAGTTACGCCAAGGCTGCGGACCTGGTGCCGATCATCACGAAGAGCGCGCTCTCGACACGGGGCGACGTGCAGATCGACCAGCGCACGAACACGCTCATCATCCGCGACCTCCCGGAGCGGCTCGCGGCCGCGAGCGAGCTCGTCACCAGCCTCGACTCGCCGCAGCCGCAGGTGGAGATCGAAGCGCGCATCGTACAGACGAGCCGCGACTTCGCGCGGTCGCTGGGCGTGCAGTGGGGCTTCGGCGGCCGGATGGATCCGGCGCTGGGCAACTCGACCAACCTGGCGTTCCCGAACTCCGTCGGCGTCGAGGGCGCGGCGAACCTGCCGGTGCCTTCGGGCGTCACCAGCGCGCTTGGCATCGCCCTCGGGTCCATCAACGGCGCGCTGAACCTCGACGTGGCGCTGACGGCCCTGGAACGGACCGGCAAGGGCCGGCTGCTCTCGACGCCGCGCGTGTCGACCCAGAACAACGTCGAGGCCGAGATCACCCAGGGCGTGCAGATCCCGATTCAGACGCAGGCGAACAACACCATCACGGTGACCTTCAAGGACGCGGCCCTGCAGCTGCGCGTGACGCCGCAGATTACGGCGGCCGGGACCGTGATCATGCGCATCTCCATCGAGAACGCCGCGCCCGACTACAGCCGGTCGGTGAACGGCATCCCGCCGATCGACACGCAGCGCGCCGTCACGAGCGTCCTCGTCTCCGACGGGGAGACGACGGTGATCGGCGGCATCTACACGAGCCGCGAGCAGATGGTCGAGGGCCGGACGCCGCTCCTGAACCGCATCCCGCTGCTCGGCTGGCTGTTCAAGCGCGACGAACTCAGTGAGGAGAACCGCGAGCTGCTGATCTTCATCACGCCGCGGATCACGAAGGGGTAGGGACGACGTCATGCACAGCATCCTCAGTTCTCGCACGCTCGCGGGTCTCGCGGTCGCGGTGTCGAGCATCATTGGCCTGACATCCTGCGCCAGCGAGCTCACGCGGACCGGCTCGTCGCCCGCCTTCGTGATCATCGACTCCATCGTCGGGGCGTCCGGGGCCGAGCCGGAGGAGTTCGGCAGTCCCCTGGCGTCCGACGTCCAGACCGGCGGGGGCACCTTCAACGACCTGGGACGGGCGACGCTCCGGCTGGGTCTCAGGAACCCCGGCTCCGCGACCAACCCCACGGCGCCGTCGACGCTCAATACGATCACGCTCTCGCGATACCGGGTGGAGTTCCGGAGGAGCGACGGCCGCAATACCCAGGGCGTGGACGTGCCGTACGCCTTCGACGGCGCCGCGACGGTCACGATTCCGGCGCAGGGCTCGACCGAGGTGATCTTCGAGGTCGTGCGCAACCAGGCCAAGCTCGAGGCGCCACTCAGCAACCTGCGCGGCCTCGGCGGCCGGCTCATCATCAGCACCATCGCGGAGATCACGTTCTTCGGGCGTGACCAGGTCGGCAACGAGGTCGTCGCCACCGGCACGTTGAGCGTGAATTTCGCCGATTTCGCCGACCCTGAGGGGGGACAGTAGGTGGAGCGCATCATGCGGACAAGCGGATCACGAATCATCGGGTTGCTGGCGCTGGCCGTCGTGGCCGCGTCGTGCACCGTCAAGGAGACCGAGGCGCCCGCGCTGGCTGGCCCGTCGGAGCTGGCCCTGTCGCTCAGCCTGCAGGCGGTGCCCGACAGCATCTACCAGGATGGCGTCTCGCAGTCGGCCATCACCATCGACGCGCGCGGGCCGAACGGCCAGCCCGCACGCAACGTCAACCTCCGCGTCGAGATGATGGTGGGTGGCGTCGTGGCGGACTTCGGCACCCTGTCGGCGCGCACCGTGGTCACGGGTGACGACGGGCGCGCGCGGGTCACCTACACGGCCCCGCCCCGCCCGTCGGTTTCGACGGGCGACGGTTCCCTCGTCACCTTCCTGGTCACCCCCATCGGCGGGGACTACCGCGGCGAGATACCGCGGCAGGTGGACCTCCGCGTCCTGCCTCCCGGGGTCATCGTCGGCCCGAACCGCATCGACCCGAAGTTCGTGTTCTCGCCCACGGCGGTGACCGCCTACCAGAACGTGATCTTCGACGCCTCGACGACGACCGACAACGGCGTGGCCTGCGGCAGCGCCTGTTCCTATGCCTGGAGCTTCGGCGACGGCGGGTCGTCCACGGGCATCACCACCGACCACGAGTTCCGTGCGCCCGGCAGCTATGTCGTGACCCTGCGCGTCACGAACACCACCGGCCAGTCCGCGCAGATCTCGCAGACCGTCGTGGTCGCGGCGGGCAGCCCGCCGACCGCCTCGTTCGTGTTCTCGCCGGAATCCCCGCGGACCAGCCAGGACATCTTCTTCTCGGCCGAGGCGTCGCGCGCGGCACCGGGCCGGAGGATCGTGGCATACGACTGGAACTTCGGCAGCGGCCGGACCGGCACTGGTGTCACCGTCGCGAAGCGCTACGACACCGCCGGCAGCTACGTCGTCACGCTGACCGTCACCGACGACGCGTTCCAGCAGACCACGGTGTCCCGGACCGTGACCGTGGTTCCCTAGAGGCCACCCGGTGGCTGCAGAGAGCGCGCGCATTCTCGATCTTCGACGACGGGTCCAGGCGGACCCGTCGTCGATCGCGTTTGCGCAGCTGGCCGAGGAGCTCCGCCGGTCGGGCGAGAACGCCGAGGCCATCGATGTCTGCCGGAGCGGGCTGGCCCGGCACCCCGGGTACCTCTCGGCACGCGTCACGCTGGGCCGTGCGTTGCTCGAACTCGACCAGCTGGAGGAGGCGCGCGACGAGCTGTCCATCGTCGTGCGTAGCGCGCCCGACAACCTGGCCGCCATCCGCGGACTGGCCGAGATCCATCAGCGCCGTGGGCAGATCGCCGAGGCGCTGGCCTATTACCGCAGGGCCCTGGAGCTCGCGCGGCACGACCCCGAGCTCGAGGAGACGGTCGAGCGGATGGAGAAGCAGGTGGCGCCGGCGGCCACGGCCGATCCTGCTGAATCCGAGGTCTCCATCGAGGCCCTCTTCGATTTCGATCGGCTGGTCGAGCAGCTCGGGGCGGAGACGCCTCCCGCCATCGCTGCGCTCGACGCCATCCAGGACGGGGCAGCCCCGACGCCGCCAGTCGAGGCCACGGCGGGGCCGGCCAGGCCCATGCCGATCGACCCGTTCGCGCATCTCGAAGCGGGACTCCGAAGCCATGAGGTGCGACGGGTGCCGCCATCCGCCGAGGCCGACACCGGAGAGCCATCCCACCGGGATACCGACGCCGAGGCGCTGGTTGAGCTCGAACACTGGCTCGAGGCCCTTCGTAGCAGTCCACGATGAAATCGGCCCCGGCCGAATTCCTGGAACCGCGCCGCGTCGCTCTGTCCCACGCCCTCGTCGCCGAGGGGCTCGACGCCCTGGTGGTGACCTCGCGGGCCAACATCGCCTACCTGACGGGCTTCTTCGGCAGCGCCGGGCTCCTGTTGGTCACGAGCGATCGATTGCGACTCTTCAGCGACACGCGCTACACCGAGACCCTGGACGAGCTGGCACGGGGCCTGCCGTCGCTCGAGGTCGTGGCGGCCCCGCCCGGCCAGAGCAGTGCCGAGGAATCGCTCGTCGAGGCAGCCGTCCGGCATGCCCCGGCACGGCTCGGCTTCGAAAGCGCCCACTTGACGGTGCGCCAGCACGTAGACCTCAAGGCGCGGCTGGCTGCGGTCGAGTGTCGGGCCGAGCTGACGCCGACCGACGGCTTGGTCGAGTCGCTCCGCGCGCGCAAGGACGCCTGGGAGGTTGCACAACTCCGTGAAGCGGGCCGAAGACTTTCGGATGTCGCTAAGTGTATAATCCCGAACGTCTTAGCAGGATCAAGCGAGCGCCAGATCGCCGCCCGCATCGAATGGGAGCTGCGCCAGAAGGGCTTTGACAAGCCGGCGTTTGATACCATCGTCGCTTCCGGGCCCAACGCCGCCCTCCCACATCACAGGGCGGGGGAACGGACACTGGCGGAGGGCGACCTGGTGGTCATCGATTTCGGGGGCATGCTCGATGGCTATGCCGTCGACATGACTCGGACGGTGACGGTGGGGATGGCAACCCGCAGGCAGCGGGAGTGCTGGATGGCCGTGGCGGCGGCCCAGCGGGCGGCGTTTGCCGCGGCGCGGGTCGGCGTGGATGCGGAGGATGTGGACGCCGTCGCGCGTGCGACGTTGGCGGCGGCGGGGGTGGCCGAGGCCTTCGGGCACGGCCTGGGCCATGGGCTTGGTCTCGAAGTGCACGAGCGGCCGAGGCTGTCACGACGTCGGCCGGGGGCTTCGGAAGGCCCGCTGGCGGCCGGGATGGTCTTCACGCTCGAGCCGGGGGTGTACTTCCCGGGCTGGGGCGGCGTGCGCATCGAGGACGACGTGTTGGCGACCGACGCGGGGCCGGAATGGCTGACCGAGCCGGTCGTCGAGGTGCGAGCGACCTGATGAACCTGGACGAAATCAAGCAGCTCATCGATTTCATACGAGAGCGCGAACTGAGCGAGTTCGAGCTCGAGCGCGCCGATTTCAAGCTGCGCGTGAAGCGCGGCGCCGCCGTCCACACGGTGCCGGCCCCGGTGATTGTGGCCCCGGCCTCGCCCGTCGCGGTGGCCCCGGCCTCCGGGGCGTCACCGGGTGCGGGGGAGGCCGAGCCGGCGGGTGAAGACCTGGCCATTGTCACCTCGCCCATCGTGGGCACGTTCTACCGTTCGGCCGAGCCTGGCGCCAAGCCGTTCGTGGAGGTCGGTGACGGCGTCCGCAAGGGGCAGGTGCTCTGCATCATCGAGGCGATGAAGCTGATGAACGAGATCGACTCCGAGGTGGACGGGGAAGTCGTCAGCATCTACGTGCAGAACGGCCAGGCGGTCCAGTACGGCGAGCGCCTCTTCGCCATCCGCCTCAAATCCTGACCCCCATGTTCAAGAAAATCCTGGTCGCCAACCGCGGGGAGATCGCGCTCCGGATCATCTTCGCGTGCCGCGAACTCGGCATCAAGACAGTCGCGGTGTACTCCGAGGCCGACGAGAACTCGCTCCACGTCCGCTTCGCGGACGAGGACATCTGCATCGGGCCCGCCCGGAGCGCCGACAGCTACCTGAGCGTGCCGGCGATCATCAGCGCCGCCGAGATCACGGGCGCCGATGCCATCCACCCCGGCTACGGCTTCCTCTCCGAGAGCGCGTACCTCGCGGAGGTCTGCGAGGCGTGCCACATCCGGTTCATCGGGCCCGACCCGAGCGTCATCCGGCTGCTCGGCGACAAGGCCAAGGCCCGGCGGGCGATGAAGAAGGCCGGCGTCCCGATGCTGCCCGGCAGCGACGGGCCCGTCGAGAGCGAGGAGGCGGCGGCGAAGGTCGCCCGCGACATCGGGTTCCCGGTGATCATCAAGGCCGTCGCCGGTGGCGGCGGACGCGGGATGCGCATCGTCAAGGAGCCGAAGGAGCTCGCGCACGCCTTCCGAACGGCCCAGCGCGAGGCCGAGGCGGCGTTCGGCGTCGGCGATGTCTACATCGAGAAATACCTCGAGTCGCCCCGGCACATCGAGTACCAGATTGTCGGCGACCATCACGGCAACGTCGTGCACCTGGGCGAGCGCGAGTGCTCCATCCAGCGGCGCCATCAGAAGCTCATCGAGGAATCGCCCTCGATCGCGGTCTCCGACAAGGTGCGCCGCAAGATGGGCGCGGTCGTCGTCGACGCGGCGCGTGCCGTCCAGTACACCAACGCGGGCACGTTCGAGTTCCTGATGGACGCGAAGGGCAACTTCTATTTCATGGAAGTGAACACCCGCATCCAGGTGGAACATCCGGTGACCGAGTTCGTCACCGGGCTGGACATCGTCAAGGAGCAGATTCGCATCGCGGCGGGCGAGCGCCTCTCGTTCAAGCAGAGCGAGGTCACCTTCACCGGCCACGCCATCGAATGCCGCGTGAACGCCGAGGATCCGGTCACCTTCGTGCCCTCCCCGGGCCTCATCCACGCGTTCAGCATCCCTGGAGGACCGGGCGTCCGCGTGGACACGGCCGCGCACGCCGAGTGCACCATCCCGCCGAACTACGACTCGATGATCGCGAAGATCATCGTCCACGGGCGCGACCGGCAGGAGGCCATCGCCCGGATGAAGCGCGTGCTGGAGATGTCGGTGGTCGAAGGCATCCGCACGTCGATCCCGCTGCACCTCCGCATCCTGAACGATCCGGACTTCGTCGCCGGCCGCCTCAGCACGCACTTCATGGAACGGTTCCAGCCCGTGAAGAAGCCGTCGTCGCTGGCGGAGACGGCCTGACACCCGGGAGGTCCTCGTTGACGTGGCCGCCGCTGTACGCGGTGCTCGACGTCGAGACCTGCGGGCGGGAGGGCCGTGACCCGCTGGGCGTGGCCGACGCCTTTCTCGACGCGGGCGTGACGCTGCTCCAGGTGCGGGCCAAGGCGCTGCCGAGCGGCGCGTTCCTCGATCTTTCGTCCGCGATTGTCAGGCGGGCGGGCACCCGGGCCCGCATCATCGTCAACGATCGCGCGGACATTGCGTTGCTGTCCGGCGCCGCCGGCGTGCACGTCGGCCAGGACGACCTGGCGGTGGAGGACGTGCGCCGGCTGGTGGGCGTCGAGGCCATCGTGGGCGTGTCGACCCACAGCGTGGAACAGGCCGAAGCCGCGCTCAGGCAGCCGATTAGCTACATTGCCATCGGGCCGGTCTTCGGGACGAGCACGAAGGAGACGGGCTACAGCGCGGTCGGGCTCGAGCTGGTGTCGGCCGTCGCGCGCCTGGCTGCCGGGTCCGAGGTGCCGGTAGTGGCCATCGGTGGCATCACCCTCGATCGCGCGCCCGGTGTGATCGCCACCGGCGCATCGTCGGTGTGCGTGATCTCGGACCTGCTGCGCGGCGATCCCGCGGCGCGTGCGCGCGCTTATCTCGAGACGCTGACGGGTTGAGGCGCAACGCGTCCAGGGCTCGGCGGTAAGGACTCAGGGTGCAGCAGTCAGCGATCGGTGCGGCCTGGGTGCCCCGCGGTGTCTATCTAGGTGGCGTCCTGTGCGCTCGACCTCGCATCTGCGGCCGATTTTCGAAGGTTTTCGGCCTTTTCTGCGGTTCAGGCCCGACCCATCTGCGTTACAATCCGGGGCCGGAGGGCGAATGGATTCGAATCTGTTCAAGACGAAGTCGATCGAGCAGCTCGTCGGCGACGTCGAGCAAGGCCACAAGGCGCTCAAGCGGAGCCTGACGGCCTGGGACCTGACGCTGCTTGGCATCGGCGCCATCATCGGGACCGGCATCTTCGTCCTGACAGGTACCGCGGCCGCCAATCAGGCCGGGCCCGGCATCATGCTCTCGTACTTCGCCGCGGGGCTCGCGTGCGCCTTTGCCGCCCTCTGCTACGCCGAGTTCGCCTCGATGATACCCATCGCGGGCAGCGCCTACACCTATGCCTACGCCACACTGGGCGAGATCGTCGCGTGGATGATCGGCTGGGACCTCATCCTCGAGTACGCCGTGGGCTCGATGACGGTGGCGATCGGCTGGAGCGGCTACATGCAGCGGCTCCTCGCGGGCTTTGGAATCACCATCCCCACCGCGATAGGCGCGGCGCCGCCGGTTGGCATCATCAACCTGCCGGCCACCATCATCGTGCTCTTCATCATGGTGCTGCTGGTGATCGGCGTGCGCGAGTCCGCGCGGTTCAATGCCCTGATGGTGGCCATCAAGGGCGCGGCCATCCTCTTCTTCATCGCCGCGGGCGCCACTTACGTCCAGCCCGACAACTGGGAGCCGTTCATGCCCTACGGCTTCTCCGGCGTGATGGCGGCGGCAGCCGTGGTCTTCTTCGCATACATCGGCTTCGACGCCGTCTCCACGACGGCAGAGGAGGCGAAGAACCCGAAGCGGGACCTGCCCATCGGGATCATCGCCTCGCTGATCGTCTGCACGCTGCTCTACCTGGCCGTCTCCGCCGTGCTCTCCGGCATCGTCCCGGTGGTGGAGTACCGCAGTGCCGCGGACGCCCTCCCCGGAGTGGCCTCGGTGGACGCCACCGTCGCGCAGCAGTTTCTCAACGCCCCCGTGGCCTTCGCCCTCGCCGTCATCGGCCAGGACTGGGCGGCCGGGCTCGTGTCGGCCGGCGCGGTGGCCGGCATCACCTCCGTGCTGCTCGTCATGCTCATGAGCCAGCCGCGCATCTTCTTCGCGATGAGCCGCGACCGCCTGCTGCCGCAGGGCGTGAGCAAGGTGCACCCGAAGTTCGGCACCCCCTACATCACCACCATCATCACCTGCGTCGCGGTCGCCCTGGTCGCCGGGCTCACGCAGATCCAGGTCGTGGGGGAAATGACCTCCATCGGGACGCTCTTCGCGTTCGTGGTGGTGTGCGCCGCGGTGCTCCGGCTGCGACAGACACGGCCGGATGCCAAGCGCCCGTTCAAGGTGCCCTTCGGCCCGATCTTCCCGGTGCTCGGCATCCTCTCGTGCGCCTACCTGATGCTGAGCCTCCCGGTGCTCACGTGGGTGCGGTTCCTCGTGTGGCTCGACATCGGCCTCCTCATCTACTGGTTCTACGGCCGCACGCACAGCCCGCTCGCCAGCGACGCTGAGGCACAGCGGCGGACGCCGCTGCAGGGGCTGGCGAACTTCATCACCATTCTCGGGCTGCTGCTCATCTTCAACGCAACGGCCATCACCGCGCTCGGCTTCATGACCGAGCTCGGCATCACGACCGAGACGCTCGCCAAGTGGCACGAGATCGGCGTCACCGCCGAGCAGGCCGATGCGTTCGGCTTGCGGCTGCTGGCCGTGTCCATTGCGGTCTGGGCCGTCGGATTCGGGCTCACCAAGGCTTCGGGCGAGAAGTAGCCGGGGACTCGGCGATGACGGCGCGGCGACTGGACGGGACAGCCTGGGCGGCGCGCCTCCGCGCCGAGCTCGAACCACGCGTCGAGCGATTCACGGACCTGCACGGGAGACCCCCGGGGCTGGCCGTGGTCCTTGCCGGCAGCAACCCGGCGTCGGAGATCTACGTCCGGAACAAGATCGCAACCGTGGCGCAGCACGGGTGTCGCGGCGAGCTGTTCCGCCTGCCGGGGACGGCGTCGGTGGACGAGGCGCTCGCGCTCGTCGAACGCCTGAACCAGGACGACGACTTCGACGGCATTCTGGTCCAGTCGCCGCTTCCAGAAGGCATGGGCGAGGACGCCGAGCAGCGCGTCTTCGACGCCGTGGACCCGGCCAAGGACGTGGACGGCTTTCACCCCGTCAACGTCGGCCGGCTGGTGCAGAAGAGGCCGGCGCTGGTGGCGTGCACACCGCTCGGTTGTGCGGAACTGCTGGATCGCGAGGGCATCCCGCTGCGCGGCAAGCACGCCGTGGTCATCGGCCGCAGCGACATCGTGGGCAAGCCCATGGCGCTGTTGTTGCTGCACAGGGACGCCACGGTCACGATCTGTCATTCTCGAACCGTCGATCTTCCGGCCGTGTGCCGCACGGCCGACGTCCTGGTAGCGGCCATCGGCCGTCCCGGGTTCGTGACGGCGGACTTCGTGAAGCCGGGCGCCACCGTCATCGACGTCGGCATCAACCGCCTCGCCGACGAGGCCGAGGTGCAGCGTCTCTTCCCCGAAGGCAGCGCCAAGCGCCGCCAGTTCGCCGAGAAGGGCAGCGTGCTCATCGGCGACGTGCACCCCGACGTGGAGGCGGTGGCCGGCGCGCTCACGCCCGTGCCGGGAGGAGTCGGGCCGCTGACCATTGCCATGGTGCTGCGGAACACGGTCACCGCGGCGGAGTTGCGGGCCCGGGCACCCATCTGATGCTTCGCGTGGCGCTGACCGGCGGCATCGCCACCGGCAAGAGCTACGTCGCACGCCGCATGCGGGCTGCCGGCGTCCCGGTCGTCGATGCCGATGTGCTGGCACGCGAGGCCGTCGCCCCGGGCACCCCCCAGCTGAAGGCCATTGCGGAGCGCTTCGGGACCGGCGTCCTCGGGCACGACGGCGCCCTGGACCGCGCTCGCCTGGCCGGCATCGTCTTCGCCGATCCCGGGGCGCGGCAGGCGCTCGAGGCGATCGTGCACCCTGCGGTACGGGCGGCGATCGATCAGTTCTACGAATCCCTGCCCGAGGACACGCCGTTTGCCGTCGCCGACATCCCCCTGCTGTTCGAGACGAATCGCGCAGATGCATTCGACATGATCGTGGTGGCTGCCTGTCCCCCGGAGATGCAGGTGGACCGAGTGGTCGCCCGCGACGGTGTGGGCAGGGAAGAGGCCCTCCAGCGGCTGGCGGCGCAGCTGCCGATCGCGGAGAAGGTGGGCCGGGCCGATTACGTCATCGACACGAGCGGCTCGTTTGCGGCCACCGATGCCGCGGTGGACGGCGTGCTCGCCGCGTTGCGCGCCTGCGCCTCGCGGGCCTAGCCCCGGCAACCGGTCGCCCCGACCGGAGGCGTGCCTCTGCCCGTGGCGTCAGAGCTCGGCCGACGCCTGGCGTGCGGCGGCCATTCGCTCTTCGACGAACGAGTTCCACTCGTGGCAATGCGGGCACTGCCAGAGCAGCTCCGTGCTGCGGTAGTGGCATTTCAGGCACACGTGGGGATCGAGGAAGAACACCGCGCCTCTGGCGGCCTCGATATAGCGTTGGACCAGGGGCCGGGCCAGGTCGAGTTGCAGGAGCGTGGCCCAGATCGCCTGGTGGACCGTCAGGCCGTGCGGGTTCTGGTCCAGGGCCTCCAGCAGCAGGTCGAAGGCGGCAGGGGCCTGGCCCTGCCGCGTCAGGTGCGCGCCCAGCATGAGGCGCACGCGCCAGTCGTGTGGCCGGCTGGCGATGAACGCACGGCAACGCTCGACGAACCGCTGCGGGGCGCCCTCCCGCTCGTGGAGCTGCTCGAGGCGCGCCAGGGCCAGGTGGGCCCGCTCGGGGGCGACGTCGATGAGCTGGCTCCACGCCGCGATGGCCCCGGCCACGTCCCCCGCGTGAAGGCGGACGTCCCCGAGGTTGAGGTAGGCGGGCGTGGTGGCGGCGTCGTGCGCGATCGCCGACTCGAAGTGCCTCGCGGCGTCCGCGGGGCGGTCCTCCTTCAGCGCGTCGCTGCCGAGCGCGTTCTCGAGGAATCCGAGGATGGCCTGGTTCTTGGGCTGCGTGTCCGGCCCGCTCAACTCGACCAGCTGGCGGCGGATGCGGTAGGCCTCGGCCCACTGGTGCTGCTCCTCGTGCAGCTTCTCCAGATACAGCAGCGCGTACGGGTTGTCGGGCGCGAGCCGCAGGGTCTCCTTGAAGGCCTCGAGGGCGCGGTCCACGAACCCGCCCCGCTTGTAGTCGAGGCCGAGGCAGAGCAGCACGTAGCTGTGCTCGAGGCGCGTGAGCTTGGGCCGCTGCAGCAGGGCCTGGTGCACCTGAATGGCCCGCGACACCTGGCCGCGCTCGCGGTAGACGTTGCCGAGGATCATGTGAATTTCGAGCGCGTCGGCATCCACCCGTGCCGCGCGGCTCAGTTCCTCGATGGCCAGGTCGATCTGGTTCGAGACGAGGAAGTTCAGACCCAGCACGTAGTGCTGCGAGTCACGCGCCTTGCGACGATCGATCCACCGGCCATCGCGCAGCTTGTAGCGCTCCCAGGCCTTGCCGATGGCCAGGCCCAGCAGGAGCGCAATCAGCGCGGCGATGAGGGGAAGGTAGGCGCCGACGTCCACTGGGGGCTCCGCCTACACCATCCCGGTGCGCCAGAGGTCGTGCAGGTGCAGCACGCCCTCCACGCGACGGTCGGCGTCGATGACGACGACCGAGGTGATTTTCCGGCGCTCGAGCAGGGCCAGCGCCTCGACCGCCAGCGTCTCGGGCCCGATGGTGACGGGATTGCCGGTCATCACGTTGCGTGCCACCAGGTTCTGGATGTCAGGCGTGACGGCCATCGTGCGGCGGAGGTCCCCGTCGGTGATGATGCCGGCGAGCCGTCGGTCGCCGTCGAGGACCGCGGTCATGCCGAGGCCCTTGCTCGACATCGTGTAGATGATGTCGCGCATGGGAGTGTCGAGCTGCACGACGGGCAACCCGTCGCCGGCGTGCATCAACTGGCGGGCGCGCATCAGCCGCTTGCCGAGCTTGCCGCCCGGATGCAGGTTGGCGAAGTCCTCGGGCTTGAAGCCCTTCTCGACCAGGACGGTCATCGCCAGCGCATCGCCCAGCGCGAGGGCAGCCGTCGTCGAGGCCGTCGGGACGAGGTTCATGGGGCAGGCTTCCTCGGACACGTGGCAATCGAGTGAGACGTCGGCGGCCTGCGCGAGCGTGGAGGCGGGATCGCCGGTGATGGCGATGAGGGTGGCGCCGAGGCGCTTGATGGTTTCGAGGACCCGGGTCAGCTCCTCGGTCTCCCCGCTGTACGACAGGGCGATGATCACGTCCTCGGATTGCAGAACGCCCAGGTCCCCGTGCACGGCTTCGGCCGGGTGCAGGAAGAAGGCGGGCGTGCCGGTGCTCGACAGCGTGGCGGCGATCTTCCGGCAGATGATGCCGCTCTTCCCCATGCCGGTGAGGATGACGCGCCCGCGGCAGTCGCGCACGACCTCCACGGCGCGCGAGAAGCGGCCGTCGATGCGGTCGATGAGCGCCATGATCGCAGCGGCCTCGGTCTGCAGCACCCTGCGCGCGAGCGTCACGTCAGCCACGGCCCTTCCCTCTGCGCTGCGTCATCTGCGTCATCTGCGTTCCACGATCCTGTCGATGGCCACGAGCCGGTGGAGCAGCGGCTCGACCAGGTCCAGCCGGAGCGCGTTGGCCGCGTCGCTCCGCGCCTTGGCCGGGTTCTCGTGGACTTCCATGAAGATGCCATCCACCCCGGCGCCCACGCCCGCCTGTGCCAGGGGCTGGATGTACTCGGCCAGGCCGGCGGTCACGCCGTCGCCCGCGCCGGGCAGCTGGAGGCTGTGCGTGACGTCGAAGACGACCGGGAAGCCCAGCTCGCGCAGCATCGGCAGGCCGCGCATGTCCACGACCAGGTTGTTGTAACCGAACGACGTGCCCCGCTCCGTCAGCAGGATACGCGAGGTGCCCGAGTCGGTGAGCTTGGCCACGACGTGGCGCATGTCCTTCGGGGCCAGGAACTGGCCCTTCTTCACGTTCACGGTCCGGCCGGTCCGCGCCGCGGCCACCAGCAGGTCGGTCTGGCGGCAGAGGAACGCCGGGATCTGCAGGACCTCGGCGACCTCGGCGGCCGGCGCGGCATGCCCGGGCTCGTGGATGTCGGTCAGGATTGGGAGCCCCGTGCGTGCCTTCACAGCCGCCAGGATCCGAAGGCCCTCGGCGAGCCCCGGCCCACGGTAGGAGGCGAGCGAGGTCCGGTTGGCCTTGTCGTACGACGCCTTGAAGACCACGGGAAAGCCGGTCCGGCGCGCGAGGGCCGCCAGCTCGAGCCCGATGTCGATGGCGTGCGCCTCGCTCTCGATGACGCAGGGGCCCAGGATGAACCCCAGCGGGTGACCGGGGCCGAACCGCACGTCGCCCGCCGGGACGATGGCGACTGGTGAGGCCTCAGCCATGCGAGGCCACGGACGGTGCGGGCGACTGGGCGCCGCGCTTCTGGCGCAGCGCGGCCTCGACGAAGCTGGCAAACAGCGGGTGCGGCTTCAGCGGACGCGACTGGAACTCGGGGTGGAACTGCACCGCGACGAACCAGGGGTGCGCGGGGAGCTCGGCGATCTCCACGAACTTGCCGTCGGGAGACCGGCCCGAGATGCGCATGCCCTTCTCGGCGAGCACGCGCTCGTACAGGGTGTTGAACTCGAAGCGGTGGCGGTGCCGCTCGTGGATGAGGGACGCACCGTAGATCTTCCGGGCCAGGGATCCCTCGGCCAGCTCGCACGCATAGCGGCCCAGGCGCATCGTGCCGCCCAGTTCGTCGACGCCCAGCAGATCGCGGAGCTTGTAGATGACCTTGTGCGGAGCCGACTCGTCCACTTCCGTCGAGTCCGCGCCGTCCAGCCCGCAGACGTTCCGCGCGAACTCCACGGTCGCCCACTGGAAGCCGTAGCAGATGCCGAAGTAGGGGAGCCCGCGCGTGCGCGCGTACTCCGCCGCCTTCATCATGCCGCGGGTGCCGCGGGAGCCGAAGCCGCCGGGCACGAGCACCGCGTGCGCGCCTTCGAGCAGCCGCGTGCCGCCCTCCTGCTCGAGCGCCTCGGACTCCACCCACTGGATGCTGATGCGGGCGCGGTTGGCGAACCCCCCGTGGTAGAGCGCCTCGTTCAGCGACTTGTACGAGTCCTCGTACCCCGTGTACTTGCCGACGACGTGGATGGTGATCTCGTCCGAAGGGTTCTTGATGCGATCGACCAGCTCTTCCCACGCCGCCATGTGGGGCTCGGTGGGCGGCAGGCCCAGCAGCTTCAGGAGGACGCGATCCAGCCCCTCCTCCTGGAGCGCCAGAGGCACCTCGTAGATGGTCTGCACGTCGCGGGCGGTGATGACCGCTTCCTCGGCCACGTCGCAGAACAGCCCGATCTTCTGCTTGATGTCACGGGGCAGCTGGCGATCGGTGCGGCACAGCAGCACGTCGGGCTGGATGCCGATGGAGCGGAGGTCCCGGACGCTGTGCTGCGTGGGCTTGGTCTTGAGCTCCCCGGCCGTGCCGATGTACGGCACGAGCGTCAGGTGTACGTACGCGGTGTTCTCGCGGCCGACGTCCTGCCGGAACTGGCGGATGGCCTCGAGGAACGGCAGGCTCTCGATGTCGCCGACCGTCCCGCCGATCTCCACCAGCACCACGTCCACGTCCCGCCCGACGGCACGGATGCAGTCCTTGATCTCGTTGGTGATGTGCGGGATGACCTGGACGGTGCGTCCCAGGTAGTCGCCGCGCCGCTCCTTCTGGATCACCGACATGTAGATCTTGCCGGTCGTCCAGTTGTTGTGGCGCGTCGTGGTCATGCTCGTGAAGCGCTCGTAGTGCCCGAGGTCCAGGTCGGTCTCCGCCCCGTCATCGGTGACGTAGACCTCGCCGTGCTGGTACGGGCTCATCGTGCCCGGGTCCACGTTGATGTAGGGGTCGAACTTCTGCAGGGTCACCTTGTACCCGTGTCCCTCGAGCAGCGCGCCAATCGAGGCCGCGGCCAGGCCCTTGCCCAGTGACGACACCACGCCCCCGGTGACGAAGATGTACTTGGTCGGTCGCTTCGTAGTTTCCATGGTCGGTCTCAGCTTCTCGATTCGGTCAGCAGCCGCTGGCGAACGTGCGCCAGGTCTTCGGGAGTGTCCACCCCGATGGAATGATGCCGGGTCTCGACGACGTGAATGCCGATGCCGTGCGCGAGCGCACGAAGCTGCTCCAGCGATTCGAGGCGTTCGATCTCCGCGGCCGGAAGCGCCGCCAGGCGGACCAGCACGTCGCGGCGGTAGGCATAGAGCCCCAGGTGCGCGCGGGCCACGGCCGGGAACGAGGCCGCGCCGTCTCGCGCGTGGGGGATGGGCGCCCGCGAGAAGTACAGCGCGCGCCCGCTGAGGTCGCGCACCACCTTCACCACGGCAGGGCTCGTGTACTCCTCTGCCGAGTCCAGGGGCCGGCACGCGGTGGACATCTCCAGACGCTCGTCATCGAGCAGGGGCTGGACCACCGCATCGATCACCGCCGGGTCGAGGAGCGGCTCGTCGCCCTGGACGTTGACGACGATGCGGCAGGAGAGCATAGCGGCAACTTCGGCCAGGCGGTCGGTGCCGGTGGCGTGGTCGCTGCGGGTCATCAGCGCCGTTCCGCCGAAGCCCTCAACGGCGCGCGCGATGCGCTCGTCATCGGTGGCGACGATGACGCCGGCAACCGCACGCGCTTCGGACGCGCGCCGGTAGACGTGTTCGATCATCGGGCGGCCGGCAATCTCTGCGAGGGCTTTTCCGGGGAGGCGGGTCGACTGGTATCGCGCGGGAATGATCGCGACCACCGAGGATTCAGTCAGTTTGAACGGCAGACTGACCGGCACACAGAAGTCTACCACGGACCCTTCGAGAGACCGATAGAATGAACGCCATGCAGCCACGAACGGTGGCCCTCGTCGCCGCGCTGACGCTCGGCGCAGGGTGGGCCCTCGGGGAGCGGTTCGGCACCGGCGCGGGAGACCGACGCGCCGGCGCTCCGGAATCCTCCGGCCCGCGGCCGCTCGGCGTGGAGCGGTCGGCGCCGCCAGCGGCGTTCACCGAGCGGTTGCACCGGAAGCTCGACCAACTGCCGTCGCCCCCGCGAGCGACGCGGAACCCGTTTGTCTTCGGCGCGAGCCGGGGCCCGGCCACCGGCACCCCGGCGCTGCCCGCGCCAGCGCCCGTGCCCGACGCGCCTTCCCGGGACGGCGTCGTGGCGGCGCCGCTAGGGCCGACCTTCACGCTGTCGGGCATGGCGGCCACTGGCCAGGGCGCCGCCGTCGAGTACACCGCCATCGTCAGCGACGGCGCCGGGCTGCACTTCGTGAAACGGGGAGACCCGCTGCCGGGCGGCTACACCGTGATCGCCGTCGCGGAGACGACCATCACGCTGCGCGACAGCTCCGGCAGCGAGCGTACGCTTCGGCTCCGCTAGACGCGCACGGCCCAGGCCTGCCTGACCGCCGTCACCCCGCGTATCTCCGCGAGCAGCCCTTCCAGTTTTCCGTCAGGATCATCGACGTTGACCACTCCGACGGCCCCGCCTTCGCCGCGTCCGAGCGCGAAGTTGGCAATGTTCACGCCGTGCCGGCCGAGGATGGTCCCGACCTCGCCGATGACCCCGGGCTGATCGCTGTTGCTCAGGAGCAGCAGCGTGCCGCCAAGGGGCGCCTCGACCGGCACGCCGTTGAGCAGCACCAGGCGCGGCGCGCGGTCCGCGACCGTGCCCTCCACCCAGCGATCGCCGGCATCGGTGACGAGCTTCACCGACAGCAGGCTCCTGAAGTTCCGGGTACGCGAGCTGGATGACTCGACGATGTCGATGCCGCGCAGGGCCGCCGTGGCCCGCGCATTCACCGCGGTGACCGGATCGGAGAGGATGGCCCTGAACAGGCCCACCAGCACCGAGTTGACGATGAGCGGGTGCTGTCCCGTGAGCTCGCCGTAGTAGCGGACGCCCAGGCTCTCGATGCGTGCCTCGCCCATCTGGCCGACCAGCGCCCCGAGCTGCTCGCCGAGCGCCATGTAGGGCTGGAGCCGCTGGAACTCGTCCGGTGGGACGGTGGGGAAGTTCACCGCGTTGCGGATGACCCCCGCCTTCAGGAAGTCGCGGAGCGCCGACGCCGTCTCGACCCCGACCAGTTCCTGCCCCTCGCGCGTGGACGCGGCGATGTGCGGGCTGGCCACGACCTTCGCCAGCTTCTGGAGCGTGTGCTCCTTCGTCGGCTCCTGCTCGAAGACGTCGAGGGCCGCGCCCCCGAGGTGGCCGCTCTCGATGGCGGCGGCGAGCGCCGCCTCATCGATCAGGTCCCCCCGGGCGGTGTTGATGATGCGCAGCCCCTTCTTGCAGCGCGCGAACCGATCGGCGTTGAACGTCCGCCTGGTCTGCGGCGTGGAGGGCATGTGGAGCGAGAGGTAGTCGGCACGGGCACACAGATCGTCGAGCGAGACGAGCTCGATGCCCAGGTCGGCGGCCACCTGGGCCGAGATGAACGGGTCGTGCGCGATGACGCTCATCTCGAACGCCTGCGCGCGGCGCGCCACCTCCTGGCCGATGCGGCCCAGGCCGGCCAGGCCGAGGACCTTGCCGCGCACCTCCTCGCCCATGAAGCTCTTCTTGTCCCAGACACCCTGCTTCATCGACGCGTCAGCGGCGGGCAACTTCCGGGCCAGCGCGAGGATCTGAGCCAGGGCGAGCTCGGCGACGCTCACGCTGTTCGCGCCGGGCGCGTTCATCACCACGATGCCGCGCGCGCTGGCGGCTTCGACGTCCACGTTGTCCACGCCGGTGCCCGCGCGGGCAATCGCCCGCAGCTTCGGTGCCGCGGCGATGATGTCGGCAGTCACCTTGGTGGCGCTCCGCACGACGATGGCCTCGGCCTCGGCGAGGTCGGCCTTCAACTGGTCGGGGGCACGGCCGGAACGGGCATCGACGTTCCAGCCTTCGGCGCGCAGCAGGTCCAGGGCGGATGGGGGCAGATCGTCAGCAACAACAATGTGCACGGGTCGCAATCTCCAGGGAAGAACAGAGAGGAATCAGCCAGATATAATGACAGGTTCAGGACGGATCGGAAAGACACGCCGGAGGCGGCGGGTGCATCATCCGTGGTGCAATCCGTAGATTTCTTCGAGATTCGGTGCCGTTACACGGTGTTCACCCGGTGTTATCCACAAGGTTTTCCACAGAAGTTGTGGACGCGGCCCGCGGGTGGCGAGGCAAACTGACCTAAAGTCAATCTTGTTCAGGAGTGAGGCATGAATCGCAAGGTCACGGTGGTGGGTGGAGCGGGGAACGTAGGCGCGACGGTGGCGCGCGCGGTCGCCCAGAAGGAGTTGGCCGACGTCGTCGTGGTGGACATTGCCGACACGAAGGCCGCGGGCGTGGCGCTCGACATCTACCAGTCGTGCGCGATTGAGGGATCCGCTGCCCGCGTCCTCGGCGTGGGCGCGACCGACGAGGGCTTCGCTCACACGGCCAACTCGGACGTCGTCGTGATCACGTCGGGCATGCCGCGCAAGCCCGGGATGAGCCGCGACGACCTGCTGAACGTCAACTACCAGATCATGCAGAGCGTGACGGCACAGGTCGTCAAGCACTCCCCGAACACGATCATCGTCCCGGTGGCCAACCCGCTCGACGCCATGTCGCAGGCGGTCTTCCGCCTGAGCGGGTTTCCCCGGGAGCGCGTCCTGGGGATGGCGGGCGTCCTCGATTCGGCCCGCATGCGCACATTCATCGCAATGGAGCTCAACGTCTCGGTGTCCGACGTGACGGCGTTCGTGCTGGGCGGCCACGGCGACACGATGGTGCCGCTGCCGCGGCTTTCGACCGTGGCGGGCATCCCGCTGACCGAGCTCGTCAAGATGGGCAAGCTCTCGCAGGCGCGGCTCGACGAGATCTGCACCCGGACGGCCAACGGCGGCGCGGAGATCACCAAGCTGGTGGGCACGAGCGCCTGGTACGCCCCCGGCGCCTCGGCCGGCGACATGGTCGAGGCGATCCTGAAGGATCAGAAGCGGATCATGCCGTGCTCGGTGTTCCTGCAGGGTGAGTACGGCATCCACGACCTGTTCGTGGGCGTGCCGGTGAAGGTGGGCGCGCGCGGCGTGGAAGAGATCGTCGAGGTGCCGCTGACCGAGGACGAGAAGGCCGCGCTGCACAAGTCCGCCGGCGCCGTGCGGGAGCGGGTGGACGTGATCAAGGTGTAGGACGACGGGGTTCCGGGGTTCTGAGGTTCTGAAGTTCTGGGGTTCTCCTCTCCGGCAGAACCTCAGAACTCCAGAACCTCAGAACTCCAGAACCTCAGAACTCCAGAACTTCAGAACTTCAGACCCCAGGAGTCCTATTTACCCAGCGCGGCCTTGAGGTAGTCCCGGTTCATGCGGGCGATGCTGGCGATGGAGATCTCCTTCGGGCAGGCGGCCTCGCACTCGCCCTCGTTCGAGCAGCTCCCGAAGCCTTCCGCGTCCATCTGCTCGACCATCTGCACGACGCGGCGGCCGCGTTCGGCCTCGCCCTGCGGCAGCAGGCCCAGGTGGGCGATCTTGGCCGACGTGAACAGGTGCGCGGCGGCATTCTTGCAGGCCGCCACGCAGGCGCCGCAGCCGATGCACTGTGCGTTGTCCATCGCCCGATCGGCGACGTCCTTGGGAATCGGGAGGGCATTGGCGTCCGGCGCGCCGCCGACGTTCATCGATACGTAGCCGCCGGCCGCGATGATGCGGTCGAAGGCCCCACGGTCGACGACCAGGTCTTTCAGCACCGGGAAGGCCCGGGCCCGGAACGGCTCGATGGTGATGGTGTCGCCGTTCCTGAACCGCCGCATGTGGACCTGGCACGTCGTCGCGCCTCGATCGGGACCGTGCGGGATGCCGTCGATGACCAGCCCGCAGCTGCCGCAGATGCCCTCGCGGCAGTCCGAGTCGAAGGCGATCGGGTCCTGCCCGGCCTTGATGAGGTCCTCGTTCACGACGTCCAGCATTTCGAGGAACGACATGTCGGGGTGCACGTTGTTCGCCGTGTAGGTTTCCAGGCGACCCGGGGCCGCGGGGCCCGCCTGTCGCCAGACTCTGAGGGTCACTGTCATCGCCATAGGTCTTGAGGTCTTGAGGCTTGGGTCTTGGGTCTTGGGGTCCTGAGGTCTTAGGGTCTTGAGAATCTTCGAGGTCCTGGGGTTCCAAGAAGTCTTGAAGTCCCGGGGCCAGCCCTGGAGCTGAAGTCTGCGGCTGACGACCTCCAGACTTCAGGTCCTCGAGCCTTCAAGACCCCAAGACTTCAAGACTTCAAGACCTCAAGACTTCAAGACCTCACTTGTAGCTCCGCTGCGAGGGGTGCACTTCCTCGAAGACCAGCGGCTCCTTGTGAAGCGCTGGCCGGGTGCCGACGCCCTGGAACTCCCAGGCCGCCACGTACGAGAACTGGTCGTCTTTGCGGAGCGCCTCGCCGTCGGGCGTCTGGAACTCCTCGCGGAAGTGGCCGCCGCACGACTCGCGCCGCTCGAGCGCGTCGAGGGCCAGCAACTCCGCGAACTCCATGTAGTCGGCCACGCGGCCGGCGTAGTCGAGCGACGGATTCAGGTTGTTCTTGTCGCCCGGCACCGACACGTCCTGCCAGAATTCGTCGCGCAGCCGGCGAATCTCGGTGATCGCCTTCTGGAGGCCTTCCTCGTTCCGGGCCATCCCGACGTAGTCCCAGCAGATGGCGCCGATGGCGCGGTGGAATTGGCGGATGGTCCGCGACCCCTTGACCGCGAGCACCTGGTCGATGCGCCCCTGCGACGCGGCGCGCGCCTCCTTGAAGGCATCGTGATCGGTGGAGACCGCCGGCGTGGGCGTGCCACCCAGGTAATTGGCGACGGTATACGGGGCGACGAAGTACCCGTCGGCCAGCCCCTGCATGAGCGCGCTGGCTCCCAGGCGGTTCGCGCCGTGATCCGAGAAGTTGGCCTCCCCGAGCACGAACAGCCCCGGGATGGTGGACATCAGGTTGTAGTCCACCCACAGCCCTCCCATCGCGTAGTGGACCGCCGGGTAGATGCGCATCGGGACCTGGTAGGGGTCCTCGTCCGTGATGCGCTTGTACATGTCGAACAGGTTGCCGTAGCGCGCCCTGATGGTCTCGACCCCCAGGCGGCGGATGGCGTCGGCGAAGTCGAGGTAGACCGACAGCCCGGTCTCGCCGACGCCGCGTCCCTCGTCGCACACCGCCTTGGCGGCGCGCGAGGCCACGTCGCGCGGCACGAGGTTCCCGAAGCTGGGATAGCGGCGCTCCAGGTAGTAGTCCCGGTCGGCGTCGGGAATCTGTGCGGGCGGCCGCTTGTCGCCGGGGTTCTTCGGCACCCACACACGGCCGTCGTTCCGGAGGCTCTCGGACATGAGCGTGAGCTTCGACTGGTGATCGCCGCTCACCGGGATGCAGGTCGGGTGGATCTGCGTGAAGCAGGGGTTCGCGAAGAACGCGCCGCGCTTGTGCGCGCGCCACGCCGCCGTCACGTTGGAGTTGACCGCGTTGGTGGAGAGGTAGAACACGGTGCCGTAGCCGCCCGAGCACAGCAGCACGGCGTGCCCCGCATGGGATTCGAGCTCGCCCGTGACGAGGTTCCGGCAGACGATGCCACGGGCCTGGCCGTTGACGACGACCAGGTCGAGCATCTCGCGGCGCGGGTACATGTCCACGGTGCCGGCGTCCACCTGCCGCATGAGCGATTGGTACGCCCCGAGCAGCAGCTGCTGGCCCGTCTGGCCGCGGGCGTAGAAGGTGCGCGAGACCTGCGCGCCGCCGAACGACCGGTTGTCCAGCAGCCCGCCGTATTCGCGCGCGAACGGCACACCCTGGGCCACGCACTGGTCGATGATGTCCACCGACACCTGGGCGAGGCGATAGACGTTGGCCTCGCGCGCGCGGTAGTCGCCGCCCTTGATGGTGTCGTAGAAGAGCCGGTAGATGCTGTCGCCGTCGTTACGGTAGTTCTTCGCGGCGTTGATGCCGCCCTGCGCGGCGATGCTGTGGGCCCGGCGCGGGCTGTCGTGGATGCCGAACAGCTTGACCTGGTAGCCGAGCTCCCCGAGCGAGGCGGCGGCCGAAGCGCCGGCCAGCCCGGTGCCGACCACGATGATGTCGTACTTGCGCCGGTTGGCCGGATTGACCAGCTTGTTCTCGAACTTGCGACGGTCCCACTTTTCGGCGATCGGGCCGCCGGGGATCCTGGAATCCAGCGTCATAGCACGCCCCGCGAGAGGAGGAAGGTATAGATGGGGAGGATGAAGAACCCGCCCGCGATGGCGACCGACAGCACCCGGCCGAGCACGAGGATGCGGGGCGTCCACTGGGGATGATCGACGCCCAGGGACTGCGCGGCACTCGACAGCCCGTGCCAGAGGTGGAAGAAGATGACGCTCATCGCCACGAGGTAGAAGGCCACGTAGCCAGGCGCGCTGAAGATCTCGAGCTGCAGGCGGTAGAGGTCCCGGATCCCTCCGGCCTCGTAGAAGGTGCCGAACTTGAACGTCGCCAGGTGCGTGGCCAGGAACAGCGCCGTGAACGTGCCCGTCACGATCATCGTCGTCGAGGCCAGGCTCTTGCGGCTGCGCGGGCTCTTGGTCTTCGCCCAGCGCCGCGTCGCGTACGCCGTGGGCCTGGCGCTCCGGTTGGTGAGCACGCCGGCGACCGTCTTGGCCACGTGCAGGAAGAACACTGCCAGCAGCCCGACCTCGGCCACGTAGACCAGGGGGTTGCTGATTAGCTTGTGCGAGTACTCGTTGAACGTCTCAGGTCCGGCGAGGAACAGGAGGTTGCCCGCCAGGTGCCCGATGAGGAAGACGAACAGGGCGAGCCCGGTGAGCGCGATGAGGATTTTCGAGCCGATGGATGATGCAGAAGCCTGCTGAAGTCGCATGAGGAATGCCCAACCAGAAATTGTATGCGATTCGCGCCGCCCATGATCAGCGACGCGCCCATCGGGCGCTTCGATTCACCGGCGGCGGGGCACCGGTCAGCGGCAGTCAGCGCGCGGGGTGGGCCAGCCGGATGGGCGTCCCCGCCGCGGCGGCGATGCGAGCCGCGGCCCGGCGTTGCCGCTTGTCCTCGTACATCCGGCGGTCGGCGGCCTCGAGCAACTCGTCGAAGGTGACGCCGTCCTCGCCGCTCATCGCCACGCCGACGCTGATGCCGACCGACAGGCTCGAGCCGTCGGGCAGCTCCACACGCTGGCGCGAGACGGCCCGCTGCAGATCCGATGCCCGCCGTTCGGCCTCCGACCGATCCGGGCACGACAGGGCCACCACGAATTCGTCGCCCCCGTAGCGCGCACAGAAGTCCGATGCGCGGATCTGCCGGCGAAGGGCTGTCGCCACGGACTGGAGGGCCAGGTCGCCGGTCTGGTGCCCATGCACGTCGTTGATGGTCTTGAAGTCGTCGAGGTCGATCATGATGATCGCGCTCGGCACCATCTCGTCGGTCCCGGGGTTGAGGCGCTCGTCGACGAAGCCGATGAGGGCCCGGGAGTTCGGCAGGTCGGTCAGCGAGTCGGTGAGCGATGCCGCGCGCATGCGCTCGAACTGGATGGAGTTGCCCAGCACGCTGGCGGCCTGCCCGCCCAGGCGCTGGAGGAGCCGGAGGTGAGCGTCGGTGTAGGGGTGCGGGCTCACGTGATAGGCCGTCAGGATGCCAATCAGGCGCTGCTCGGCCAGCAGGGGGAAGGCGAGGGCGGACTGGAAGAGCGCCCCGGCCTCCGGCGCGCCGGCCGCCTCGAAGTCCGAGCTGGCGCGCGCGTTGAGGGCCGCGGTCTGGTGACGGGCCGACCAGCCGGTGGCGCCCTCGCCGCCGGGAATCATGAGCCCTTCGAGTGCGTCAGCCGACAGCCCGGAGGCATACCGGCACCGCAGCTGGTCGCGTCGGGGGTCGGGGAGATAGAGAGCCCAGCACGAGGCCGGCACGAGGCGATTGAGCTTCGAGGTGAGCAGGCCCATCGTGTCGTCCACGCTCAGCCGCGTCCCGAGCGTCTGGGCGATGTCGTAGAGCGCGCGGACCTCCTGGGTCGCCTGGGAGATGCTGTGGAAGACACTGGCCGCCGCCTGGGCGGGCCGGCGCTCGACCGAGAACCCGGTCGCCGGCGCGCCGGTGCGCGGCACCTCCGGCTCCGCTTTCACCGTGGCGCGCTCGTCGGCAAGCGCCTCCGTCTCCTGGACCTGCGGCAACACCTCGAGAAACAGCCGGACCAGGCGCGGGTCCAGCGCCTTACCGGCCTCCGCCTGCAGTGTCGTCGCGGCCTCCTCTGGCGTCATCGCCCGGTGGTACGGCCGATGGGCGGTGAGCGCGTCGTAGTAGTCCACGATGGCGAGCACCCGTGCGCCGAGCGGAATGGCCTCGCCCCTGAGGCCCTCGGGGTAGCCGGCGCCGTCCCAGCGCTCGTGGTGACTCTGGATGTAGGGCGCGACCGGGTAGGGGAACGGCACGGCCTTGATGATGTTGGCGCCCACGGTCGGGTGCAGCCGGACGTAGTCGAACTCGCTCGGGGTCAGGCGACCCGGCTTGGTGAGGATGTGCTCGGGCACCGCCAGCTTGCCGATATCGTGCAGCAGGGCCGCGACCTTCAAACCCTCGATCTCGCCCGGCAGCATGCCTGCCGCCTGGCCGAGTGCGGCCGCGCGTGCCTCGACCCGCCGGATGTGGTTCTCTTCCGAGCCCGCGTCGGGGTCGATGGTCTGGTCCCGCGCGTCGATCGCGCGGGCCAGCGCCTCCACTGTCGCCAGGTGCAGGTTGGACACGACCTTCAGGTGATCCTGGTGCTCGGTGAGCCGGCGGAAGTAGATGCGGTAGCTGTTGAACGTCACCACCAGAAGCGACGCCGCCAGCAGGATCAGCCACGCGTCCTCGGTGGCCATGACGGCCACCGACAGCGTGGCGCTGCCCGCCGCGACGAAATAGGCCGGGGCGGCCCAGGCGAATTCCGTGCGCCAGGTGGCGGGGACCGGGCGCCCGTGCGACAAGGCCACGGCTGCCGCCACGAGCCAGCTGTTGGTCAGGAAGAACGTCGCCGCGCCGGCCGCCGCCGGCTTGACGAGCACGCTGAAACTGCTGGTGAGGTGGAACCCGCCGGCGAGCCCGGCCACGAATCCCGCAGCCTGAACGGTGATGATGAGCGTGGCCGCGCTGAACATTGTCTGGCGCAGCGAGAAGCGGCCGCGCCGCAGCGCGACACACTGGGTGGCCGCGCTGGCTCCAGCCACCAGCATGGCCTCGTGCGGGCCGAGCAGGACCAGGCTGAGGAAGTCGGTGAAGTAGGAGAGCGAGAGGGTGGCCTGGCCGCTGGCGAGCGGCAGGTGGATCTTGAGGACCGACGTGGTCATCGATCCCACCAGCAGGGCCGCCAGCAGGAGCGGGTAGTCGAACGAGGCCTGCGGGATCCCCCAGAGGAGCAGAGCGGCCCCCGTCATCACCACCAGCGCCACGTAGAGCGACAGGAGTGGATGCGGCTGGCTGCCGGCACGGCGACGAGGGACCGACGGGGACACGGGCATTCCGTGTCGGTATTAGCAGTCCATGTGCCAGACTTGTACGTAGCGATAAGTCTTTGATAAAGAGGTGCTTACCAATCTGTCAGAACACACGTCCTGCAAGAGGCTGTCCTATTTAAGGACATATCACCTGCCTTATAGCGGCAAAATAAAGGACTTCAGAGGACTTTATAGACATGTTCTATTTTGAGACTAATGAGTCAATGTGGAACATGTTCGCTGGATTCAGGAGGCTGCCCGCGCGTGCATGTTAATATTTCGACCCGGCCAGCTTTCATCGCGCCCATCCCAACATGAAGATTCACGAGTATCAAGCCAAGGCCATCCTGGCCCGGCACGGTGTCCCAGTGCCTCGCGGCGAAGTGGCATTCTCCGCACAGGAAGTCTCCGACATCGCCAGGCGGCTGGGTGGAGGCGTCGTCGTCGTCAAGGCCCAGATTCACGCGGGCGGCCGCGGCAAGGCGGGCGGCGTCAAGGTGGTCAAGTCGGCGGACGAAGCCGAGGCCGTCGCCAAGGATCTGCTGGGCCGCACCCTCGTGACCTATCAGACCGGCCCGGACGGACAGAAGGTGTCCCGCCTCCTCGTCGAGGAGGGGCTGGCGATTGACCGCGAGCTCTACCTGAGCATCGTGATCGATCGGTCCACGCAAAAGCCCGTCCTGATGGTCAGCGCCGAAGGCGGCGTGGACATCGAGGAAGTGGCGGCGCACACGCCGGAGAAGATACACAAGGCGTTCATCCATCCCGGCATCGGGCTGGCGCCCTTCCAGGCGCAGCAGCTGGCCTTCGCCGTCGGGCTGACGGGCGACCTGGTGAAGAAGGCCGCGAAGATGATGCTGGCCCTCTACCAGGCCTTCATCGCCACCGACGCCTCGCTGCTCGAAATCAACCCGCTCATCACGACGAAGGGCGGCGACCTGCTGGCGCTCGACGCGAAGATGAACTTCGACGACAACGCGTTGTACCGCCACGCGGACATCCGCGACCTCCGCGACCTGAGCGAAGAGGATCCGCTGGAGGTCGAGGCCTCGAAGTTCTCGCTGAACTACATCCGCCTGGACGGCAACATCGGCTGCATGGTCAATGGCGCCGGGCTGGCCATGGCCACCATGGACATCATCAAGCTGTCGGGCGGCATGCCGGCCAACTTCCTCGACGTGGGCGGCGGTGCCAATGCCGAGCAGATTCGCAACGCCTTCAAGATCCTCATGTCCGACGCGAACGTGAAGGCGGTCCTCATCAACATCTTCGGCGGCATCCTGCGGTGCGACGTGCTCGCGGCCGGGGTGATTGCCGCCGTGCAGGAACTGCACGTGCCGGTGCCGATCGTGATCCGCATGAAGGGCACCAACGTCGAGGAAGGGAAGAAGATGCTGGCGGAGAGCGGGTTGAACTTCACCACCGCCGACACGATGGGTGAGGCGGCCACGAGCGTGGTCGCCCTGGCCGGAGGCGCCCGCTGATGGCCGTCCTCCTCGATCAGCGCACGCGCCTCATCGTGCAGGGGCTCACCGGCCGCGAGGGCACGTTCCACGCCAAGGCGGCCGCGGCCTACCACACCGACGTCGTCGGCGGGGTCACGCCCGGCAAGGGCGGGACGATGCACGAGGGCTGGCCGGTGTTCAACACGGTGGCCGATGCGGTGAGAGAGACGGGGGCCAACGCCTCGGTCATCTTCGTGCCGCCGCCCTTCGCCGCCGACGCCATCATGGAAGCGGCCGACGCCGGCATCGGGCTGGTCGTGTGCATCACCGAGGGGATTCCGGTGGTGGACATGCTGAAGGCGATGACGTTCCTCAAGGACCATCCCGGCACGCGGCTCATCGGCCCGAACTGCCCGGGCATCATCTCGCCGGGCAAGGGCAAGGCGGGCATCATCCCCGCGAACATCTGCCGCGAAGGCCGGATCGGGATCGTCTCGAAGAGCGGCACGCTCACCTACGAGGCCATCGACCAGCTGACCAGGCGCGGCCTGGGGCAGTCCACGTGCATCGGCATCGGCGGCGACCCGCTCATCGGCACCACGCACATCGACGCCCTCCAGCTGTTCCAGGACGATCCGGACACCGATGCCGTGATCATGATTGGCGAGATTGGCGGGTCGGCCGAGGAAGAGGCGGCCGCCTGGATCAAGGACCACTTCACGAAGCCCCTCGTGGCGTTCATCGCGGGCCAGACGGCGCCGCCGGGCCGGCGCATGGGCCACGCGGGGGCCATCATCGCCGGCGGGAAGGGCACGGCAGCCGAAAAGATGGCAGCCCTGACCGCGGCCGGTGTGCGGGTGGTCAAGAGCCCGGCGGATATGGGAGAATCGCTGGCCGAGGCGCTCAAGTCGTGACCACCACGCGTCGGGCCACCGTTCGCTCCTTCACCGGGTTCTTCTTTACCGGCAGGGTGACGGTGTAGCTCCGAGGCGCCAGCAAGCCCGGAACCACACACCGCCGCCCCAGCAGAGAGGCTGGGGCGGCGGTTTTCTTTTTGGGGGATCGCGATGACGACACGAAGCCTGGCGGACCTGCGGCAATCGCTCGACGACCTCGACAAGGTCATCCTGAACGCGCTGGGAGAGCGCGCGCGGCTGGCCCGCGACATCATCCAGGTCAAGGCCGGCGGCGACAACCCGGTGCGCGATGACGAGCGCGAGGCCGCGCTGCTCCAGCATCGCTCCTCGTACGGCGAACGGCTCGGCCTCGATCCCGCCTTCGTTCGACGCGTCTACCGGGAGATCCTCGAAGACTCCGTCCGCCGGCAGCAGGACTGGCTGCACCAGCCGGAGAGCGACGACCGCCCGCTCGTGGTGGGGTTCCAGGGCACCGAGGGCGCCTATGGACACCAGGCCGCCCGGCAGCATTTCGGGGTGACCCGGCGGTCGGTGCTCTTCAAGGCCTATCGCTCGTTCCGCGAGACGCTGGAGGCCGTCCAGGAGGGCCATGTCCAGCGGGCGGTGCTGCCCATCGAGAACAGCACCGCGGGGTCGGTCTACGAGGTCTACGACCTCCTGTTCCGGATGAACCTGTCCATCGTGGGAGAGGAGATCGTGGAGATTCAGCACTGCCTGCTCGGTCTGCCCGGGGCGACGGTGGACGGCCTGCGCCGCATCCACTCGCACCCGCAGGCCCTCGCGCAGTGCAGCGAATTCCTGGCGGAATTGAAGCAGGCCGAGCCGGAGGCCGCGGCCAACACCGCGCTGGCGGCCGCCCGCGTGGCGGAGCTGGCCGACGTCCACCAGGGCGCCATCGCCAGCGAGGACGCGGGCGAGCGATTCGGCCTCATGGTGCTCCGGCGTGACATCGCGAACCAGGCCGTGAACCTGACGCGGTTCGTGGTCGTGTCGGCGACGCCGCTCGAGTGTGATCCCCTGGTCGAGGCCAAGGTGTCGCTGGTGTTCGGGACACGACACGAGCGGGGGGCGCTGGTCCGGTGCCTGAACGTGCTGGCCAACGAGGCGCTGAACCTCACCAAGCTCGAGTCGCGGCCGCGGCCCGGCATGGCGTGGGAGTACGTGTTCTACGTGGACGTGGAGGGGCACCTGGCCGAGCCGCGCATGCAGGCCGCGCTCGCGGGTCTGGCCTCGACGACGCAGTCGGTGCGCGTCCTGGGGTGCTACCCGGTCTGCCCCCGGAAACCTCCGCTATAATCAGGTGTTTATGCAGCGCACATTCGCCATCATCAAGCCGGACGCCGTCCGCAAGCAGTCCGCCGGCCAGATTCTCGCCCGCATCGAAGGCGCGGGGTTCACCGTCCGCGCGATGCGGATGATCCACATGTCGAAGGCGGAGGCCGAGGGTTTCTACCACGTGCACCGCGAAAGGCCCTTCTTCGGGGGCCTCACCGACTTCATGTCCTCCGGCCCCTGCATCGTGATGTGCCTCGAGGCGCCGGACGCCATCAAGCAGTGGCGGGATCTGATGGGCGCCACCGACCCGGCCAAGGCGGCTCCTGGCACCCTCCGGAAGGACTTCGGCGCCTCCATTGACAACAACGCCACGCACGGCTCCGACGCGCCGGAGACCGCGGCGTTCGAGCTGGGCTACTTCTTCCGCGGCATGGAGTTGCGGTAGCGAACCTGCCGCGAGAGTCGGGAAGCGGGAGTCGGCAGCCGCCCGGCGGCGCGTGAAACCCTATGGCCATAAAAGCGGACCGCTGGATTCGGAAGATGGCCCTCGAGCACGGCATGATCGAGCCGTTCGAGGATCGCCAGGTGCGCCAGGGCGTGGTGTCGTACGGGCTGTCGTCCTACGGCTACGACATCCGCGTGGCGGACGAGTTCAAGGTGTTCACCAACCTGTTCAGCACGGTGGTGGACCCCAAGAAATTCGACCCGAAGTCATTCGTGGACATGAAGGGCGACACGTGCATTGTGCCGCCGAACTCCTTCGCGCTGGCGCGGACGATCGAGTATTTCCGCATCCCGCGCGACGTGCTCACCGTGTGCCTCGGCAAGTCCACCTACGCGCGCTGCGGCATCATCGTGAACGTCACGCCCTTCGAGCCCGAATGGGAGGGACACGTCACCATCGAGATCTCGAACACGACGCCGCTGCCCGCGAAGATCTACGCCAACGAGGGCATCGCGCAGGTCCTGTTCTTCCAGAGCGACGAGGCCTGCGAGGTGTCGTACCGCGACAAGCAGGGCAAGTACCAGGCGCAGCGCGGCGTGACGCTGCCGAAGATCTGATGATCCGGCCATACAAGGGCCTCGTGCCCGTCGTCGATCCGAGCGCCTACGTGGACGAGAGCGCGCAGGTCATCGGCGACGTCGTCATCGGGCCCGAGTCGTCGATCTGGATGAACGTCGTCGTTCGCGGCGACGTCCACCACATCCGGATCGGGCGCCGCAGCAACGTCCAGGACCTCACGATGGTGCACGTGATGCGGGACACGCATCCGACGGTGATCGGGGACGAAGTGACGATTGGCCACTCCGCGGTCGTGCACGGCGTGACCATCGAGGACCGCGTGCTCATCGGCATGGCGGCCGTGCTGCTCAACGGCGTGCACGTGGGGCACGACTCGATCGTCGCGGCCGGGACGCTGCTCACCGAGGGCACCCGGATTCCGCCGCGATCGCTGGTGATGGGCCGGCCGGGGAAGGTCAAGCGCGAACTGACCGATGAGGAAATCGCGGAGATCCGCTGGTACGCGGACAACTACGTGAGCTATCGGCTGGACTATGCCGGCGCGCAGGCGCCGGCGTCCGACGCCGACCCCATGTCGGGTCGCCGCATCGGGTCCCGGGGCGAAGGAACGGCCTAGGCTGACATGAACACGAACCCCGCCCGCGGCATGCGCGACTTCCTCCCCGAGGACGTCCGGCGCCGCCAGTACGTCATCGGCGTCATCGCCGACGTCTACCAGCAGTACGGTTTCGAGCCACTGGAGACCCCGGCGGTCGAGAACATCGAAACCTTGCTCGGCAAGTACGGCGAGGAAGGCGACCGGCTGATCTTCAAGATCCTGAAGCGGGGTGAAGGCGCCGAGACGGGGCAGGCGGACCTGGCGCTTCGCTACGACCTCACCGTGCCCCTCGCGCGCGTGGTGGCGGAGTACCGCGCGACGCTGCCGAAGTTCTTCAAGCGCTACCAGGTGCAGCCCGTCTGGCGGGCCGACCGTCCACAGAAGGGACGGTTTCGCGAGTTCTACCAGTGCGACGTGGACGCCATCGGGTCGCGATCGATGATCGTGGAGGCCGAGCTGCTGTCGGCGGCCGGCGACGTGCTGTCGCGGCTCGGCTTCACCTCCTACACGCTTCGCCTGAATCACCGCGGCGTGCTCGCGGGCATGCTCGACGCCGCCGGTGTCCCAGCCTCGCTCCAGGGCGAGGCGCTGGTGGCCCTCGACAAGCTGGACAAGGTCGGCCGCGAGGGGGTGGCTGCCGAACTGGCGCAGCGCGGCGTGCCGGACGCTGGCGCCGGCATGCTCCTGGAGTTCTTCTCCTCCGTGGCCGCCGCACAACGAGACGCGAAGGCCGATCCAACGGCGTTCAATCGCGACGTCCTCGATCGGCTGGAGGCGCTGCTGGGCGGGGCGCGTCCCGACGCCCTGGGCGAGCTCCGGGATGTCGTGCGCCTGCTCGGCCCGGGCGGCACCGGCGCTCACCTGCGGCTCGACCCGTCCCTGGCGCGCGGCCTCTCGTACTACACCGGCGCCATCTTCGAGATTGCGGTCCCGGACCTCGCGGGAAGCCTCGGCGGCGGCGGGCGGTACGACAACCTCATCGGCATGTTCCTCGGCTCCGAGGTGCCGGCCTGCGGCATCTCGCTGGGGCTCGAGCGCATCCTGGTGGTGATGGGGGAGCGCGGCATGTTCCCCGACAACCTCGGGAAGGCCCCAGCGGATGTCATGGTCACCATCTGGAATCTCGATGCGGTTCCGGATGCGCTCCGGCTTGCGGCCGAGTTACGATCGGCAGGGCTGCGCGTCGAGGTTTACCCGGAAGCCGACAAGCTCGGCAAGCAGTTCAAGTACGCCTCGAGCCGGGCCATCCCGCACGTGACTGTCGTCGGCGACGACGAGGCGGCGGCGGGCCTGGTCACCGTCAAGGACCTCGCCACGGGCGAGCAGCGACGCGTGGCGCGTGGCGACGTGGCAGGCGTGATTGGCCGGCCGGGCTAGAGGGCGAACGCCGGGGCCGAAGCCCCGGGCTCCGTGGTTGCGGCGTCCGGAATGCCGACTTCTGAATTCTTTATCCTGATCCCTGATCCCTGATCCCTGATCCCTGGTCCCTGACCCCTGATCTCTGATCCCTGACTCCTGTTTCCCGATTCCTGGTTTATGGCTGAGCAATTAGGCAACCTGGCCCGTACCCACACCTGCGGGGCGCTTCGTCCCGGCGACGTCGGACAGCAGGCCGTGCTGCTCGGGTGGGTGCACCGCGTGCGCGATCTCGGCGCGCTGGTCTTCATCGACGTGCGCGATCGGCACGGCATCACGCAGGTCATCGTCGAAGGCAGCGAGGCGCTGCTCGAACGGGCCAAGCGTCTGCGCTCGGAGTACGTGGTCGGTATCCTGGGCGAGGTGGAGCGGCGGTCGCCCGACACCGTGAACCTGAACGTGCCAACCGGCGAGGTGGAGGTCCGCGCGGCGGAGATCCGCATTCTCAACGAGGCGAAGACGCCGCCGTTCTCGATTGCCGAGGACCAGAACGTGTCGGAAGAGACGCGGCTCCGGTACCGGTATCTGGATCTGCGGCGGCCACCCCTGCAACGCAACATCCGTCTGCGCCACCGGATCACGATGGCCATCCGGAAGTACTTCGACGAGCAGGGCTTCTACGAAATCGAGACGCCCATCCTGACCAAGTCCACCCCGGAGGGCGCGCGCGACTTCCTCGTGCCGAGCCGCGTGCACCCCGGCGAGTTCTACGCGCTGCCGCAGTCGCCGCAGATCTTCAAGCAGATCCTGATGATCGCGGGCTTCGATCGGTACGTGCAGATCGCGCGCTGCTTCCGCGACGAGGCCCTGCGGGCGGATCGGCAGCTCGAGTTCACGCAGGTGGACCTCGAGATGTCGTTTGCCACCCCGCCGCTGGTCTTCGAGATCGTCGAGGGCGCGCTCGCCGCCTGCTTCCGGGAGATCGGCGTGGAGATTCCCCGGCCCTTCCGGCGGATGCCGTACGCCGAAGCCATCGCGAGGTACGGGTCCGACAAGCCCGACCTGCGCTTCGGCCTCGAGATCCAGGACTTCGGCGCGCTCTTCGCGGGCTCGCCCTTCGGCATCTTCCGGGAGGCCGTGGCGCACGGCGGCACGGTCCGCGGCTTCGTGATTCCCGGCGCGTCCGGCTACTCGCGCCGCGAAGTGGACAGCCTCGTGGAGCAGGCAAAGCAGCTGGGGGCCGCCGGCCTCGTGTGGGCGCGGCACACGGCTGACGGCGTGCAGTGCTCGGTCAAGGCCGTGGGCGAAGACGGGACCCGGCGTGTGCTGGACCAGGCGGGGGCGACGCCGCTGGACCTGCTGGTGATGGCCTCGGGCGCACCCGATGCCGTCTCGAAGGTGCTCGGGCAGCTCCGGCTGCAGGTGGCCCGGCAGGCCAAGCTCATCCCGGACGGCAGGTGGGAACTGCTGTGGGTGACCGACTTCCCGCTGTTCGACTGGAACGCCGACGAGAAGCGGTGGGACTCGGTCAATCACCCGTTCACGGCGCCGCGCGAGGAGGATCTGCCGCGCCTCGAGTCCGACCCGGGCTCGGTGCTCGCCAAGGCCTACGATGTCATCCTGAACGGCTGGGAGCTGGGCGGCGGCAGCATCCGTATCCACGACCGCGAGACGCAGGCGACGGTCTTCCGCCTTCTCGGACTGAGCGACGAGGACGCGAAGCACCGCTTCGGGTTCTTCCTCGAATCGCTCGAGTACGGCACGCCGCCGCACGGCGGCCTGGCGCTCGGCCTCGATCGCATCTGCGCGTTGCTCGCCGGCGAGTCGTCCATCCGCGAGGTCATCCCGTTCCCCAAGACGACGCAGGCCGTCGACCTGATGTGCGACGCGCCGTCGACGGTCGATCCGCGCCAGCTGCGCGAGCTGAGCATCAAGATTCAGGGCTGAGGTCGCCGGGACTGAAGTCCCGGCGCTCCACCGAATCCCGGTCCCGGTCCGCGACGGGGCCGGCTTGACCGGGCGGCTGCGGGGTGCTACGCTGCTTGAGGTCCGTTAACTCTTTGCAACAAAGGGAGATATCGCGATCGGAACCGTCGCCACTCGCCGCATTGCCGTCCCCGAGGATGGCCTGTCCACGATCTTCGGGGCCTACGACGACAACCTGCGACACCTCGAAGGCCTGCTGAACGTCCGCATCCGCACACAGGGGCACGACCTGTTCGTCGAGGGCGAGGCCGACGACACCAGCACGGTCGCGCGGTTCGTCGAGCAGATTGGCGGCCTCATCGCCGAAGGGCACGCGCTCTCGGAGCGTGAGGTCAAGGATGCCGCCCAGCTCGTCGCGGCGGATCCGGACGTGGATCTGCGCGAACACTTCCTGAAGGGCGGGCAGCTCCGCCAGGCGGGCCGCCGGCGCATCATGGCCAAGTCGGCCAACCAGCGCCGCTACCTCGAAGCCATCGACCATCACGACATCGTCTTCGGCATCGGGCCGGCCGGCACGGGGAAGACGTACCTGGCCATGGCCCAGGCGGTGAATTACCTGCTGGCCAAGAAGGTGAGCCGCATCATCCTGGCCAGGCCGGCCGTCGAGGCCGGCGAGAAGCTGGGCTTCCTGCCCGGTGACCTGCAGGAGAAGGTGAATCCCTACCTCCGTCCGCTGTACGATGCGCTCTACGACATGCTCGAGGTCGAGAAGGCCGAGCGGATGCTCGAGCGCGGCATCGTGGAAGTCGCGCCCATCGCCTTCATGCGCGGCCGGACGCTGAACGACGCGTTCGTCATCCTGGACGAGGCGCAGAACACCACCACGGAGCAGATGAAGATGTTCCTCACCCGCCTGGGGTTCGGGTCGAAGGCCGTGGTGACCGGGGACATCACCCAGATCGACCTGCCCACGGGCCGCACCTCCGGGCTGGTCGAGGCGATGAACGTGGTGGGGCAGGTCGAAGGCATCTCGTTTGTCTACTTCGACGAGCGCGACGTGGTGCGCCACAAACTGGTGCAGGCCATCGTCAAGGCGTACGAGGCCTATGGCAACACGAGCTCGGCTTCGCGTTAACCTGTCGACGCCCGACCGGCCCATTCCCGCCGCGCGAGGGCTCGCCGCGTGGCTGGGCCGGATCGCGCCGGCATCGGCTCGCGGTGAGGTCACCGTGGCGCTGGTGAGCGATCGCCGCATGCGCGCGCTCAACCGGATGTTCCGGGGGAAGGACTACGCAACCGACGTGCTGTCGTTCCCGGCCGGGAGCGAGGAGAAGGGAGCCGCCCGTCGAGCGCCTCAGGGCGCCCTGGAGCGCCGGCCAGGGAGCGGGAAGCGCGGCGGCGCGGACGCGACGCCGCTGGGCGACATCGTCGTCGCGACGGGGGTGGCGGCCCGCCAGGCGAAGGAGCACGGGCATGCACCGGGCGTGGAGTTCAAGGTGCTGGCGCTCCACGGCCTCCTGCACCTCCTTGGGTACGATCACGAGATCGATGCCGGCCGGATGGCCCGCGCCGAGGCCCGCCTGCGGAAGAAGGGCGGCCTCCCCACCGGCCTCATCGCGCGTGCGAAGCGATCTTCCGACTCACGACTCCCCACTCCCGGCTCCCGGCGTCGTCCATGACCCCCCTCCTGCTGTTCCTCCTCGGGCTCGCCGGGATCTACCTCGGCATCATCATCGCGGCGTTCAGCGCGCTGATGGAGTTGTCGCTGCGCATCATGGCCGAGGGCAGCGGGCGTGACGAGCGGCTGGAGCCCTATCTCGACGATCCCCGGCGCCTGTTCATTCCCGCGCGCCTGCTGCTGGGGCTCGTCCTGGTACTGGCCACGGCCCTGCTGGCCCGGGTGATCGGGGTGGATCCCGCCCGCTTCCCGCTGCTCATCGCGGCAGTCATAGCGTTCGTGGTCCTCTGCGAGCACGTGGTCCCCCTCATCGTGGTCCGTCGGGATCCCGAGCGGGTGCTGGACATCCTCCTGCCGTCGTTCGACGTCGTGGCGCGCGTCCTGTCGCCGGTCACGCTGGCGCTCATCCGGGTGGGCACCAGCCGCCGCCGGGAACGCCTGTCGGCAGGCGCGACGCCCGATGCCGAGACCGTCGAGCCGGCGACCGCCACCCCCAACGGCGAGCCGGAACCGCTGCAGGAAGGGCAGGCACGCGAGATGCTCCGGACCCTGGTGGACTTCCGGGAGACGATGGTACGCGAGGTGATGACGCCGCGGCCCGATATCGTCGCCGTCGAGGCCGAGGCGACGATTGGAGGCCTCCAGGCCCTGTTCAGCGAGCAGCAGTACTCGCGCGTGCCCGTGTTCCAGGGCACGCTCGACAACGTCGTCGGGTTCGTGTTCATCAAGGACCTGATCCAGAAGCTCGCCACGATCGACCCGCAGGCGCCGATCACGCCGCTCGTCCGGCCGGCCAACTTCGTGCCCGAGACCAAGCGCGTCATCGATCTCCTGCGGGAGTTCCAGCGCGACCGCCTGCAGATGGCCATCGTCGTGGACGAGTACGGGGGCACGGCCGGCCTCGTGACGCTGGAGGACCTGATCGAGGAGATCGTCGGCGAGATCCGGGATGAATACGACGTCGAAACCGAGCCGGTCGTGGACGAAGGCGCCGGGCGTTTCGTCTTCAGCGGCAAGGCACACGTGCACGAGCTGATCCAACGGCTGCACGTGACCCCGGAGGGCGAGGGCTTCGAGACGGTGGGCGGGTTCCTCCTGTCCAGGCTCGGCCGGGTCCCGGCCGTCGGCGAGCACTTCGAGGTGGACGGCCTGCAGGTCGAGGTGCTCGAAGCCGAGCGCCGGCGCATCACCCGCGTTCGCATCTCGCCTGCCGTCGAGCAGCCCGCCCCCGTGGCGGGAAACGGCGCATGAAGCGCGGCTTCGTCGCGCTCGTGGGGCGACCCAACGCGGGCAAGTCCACGCTGCTCAACCGGCTGGTGGGACAGAAGCTCGCCATCGTCTCGGACAAACCCCAGACCACGCGCACCCGCATCATCGGCGTGCGCCGCTATCCCGGCGGCGAAGTGGTCTTCATCGACACGCCAGGCATTCACCGCCCGCTGCACCGCCTCAACGTGCGGATGGTCGATGCGGCGCTGGACACGCTGCGTGAAGCGGATGTGGTCGTGGCCGTGGTGGATGCCTCGGAACCGCCGGGCGCCGGCGATCGCTTCCTCATGGACATTGTCCGGAAGGTGCGCGTCCCCCGCGTGCTGGCTCTGAACAAGGTGGACCAGGTGGAGAAGGCGGCGCTCCTCCCGCGCATCGCCGCCTACGATCAGGACGTCGGCTTCGCGGACATCGTCCCGGTGTCGGCGCTGACCGGCGAGAACGTGGACCGCCTCGAGGACGTGCTGCTGCACCACCTGCCGGAAGGGGAGCCGGTGTACCCGGAGGACTACCTCACCGAGCACCCCGAGCGCTTCTTCGTCGCCGAGCTCGTGCGCGAGCAGGTGCTGCGGCAGACCCGCGACGAGCTGCCGTTCTCGACGGCCGTGGTGGTGGACAGGTTCGAGGAGGGGCCCATCCTTCGGCTGTACTGCACCATCCTCGTCGAGCGGGAGTCGCAGAAGCCCATCCTCATCGGCAAGGGCGGCGCTGCCATCAAGGCCATCGGTACCGCGGCGCGGGAAGAGCTCGAGCGGTTCTTCCAGACGAAGGTCTATCTGGATCTGCACGTGAAGGTGCGCGAGCGCTGGCGCGAGGACGAGCGGACGCTCGACGAGCTGGGCGTGGAAGGACGGAGAAAGCGCCGTCGGACGTAATTCGCGTGTGCTACATTTGCTCGGATTGCCATGGCCGCGCCGCGCAGGAGTGATGTCGTCGTCGATTCGGTCAAGCGCCTCCTGCGCATTGGCGCGACGGCCAATCTCCTGAACCTGCTGCAGAAGCAGCACCCGGCCGATCTCGCCCAGATATTCGGGACCCTCCTCGACACCGAGCGCTCGGCCGTCTTCGCGCTGCTCGTCGAACGCCAGCCGAAGCTGGCGATGGAAGCGATCAGCGAGATGGGCCCGGAGCCGGGCGCCCAGCTGCTGACCGGCCGATCGGCCGACGATATCGCCAAGCTGCTCCACGAGCTGCCGTCCGACGATGCGGCGGCCCTGATCGATTACCTGCCCGACGAGCTCTCGCGCGAAGTGCTCGAGCTGATGCGCCGGAAGGAATCGGGGCAGGTCGAGAGCCTTCTCGAGTACGGGGAGCAGACCGCCGGGCGCATCATGAACCCGTCGGTCTTCGCGCTCAACGAGGACCTGACCGTCGGCGAGGCCATCACGGCACTGCAGGGCGCGCGCGACGTCGAGATGGTCTTCTACCTCTACGTCGTGGACGGCCGCAATCACCTGGTGGGCGTCACGTCGCTGCGGCGGCTGCTCCTCGTCTCGCCGGAGACGCCCCTCAAGCGCATCATGACGCCGGACGTCATCAGCGTGCGCGTGGATACGGACCAGGAGGAGGTGGCCCGGCAGGTGGCCTCCTACAACCTGCTGGCCGTGCCGGTGGTGGACGAGGAGAACAAGCTGGCCGGCGTGGTGACGGTTGACGACGTCATCGACGTCATCAAGGACGAGGCGACCGAAGACCTGCTGCGCCTGGCCGGCGTCTCGGGCGACGAGCGCATCGCCACCCCGCCGGTCGAGGCGCTGCGAAAGCGCCTGCCCTGGCTGGGCATCAACCTGGTGACCGCCTTCGTGGCGGCCTCCGTCGTCGCCCTGTTCGAGGGGACCATCCAGCAGGTGACGGCGCTGGCCGTGTTCATGCCCATCGTCGCCGGTATGGGCGGTAATGCCGCTACCCAGACGCTCACCGTCATCGTGCGCGGCCTGGCCCTGGGCGAGCTCTCATGGGTCAACGCGCGGAAGGCACTGGCGAAGGAATCGCTGATCGGGCTGGGAAACGGCCTGGCTCTCGGGGTGGTGGCGGCCGGCGTGGCCTGGCTGACCAAGGCCGATCCGATGCTGGGGCTCCTGCTCGGCGCCGCGATGGTGTGCAACATGTTCGTGGCGGCCACCGCCGGCACCCTGGTGCCGCTCGGGCTGAAGGCGCTCAAGGTGGATCCGGCGCTGGCCTCCGCCGTGTTCATCACCACCTTCACCGACGTCGTCGGGTTCGCCTCGTTCCTGGGCCTGGCCACCGTGTTCGTGAAGTACCTGGCGAGATAGAATAGGCGGGCACGGATGCCGCTCCATACGGCCGACGCCCTCGTGCTTCGAACCTACAAGCTGGGCGAAGCGGACCGAATCGTAGTGTTCCTGACGGCCGACCGTGGCAAGAAGCGGGGCGTCGCCGAGCACGCGCGGCGGGCACGATCCCGGTTTCGTGGAGCGCTCGAGCCGCTGACGCACGTGCGCGTCGCGTATTTCGAGAAGGAGCGGCGTGAACTGGTGGGCCTGAACTACGCCGAGCCGGTGACCTCGCCGCTCGTGGCGGCCAGCCCCGAGGCGCTCGGTTACAGCCACTACTTCGCGGAGCTCATCGACGAGTGGGCCGCGGAGGCCGACCCGGACGAACGGCTGTTCCGCCTGGGGACGGCCACGCTCGAGGCGCTGGTGGCTGGGGTGCCGGTCGAGCCGCTGGCGCGGTACTTCGAGTGCTGGCTGCTGAAGCTGCAGGGGGTCTACCCGACGGACCTGTCGCTCTCGGCGGACGCCGCGGCATTCGTCGGCGGCGTCCGGCGCGTGGCGCCGCTGGGTGTGGAGGCCCTCGGGGCGACGGCGCGGGCCCTGAGGGAACTGGAGCACGTCCACCGCATGCTGATTCGCTCGCATCTGGATCGCGAGCCGCGTTCGATACGAGTGATTCACGAGCTGCGCCGCACGCCGGCGCCCTGAGGCGAGCCTGTTCCCGTGACCTTCCAAGACCTGATCCTCAAGCTGTCGGCCTTCTGGGCGTCGAAGGGCTGCCTCATCCAGCAGGGCCTCGACCTCGAAGTCGGAGCGGGCACCTCGAGCCCGGAGACCCTCTTGCGCGTGCTCGGGCCCACGCCCTGGAACGTGGCCTACGTGCAGCCCTCCCGCCGCCCCGACGATGGCCGGTTCGGCCAGAACCCGAACCGGCTGTTCAAGCATCACCAGATGCAGGTCATCCTGAAGCCGTCCCCGGACGAGGTGCAACAGACCTACCTGGAGAGCCTCGAGGCGTGCGGCATCAACCCGCGGCTCCACGACATCCGGTTCGAGGAGGACAACTGGGAATCGCCTACCCTCGGCGCCTGGGGCATCGGCTGGCAGGTGTTGCTCGACGGGCTCGAGATCACCCAGTTCACCTACTTCCAGCAGGTGGGTGGCGTGGATCTGTCGCCCGTCTCCTGCGAAATCACCTACGGTCTGGAGCGCATCGCCATGTTCCTGCAGCGCGTGGACAACGTCTTCGACCTGCAGTGGGCGCCGGGTGTCCCATACAGCGCCGTGCGGTTGCGCGAGGAAGTCGAGCAGTCGAAGTACGCCTTCAACCAGGACACGGGCATCGAGCAGGCCACCTTCTCGGCGTACCATCGCCGGCAGTTCGACGAGACCTATGCGTTCGGCGAGCAGCTGCTCGCGGCGGGCCTCGTCCTCCCGGCGCTGGAGCACTGCCTGAAGTGCTCGCACCTCTTCAACCTGCTTGACGCGAGCGGCAGCGTGGGCGTCACCGAGCGCACGGCCTACATCCTGCGGGTGAGGCAGCTCGCGGTCGCCATCTGCCGGCGTTACGCGGAGGAGAGCGCGGCTGCGGCCCCGTCTCCCGACGAGCGCTGAGCCGCCTGCCTGACGCCAGAAGCCGAGGTATCGACGTGGACCGCGAACTGCTGATCGAGATTGGGACGGAGGAACTGCCCGCCAGCTGGCTGCCGGCGCTCACGAGCGCTTTTGGCGCCACGCTCGAGGCGAGCCTCAAGGCGGCCCGGTTGAGCGCGGACGCGCCGGTGGAGACCTTCTCGACGCCGCGTCGGCTGACCGCACGATTCGCGCGTGTGTCCGAGCGCCAGACCGATCTGGAAGAGATCATCACGGGCCCACCCGTCAGCGCGGCGTTCGACCAGTCGGGGGCCCCCACGCCGGCGGCGGAGGGCTTCGCGCGCAAGCAGGGCGTGGACGTGTCGCTGCTCGAGCGCCTCGAGGTGCCCGAGAAGAAGGGCACCTACCTCGCGGTGCGCAGGCAGCAGCGGGGGAAGGCGGCGGTGGACGTGCTGCCGGACGTGCTCACCTCCGCGCTCCGGGCCCTGACCTTTCCCAAGCTGATGCGCTGGGACGCGATGCTCGACGACGGGAAGGGCGAGCTGCCATTTGGCCGACCCATTCGCTGGATCGTGTTCCTCTACGGCGGCCGCGTGGTGCCGTTTGCCATTCTTCGCACGCCGGACGCGATGGGCGGCCTCGTCCAGGAGGTCCGGTCCGGCGCCGTCACCTACGGCCACCGCTTCCTGGCCACGAGCGGCCGGGCGGGCCGCGCCGTGAAGGTCAAGGGCTTCGACGACTACCGCAAGCGCCTCTCCGAGCATTTCGTCGTGCTCGAACGCGACGAGCGGCACAGCCGCATCGCGCGCGAGCTGGACGTGGAGTCGCGCCGGAAGGGCGGCCGCGTGGCCACGGCGCTCGTGGGGCAGTCGCTGCTCCAGGAGGTGCCCGACCTGGTCGAGTACCCATTCGTGCTGTCGGGACACTTCCCCGAGGAGTTCCTCTCGCTCCCCGAGGAAGTGCTGACGACCACGATGATTCACCACCAGCACTTCTTCCCGGTGCTGAACGACGCCGGAGCGCTGCTGCCCGTGTTCCTGGCCGTGCTCAACACCGAGCCCGAGAAGCCGGAGGTGGTGTCGCGCAACCTCGAGCGCGTGCTGACGGCGCGCCTGCGTGACGCGCGCTTCTTCTGGGATGCCGACCGGCAGCAGCGGCTGGACGGCTTCATCGAGCGCCTGGACACGGTGCTCTTCCACAAGAAGCTGGGGAGCTACCGGGGCAAGGCCGAGCGGGTGAGCCGCCTGGCCGAGTGGCTGTGCCGCGAGGTACTGGTCCGCCCCGACCTGGCGCCACACGCGGCCGAGGCGGGGCGGCTGTGCAAGGCCGATCTGGCCACCGACATGGTCCGCGAGCTCACCGAACTGCAGGGAACCATCGGGGGCATCTACGCCCGCGAGGACGGCCACCCTGAGGCCGTCTGGAGGGCCGTCTATCACCACTACCTGCCGCAGGGAGTCGAGGCCGACGCCCCGCCGACGCGGGCCCAGCTCGGGGAGGCGGCAGTCACCTGGGCCGCGGTGTCCCTGGCGGACAAGGTGGACAGCCTCGTCGGGATGTTCGCGGCGGGCGAGCGTCCCACCGGGTCGCGGGACCCGTACGGGCTGCGCCGCGCCGCACAGGGGACGATCCGGACGCTGGTGGACCTGCCGGAGTTGACGGGTCTGGATGTCCGCATCCCCCTGCACCAGCTGGTCGAACGGGCCCAGGAGCCGTTCGGAGACCTGATCAGCGATTCCCTGGAGCAGGATCCCTCCGGCTACGGCACGGCCCTGTGGCTCTTCATCACCGAGCGCCTGCGCTACGTCCTCGAGCAGCGCGGCCACGACATCCGGAACGTGCGTGCCGTCACTCACGGGGACATCCGCGAGATCAGCCCGCTCGTGGCGCGCCGCAAGCTCGAAGTCCTGGCGGCGGTCGCCGACACGGACGACTTCCGGCAGCTGGCCACGCTCTTCAAGCGCGTGCGGAACATCGTCGCCAAGAACGTGCCGGCGACCCCGTCCATGGCATCCATCGATCAGACGGGCGCACCGCTCGACTCGCTGTTGAAGGAGCCGGCCGAGCGCGCGCTGTGGCAGGAGGTTCAGCAGCGCCGCCCGGTGATCGACGCCGCGGTCGCCGCGGGGAACGCCTTCAGGCAGGCCTTCGAGGAGGCCGCGAAGTTCGGGCCGTCCGTCGCGACGTTCTTCGACGACGTGATGGTGATGACCGAGGATGCCGGGCTGCGCGAGGCGCGGCTCCGGCTGATGTGGACGCTGGAGCACCTCATCCTCCAGCTGGCAGACGTATCGGAAATCGTACCGCAGGAGTCATAACCGCCCATGGCCAAGAAGGCTTCGAAGAAGGCTGCCGCACCGAAGAAGAAGACCGCGGCGAAGAAGGTCGCCCCACGCGTGAAGGCCGCCGGCCGCGCGAAGAAGTACGTGTATTTCTTCGGCGGCGGCAAGGCCGAAGGCAATCGGCACATGAAGGACACACTCGGCGGCAAGGGCTCCGGCCTCGCCGAGATGACCAATGCCGGCCTGCCCGTGCCCCCAGGCTTCACCATCTCGACCGACGCCTGCAACCTGTACTACGCGCAGGGCCACAAGCTGCCCGCGGCCATCGACGCCGAGATTGCGACGCACCTGAAGCGGCTCGAGAAGGCCGCAGGCGCCACGCTGGGATCGACCGAGAACCCGCTGCTCGTCTCGGTTCGCTCCGGCGCGAAGTTCTCGATGCCGGGCATGATGGACACCATCCTGAACCTCGGCCTGAACGACGCGGCGGTCGAGGGCCTGAAGCGCCGCACCTCGAATGGCCGGTTCGCCTACGACAGCTACCGCCGGTTCATGCAGATGTTCGGCAGCGTCGTGCTGGAGATTCCCAAGGCCGCGTTCGAGCACGAGTTCGAGGCGATCAAGAAGGCGAAGGGCGTGTCGCTCGACACCGACCTCGACGAGGCCGCCCTGCGCGACGTGGTGGACGCTTACAAGGCCGTCGTCAGGAAGAAGACGGGCAGGCCGTTCCCGCAGGATCCGAACGAGCAGCTGAAAATGGCCCGGAACGCGGTGTTCCGCTCGTGGAACAACCCGCGGGCGAAGGAGTACCGGCGCATCTACGACATCCCCGACTCCATCGGCACGGCGGTGAACGTGCAGATGATGGTGTTCGGCAACACGGGCGATCGCTCGGGCACGGGCGTCGGCTTCACGCGCAACCCCGCCACCGGCGCGAAGGAGTTCTTCGGCGAGTTCCTCATCAACGCGCAGGGCGAGGACGTCGTCGCGGGCATCCGCACGCCGCAGCCCATCAGCGAGCTGGCGAAGGTGATGCCGCACGCCTACCAGCAGCTGCGCCAGATCACCACGCGCCTCGAGCGGCACTACAAGGACATCCAGGACTTCGAGTTCACCATCGAGGACGACCGGCTCTACATGCTGCAGACGCGCAGCGGCAAGCGCACCGGTCACGCGGCGGTCATCATCGCCACCGACCTCGTGAAGGAGAGGCTGGTCACCCCGAAGGAAGCCCTCCTGCTCGTGGATCCCGAGGCGCTGTCGCAGCTGCTCGCGCCCGGGTTCGACCCGAAGGAATGGAAGTCGATACCGGTGGCCACCCGGGGCCTGCCCGCGTCGCCCGGCGCGGCGTGCGGACAGCTGGTGTTCACGTCCGAGGAGGCGGTGGCCTGGTCCAACCAGGGCAAACCCGTCATCCTGGTACGACGCGAGACGGCGCCCGACGACATCCACGGCATGTGGGTGTCGCAGGGCATCCTCACCGCCACCGGCGGCATGACGTCGCACGCCGCCGTGGTGGGGCGCCAGATGGGCAAGCCCTCCATCGTCGGCGCCGGCGAGCTCCAGATCAACGAGCACGGCAAGACCGTGACGGTGAAGGGGCAGGTCCTGAAGGAGGGCGACTGGGTGGCCTTCGACGGCCTCACGGGCGAGGTGAAGATTGCCCGGGTGTCGTCGCACCCGAGCGAGATCCTCCAGGTCGTGGGCGGCAAGATGAAGCCCACCGAGTCGGACATCTACCACCGGTTCCACCAGCTGCTCACGTGGGCCGACAAGTTCCGGCGCCTGGGCGTGCGCGCCAACGCGGACCAGCCGGACCAGGCGGAGCTGGCGTACAAGTTCGGCGCCCGCGGCATCGGCCTGTGCCGCACGGAGCACATGTTCTTCGGGGAAGGTCGCATTCCCATCGTCCAGCGGATGATCCTGGCCGACAACGAGGCGGATCGCCGCGCCGCGCTGGCGGAGCTGCTGCCGCTGCAGCGCCAGGACTTCTACGGCGTGTTCAAGGCGATGCACGGTTCGCCGGTCACGATCCGCACCATCGATCCGCCGCTGCACGAGTTCCTGCCGAAGCGCGAGGACCTGATGGTGGAAATCGCCGTCATGGAAGCCACCGGCAAGGGTGGGAAGACCCTGTCGGAGAAGAAGACCCTGCTGGCGCGCGTGGAGCAGCTCCACGAATTCAACCCGATGCTCGGCCACCGCGGCGTCCGGCTTGGAATCACCTACCCGGAGATCACCGAGATGCAGGCGCGCGCCATCATGGAGGCCGCCTGCCAGCTGAACAAGGAAGGCCTGAAGGTCGTGCCCGAGATCATGATCCCACTCGTCGGGCTCGTGAAGGAGCTGAGGGACCAGAAGGCGATCGTGGACCGCGTGGCCGCCGAGGTGATGAAGGAGCAGAAGATCAGGATCAAGTACCTGGTCGGCACCATGATCGAGGTGCCGCGCGGCGCCGTGACGGCGGACGAGGTCGCCTCCGAGGCCCAGTTCTTCTCCTTCGGCACCAACGACCTCACGCAGATGGCCTTCGGCTTCTCGCGGGATGACGTGGGCAAGTTCCTGCGCGTCTACCAGGAGAAGAAGATTCTCGACAAGGATCCGTTCGCCACCTTCGACGCTGCCGGCGTGGGCCAGCTGGTGGCGATGGGCGTGCAGAAGGGCCGGGCCACGCGCGCGGACCTGAAGGTGGGGATCTGCGGCGAGCACGGCGGCGATCCCTCGTCCGTGCACTTCTTCCACCAGGTCGGGCTGGACTACGTCAGCGCCTCGCCCTATCGCGTCCCCGTTGCGCGCCTGGCCGCGGCGCAGGCGGCGCTCAGCGTCAAGGTGGGGGATTAGGGTTCTCGGGTTCTGGGGTTCTCGGGTTCTGGGGTTCGCAAGGCGTTCGACGTGCTCAGTGACCTGGCCCGAGATCCCGGGAGACTGGTCGGAAAGGAGGCGCTGATCGAAGCGGTCTGGGGCGGCGCGGCGGTGGAGCCGATCCTCGATCCGCTCCGGAACGAACCGCGGTTCGCCGCGCTGGTCCAGCCCCTCGGGCTCCCAGGAACGCGATGACTCGAATCTTCGTCCACGAGCGCGGCGCCACCCGCGAGGTCACGGCGATCGACCCCGCGTGGCTGAAGCCGGGCAGCGGCGTGACGGTCTGGGCCGACTTCGTCGAGCCTACCGAGGCCGAAGGGCGCATGCTGTCCGAGGTCTTCGGCTTTCACGACCTGGCCGTGGAGTCGGCGCTGCAACGGGAGCCGCATCCCAAGATCGAGTCGTATGGCGACTACCTGTACCTGGTCTTCCACGGCATCAACTTCCATGCCCCCGAACACACCTTCGAGACGCACGACACGGACTTCTTCCTCGGCGCGTCGTTTCTCGTGACGGTTCACGACGGGCGCCGCCGCAGCATCGCGCACGTCACCGAGCTGTGCGAGCGGACCGCGCACATCCTGGCCGAGGGGCCCGTGGCGCTGCTGCACCGCATTGTCGACACGATGGTGGACCACTACCGTCCGGAGGCCGACGAGCTCGAGGAACGCCTCGAAGAGATCGAGAAGTCGGTCATCGAGGAGAACCACGAGGGCCTCATGGGCGATATCCTCGCGGTGAAACGCGACATCTCGATGCTGCGCCGCATCGTCGTTCCGCAGCGCGACGCGGTCGGCCGGCTGGCCAGGCGGGAGTTCGACATCGTCAACCAGGAGATGGCGTATCGCTTCCGTGACGTCTACGACCAGTTTGCGCGCATGGCCGAGGACGCCATCGTGTTCCAGGACCGCGTGACGGGCATCCTGGATGCGCACCTGGCATCCGTGTCCAATCGCCTCGCCGACGTCTCGCGGCTGCTCGCGGTCATCGCCACGCTGTTCGGTCCCCTCACGGTCATCACGGGCCTCTTCGGCATGAACGTGCCGCTGCCGAGCCTGGTAGGCGAAGGCACCGCCCAGTTCTGGGAGATCGTGGCCGTGATGGTCCTCGCCAGCGCCGGCATGTACGCCTGGTTCAAGAAGTCGGGGTGGCTGTAGGGGCCGGGTCATGGGACGCATCACGAAACTGCCAGACGACCTGGCCAACCAGATCGCGGCCGGCGAGGTCGTGGAGCGGCCCGCGTCGGTCATCAAGGAACTGGTCGAGAACGCCATCGACGCCGAGGCCACCCGCATCACCATCACGACGGAGTACGGCGGCAAGAAGCTGATCCGCGTCGAGGACGACGGCATCGGCATGGGGCCGGAGGACGCCCGGCTGAGCCTCGAGCGCCACGCCACGAGCAAGATCCGGCGTGCCGACGATCTCGGCGCCATCGTCACCCTCGGCTTTCGCGGCGAGGCGCTGCCCTCGATGGCGTCGGTCGCGCACTTCCGCCTGCGCACGCGCGCGCGTGGTGAGCCGGGCGGCACCGAGATCCGCGTCAACGCCGGCGTGATCGAGTCCGTGATGGAGGCCGGCGGGCCAGAGGGTACCCTGGTCGAGGTCGCCGACCTGTTCTACAACCTGCCGGCTCGGCGGAAGTTCCTCAAATCGGACGCAGCCGAGAGCGCCCAGATCTCGAAGACGGTCACGCAGCTCGCGCTGTGCTACCCGCGCATCGGCTTCGTGCTGCTCAACGCCGGGCGGAAGGTGCTGTCGTGCCCGCCCGTGACGTCTGTCGCGGACCGCCTGTACCAGCTCTATGGCGATCGGCCCGACCTGGTGGAGGTGCACCGCGAGTCGGCGGGGATCCGCCTTCATGGATACGTCGCGGCGCTGGCCGAGCACGGTCCGACCCGCGGACCTCAGCACGTCTTCGTCAACCGGCGGATCGTGAAGGACAAGACGATTGCCCACGCCATCTTCGATGCGTACAGCGTGGCGTCGAACAAGGAACGGAGCCCCGAGGTGCACCTGTTCCTCGAGGTGCCGCCGGATCGGGTGGACGTGAACGTCCACCCCACGAAGGCGGAGGTGCGGTTCAAGGAGCAGTCGCTGGTGCACGAGGTCGTGCGCCGAGCCGTGGCCGACGCCCTGGGGCGAGGCCCAGCGCCCGAGCTGCAGCTGCGGCCCTCCGATCTCGTGCCCGGCAGGCCGATCCCGCAGGCGATTCCCGGAGTGCTCGCCGGCGGCGTGTACACGTCACGGTGGGTTGGCCCGAGCGTTCAAGGCGCGGAGGTTCGAGGCACGGGGGGGCAAGGCACGGGGGTTCGAAGCACGGAGGTTCAAGGCACGGAGGTTTCGGGGGTGGAGGGGCAGGCGCCCGGCGTCACGGGGATGCGGCCGCTCGTCCCGCTGGGGCAGTTTCGCGACACGTTCATCATCGCCATCGATGACGAAGGGATTGCGATCATCGACCAGCACGTGGCCCACGAGCGGGTGCTGTTCGAGCGAATCATGCAGCGGCTCACGGAGCGGCCGCTCGAGAGTCAGCGGCTGCTGGTGCCCATCATCCTGGAGCTGGCGCCCGCCGAGCGTGAGGCGCTCGTGTCACGGGCGGAGGCGCTGGAGCGATTCGGCTTCGAGGTGGAGGAGTTCGGGGGGGATACCGTCAAGGTGACGGCCATCCCGGCCGTCCTGCCCAACCACGAGTGCGACTCCGCGCTCCGCGACCTGGCCAACGACCTCGAGGGCCTGGACCGCGGCCTCGGCGTGGAGGAAGGCCTCAAGCGCATCGCCGCCCTCACCGCCTGCCACGCGGCCGTGAAGGCCAACTACCCGCTGACCTTCGAGAAGATGGCCCACATCCTCGAGGAGCTGCGCGCGACCTCGTACTCGACGGTCTGTCCGCACGGGCGCCCCGTGATGCTGAGGATCACGCGGCGGGAGGTGGAGAAGAACTTCGAGCGGATCTGATCGCGTCTCGCATGACGGACCACGGCTATGGCTCCCGCCGGCGGCGCTTGATCTCCTTCCAGCCGTCGAGCCGCCGCTTGATCTCCTTCTCGAAGCCGCGCTCCGTGGGCGAGTAGAACGTGCGCCCCTTCAGGTTGTCGGGCAGGCAGTCCATGTCGGCGACGCCCTCGGCCTCATCGTGGGCGTAGCGGTAGCCCTTGCCGTAGTCCAGCTGCTTCATCAGCTTCGTCGGCGCGTTGCGAAGGTGGAGGGGCACGGGCGAGGCCACGTCGTGCTTCGCCGACTCGGCGGCGGCGCCATACGCGGCGTAGACCGCGTTGCTCTTCGGGGCCGTCGCCAGGTAGAGCGCGGCCTGGGCGAGCGCGGTGTTGGCTTCGGGGAAGCCGAGCATGTGCGCCGCATCCCTTGCGGCCATCGTTACGACCAGCGCCTGTGGATCGGCGTTCCCCACGTCCTCGGACGCGAAGCGCACCAGGCGGCGTGCGATGTACATCGGGTCCTCGCCGGCCTCGACCATGCGGGCGAGCCAGTAGACGGCGGCGTCGGGGTCGCTGTTGCGCATGGACTTGTGGAGCGCGGAGATCAGGTTGTAGTGCTCTTCGCCGCCCTTGTCGTAGAGCAGCGCCTTGTGCTGCAGCGTGCGCTCGAGCAGGGCCTCGTCGATCTTCGGCCGTCCGGCTCCCTGGGGGGCGGAGGCCACCAGCAGCTGCAGCAGGTTGAGCGCCGCGCGGGCATCTCCGTTGGCGAAGCGGGCGATGTGCGCCAGCACGGCGTCGGACGCTTCGGCCTGCTCGCGCCCGAGGCCCCGCTCGGGATCCTCCAGGGCCCGCCTCAGGATCGTGAGGGTAGCGGCCTCGTCCAGGGGCTTGAGCACGAACACCTTGGACCGGGAGAGCAGCGCCGCGTTCACCTCGAAGGAGGGGTTCTCGGTGGTGGCGCCGATGAGGATGATGTCGCCGGCCTCGACGCGGGGCAGGAAGGCGTCCTGCTGGGCCTTGTTGAAGCGGTGGATCTCGTCCACGAACACGATGGTGCGCGTGCCCAGGCGCCGGCGGCGCTCCTGGGCGGCCGCCATCACGTCCTTCACTTCCTTGATGCCCGCCAGCACCGCGCTGAACGAGACGAATTCGGCACGGGTGAGATCCGCGATGAGGCGCGCGAGCGTCGTCTTGCCGGTGCCCGGCGGGCCCCACAGGATGATCGACTGGAGCAGGTCGCGCTCGATCATCTCGCGCAGCGGCCGCCCGGGACCGATGACGTCGTCCTGCCCGACGACCTCGTCCAGCGTGCGCGGGCGCATGCGCTCCGGCAGCGGGATGGTGCGCGGGTCCACCGGCTCCGGCTCGACGTCGAACAGGCTCATACGATCTCGACCCACTCGCGCTGCCGCGCGGCTTCGTAGAGCAGCAGCGCAGCGGCCACCGCGACGTTCAACGACTCGACGCGGGCGCGCATGGGGATCCGGACGCGCGCATCGGCGGCGCGCAGAACCTCGGGCGGCACGCCGGCCCCTTCGGACCCGACGACGAGAACCGTTGGCCCATCGAGGCGCTCGTCGTACATCCGCGCTGACGCGTCGGGATCGGCGGCCACCACGCGCAGGCCGTCCGCCTGCCAGGCCATGAGTCGATTCAGCGCCGACTCGTCGCGCAGCACGGGCAGCCGCAGGGTGCTCCCCATCGAGGCACGGAGGGCCTTCCATCCCCACGGGTCGGCCGAGGCCCGGTCGAGCAGCACACCCGTGGCCCCGCCCGCATCGGCGGCACGGATGATGGCCCCGGCGTTGCCCGGGTCCTGGACGCCGAAGCCCGCGACGACCAGCGCGGGCGCCGGCGCGGCGAGTGCCCGGGGGTCCACCGCGGGCCGCGCGGCGATGGCCACGACGCCGGTCGGCGCCTGCACGGGTGAGAGTGCGTCCATCACGGAGGCGGACACGCGCACCACCTCCGCGCCCGCGCGCCTCGCCCGTTCGAGCGTGGCGCGCTGCCCGGGCGACACGTCCGCGCGCGCGGCCACGGTCTCCAGGGCGAAGCCGGCCCCCAGCGCCTCGTCGAGCAGGTGCCAGCCGTCGAGCACCAGTCGGTTCGCGTCGCCGCGCGCGATGGCCCGACACTGCCTCACGAGGGCGTGCTGGCGGCTGGTGATGAGCGGCATGGGGCTGGGAACAATTATGCTAAAGTCTGAAGTTTGAACGATGAAGGAAAAGCTTCTCAAGCGGTTTGAAGAAGAGGTGGCCGTGCTCGAGCGCGAGCTGAAGATGGAGCTCCCGAAGGAGATCCAGCGCGCGCGCGAGCTGGGCGACCTGCGCGAGAACGCGGAGTACCAGGCGGCCAAGGAGCGCCAGACCTACGTCCAGGCACGCATCGGCATGCTGCGTCGGCGCATGAACGAGATCGCGCTGATGAACATGGACAAGATCCCCCATGGCAAGGCCGGGTTCGGGTCCACGGTCACGCTGCGCGAGTCGACCGGCCAGGAGCTGGTCTACCAGCTCGTGATGCCCGAGGACGCCGACGGCGACAAGGGCATGATTTCCACCTCGTCGCCGATCGGGCGCGCCATCCTCAACCGGGAAGAGGGTGACGAGATCGTCGTGACCACGCCCGCGGGCGGCCGCAAGTTCGAGATCCTGAAGCTGGTGACCATCCACGACGAGTAGTGGCCGACCACTATTCCCCCGAGCGTCGCACGGCGCTGGTGCTGACAGGGACCGGCGCCGACGGCGCGTACCATGCGGGCGTTCTCCGCGCGCTTCACGAAACCGGCATCAAGATCGACCTCGTCTGCGGCCGCGGCATCGGCGCGCTCGGGGCCGTCCTGTACGCGATTGACGGCGCCGCGCCTCTCTGGGACGGCGGGGGCGTCTGGCGGAGCCCGGCGCCCCGCGCGTTCTACCGGTGGCGCTGGACGTTCCGCTGGCTCCGGCTGCTGCTGTGGGCGGCGCTCGCCGTATTCGCGGTGCCCGCGGCGGCGCTCCTGCTCGTGGCGGCCATCTACCCCGTGGCCATGGCCCTCGGGATGGCGGGGCTGGAGCAGGGCGCAGAGATGTCGCGCGGCGCGTTGGCCGCCGTGGGGTCGGCCTTCTCCCCCGAAGGCCTGCCGACGTGGGTGCCGCGCCTGGTGACCTTCATTGCCCTGGCCGGCCTGGTCGTGCTGGCCGCAGGGGGGGCGCTTCACGCGTGGCGAGCCCCGATCCGCCGGAGCGCGGCCTCGCACGCGCTGTGGTCGCTGCTCGGCGCCCCCGTGGATGCGAGGCGGGCCATCGACGCCGGGACCTCAGCGCTGTGGAGCATCCTGCGCGGCGGGGCCAGGCTGCGGGCACCGGATCCGCGCGATCTGAGCCGTCGCTACGCGGATCTGCTCGCCGAGAACCTGGGCCATCCCGGCTTTCGCGAGCTCGTCCTCGTGGTGCACGATCTCGACGCGCGCCGGGACATGGTCTTCGGCCTGGTGCGCGAGCCGTATCGCAAGACGCTCTTCGGCGCGACGACCGCGGCATCGAGCCGGCGAGCCGAGGCGCACGATCTCGCGGGCGTGGCCCGCGATCATGTGGCCGACGTTCTCGGCGCGGCACTGACGCTGCCCGGGGTGTCCGAGCCCCGCGTGATCAGCTTTGCACCCGACGCCTACTGGCGAGGGGAGTCGCACCGGCTCGCCGATCGCACGGCCGCTGTCGGCCGCGTGATCGAAGAGGCGGCGGCCGCGGGGGCAGAGCAGCTGATCGTCGTGTCGGCCGCGCCCGACCTTCCCGGCCCGCACGCGCTGAGGCCCGCGCGCACCGACGGCCTGGGGCGCATCGCCGAGCAGCTCGCGAGCGCCGAGACCGCCGCCCTCGGAGACGCCCTGCGGCACCTGCAGCATCGCGTACCGCTGACCTACGTCATCCGGCCGGCGCACAACCCCGTGCGGCCGCTCGATCTGGCCGGCGCCTGGGACGAGGGCTCGGACCGCCGGCACACGCTCGACGAGCTGATGGAGCACGGCTACGAGGATGCCTACCGGCAGTTCATCGAGCCGATCCTCGGCGCGAGTGGGGAACGGATGTAGTTCGCGGGCAGGAGGGGGCAGGATGCGGAAGAGCACGGAGTTGATTCACACGGGCGAGCACGTGACCTCTGGCGCCACGCCCTCGCTGACGACGCCCATCTACGAGACGAGCACCTTCGTCTTCGCGTCGGCCGCGGAGGTCCAGGCCTACCAGGCGGGCCGCTCGTCGGGCTACCTGTACAGCCGGTACGAGAACCCCACGGTCGTGGCGGTCGAAGAGAAGCTCGCCGCGGTCGAAGGCGCGGAGCAGTCGCTGCTCTTCAGCTCGGGCCAGGCCGCCACGACCCATGCGCTGCTGACCCTGCTGCAGCAGGGCGACGAGGTGGTCTGCAGCGCCGCCATCTACGGCGGCACACATCACCTCATCACGGACCTGCTGCCTCGGTTCGGCATCGCGGGACGGTTCGTCACCCTGGAGGAGCTGGCCGATCCGGCGCGTGTCATCGGGCCGCGCACGAAAGTCGTCTGGTTCGAGTCGCCCATCAACCCGACGCTGCGGTGCGTGGATGTCCGGGCGGTGGCCGCGGCCTGCCGTGCCGCCGGCGTCACGTCTGTGGTGGACAACACCTTTGCCTGCCCGCTGAACCAGCCGGTGCTCTCGATGGGCGTGGACCTCTCGATGCAGAGCGCGACGAAGTACCTGAACGGGCACAGCGACGTCACGGCCGGGGTGCTGTCCGGCACGCGCGCGCGGCTCGAGCCCATCGCGAGGGCACGGCGGCTGATGGGGTCGATCCTCGACCCGCAGCCCGCCTACGCTCTGGGCCGCGGGCTGAAGACGCTGCCTCTCCGCGTGGCCAGGCACAACGCGAACGCCCTGGCCGTCGCGACCGCTCTCGATGCGCACCCCGCGATCGCGCGAGTCTACTATCCGGGGCTGCCCTCGCATCCCGACCATGACACCGCACGCCGGCAGATGTCCGGTTTCGGCGGCATGGTGACCATCGACGTGCGGGGTGGGCAGGAGGCGGCGTTCCGGGCCTTCGATCGCCTGCAGGTCATCAAGCGCGCCGCCAGCCTGGGCGGCGTGGAGAGCATCTGCAGCCTCCCAATCCTCACATCACACACCGGCCTGTCGGACGAAGAGCTGGCGCGCGCCGGCGTGTCGAGGGGGATGATCCGCCTGTCCATCGGCCTCGAGGATCCGCAGGACCTGATCGAAGACCTGGAGCAGGCGCTCGGATAGGGCCGGCGCTTCGCGCCGGCCTTGCCTCACCTCGCCGGCTTGACCTCGTGCAGGAAGTCCAGCACGAGCTCCAGGATGCGCTGGTTGATGCGGCTGCCTTCGTAGGTGCCGAACTTCCGCTGGAAGGCCTCGAGGGGCACGACGGCCTTGGCCATGGTGCGATGGCCACCAGCGCTGCCGATGTCGTTGAACCAGCGGCGGACGAAGTCGCCGGCGTTCCGCGAATAGCCCAGGTTGCGGACCGACACGGTGAACGTGTCGTTCACCACGCCCGACACGATGGTCCACTGGACGTCCTCGAGCTGCAGGTAGAAGTCGGCCACGTAGGGCACGAAGTCCTCGCGGGGCGGCTCGCCGAGGAATGCGCAGAAGACGTGCTCCACCAGCCGGCCGGTCTGCCACGCCTTGATGACGTAATCGAGCCGCTCGGCGGTGATCTCCGAGCCCTCCATCTTCCGCACCATCGTCGCGTCGGCCCGCGGATAGAGGTACGAGAAGGCGTCGAGATCGGCGTTGTTGGCCTGCCGGTTGAAGAACAGCGTGTCCGACTTGATCGCGTAGAGCATCGCCGTGGCGGTGCGCTCCGAGATGTCGATGTCCACGGCCCGGAGGTGCTCGGTGAGGATGGTGGAGGTGGAGCCGTAGTCCGGGCGGATGTCCTTGTAGACCGCGGAGTAGCCCGACTGCTCGGGGTGATGGTCGATCACGAGGTCGGCGTGCGGCAGCAGACCCGGGAAGTAGTGCGGCTGTACGTCGACCAGCGCGATCTTGTCGAACGCAGCGAACTGATCGGGGGCGACGATCTCGTAGCCGAGATCCAGGAGCTTCACCATGCGCTGGTTCTCGGGGCGCGTCACGCCCTGGACGCAGCCGATGATGGCCGTCTGGCGCGTCCGGCGCAGCAAGCTGCGCAGCGCAAGGCCGCTCGCCAGGGCATCGGGGTCGGGATCGTTGTGCGTGAGGATGAGGACGCGGTCCGCGTCGCGGAAGTAGTGCTGGTACTGCTGGACCTTCTGGCGGGTGACGGATCGGCCCAGCTCGGCCAGCAGCGGTGCCCCCACGAGCTCGGCCAGGGTGAGCGTGTTCATGTCGGGGAAGTCCGCCCGGAGCGCCTCGGCCTTCTTCATCTCGTCCGGGCACGTGCCGAAGACGTAGACGAGCGTGCCACCCGCACCGATGACCGCGTCGAGCACCTTGCGCAGGCCCTTCCGCCCGTTGTCTTCGACGAGGACGACAGTGCCCGGCGTGAGGTCGGCCTTGACGAAACTGTCGAGGCGCTGCGGGTCCGCGATGCTGATCGGTAGGCCCGTATCGTCCACGCGGCGTGCGAACGCCGCGCTTTCTACCATCAACTCGACGTCGGCGTGGGGAGCCAGGACTGCCTCGAGGAGCCGGGCGAGCAGCTCCGTGTGACAGACCACGAGACAACGCACAGATCCGGATTATAGATTGGATTCACGAGAGGGATTACGCGGATTGGATGGATTACGCGGAGGGGCGGATCCGCAGATTACGCGGATTGCGCGGATTCGCAGGGTGGTCGGGGGGAGCGCTCGGGCGCGAACGGACGCCGGCGCAGCGGCCACGCCCGGCCCTCGGCAGGCTGCCGTGGGCCGGCAGCCTGGCCCCCCGGCCCGTGAGCCGACGGTGTGGCCTCGGCAGCCAGTGTTGCAGTGCAGCATCGGCGCACTCCGCGTAATCTGCGGATCCGCCCTTCCGCGAAATCCAGTACCATCAGCGTAATGACCCGCGTGTTCGTTGGCGTGTCGTTGGTGGCGGCCACGGTCGGGCTCGCGGCCGAACAGGTAGTGTTCCGGGCTGGCATCGACCTGGTGACCTTCGGCGTCACCGTCACCGATCGGCAGGGCAACCTCGTCACCGACCTCACGCAGGACGACTTCGAGGTCATCGAGGACGGGCGCCGGCAGACCCTTCGGTACTTCTCGCCCGGCGGCGGGGAGGAGGCGCTCGGCCGGTTGCACCCCGGCCTCATGCTCGACACCAGCGCCAGCATGGAGCGGGATCTCAACATGGCGCGCAGCGCGGCCATCAAGTTCCTCAACCTCCTGCCGCAGGCCGAGGACATCACGCTGGTCGACTTCGACACGGAGGTGCGCGTCACGCGCTATCCGCAGCGCGACTTCCCGCGCGTGGTCGAGCGCATCCGCAACCGGAAGCCGGAGGGCTGGACCGCCCTGTATGACGCGCTCGGCGTCTACCTGGACGGCGCCTCGTCCCAGTCCGGGCGGCCCGTCCTGGTGATGTACACCGACGGCGCCGACTCACGCTCGAACCTGTCCTATGCCGAGGCCCTGGAGCTGCTGCGGGCCTCGCAGACGACCGTATACGCGGTCGGCCTGGTGGAGAACACCGGACGCTTCCGGATGGAGTCGCGGTTGCGCCTCCAGCAGATGGCCGAGACGACCGGCGGGCAGGCGTTCTTCCCCTCGGCCCTCAAGGATCTCGACGCCACCTATGGGAAGGTGCTCGATGAGATTCGCGCGCAGTACCAGCTGGGCTATGCCTCCGCCAACCCCGCCACGGACGGCCAGTGGCGCAAGGTGGAGGTGAAGGTGAAGCGGCCGGGCATGAAGGTGCGCACCCGCAAGGGGTATTTCGCCCCGTACAAGCCGTCACGGTAGCCGCGGGCCGCGTGGCCGGGCGGGCATGGGCTCTGTGGTACCATGAGGGGTTCCTCCTGCCACGCGTATGCCGTCCGTCTACGATCGGTTCCACCTCACGTCCGAGTTCGAGCTGCGGGGCGACCAGGTCCGCGCGGTGCCGGAGCTGGTGGAGGGCCTCGACCGCGGGGACAGGCACCAGGTGCTGCTGGGCGTCACCGGGTCCGGGAAGACCTATTCGATGGCGCAGGTCATCGCCCGGGTGAACCGTCCGACGCTGGTGATGGCCCACAACAAGACCCTGGCGGCACAGCTGTTCCAGGAGTTCCGGCGCTTCTTCCCGGAGAACGCCGTCGAGTACTTCGTCAGCTACTACGACTACTACCAGCCCGAAGCCTACGTGCCGTCCAGCGACACGTACATCGAGAAGGAATCGACCATCAACGACGAGATCGACCGGATGCGGCTCTCGGCCACCCGGTCGCTCTTCGAGCGGCGCGACGTCATCATCGTCGCGAGCGTTTCGTGCATCTACGGCCTGGGCTCGCCCGAGGCCTACTACGGGATGGTCCTGCCGCTCGAGCGGGGCCAGCGGATCGGGCGCGATCAGATCCTGCGCAAGCTCGTCGAGATCCAGTACGAGCGCAACGACATGGACTTCGGCCGCGGCACCTTCCGCGTCCGTGGCGACATCGTCGAGGTCTACCCGTCGTACGAGGAGGCGGCGCTCCGCATCGGGCTGTTCGGGGACGAGATCGACGAGCTCGTGTCGTTCGACCCGCTCACCGGCAAGGCCTTCCGGCGCCACGACCGCACCGCGGTCTACCCGAAATCGCACTTCGTCACCAGCCGCGAGCGGCTGAAGCAGGCCGTCGAGACCATCAAGGTCGAGCTCACCGAGCGGCGAGGCGACCTCGAGCGTGAGGGCCGGCTCCTCGAGGCGCAGCGGCTCCACCAGCGAACGATGTTCGACCTGGAGATGATCAAGGAGATCGGCTACTGCCACGGCATCGAGAACTACTCGCGCCACCTGACGGGGCGCCGGCCGGGGCAGCCGCCACCCACGCTGCTCGACTACCTGCCCGCCGACGCGCTCGTGATCGTGGACGAGAGCCACCAGACGATTCCGCAGATCCGCGGGATGTACCACGGCGACCGCTCGCGCAAGGAAGTGCTCGTCGAGTACGGCTTCCGGCTGCCGTCGGCGCTCGACAACCGCCCGCTCAACTTCGAGGAGTGGGAGGAGCGGGTGCACCAGCTGATCTACGTGTCCGCGACGCCGGGCCCCTACGAGCTGCAGAAGTCGGGTGGCGTCGTCGTGGAGCAGGTGATCCGGCCCACGGGCCTGATGGATCCCCCCATCGAGGTGCGTCCCGTGAAGGGACAGGTGGACGACCTGCTGGGCGAGATCCGCGCGCGGGCCGAACGGGGCGAGCGGGTCCTCGTGACCACCCTCACCAAGCGCATGGCCGAGGACCTCACGCAGTACTACCAGGAGCTGGGCGTGAAGGTGCGCTACCTCCACTCGGACATCGACACGCTCGAGCGGGTGGAGATCCTGCGGGACCTGCGGCGCGGCGTCTTCGACGTGCTGGTGGGCATCAACCTCCTCCGCGAGGGCCTGGACCTGCCGGAGGTGTCGCTGGTCGCCATCCTGGACGCCGACAAGGAAGGCTTCCTGCGGTCGGCAGGGGCGCTCATCCAGACCTCCGGTCGCGCGGCCCGCAACGTGCACGGGCAGGTGATCATGTATGCCGACGCCATGACCGCATCCATGACGGCGGCCATCGGCGAGACCGAGCGGCGGCGCGCCCTGCAGGCCGCCTACAACGCCGAGCACGGCATCACGCCCACCACCATCGTGAAGTCCATCGACGACGTGCTGACCAGCATCTACGAACGCGATTACCTGGGCGTGCCCGAGCCCGTGAAGCCGGGTGTGCCCGTCTTCCGGTCGCAGGCCGAGCTCGACGCCCACCTCGCGGGTCTCGACCGCGACATGCGCGCCGCCGCGGCGAACCTCGATTTCGAGAAAGCCGCCGCACTGCGTGACCAGATCCGCGCCCTGAAGACGCGCGACCTCGGGCTGGGGGCGCCCGCGTTCTCGTGAGGAGGCTGCTCGCGGGCTTCCTGGGTGAGCGCCTCAAGGGCGCGCTGCTCGAGGTGCAGGAATACGTGCGCCTGAACGTGGCGGTGGTGCGCGGCGCCGTCTCGCGCCCGTTCTACGCACACGATCTGGTCGAGCAGCTCGACGTGATCGGGCTGGGCTCGCTCACCGTGGTGCTCCTCACCGGCTTCTTCACCGGCGCCGTGCTGGCGCTGCAGTCGGGCATGACCATGGACCAATTCGGCGCGCGGCCCTACGTCGGGCGGCTCATCAGCGCCTCCATGATCAAGGAGCTGGGCCCGGTGCTGACGGCGCTGATGCTCGCCGGCCGCGTGGGCTCCGGAATCGCCGCGGAGCTGGGCTCGATGGTCGTGACCGACCAGGTGAACGCGCTGCGCGCCCTCGGCACCGATCCGGTCCGCAAGCTGGTGGTGCCCCGCGTGCTGGCCGGGTTCATCATGTGCCCGATCCTCACGGTCATCGCCAACGCCGTGGGCCTGCTCGGCGGCTGGATCATCGCGACGTCCCAGCTGCGCGTGGCCTCGTCGGTGTACTGGCAATCCGTCGCCGAGGGCCTGTACCTCGAGGACATCTGGATGGGGCTCATCAAGCCCTTCTTCCTCGGCGTCATCATCGTCACCATCGGGTGCCACGTGGGCCTGAGGACGAGCGGCGGGACGCAGGGCGTCGGCCGCGCGACGACGACCGCCGTCGTGGCCGCCTCGGTGACGGTGCTGGTGGTGGACTTCTTCCTGACCCGGCTGCTGATTTCGGTGCTGTTCTGATGAGACGCGAGTCGCTGGCCGACTTCGGCCTCCCGATCGAGCTGGTCGAGCCGCACGCCCCGGTCGTGCTCTTCGACAAGGTCACGCTGGCCTTCGACGAGAAGGTCATCCTGGACGGCGTGACGTTCGACGTGCGTGCCGGCCATACCAAAATCTTCCTGGGGGCGAGCGGCGCGGGCAAGTCGACCATCCTGAAGCTGATGCTGGGGCTGCTCCGGCCGGATGCGGGAACCATCTGGGTGCTCGGCCACCGGGTGGACGAGATGAACGAGGAGCAGCTGATGCGCGTGCGCCACCACATGGGCATGGTGTTCCAGGAGGGGGCGCTCTTCGACTCGTTCAGCGTGGGCGAGAACGTCGGCTACAAGCTGTACGAGGAGACCCGCCAGCCCCTCGAGGACGTGCGCCGTCGCGTCGAAGAGGTGCTGGGGTTCGTCGGGCTCGGCGAGCACATCGACAAGGCCCCGTCGGAGCTGTCCGGCGGCCAGCGCCGGCGCGTCGCCATCGCGCGGGCCATGGCGGCCAAGCCGACGCTCCTGCTGTACGACGAGCCGACCACCGGCCTGGACCCGATGACGTCGCTCACCATCGACGCCGAGATCATCAAGCTGCGCGACCTCGAGAACGTCACCTCGGTGCTCGTCACGCACCAGCTGCGGGACGCGTTCTACATCGCCACGCACGAGGCGGTCCGCGCCGCCAACGGCACGATCGAGATGGTGCCGGCGCGGGAACAGAAGCTCGAGCAGGCCGACTTCGTGATGCTCAAGGACGGCCGCATCGTCTTCGAGGGGTCGGCCGCGGACCTGCGCGCGTCGTCCGATCCGTATCTCCAGGCGTTTCTCTCGTAAGGGGTTCGACTGCATGCCTCGCACACGATCACTCGCGTTCGCCGAGCTCAAGCTCGGCATCATCGCCGTCGTGGCCCTCGTGCTGACCGGTGCCCTCATCTTCGCCGTGGGCGGAGGGGGGTTCTTCTGGCAGCTGTACCCGCTGAAGGCCCGGTTCGACAACGTCGCCGGCATCAAGAGCGGCTCGCCCGTGCGCGTGGCCGGCGTGGAGGTGGGCTCGGTCACCGACGTGCGGTTCTCGGGCTCCGGCGTGGAGGTCTGGTTCACGGTCAACGACGACATGCGCGACCTGGTCACGACGGGGTCGCTCGCCACCATCGGCTCCATCTCGCTGCTGGGCGAAGGCGCCATCGACATCACGGCGGCCAGCGACGGCACGCCCCTGCGGGACTGGGAGTACGTGCGCTCGGGGCGCGCGCCGGGCACGATCGCGGAGCTGACCGAGACGGCCTCCGACAGCCTGTCCGAGGCCAGGCGCCTGATCGAGGACATCCGCGCCGGGAAGGGCACGATCGGGCGCCTGTTCACCGACGATGCGGTGTACCGGGACGTGGACGCGTTCGTCCGGTCGGCCGAGCGGGTGGCTCGCGCCATCGGCGATGGCAAGGGCACCCTGGGCCGCCTCACGCGGGACCCGAAGCTCTACGAGGAGCTGCAGCAGTCGGTGACCAACCTGAATGCCATCACGGGTCGCATCCGCAGTGGGGAGGGCACCCTCGGACAGCTCATGAACGACCCGGCGATGGGCCGCAGCCTCACGTCCACCACGGCCAACCTCGACGCCATCACGGGCCGCCTCAGCAAGGGCGAGGGGACCATGGGGAAGCTGCTCACGGAGGAGGCGCTCTACACGCGCCTGGACGACATGACCGGTCGGCTCGACTCGCTCGTCGAACGGCTGAACGCCGGCCAGGGCACCGCCGGACAGCTGCTGCAGGACAAGCAGTTATATGAGAACATGAACCAGGCAGCATCCGAGCTGCGCGGGCTCATCGGGGACATCCGGAAGGACCCCAAGCGGTATCTCAACGTGAAGGTGAGCATCTTCTGAGTCGGAGGCGAACAATGTCCAGGGACAATTCCGGGGCGGGCAGCGTGATGCTGGCCTTCATGGTGGGCGCCATCACCGGCGCGGCGGTGGCGCTGCTGTTCGCGCCGGCGACGGGCGAGGAAACGCGCGACTTCATCGGGCAGAAGGCGCGCGAGGGACGTGACAAGGCCAAGGACGCCGTCGAGCAGGGCCGCGAGTTCTACCAGCGCAACCGCGAAGGGGTGACCACGGCGATCGAGCGCGGCCGCGAGGCCTTCCAGCAGGCGCGGGAGCGCGGGGAGCAGGCGTGAGCCCGATGGCCGAGGTCTTCCTCGGTGTCATCGCGGTGTCGGTCCTGCTGATGGCGGCCATCCAGGTCGGGGCCATCGTCGCGGGCTTCAAGCTGATGCGACGGGTCGATCAGGTGTCGCAACAGATCGAGGGCGAGATCAAGCCGCTCATCTCGAAGCTCACCGATGTGGCCAGCGAGGCCTCGCGCAGCGCCGCGCTGGCGTCGAAGCAGGTGGAGCGCGTGGATCGCCTGTTCGGCGATGTCGCCCCGCGCGTGGACGAGACGCTCGCCGTGGCGCAGCAGTTCGTCCAGGGGCCGGCCAGGAACGGCATGGCGGTGCTGAGCGGCGTGCAGGCGGCGGTCTCGGCCTTCAGGGGCTTCCGCGAGGCGTCGCGGCGCCGGAAGCACGCGCGGCCGGGCGTGGACGACGACGATTCGCTCTTCATCGGGTGATCACCGGATTGACGCCGGCGCACTCCGGGTGATAGATGGAGTGCATGAATCGCGTCCTCCTCCGCTCCGTTCCCGTCCTGGGCCTGCTCGTCGGCCTGTCGTCGCCCGCCTTCGCCCAGGATGCCCAGTCAACGTCGCCGGCACGTGAGTTCGCGCAGCAGTTGGCCGCGAAGAAGCTGGACAGCTTCGCCGTCCGTATGCCGGACGCCCAGGACGAGTTCGCCGCGGCTCTTTCCCTTCCCGGTCAGCTCATCGTCGTGTGGGCGAAGTTCAGCGCCCCGGCGGTCCTGAACGAGAAGATCATCAAGCGCGAGTACCGCGAGGTCTACATCGATCTCAACAGCGCCTCCGATCCCCAGTCGCGCAACATCATCACCGACCTCGGCGCCGACGGCGTGCGGCGCGGCGCGCGCAACCAGCCGGCGGATTCGCACGACGTCGGCAGCGCGAGCGTGCGCTTCGACGCCAACTGGCGCGAGGACAAGATGTCCGAGAAGGACTACATGAAGGCGCACGCGGACGCCGACGCCGCCTACACCCGCGTCCTCGGGCTGCTGCTCGAGGAAATCAAGAAGAACTGACTTCCCGGACGGGGCATTCTCTCTCCAGGCGCGGCACGGCGAGCCCGTCGTGGCCGGGGCGCGTATCATGGGCGGGGCACCCATCCCTGCCCGAAGGAGAGAGCCATGTCTGGTTGCGTACGTCGCGTGCTTGCGCTCGCGGCCCTGGGTCTGCTGCTGGCCGCGCCTGCCCTGGCGCAGGAAACGGCCAAACCGCTCTGGTCCGGCCGCTTCGACGTGGAGCCCGACAAGGCGCTGCTCGCCTGGGGCGCCTCGTTCTCCTTCGACCGGCGCCTGTTCGAGGACGACGTGAACGGGAGCCTGGCATGGGCCGAGGCCCTGACGCGGGCCGGGGTCCTCAACCCGGACGAATCGGCGGCGATCCGGCGCGGCCTGACCTCCATCCTCGAGAGCGCGCGGGCCAATCCGTCCTTCCTGGCTGGGCCGGACGAGGACGTCCACTCGTTCGTGGAGCGCGTGCTCATCGAGCGCATCGGCGAGCCGGGCCGGCGGCTTCATACCGGGCGCTCGCGGAACGACCAGGTGGCCGTGGACATGCGGCTCTACGTGCGCCGCCGGGTCCCCGACATCCAGAAGTCGCTGCTGTCGGTGATCGACGCCCTGGTGGCGCAGGCCGCGTCGGCGGGGGACGCGGTGATGCCGTCCTACACCCACGTCCGGCGGGCACAGCCGGTGCTGGTGGCGCACTACCTGCTGGCGCACGCCTGGGCGCTCCGGCGCGACGTGGAGCGTTTCGAGGCCGTCCGGGTAGAAGCCGACGCGATGCCGTTGGGCGCGGGCGCCATTGCGGGAACCAACTACGCGGTGGACACGAAGTTACTGGCCGAGCGCCTCGGGTTCTCGAAGGTGGTGGCCAACAGCATCGACGCGACCTCGGACCGGGACTACGTCAGCAGCTTCCTGCACGCCTCGTCGCTGGCCATGGTGCATCTGAGCCGACTGGCGGAGGACGTTGTGCTCTTCACGGGCGAGGAGTTCGGGTTCTTCGTGCTGTCCGACGCCGTGGCCACGGGAAGCAGCCTGATGCCACAGAAGAAGAACCCGGACCCGATGGAACTGGTGCGTGGGAAGGCCGGGCGGACCATCGGAAACCTCACCGGGTGGCTCTCGACGATGAAGGGCCTGCCGAGCGGGTACAACAAGGATCTGCAGGAGGACAAGGAGGCGCTCTTCGACGCCGAGGACTCGCTGATGGGCTCGGCGGGGGCGGCCGCCACGGTGGTGCGCACGCTCACGCTGGACCGCGCGCGGACCACGCGAGGGGCGTCGGGGTTCCTGCTCTCGACGGATGTCGCCGACTATCTCGTCGCCAAGGGCGTGGCGTTCCGCACGGCGCACGAAGTCGTTGGCGGCATGGTGCGGGAGCTGCTGAAGCAGGGCAAGGAGTTCGAGACGCTGACCCCGGGCGAGTGGAGGGCGTTCCACCCGTCGTTCGGGGATGACGTGATGACGGTGGTGACGGCGCAGGCGTCGGTGCGGATGAAGAAGACGCCGCAGTCCACGAATCCGGAGGCGGTGCAGGCGCAGCTGGCGGAGATCTCGGCGTGGCTCAGGGGCGCGCAGGCCGGGCGGTGAAGTCAGGGCGTGGCTGCCGCACTGAGCCAGCAAGTGTCGTCGCGCCGGGGCACTGGCCGCTCTCGCTGAGGTTGCCGACCGACAGGCCGTGGGCCCGCAGACCGGTCGGTCGGCCGGTCAACCGCTTGTCGGCTTCACACGCGCATGGGCCAACTCGCGTCCACTATCGCCCGCGCTCAAACAGGGCCGAGTGGGGACCGACAGCGCGCTTGTCGGTTCGAGGAGTCGGCCGACCTCCAACGGTCTGCCGGCCCACGGCCTGTCGGTCGGCAACCCGGCCCGGCGATGAACGGGCCGGGCCGGCGCTCGCCGGTGTCCGTGCATTCATGCACGTTTCTTGCCGTCAGGGGAGCGGGACTCCGCTCTGAGCGCGGTTTCGCCGACGGTTGGCTTCGACTTCTGACAGTGGCTGCTCTGAATCACGTTCCGTTGTAGCGGGAGCCAGCGTCTGTGTCGGCGTCCACGTGCCGCACTCATCGTCGGTGTTGAAGCCCGCGTCGCCCGGACCGATCGTCACGAATACCTGGCCACCTCCAGATACGAAGTCGTTCGAGATGATCCCGTTGAGTGTGCCCGAAAAGTCGCGCAGGCGCTCCCAGTAGCATCCGGGACTCGCCGTCGCGCGATACGTTCCCGGAGCCACCTGACTGCCGCGCAGCCACGTTCCGGGTGTGATCGTGGTCTGGAACCCCCGGCTGGGGTTCGTCGACCACGTGCGGCATTCGTCGTCAGTGCTGAAGGCGAGGTCGGCGGCGGCAATATCGACGATCAGCTGACCAGCGTCGAAGCTGACGAAATCGTTGGCGATGATGTCTGCAAGCGTGCCCCCTAAGCCCCGAAGGCGCTCCCAATAGCATCCGGAGACCGGGTTCGTAAAGTAACGTCCGGCGGCAATGTCCCTTCCGACCAGATGCTGGCCCGTGCCAAAGCTGGTGCGAGGACCAGCAGGGTTGGCGAGCCTGATCGTCACTCCCCCCTGCTGGCCTTGGTAGGTGGCAGTGATATCAGAATCCCCAGCAGCCCTGAAGTTCACGAGACCGGCGTTGTTCACCGTTGCCACGTTCGGGCTCGACGACGCCCACTGCGCCTGGCTCGTGACGCTCTGCGCCGTGGAGTTCGATAGCTGTGCAGTGGCGGTCAGTTGCAGCGTGGCCCCGACCGTGCCGGTGCAGACGGCAGCCGCGCACCCTGGCCCGTTCACGATGACGCTCGTCACCGTTGGCGAGGGGGTTGGAGCAGGCGTGGGTGCAGTGGGGGTAGAGCGACCTCCACCGCCTCCACACGCAAGCGTAAGTATCAGAAATGCCGTCACTCCTCCGAGTGTCAGCCTTGACCGCCTACAGCGCTCTTCGTCGGTGCTCTTCGTCCTTCCCACTGACCGTGGCACAGCGCCGAGAACGAGAAGGGGTGTCATGGGTCGCATCACACCACTTGAGACGGACGCTGATCGTCGCATTCCCTCGCTTGCCGCTGCGTGCAGTTCACTGATTTTTGCTGACGAGCTGTGCATACGTGTCGTCCATACGTACCGCGAGTAGTCGAGTGCGGAGTCGTCGGATCGACAGGTCTCGAACGCAGTAGCGACGGGGTTCTCTGCGGTGAAATCGAATGTTCCAGAACCATGGATCACCCCCCCTGATTCCACCGGCACGTGGGAAGCGGAGCGCCTGGCGAAGGAGATAATGGGGCGGCTGATGCTGTGCGATGACTCTAAACCTCATTCCTGCACCGACGGGAGCACAATACGCCCGCTTGCCAGTCATGGATCGGCCGCTGTAGTCTCTGGCCCGACCCATGCAACGCCGTCGCCGCATCTCATTGACGCAGACAGACCGGACCACCACCGCCGGGCTCGAGCTGCTAGGCCTCCTACAGGAGATAGCCGATGACGGCATGATGACTCCGGATGAAGTGGCCCGACTTGGCGAGTGGCTCCAGGCCAATACCGCGGCAGACCTGGCGGCACGGGAGTACCTCGCTGGAATCATCGTCGAGGTGCAGCGGGATGGCCGCATCACCGACGACGAGCTTAGGTTCGTCTACGACGGTGTTCTGCGAGTCCTCCCGACTGACTTACGAGACCTCGCCACCCTCCGGCGCCGTGAGCGGCGCCGCGCGATCGCCGTGCAAACGGCAGAGGCAAGGGCCGCCGAGCAGGCCGCACGTCGCGAACAGCGTGAACGGGATCGGATTCTTGAACGGGCCGATTTCATGGTCGTCGGGATCCGTCACAAAGAGGAGCGACGCGAGGCGTGTGATGCACTCGACGAGGGCGATCGTGTGTGGCTGGTACGTGAACCCGACAACGTCCATGATCGCAACGCCATCATGGTGAAGAACGACGAGGGCGACGAACTGGGCTATGTGCCCCGCGAAGTCGCCGCGGACCTGGCGTCCATCCTCGACGACAGCGCCCGACAGGATGCTATTGTCAAGAAGCTAATCGAGACGTCGCGTGGGTGGGTCATCCCGGTGGTCCTCGTGAAGTTGTACAGCCGAGAGGCCGCGCTCGGGTATTTCCGGGACGACCCGGCACCGCGGAGTGTCCTGTCGCCTCACCACGTCCAAGCTCTAACAGGCGGTTCCACGTCGACGGGATCGACCGTTCCATCCCGGCCTTCGGCCCTGGGACCCACCTCCATCACGCGCACTCCATGGGCACTGCTCGGGCTGTTGGCGATCACCATCGTCTTGGCCTGGCTCACGGTATCGTTCGCGCTCCAAGCGTTGAACTGACAACCTCGATGCTTGACAGAGCGGCCGGGCCGAAGGTCCCAGCCGATGCGGTGCGGGCGCGGCGCTAGCAGACCGGAAGCGACTTACACTACGATGCTCAAGACGAGGATGTCGGTGAAGAAGGCATTCGACCCATACGGAGGACGGGACCCTCGCCAGTTGCCCGTCTATTCAGCGGAGGAGGCCGGACACTACCTGTGGGTGCCGGCGCCGACGATCAGGAGCTGGGTGTGCGGCTACCAGTACCCGACCAAGAGGGAAGGGTCAAAGCAGGCCCCGCGCATCGTGGTACCGGCCAGCACCGATCCGCTGCTTCTATCTTTCGACAACCTCGTCGAGTTGCACGTCTTGACCGCGATCCGGAGAGTCCACGGCCTAATGCTGACGAAGATCAGGCGCGCCCTGGACTACGTTCGGACCGAGTTAGCGACTCCGCACCCGCTGCTGACGGAAGAATTTGAGACGGACGGGGTGGATCTGTTCGTCCGTCGTCTCGGCCTCCTGAACGCGAGCCGAGCCGGGCAGTACGCAATCGAAGACGTAATCTCGATCCACCTTCGTCGCATCGAGCGGGACGAGCGCGGGCTGGCCCTGAAGCTCTTCCCCTTCACACGGAGGCCTGACCAGATTTCCGCCGCTGAGGCAGCGCCTCGCTTGATAGCGATCGATGCGCGCCTTGCCTTCGGCCGGCCAGTGATCGCTGGCTCCAGAGTTCCGACCCAGGAGATCGGCGAACGATTCTGGGCTGGCGATTCGATCTCGGTGTTGGCAGAGGAGTATGGTCGCAGCGCAGCGGAAATTGAGGAGGCGCTCCGATGGGAGCGCCTCACGGCCGCCTGACCAGCGCCTGGTCTTCTTCACCGACGAGTGCCTCGGTCGTCACGCTGTGCCGGACGGCCTGCTGGCGGCGGGGTGCATCGTCGAACGCCACTGCGACCACTTCGATTCCGGCATTGATGACCCGTCACTACTGTCCGCACTTGCGCCCCGTGCTCACGAATTGATCTTCCTTACCAAGGATGGCCGAATTCGGCGGCGGCCACTGGAACTGAAGGCGCTGAAAGCGTCGGGCCTTCGAGTGTTTTGCCTCACGTCGGGGAACCTCTCCAGCGCTGCACAGGCTGAGGCCTTTTCCGGCGCCGTGAAGCGCATCAGGCGAATTGCTCTGGCGCATCAAGGGCCATTCATCGCGAGAGTGACCGCGGCTTCAGATGTCGAGTTGATCACGGTTGATTGGGACTGAGCCCCCTTGGAAACCGGCCGGTAAGGCGACTGCCCATTAACTGGCGTCAGCCCACCGGGCGGGGCACGGCCTTGGCCTGGACCGGGCGCTGCGATACGGCACCCCTAACGCGCCCCCGGCTGAGGCCTAGGCCCGTCACGCAAGCGACTGATCTTGTTGGCTTTATTTGGTGCGCGCTCTAGGATTCGAACCTAGGACCCCCGCCGTGTGAAGGCGATGCTCTACCACTGAGCCAAGCGCGCAGCCGGGTGAGAAGAGGAATGTTACCACGTCCGACCGCGGGACCGGAAGCCGCCCTCCTGGGCGCGCCTCAGGTTGTCCCATAGAGCCTGTCCCCGAAATCCCCCAGCCCGGGAACGATGAACTTGCGATCGTTCAGTTCCCGGTCCACGACCGGGGAGAACACCGCCACATCGGGGTGGGTGCGTTCGAGCAGCGCCACGCCCTCGGGCGCGGCCACGATGCACACCAGCGCCAGGCGCCGGGCTCCCGCGCGCTTCAGCAGGTCCAACGCCGCGACCGCGCTCCCGCCCGTGGCCAGCATCGGGTCCACCAGCAGCACGAAGCTGTCCGCCAGGTGCTCCGGCAGCCGCTCGAAGTACCGAGAAGCCACGGCCGTCTCCTCATCCCGTTTCAGGCCGATGAACCCGACGCGTGCCAGGGGCACGAGCTGCAGCAGGCCGGGCAGCATCGCCAACCCTGCCCGCATGACGGGCACGATGACCACGTCCCCGCCGATGCGATGGCCCACCGCCGGACCAAGCGGCGTGACGACCTCCACCTCGCGCTGGGGCAGGTCCGCGAGCGCCTCGGCCCCGAGCACCATCGTGATGCGCTCGGTCAGCGCGCGGAACTGTTCCGGGGGAGTCGAGGCGTCGCGGAGTTGAACGAGGCAGTCGTGAACAACGGGGTGATGGACGAGGCGCAACACAGACTAGAAGATACCCGAAACGCGCATCACGGGAACTGCCTTCCGGCATCGGCGACGCTCACGCGCGCAGGGTAGAATCAGGGCGCTCATGATCAGCGCTCATGCCCGTCGGGCGTTGCTGGCCCTCGCCGTCACGCTGGCCCTCGCCGGCTGCACGGGCCCGGCGAAGCCGAACGCGCCGTCCGAAGAGGCGGTGGCGGTCCAGGCCAGCGGCACTCCGGTTTCCCTCATCCTCGCCAACGCTACCGTGGTGACCATGGATGGCACCGGCCGCGTGCTGACGCCCGGCAGTGTGGCCATCGACGGCAACAGGATCGTCGGCGTGGACACGCCGGAGGCCATCGCGGCCCGGTTCAGCGCCCCGGACCGCGTGGATCTCACCGGCCACATCGTCCTGCCGGGCCTCGTCAACACGCATACGCACGCGCCCATGGTGCTCTACCGGGGCCTGGCGGACGACCTGGCGCTGATGGAGTGGCTCGAGAAGTACATCTTCCCGGCCGAGGCCAGGACGGTCTCGCCCGAGTTCGTGCGGGTCGGCACCCGCCTGGCCGCGCTCGAGATGATCCGTTCGGGCACGACGCTCTTCACCGACATGTACTACTTCGAGGAGGAAGTGGCGGCGGCGGCGAAGGAGGCCGGCATCCGCGGCGTGCTGGGCCAGACCGTCATCCAGTTCCCCGTCGCAGACGCGAAGACGCCGGCCGAGGGGCTCGCGCGCGCCGAGGCCTTCATCCAGAAGTTCAAGGGCGACGAGCTGGTCATCCCGTCCATTGCGCCCCATTCGATGTACACGCTGGACCAGGCGACGCTCCTCGCCACGCGCGACCTGGCCGTCAAGTACGGCATCCCGCTCCAGATTCACCTCGCGGAGACGGAGGACGAGGTCCGCATTGCGCAGGAGCGCTACAAGAAGCGCCCCGTGGCGTTCCTCGAGGGCATCGGCTTCTGGGCACCGGTCACGCTTGGAGCGCACGGCGTCTGGGTGTCACCGGAGGAGGTGACGCTCCTCCAGAAGCGCGGCGTGGGCATCGCCCACAACCCCGAGAGCAACATGAAGCTCGCCAGCGGCACCGCGCCCGTTCCCGCCTACCTGAAGGCCGGCACGAAGCTGGGCCTCGGCACCGACGGCGCCGCCAGCAACAACGACCTGGACATGTTCGAGGCGATGCGCCAGGCCGCGCTGCTGCACAAGCTCGTCTCGCGCGATCCGCGGATGGTCTCGGCGAAGACCGCGCTGGAGATGGCCACCATCGGCGGCGCCCGCGCGCTGGGCCTGCAGGACCGGCTCGGCTCCCTCGAAGTTGGAAAGCTGGCCGACATCATCGCCGTCCGCACGGATCGCCCGCGCCAGGTGCCGATGTACGACCCGGTCTCGCACCTCGTCTACACCATGCACGGCGACGACGTGGCGATGACGGTGGTGAACGGGCGGGTGCTGCTGAAGGACGGGGTCGTCCGGACGCTGGACGAGGCGGCGGTCATCCGGGACGCCCGGGCCGCGGCGGACTCGGTGCGGAAGGCCGTGCAGTGACGGCCTGGCCGCTAGGGCATCACGCCGACGTAGGGCAGGTTGCGGTACTGCTCCGCGTAGTCCAGGCCGTAGCCGACGACGAAGCGATCCTCGATGGTGAAGCCGATGAACTCCACCCGCACGTCGATTTTGCGCCGGGACGGCTTGCTGAGCAGGCATGCCGTGCGCAGCGACGCGGGGCCGCGCCGCCGCAGGATGTCCTGCAGGTAGTGCAGCGTAAGGCCGGTGTCCACGATATCCTCCACGATGACGACGTGCCGGCCCTCGAGGCTGGCGTCCACGTCCTTGACGAGGCGGACCTCTCCGGACGATCGCGTGCCGGCGCCGTAGCTGGACACGGCGATGAAGTCCATCGTCACGCGCTCATCCATCACCCGGACCAGGTCCGCGAGGAAGAGGAACGCCCCCTTCAGCACGCACACGAAGTGGATATGATCGTCGGGAACCGCGGCGCGAATCTCCGTCGCCAGCTCGGTAATGCGAGTGGCGAGCCGCGCCTGGGGAATAAGGACGTCTGGCAACATGGCGTCGAGCGTAGCATGGGAGGAATCGCGACAAGCGCATGAAGGTCTTCTCGATCCTCACCGAGGCCGACGCGCGGGTGCTGGAGCACGGGTCCACCGTGGCGCTGTCGCCCGGCGGGCACATCACGCCGCTGGCCCAGGACACGCTTCGGGAGCGGCGTATCACCGTGATCGGGGCCGCGGCCGATGTGGACCTGTCGCGACTCGCGCCCGTGGCGGAGGTCCGCCGCGTGGCGGTCGGTGGGGACCACACGTCCGTGGCGCTCAAGAACCGTATCCGGGACACGCTGCGGCAGCGCGGCCTGGCCGTCAGCGACGTGGGCACCGACGGCCCGGATGCGGTGGACTATCCGGACATCGCCGCGCTGGTGGCGCGGCAGGTGGCGCGCGGCGAAGCCGACGCCGGCATCGTCCTCGACGGGGCCGGGCTCGGCTCTGCGATGGCGGCCAACAAGATCGGCGGCATCCGCGCCGCCATGTGCACGACCAGGACGCTGGCCCGCTACGCACGGGAGCACAACGGGGCGAACGTGCTGGCGCTGGGGTCCACCCTCGTGTCACCAGACGAGGCCCTCGACATCGTGGACACGTTCCTGGCCACGGCCACTACCGAGCCCCGCTACCTGCGTCGGCTCGCGAAGATCCAGCGCCTGGAGCGCATGCAGTAAGCGTCAGGGCAGGGGACAGACGTGACGGACTATCGACGGGTGATCGAGCTGATTCTCGAGGAACTGGTGGCGGCCGGTGCCGTGGCGCCCACCCGCTGCGAGTGCCACGGGTTCACCTACGAGTGCTGCCCCGACCGCGTGCGGGGCGTGATGGACGCCGGCGCCACGCGCCTGGGGCTCCACGCACAGGACGGGGGGGATGGCGACGTCGCGTCGTCCATCGACCACACGCTGCTCAAGCCGGATGCCACGGCCGAGGATATCGACAAGCTGTGCCGCGAGGCCGCGGAGTGGAAGTTCGCCACGGTGTGCGTGAACCCGACGTGGGTGGCCAGGGCCGCTGCCAGGCTCAGCGGCACCGGCGTGGGCGTCTGCTCGGTCGTCGGGTTTCCGTTGGGAGCCACGACGCCGGACGTCAAGCAATTCGAGGCCCGCCGGGCCATCTTCGACGGTGCCACCGAGATCGACATGGTGCTGAACGTGGGCGCGCTCAAGTCGGGCGACATCCGCCTGGCGAGCGACGACATCCGTGCCGTGGTCAGCGCGTGCGTCGAGCGGCGCGTCGTCAGCAAGGTCATCCTCGAGACGGCGCTCCTGACAGACGAGGAGAAAGTCACCGCGTGCACGCTGGCAAAGGCCGCCGGTGCGGATTTCGTGAAGACCTCCACCGGCTTCGGGCCCGGCGGGGCCACCACCGCCGACGTCGCGCTGATGCGCCGCGTGGTGGGCGCCGGGATGGGTGTGAAGGCGTCGGGGGGCGTGCGCGATCTGCAGCAGGTCAAGGCCATGGTGGCGGCCGGCGCGACGCGAATCGGCGCCAGCGCCGGGGTGCGGATCGTCAGGGAATCGCGAGGGGAACTGTCGCCGGCGGGAAAGGCCAGCGGCTACTGATGCGACCCGCGTTGCTCCTCCTCCTGCTGGTGGCCGTGTGCCCCCTGCCTGCCGCGGCTCAGCCGAAGGATCCCATCGGGCCGTTCGTCGCGGACCTGCGCGGGATCATGGTGGGCCTTCCCACCAGCGCCGGCTGGACGCCGTCGCTGCCGGCTGACGCCGTGGTGCCATCCCGCGGATTCGGGCTCGAAGGCGGCGTGCACGCGCACTTCAGGAAGCTGGGAGCGGCCACGTTCGGCGTCGGCGCCACGTACTCGTGGGCGCGCGGGACCACGTCGGCGCTGGCGGAGAGCGTGCCGGACGTGAAGACACGAGCGACGATGCTCTCGCCGCAGTTGTCGTTCAACTTCGGGCACCGCCTGGGATGGAGCTACCTGAGCGCGGGCTACGGGGTGGTGAAGGTGGTCAGCGAGTCCGCGCCCATTCCGGGTTTGCCGGCGGTCACGGTCGATTCGGGTTGGGCCGGCGCCATCAACTTCGGCGGCGGTGCGCGGTGGTTCATCTCGGACCGCCTGGGGGTCGGATTCGACGCCCGCTGGCACAAGCTGTCGTCCCGTGACGCCACTGCGAACACCCCGGCCGCAATGCGCACGACGATGTTCAGGCTCGCGGTGGGAATCTCAGTCCAGTGAGTTCAGCGCATCGCGCTGAAGAGCTCGATGTGCCCCTCGACGATCCGCTGGCGCTCTTTCTCGTTCACGTCGAAGGTCCAGACGTCGCGCTCTGACGTGCCGCCCAGGATGATGCCGTCGGAGCGGGGCATCATGTGGATGCCGATGCCCGGCTCCGCGGTCTGGACGCGGGCGCCCCCGCTGGTCGAGTACTGGATCTCTGGCTGTGGGACCAGCACCGTGAGCTGGCCCTTCAGCGGAATCATGATCGGATCGCCGAACAGCGCCTTTGCGCCCAGGCCGGTGCAGTTGACCACGAGGCCCTCGGGCAGGGCGGATACTTCGGCCGGCGTCTCGAATTTCCGGATCACCACGGTGCCGCCGAAGTCCACGAAATCGTCCATCAGCGCGTCCAGGTAGATGGACGGCTCGATGCGCATCTCGGGCCGCTCGACCGCGTACGTGGTGGGGAAGGGGTGCTCGCCCGGGCCGAGGAGGACGCCGCCGGTCTGCACACTCTCGGGAAGCAGCATGTTCCGGCCACCCGCCGCCTTCTCGTTCTCGGTAGGGCCGTAGTTGACGATCCAGGTGATGCCGTACTTCGGGCCGACGAGCAGCTGCAGGCGGCGGTAGGCGATCTCTGCCGCCTGGCGCAGCTGTGCGGTCCACTCAGGGGTGCGAGCATCGGCCTGCGAGAGCCCGGACGTGGGAGTCCACCCCGCGAGCGACATGTTGGACGTCGTGTCCGGCGGCACGGCGGCCGCGTAGATGGTGACCTCGAAACCGCGGCGCTGCAGTTCGCGGGCCGTGGTCAGGCCGACGACGCCGGAGCCCAGGACCGCGGCACGGCGATCGGAGTGGGACACCGCCATGTCGGCTGCCATCGAAGCCGTGCCCCACGACAGCGACATCCCCGAGCCGCCGTGGCCGTAGTTGTGTATCAGCGTCTTGGCGTCCAGCTTGTCGGCGCGGAGCATGAAGCCGGCAGGTCGGTGCGGGCGGAGGCCGATGGTCGTGCGAATGACGCGGTCCCACGACGCCTTGACGCGAGACAGGACCACCGGTGGCCTGCGGCTCGCGGCGGGCCGCGTGGCCACGGCCGCCGTGCGTGGGGCGCACGCGCCGGTCACCAGACCCAGGGCAGCCAGGCTTCCATTCCGAATCAGCGAACGACGATCCAAGGGGGCTCCTTCGCGGAGGGGTAAAGCACGGAGGTGGCGCCGATCATACGTGATGAGAAGGGCCGGTGGCCACACCCGACGCAGGCCGGTGGCTCGCTGCAGCTCCACGCCCCGGGCTTCGAGCCTCCGGGCTTCGAACGTCCGAGCTTCGAACCTCCGGGCTTGAACGTCTGAGCTTTGAACCAGCGTGAAGTGGAGCGGGAGACGGGGATCGAACCCGCGACCAACAGCTTGGGAAGCTGTGACTCTACCACTGAGTTACTCCCGCCCGGTGGTGAGCCCTCATCTTAGCAGAAGGGCCGGCGGCGGGGGGAGAGCCCGCCTCGCCGCCTCGCCGGTAGCCGAACGTGCCGGTCAGCGCGTCGGCGGCTGAGACTGGCAGCACGGCATGCCGCAGTCCCCGCAGCAGTCGCCGCGCTTCGCGTCCTGGCAGCAGCCGGGTCCGCTGGGCGCAGGTGTCGGCGGCTGGTCGCAGCACCCGCTGGCATCCATCGCGTTCGCGGCGAGCGCCGCCGGCGCGTCCGGGAGATCAGGCACGAGCACCGATGCCGCAAGGGCGTCAGCCCGTTCGTCGACCGGCAGCACCAGGGCCGGCGGCAAAAGGACGGCTGCCGCGAGGGCATCGCCGTCGGTGGTGGCCATCGCAGGGCAGCCGGCCCTGGCGGCCATCGTCCACTCGGGGGACTGGGCTGGCGCCGCTGCCGGAAGGGCAACCGCGCACGTGAGGGCGATGAGGGCGTGTCTGAGAGTCATGATGGCGGTGAAAGAGGCACAAAGCCTGCCAACGCACTGGCCCCGTGCCGCGGCTGAATCGTGCGCCGAGGTTGGCTCGCTGGCGGAAACCCGGCGTCCGTGGGCCGCGATCCCGACGATGGTGCGGCCGGTGGCATATCATGGGCACATCGTCTTTTCGCCGCCGAGGAGTCCTGATGTCGATGTTCACCGTGCACTTCCGTTCGCGCCCTGGACTGCCATGGCTCGCCGTCCTCGCCGCCGGCACCCTCCCCTGGCTGGCGGCAGCGCCATCGGCTCAGCCCCAGGCGTCGGACCCACGCGCCACGAGCCCACAGACGTACGAGTGGCCCAGCTGGGGCGGGGACGAGCGCAGCAGCCGCTACGCGCCGCTGGATCAGGTCAACGCGGAGAACTTCGGCAAGCTCCAGGTGCTCTGGCGGTGGAGTGCGGCGAACTTCGGGCCGGCACCGGATTTCATCTACCGCGCAACGCCCATCTACGTGAACGGCAAGTTGTACACGGTGGCTGGCACCCGGCGGACCGTCGCCTGTATCGACCCGCTGACCGGTGAGACGTTGTGGATCTTCCGGGAGAAGGAGAACCCGCGCTGGGCGCGCTCCACGAGGCAGAACTACGGCAAGGGCGTCGCGTTCGCTCGCGTCGACGGCCGGCCGACCATCTACCTGATGACCCCGGGCTTCTACCTCTGGGCGCTCGACGCCGATACCGGCCAGCCGCTGCCGTTCTTCGGTAACAACGGCGTCGTGGACCTGGCGCTTGGCCTTGGGCCCTACTCGGTGGATCCGGATCACGGCGTGGCCGACTGGGGCGACATCACCAGCTCCTCGGCGCCCCTCGTGGTCAATGGCGTCGTGGTGGTCGGCAACTCGCACGATCGCGGGTACTACCCGGAGAACCGCGAGAACATCCCTGGCGTCGTGCGCGGCTACGACGCGAAGACGGGCCGCATGATGTGGCGGTTCAACCCGGTGCCGCGCCCCGGCGAGCCGAACAACGACACGTGGGAAGAGGGCTCCTGGGAGTACACGGGCAACGTGTCGCCCTGGGCGCCCCTCAGCGCCGACTCGAAGCTCGGGCTGGTCTACGTGCCGACCGACACGCCCACCAACGACTATTACGGCGGGAGCCGCCCTGGGAAGAACGTCTACGGGACGAGCCTCCTCGCGCTCGACATCCAGACCGGCAAGCTGCGCTGGTACTACCAGTTCGTGCACCACGACGTCTGGAACATGGACATCCCGGACGCGCCGCACCTGATGGACGTCACCATCAAGGGGCAGCGCGTGCCCGTCGTCGCGCAGGCGACCAAGCAGGGCTGGATCTACGTGCTCAACCGTGAAACGGGCCAGCCCATCTGGCCTATCGAGGAGCGCGCCGTGCCCGCATCGGACGTCCCGCGCGAGAAGCTCTGGCCCACGCAGCCGTTCGTGACCTGGCCGGAGCCCTTCGAGCAGCAGGGGATGAGCGAGGACGATCTCATCGACTTCACGCCGGCGCTGAGGGCCGAGGCGCTCAAGACCGCCAGGCGCTACCGCATGGGACCGATCTTCACGCCTCCCTCGCTCGAGAAGGCCGCGGACGGCACCGAAGGGGCGTGGATGGTGCCCAGTTCGAACGGCGGCGCCAACATCCCCGGCGGCGCGGCCGTGGACCCCGAGACGGGCTGGTTCTACGTGGCCTCGCAGCACAGCTACGAGGTCATTGCGCTGGTGCCGGCGCAGGAGAAGTACCCGAACGGCAAGCCGTGGCCCGGGTGGGGGAGTCCGGACGGCAAGATCACCTCGCTCTACGTTTCCACTTCGGTCGGCGCGCGCGGACCCACCGGCGGCCCCGACAACCGGGCCCTGCCGCTCGTGAAGCCGCCGTACGGTCGCATCGTTGCCTACGACATGAACACCGGCGACAAGAAGTGGATGATCCCGAACGGCGAGACGCCCGAGTGGATTCGGACCCACCCGGCGCTGAAGGGCGTGAACATCGGGAACACGGGCCAGAACGCGCACGCGAACCTGCTCGTCACCAAGTCGCTGCTGATGTACGGGGAGGGTCGCGGCGCCGACAAGTACCTCCGCGCGGTGGACAAGGCCAGCGGGAAGGAGCTCGGCAAAATCGAGATCCCGGCGCCGACCAACACGGCGCCGATGACCTTCATGCACAATGGCCACCAGGTGATCGTGATGGCCGTGGCCAGCGCGTCGGTGCCGGCCGAACTCGTCGCGGTGGCCCTGCCGGCGGCCCGACAGCGCCGCGCCCCGAACGCCGGCGCACAGTAGCTAGCCGCGGATGATGGCGAGCACCTCGTCGCGGCGCTGCTCCATGATCTCCGGGGTCGTGCCCTCGAGGTTGAGCCGGAGCAGCGGCTCGGTGTTCGATGCACGCACGTTGAAGTGCCAGTCGTCGAACTCCACCGAGATGCCGTCGAGCTCGTACACGTGGCCGTGCGCGTACTCGCGCTTGAGGGCCGCGATCTTCTGCGGCACGACGTCCATGCTCGGCACCTTGGTGTTGATCTCGCCCGAGATGAAGTAGCGCTCCCGCAGCGGCTTCAGGAGGTCACGGAGCGACAGGCCCTTCTTCGACATCAGCTCGAGGATGAGCAGCGCCGGGATGAAGCCGTTGTCGGCGTAGAAGTTGTCCCGGAAGTAGTAGTGCCCCGTGACCTCGCCACCGAAGATGGCGTCTTCCTCGCGCATGCGCCGCTTGATGAATGCATGTCCCACGCGGTTCATGAGGGCGCGCCCGCCGTACTCGGCCACGATGTCCTTCACCGCGTAGCTGGCGCGGACGTCGTAGATGATCGTCGACCCCGGGTGCTTCATCAGGAACGACTCGGCCAGGAGCGCGGTGATGAAGTCGCCCGCGATGAACTCGCCGGTGCCGTCCAGGAAGAAGCAGCGATCGGCGTCGCCGTCCCAGGCAATTCCGGCATCGGCGGCCAGCTCGATGACCTTCGCGGTGATGTCCTGCCGGTTCTCCTCGATGAGCGGGTTGGCCTCGTGGTTCGGGAACGTGCCGTCCACCTCGAAGCAGAGCCGCGTCGTCCGGCAGGGCAGGCGGTCGAAGAGTGGCGGCGCGGCGAGCCCGGCAATGCCGCTGCCGGCGTCGAGGACGACGTTGAAGGGCTTGATGATGGACGCGTCGATGAAGCTCATCACGTGGGCGGTGTAGCGATCCAGCACGTCGCGCCGTGCGATCGGCCCCGGCGTCGCCGGCGGAGCGGGGATGGCCCCGGCGAGGATCATGTCCTTCATCTCCTTGATGCCAGCCTCGCCGCTCAGCGGGAAGGCCTCCCGCTTCACCATCTTGCACCCGTTGTACTCACCGGGGTTGTGCGACGCCGTGATCTGCGCGCCGCCGTCGAGGCCGTCGGCCGCGACGGCGTAGTACAGCATGTCGGTGCCCATCAGGCCGTAGTCCACGACGTGGCCGCCCTGGAGGCGCGCGCCCTCGATGAAGGCACCCGCCAGTTCCGGCGACGAGGTCCGCATGTCACGCGAGACCGCATAGCGTCCCGGGCCGAGATAGGCGACGAAGGCGCGGCCGAGCTGGCGGAACAGGTCCGCCGTGACCTCGGTCGGGTAGATGCCGCGGACGTCGTAGGCCTTGAAGACTGCAGGGTTGATCGGTGCCATGGGTCCTTTACGTGTGCGTGTAGTCGGTCAGGGCCGTCTTGTCGCCAATCACCGACGGCCCGCGGAGCGTGACGTTGCGCCCGATGTGGCAGTTGCGGCCCAGGATGGGGCCGTCGAGCACGGCGTTGGGGCCGATCCGCGTGTTGGGCCAGACGATGACGTTTCTCAGCTCGGCGCCCTCCTCGACGACCACGCCGCGGCCCAGCACGGCGTAGGGGCCGATCACGGCACCGGACTTGATGTGCGCGCCCCCGTCCACGAAGCAGGGCGCCGTCAGCGTTGCGCCGTCGTCGACCCGGGCATCCGGCGACACGATGGGCGCCGACCGATCCGCCGTCGCGAAGAGGCCGGCCGTGAACCGGCCGTCGAACATGTCCCGGTGGACCTGCACGTACTTCTCGGGCGTGCCGATATCAATCCAGTAGCCATGGTCGACGTAGGCCACGAACGTCTCGCCGCGCTCGGTGAGGGACGGGAAATACCCGCGCTCGATGGAATAGGCCACGTCCTTCGGGATGCGATCGAACGTCTCCGGCTCGAGCACGTAAATGCCCGCGTTGATCGTGTTGCACGTGATCTCGTCTGGCTTCGGCTTCTCGAGGAAGCGCCGCACGTGGCCCTCGGCGTCGGTCTCGACCAGCCCGTAGGCCGCCGGGTTCTCCACCGGCGTGAGCACGATCGTCGCCCGCGCGCGGGCGGCGCGGTGGCGCTCCACCACGGCGTTGACGTCCACCGAGGTCATCACGTCGCCGTTGAAGACGACGAGGGTGTCGGTGATTCCCTGCGCCGCGTACCGGATGGCGCCGCCGGTGCCCAGCGGTGCCGGCTCGACCACGTAGCGAAGCCTGACCCCGGTGCCCTCGCCCTCACCGAAGACCTCCTCGATACGGCGCGGCTGGTAATTGAGGCTCAGAATCACCTCGTCGATCTCCGGAACCTGCGTGAGGAGGTCGATCTGGTAATGGAGGAAGGCCCGATCGAAAATGGGCACGACGGGCTTGGGGGTGTGGAGAGTCAGCGGGCGGAGGCGCGTGCCCTTGCCCCCGGCAAGCAAGATGGCCTTCATGACAAACTTCCATCTTACACGAGCGGACGGTAGAATGGCCGCGAGTCGGATGAACCTCCCGAACAGCCTCACCATCGCGCGTATCTTCCTCGTGCCGCTGCTCGTCTCGGTGTTGCTGACCAAGTTCGAGGGCCGCCTGGTGATCGGGCTCCCGGTCGAGCTGGTCGCCGCCGCAATCTTCGGCCTGGCCTCGCTCACCGACTGGCTGGACGGCTATCTCGCGCGGCGCCGCCAGCAGGTCACCTGGCTCGGGCAGATCCTGGACCCGCTGGCCGACAAGCTCCTCATCTCGGCCACCCTCATCTCCATCGTCCAGCTCGGCCTGGCGCCCGCGTGGATGGTGGCGGTCATCATCGGGCGCGAGTTCGCGGTGACGGGCCTGCGCAGCATTGCCTATTCGCGCGGCCTGCCGATGCCGGCGTCGAATCTCGGCAAGCTGAAGATGGCCTCGCAGGTCGTGGCGATCCTGCTGCTGATCCTCGGGTGGGAACGAGTGCCGGCGCTGCTGCTGCTGGGACAGGCCGCCCTGTGGGTCGTGCTCGCCACGGCGCTGTGGTCGGCCGTGGACTACTATCGCCGCTTCCACCAGGCGTTCTCGCGGTCCGCGAAGGTCACCGACATCGCGGAAGCGCGCGCTGCGCGGCGCACCGAGTACACCGCGCAGCCCGGACGCAAAGTGGCGCGCTGAAGCCGGCTCAGGGCTGCGCCGGCCCGGCGACCATGGGGACGGCCACGTCACCGGATCGCACGCCGTCGACCACGCGAACCACCACGGCCTTCGAGATCGACTCGCTCACTTCGACCACCACCGCCTCTGCGATCGCCACGAGCGGCAGGCGCAGGCCCTGCGCGGGATCGCGATAGATGGCGAAGCGCGCCCCGGCGGTGACGCCCTGGCTGGATCCCCGATTGATGGTCAGGACATCGCCGTCACCGAACGACTTGCGCTGATCGAGGCCGAACAGCACGAGCGCGCGATCGTCGAAGTTCGGCTGGCCGCTGGCCTGGGCCGGCGTCGGCAGCGACGGCAACGCCGCCGGCTCGAGGTAATCGCCCACCAGCACCGAGTCGCACGCGCTCTCGATCCGCGCGAGGGCAAAGCGCTCGTCCACGGCGAACACCGCGAGCACGCCGGCCGTGTGCACCGAGTCGTACTCGGTGCGGATGGCGTCGTAGGGACCGCGCCTGAAGTTGAGGGTCTCGTGCGGCCGGAGCAGGCGACGGGCCATGAACCGATCGCCCACCTTGATGCCGTCGCCCGTGCCGGCCCGCACCACCGCGACGTCTCCGATGCCGAGCACCTGCCGGCCATCGGGGTGCTGGGCGCCCTCGATGGTCAGCGTCATGCCGGGAGGCGCGGTGATGGGCATATCCGTGCACAGGACGTGCATCGGAAGCAGAGTGCGCGGGCCGAGCGGCTGCCCGGCGACGGTGGAAGGCATGGCCATCCCCACGATGGCCATCGCAAGCACGTAACGCATACACGACCTACTTTCCGGCGGGTGTCCCGCCTTTTAGCTCCGCGATGCGCTTCTGCGCCTCGAGCAGATACTCGCTCTGTTCGAATTCGCTGACGAGCCGTTCATAGTAGGGGAGCGCTTCGGGCTTCTTGTCCGTACGGTACAAGGCTTCTGCGAGGTGATAATACACCGCGTCGCGGCCGGTGAAACCGGGGTCGGTTGTCAGAACTTCACGAAATCTGTCGATTGCACCGGGATACCACCGCGCACGGAAGTAGAAGAACCCCACGTGAAAGCCGGCCTGGCTCAGCCGGTCGCGGGCTTCCCGCTCCAGCGCCCGGGCGTCGGGCATCAGTTTGCTGTTCGGGTACCGCTGAAGGAACACCTCAACTTCCTTGATGGCGTCCCGCGTGGCCGATTGGTCGCGCTCCGGGGCCAGCATCTGGCCGGCGTACGAACGGGCCAGCTGCAATTGTGCGTAATCGGCCCGCGGGTGGGTGGGATAGAACGTCTGGAACTCGCGGAACTCGTTGGCGGCGAGCAGCAGGTTCTCGATCCCCTTCTGTGCGAGGTAGGTGTCGCCGAGCGCGAGCTTCGCGTCCGGCCGGAACGGGCTCTGCGGGTAGTTGTCCACGATGTTGCGGAAATACTCCCGCGCGTCGGCCCACTTCTCCTCCTTGAAGGCCGTCTGGCCGCGGTCGAAGAGGAACTTGTCGGCTTCCGCCGTGCCCGGCGGCACGACGGCGGGATCCTTGGCGCACGCGCCAGCGCCCATCAACAGCACGGCCACCAGAAGGGCCTTGCACCCGTAACTCATGCTCTCGTCGCTTCCATCCAGCGGTACATGGCCCGCAGGCCGTCCTCGAGGTTGACGGAAGGCTGGAACCCGAGGTCGGTCCGCGCCAGCGTGGTGTCGGCGTAGGTGTCGCGCATGTCGCCCTTCTGGGGCGGCTGCCGCTCCACCCTGACCTCGCGGCCGGTCACCTTCGCCAGCAGATCGAACACCTCGACCAGCGACACCCGCGACCCGCCTCCAATATTGTAGACGCGCCCCGGCACCCCACGGACTGCCGCGGTCGCGGTCGCCCAGGCGGCATCGGCCACGAACGTGAAATCGCGTGTCTGCAGCCCGTCGCCGTACTGCACGATCGGGCGGCCGTCGAGAATCGCCGAGAAGAAGCGGTTGAAGCCCATGTCGGGGCGCTGCCGCGGCCCGTACACCGTGAAGTACCGCAGCGAGACGGCCGGCACGCCGTGGTTGACGTGATAGAGGTAGCAGAGTTGCTCGGCCGCCAGCTTCGTCACCCCGTACGGCGACACCGGGTGGAGCGGCACCTCCTCCTGCATCGGCAGCTGGACGTGGTCCCCGTACACCGAGGAGCTCGACGCATAGACCACGCGCTCGATGGGGCGGCCCACACAGGCTTCGAGCAGGATCTGCGTCGCGTCGACGTTGAGCGAGGTGTAGATCTGGAACTCGCGTCCCCAGCTCTTCCGCACGCCCGCCTGCGCCGCCAGGTGGAAGACGTGTGTCACGCCCTCGAGCAGCGCCGGCAGGTCGGCGTCGGCAATCGACGCCTCCACCAGGCGGTAGCCCGGCCGCCCGCGCAGGCCGGCGATGTTGGCTTCCTTGAGCGGCCGCGGATAGTAGTCGGTGAAGCAATCGATCGCCGTCACCTCGGCGCCCTGATCGAGCAGCCGCTCGCTCAGGTGCGACCCGATGAAGCCCGCTCCACCCGTCACCAATGCCTTCACGCCAGTAACTCCTTCACTCGCGCCGGGAGCCGCACCGGGCGCCCGGCCCGATTGAGCGTCGCGTGCGTGGTCTGGCCCGTGGCCACCAGCGTGCCGTCGGCCCGCCGTACGACTTCGTAGTCGAACGCCAGGCGCACGGGCGATACCAGCCGCCCCGTGGTCCGAATCTCCAGCTCGTCGTCGTAGCGCGCGCCGGCCTTGTACTCGCAGCGTGCTTCGATGACCGGCAGGGCCAGGCCCTCGTCCTCCATCGCGCGGTAGGTCCAGCCGGTCTCGCGCAGCCACTCGGTGCGACCGACCTCGAACCACACGAGATAGTTCGCGTAGTAGACCACGCCCATCTGGTCCGTCTCGGCGTAGCGGACGCGCACGACGGGGCGCGACACGCGCGGCTGAGGTGCGGGGCCGGCGCTCGTCACCGGCCTGCGGCCTCGCGAAGCGCCCGCACGGCGCCGGTGGGATCGCCTCCGCCGAACACCGCCTGCCCGGCAACGAGGATGCTGGCGCCGGCCTTCACCACGGCAGCGATGGTCTGGAGATCCACGCCGCCATCCACTTCGACCGGCGCGGGGTTGCCGACGCGATCCAGCAGTGCCCGCACGCGCCGAATCTTGTCCAGGCTGGCCGGGATGAAACGCTGCCCGCCGAAGCCCGGGTTCACCGACATCACCAGGACGAAATCCACGTCCGCCGCCACCTCCTCGATCGTGGCCACGGGCGTGGACGGGTTCAGCACGACCCCCGCCTTCGCGCCCAGTGTCCTGATGGCGCCAATCGTGCGGTGCAGGTGCGGCAGCACCTCCACGTGCACCGACAGCATCGACGCCCCGGCGTCGACGAAAGCCTCGAGGTAGCGATCCGGATCGCTGATCATCAGGTGCACGTCGAGCGGCAGGGAGGTGGCGCGCTTCACCGCGCGCACGACCGGCGGCCCGATCGTGATGTTCGGCACGAAGTGGCCATCCATCACGTCGACGTGGATGAGGTCCGCGCCGCCTGCCTCTGCGGCTGCGATGTCGCGTGCCAGGTGACCGAAGTCGGCCGACAGGATGGAGGGGGCGAGTTGGACACTCACCGGCTCACCTCGAGGGCAATCGCATCACCGGGGTGCACCTGGTAGCCGCCGGCGGGCGCCTGCCGGGTGACGACACCCGGAGGCAGGCCCGTGGCCGCGGACTGGGCCGTGATGGACACGCGAAACCCGTGCCCACGCAGGATGTCGGCCGCGCGCTCGCCGTTCACCCCGATGAGATCGGGCATCACGTACGACGCGCGATCCTCACCGCGATTGACCAGGAGTCGCACTTCAGCGGTCTCCACGCCGGGTTGAGGATCCTGCGCGACGACCACGTCGGGAGGGTAGAGGGCGGACCGGATCTCGGCCACGGCTCCCGGCTGCAGGCCTTCCTGGACGATGCGGATCTCAGCGGCGCGCTGCGACTCGCCGACCAGGGCGGGCGCGCGCGCAATCCGCGGCCCGGCGCTCAGCCAGACGCGCACGGACCGCTGGCGCCGGGAGAACGACCCGGCAGGCGGTTCCTGGCCCAGCACGAAACCCGCTGGCACCTTCAGGTCCGGCCGACGGGTCTCGTCCACGGTGAGCTGCAGGTCGAGGTTGGCGGCCACGGCGGTGGCCTCGTTGAGCTCGCGACCGACGAGGTTGGGCACCGCCACATCCCGGGCGCGAACCGCGACACGCGCGGCCATCATCGCGAAGGCGACGAAGGTGGCCGACAGGGCGCCCACGAGCAGCAGGATCTTTCCTGCCGTCCATACTCTCGCCGATATGGGCATCGGTAACATGCCATGGTACTACAGCTTGCGGGCGATCACGGCCCCGTAGAACGCCTCGAGGCCGTCGTCGGGTGGCGTCGTGCGGTGCTCGCGCCGGAGGACGAAGTCCGAGGCGTCGGCCAGAAACGCCGAGACGACCGCCTCGTTCTCGTCCGGCTCGCTCGAGCAGGTCGCGTAGAGCAGCGTGCCGCCGCGCCGCACCAGCGGCGCCGCGCGGTGCAGGAGCATCAGCTGACCGGCTGCCAGGCGCACCAGGTCTGCCTCCTGTCGGCGCCACCGGATGTCGGGATCGCGCCGGAGCGTGCCCAGCCCGGAGCACGGCGCGTCGATGAACACGAAGTCGAACGCCCCCGCGACGAACGGAAGGCTTTCGCCGGCCGGGATCTGAACGACGGGGATCCCGCCCAGCCCGGTGCGCGCCAGGGTCGCCTTCAGCAGGCGGACCCGGCGGGGGCGCACGTCGCAGGCCACCACACGCCCCGTCTGTCCGACACGTGCCGACAAGGCCACTGTCTTTCCACCCGGCGCGGCGCACAGGTCCAGCACGCGCTGGCCGGGCCCGAGTTCCCCCAACTCCGCCACCAGCTGCGATGCCTCGTCCTGGACCACGAACCATCCCTCGCTGAACGCGGCCGTGCCGAGCGCCGCGCCGCGCACCACGGTGAGCCCGTTCGGGGCACGGGACGTCGGCACGGTGTCGACGCCTTCGACCGCGAGCCTGGCCGCCAGCTCGTCACGCGTGGCCTTCAGGCGGTTCGCCGCGAGGCACAGGCGCGGCGACTCGTTGTTGAACGCAAGCCAGGCGCGGGTCGGCTCAGGTCCATAGCGCTGGAGCCACCGCGAGACCAGCCACTCCGGGTGCGAGTGACGAATGGCGAGGGCGTGCGCCTCGGGCGTCTCCGGCCAGGTGAGGGCGGCGCGCTCACGCGCGAGCGCTCGGAGCACCGCGTTCACCATCCCGGCCGCGCTGCTCTTGCCCGCGCGCCGCGTCAACGACACCGCGTCGTCCACGACCGCGGAAGGGGGGAGGCGGTCCAGGTACATCAACTGGAAGGCGCCCATCCTGAGCGATGTCCGCACCTCGTCGTCCAGGCCAGCCAGCGGTCGAGACGTCCTCAGGCCGAGCTGATGGTCGAGCGCGAGCCGCATGCGCACCGTGCCGATGACGAGCTCGGTGAGCAGCGTTTGATCGCGGGCATCGTGCAGGACGTGACGCGCGGTCGCGATGGCGGCCGGCAGGTCCGTGCCCTTCACCTCGTGGGCCAGCAGGGCGCCGAACGCCGCCCGGCGGGCAGGGGCGATCATCGGTTTCCCAGCCGGTCGCCGGGGTGGAGCGCGTGCCCTGCGAGGAAGGTGCGAGCCGGGAGCACCTTGCCACCCTCGGCCTGCAGCTCGATGACGTCGAGCACGCCGTCGCCGGTCGCGACCTGCAGTCCGTCGGCGGCGCTGGCCGTGACGATCGTGCCGGAGGCGGCGGCGTTGGTCCCGATGCCGACGCGGGAGCGATGCAGAATCAGGCGACCGCCTGGCCCGAAGGTGTAGGCATGGGGCCACGGATGCAGGGCGCGGACCTGATTGTGAATGGCCCGCGCGGATCGGGCCCAGTCGATCAGTCCCTCCTCCTTCTTCAGGCGAGGTGCATACGTCGCGTCCGCATCGTTCTGCGCTTCTTCGGCCACCGGCCCCGCGCCCATGCGGTCCACGGTTTCGACGAGCAGCCGGGCGCCGGCCCGGGCAAGATGCCACTCAACTTCGTCGGTGCGATCGTCCGGGCCAATCGGCACGCGGACCCGGGCGAGCATCGGCCCGGCATCGAGCGCCTTGACCACGCGCATGATCGTCACTCCCGTTTCCGCGTCGCCGTTCATGACCGCCCGGTGGATCGGCGATGCACCGCGGTAGCGCGGCAGCAGCGAGGCGTGGACGTTGACGAGGCCGCCGCGCGGCAGCGCGAGGAGCCAGTCGGGCAGGATCTGGCCGTACGCCGCCACGACGCCGAGGTCGATGTCGAAGCGCGACAACTCGGCTTCCCACGGATCGCGGGTGAGCTTCTCGGGCTGGCGCACCGGAAGGCCGTGCCCGAGCGCCACCAGCTTCACCGGGCCCGGCGACACGCGGTTGCCTCGTCCGCGCGGCCGGTCGGGCTGGGTGACGACCAGGACCACCTCGTGCGAGGAATGGAGCAGGGCCTCCAGCGTGGGAACGGCAAACGCCGGCGTGCCGAAGAAGGCGATGCGCACGCGCGCCCTCACCACTTGCCCGCGCGCGCGAGCTTGCGGACCTTGCGCACGATGAGGTCGCGCTTGATGCCCCGCAGGCGATCCACGAACAACCGGCCGTCGAGGTGATCCATCTCGTGCTGGAGGGCGCGGGCGAGCAAGCCGGTGCCCTCGACGGTGTGCTCCTCGCCGTGTCGATCCAGGCCGCGGACCACCGCGCGAGCCGGGCGGGGCACGGTGGCGTTGAAGCCCGGCAGCGACAGGCAGCCTTCCTCTTCCAGCTGCATTCCTTCCCGCTCCACCCACTCGGGGTTGATCATCGTGATGAGCGCCTTCAGGTCGCGGCCGACCGACAGGTCGATGACGAAGATGCGCTTCGACACGCCGATTTGCGGGGCCGCGAGCCCGATGCCGGGCGCGGCGTACATCGTCTCGACCATGTCGTCGATCAAGCGCTCGATATCCGGCGTGATCGTCCCGACTGGCTCGGCCGGCGACTGGAGAAGGGTGTCTCCAAGTCTGAGGATGGGGCGGATCATCGGCAGGGATCAGACTTCGGCACGGAGGTTCCTGCCCCGGCGCCGGGCCCGGCCCTGAATCTGGGCCTCGGCCGCCTGCACGCGCAGCTGGATCTGCCGCAGGGTGTCGCCGCCGAATCGCTCGAGCACGGCCTCGGCCAGCACGAGCGCCACCATCGCTTCGCCGACCACCGCCGCGGCGGGCACGGCGCACACGTCGCTGCGCTCGATGGCGGCCGGCGCGTCCTCGATGGTCGTGAGGTCCACGGAGCGCAGGGGTTTCATCAGCGTGGCAATGGGCTTCATGAACCCGGTCACCCGCACGTCTTCGCCGTTGGTGACACCGCCCTCGAGCCCGCCGGCGCGATTGGTGGGGCGCGCCAGGCGCCGCCCGCCGTCGGCGGTCTCCACGACGACGATCTCGTCGTGCACGTCGGACCCGGGACGCCGCGCGCCCTCGACGCCGTCGCCGATGGCCACGGCCTTGACCGCGTGAATGGACATCACCGCGTGCGCCAGGCGCCCGTCGAGCTTGCGATCCCAGTGCACGTAGCTGCCCAGCCCGACCGGGACCCGGTGTGCGACGACCTCGAAGGCGCCCCCGACCGTGTCGCCCGCCTCGCGCGCACGATCGATCACCGCGATCATCTCGGCCTCGGCGGCGGCATCCACGCAGCGGAGCTGCGAGTCGGGCGCGATCGCGCGAATCTGCTCGAAGGACACCGCGGTGCCCGCCGGCAGGCTCGCCCCGCCGATGCTGATCACGTGGCTGGCGATCTCCACGCCGATGGCCCTGAGGAGTTGCCGGGCGATAGCGCCGGCGGCCACGCGCGCGGCGGTCTCGCGCGCACTGGCGCGCTCGAGCACGTCTCGGATGTCGTCGTGCTCGTACTTGAGGGCGCCGGCGAGGTCCGCGTGCCCCGGGCGCGGCCGCACGACGGGCGCGCGCCGGGCGCCTGGCGCCCCCGGCGGCATCTCGGCCTCGACGTGCATCGTGGCCTGCCAGTTCTCCCAGTCGCGGTTGCGAACGAGCATCGACACCGGCGCGCCGGTCGTTCGGCCGCGGCGCACGCCGGAGAGGACTTCCGCACGATCCGACTCGATGGCCATGCGCCGCCCCCGGCCATAGCCGGCCTGCCGCTGCCGCAGGTCGTGGGTGATCGCATCGAAATCCACGGCCAGGCCCGCCGGCAGGCCTTCGAGGATGACGACCAGACCCTGGCCGTGTGATTCGCCAGCAGTCAGAAATCGCAGCATCGCCACGCGATCTTATCCGAAGTTTCTGCCAGCCTCCTGCCGCTCCCTGCCCGTAACTCGTTGACCGCGCACGCCGCGCCGATCGGCGACGACGTTGCAGTCGCCAGCGGCATGCTGCTGATCGATCGCTTCCTCCAAGCCGGCGGAACCGGGCTGGATCTCGCGACGGGCCAGACGGTCCGCATCCGGGTGCGGCCAACGCCCTCGGCGACTGCGCTCTTCACCCGTCGGGGCTCGTCGTGCCTCATCGATGCCGCCCCACGCTCGTCCCGCACGTTTGTCGAAGCGTGGGAACGCTGGGGCGATGGGCCGGTGGCCGATCCACTGCCCATCGACGGCGTGCTCGCGGCGCTCGCCGACGCGCAGGACGGCCAGCCGCGCGCGGTAGACGTGACGGCGGCCGACGGCCATCAGTGGCGCCGCGCGGCCCACGACATCGCGCGCGCGGCGAGAGACGCCGGCTTCGTCCCCATTGCCGCGGACGTGCTTGGCGAGCTGCTGCGCGCCGCACGGTGGCAGTGGCCCCGATGGCTGGCCGACCGCGCGCTCGTCGTGCTCACCTGCGATGGCTGCCTGTCGGCGCCTGCAACACTGGCGCTGCTCCGGCTGGCCTCGCGCGATGCGCGCCCACACCTGGTGATCCGCGGCGCGACCAGCGTTCTGCAGCGCCCGACGCGGCTGGTGCGCCTCGCATCGGTGGTGCATGAGGGGCCCGGCGTGGGTCCCGAGGATCGCGGCACCCCCGAGGCCCTGGCCGAACAGGCCTGGCAGAAGGCCGAGGCCGGCGGAAACGGGCCCTCGGTCGCGGCGGCGGCACGGTGGGCCGTCATCCTGGCGCCCACCGCCGACACCGAGGCGCGGGCGCGCGCGGCGCTGGCGCATGCGCTCATCCGCGAGGGGCGGACCCTCGAGGCCCGTGCGGCTCTGGCGCCCGGCGTGGTATCGCTGCCGCACTTGTCAGCCGAGGCCTCGGCCTGCGTGCGCACGGTGCAGGATCGACTGCGAGTGGCGGAAGAGCCACGCCACGGCGACCGAGGGCTCACCGACGACCTCCTGCGCGTGCTCGAGGTCTGCCAGGTGGTCGAGGACGAGGCGACGGCTCTCGGCCGGCTGCTGATCCTGCTGCGCGAGCGGCTCGGGGCCAGCGGCCTTGCGTTCGTCGTGGAGGAGGCCGGACGGCACCACGTACTCTGCCGCCTGGGGGCGGCGGAGAGCGACATGCGCGCGGCCGGGCGCACGCTGGCCAGCGGCCACACCACGCTGCCGGACGAATCGGCGCCGGATGGCGACGGCGCCTGGCCCGTGCGCTACGGCGGGCTCATGATCGGCGCGCTCTGGTGCCGCTGGTCCACCGGGCTGCCTGTCCTCGCGGCCGACGCTCATGCGCTGATGAAGATGGCCGCGACGGCATCGGCGCCCATGGTGCACGCCGTCCACGAGCGCGGGCAGGCCGCGGCCGCCTCGCCGGACATCCCGGGCCTGGTGGGGGAGAGCGACGCCATGCGGGACATCCGCGCCGCGTTGCTGCGCGCCGCCCGCTCGCCGTTTCCGGTGCTCATCGAAGGAGAGAGCGGCTCGGGGAAGGAACTGGTCGCGCGCGCGGTCCATCGCGCCAGCCCCCGGCGCGACCGGCGCTTCTCGGCGCTCAACTGTGCCGCCTTGTCCGAAGAGCTGGCCGAGGCGGAGCTCTTCGGACACGCGAAGGGCGCGTTCACCGGCGCGGTGGCCGAGCGCGCCGGCCTGTTCGAGGAAGCCAACGGCGGAACGCTGTTCCTGGACGAGGTGTCCGAGTTGTCGTCGCGCATCCAGGCGAAGCTGCTTCGCGTGCTGCAGGAGCACGAGGTTCGCCGCATCGGCGAGGCACACGTGCGGCGCATCGACGTGCGCATCGTCGCGGCCACCAACAAGCCGCTCGCCGCCGAGATCGAGGCCGGGCGTTTCCGCAGGGACCTGCGCTACCGGCTGGACGTGGTGCGCCTCACCATTCCGCCGCTGCGCGAGCGGCTCGAGGACATCCCGGCCCTCGTACGCCACGTATGGGCCTCCCTGTGCGAGAAGACCGGGAGCCGCGCCGTCCTCTCGGCGGCCGCGATGGCCGCGCTCGGCCGTTACGACTGGCCGGGGAACGTGCGCGAGCTGCAGAACGTCCTGGCGTCGGTCATCGTGACCAGCCCGCCGCGGGGCGTGCTGCCGGCGAGCCAGCTGCCCGCCCACGTGGCCCGCACCGCCGCACTGGCGGACCGGCGCTCGCTGGCCGATGCGCGCCGGGACTTCGAGTCCCGGTATGTCAGGGCGGCATTGGCCCGCGCCGGGGGACGGCACTGCGCGGCGGCGCGCGAGCTGGGCGTGTCGAGGCAGGGCCTGGCGAAGCTGCTGGTGCGCCTCGGGCTGGCGGGCGAGGTGCGCGAGCACCAGGCCCGCGCGTAGCCTCGTTCAGGGTCGCCCGGGGGCGGGGGCGACGCGACGGCGGAGCGCCAGCAGTGCGCGGTCGGCTGGCGCGAGCTGCAGCCCTTCGTCCACCGCCGTGCGTGCGCGGGGGAGGTCGCCGCCCGCAAGGGCCGCCTCGGCCAGCAGCGACAGGCGGCGCGGTGTCGGCTCGTCCTCGTCCAGGGCACGCTCGAGCCACCGGACGGCCGTCAGCGGCTCGCCGACACGGACGGACAAGGCGGCGATATCGGTGGCCACGGACGCGAGAGGCCCCCGGTCGCCCACGAGCGCGACATACCGGAGCAGCGCGTCGCGCGCCTCCAGCAGGCGTCCTTGACGCTCGTTCACCTGCGCAAGGCGCCGGAATGTGTCCGGCGCGACGGGCAACCGGTCCACGGCCTGGCGCAGGACCCGTTCGGCGGCCGCCAGGTCACCGGCGAGGATCCACGCGCGCCCGAGGTCGTTCAGGGCCGCGCTGCTGCTGCTCGAGTAGGTGGCGGCGTGCGTCAAGGCCTCGATGGCCTTCATCAAGGCCACGCGGTCGGCTCGCCGCTCGGCCATCTCGAGCCAGACATGCCCGAGCGCCTCGTAGGCCAACGGCCCCTCGGGAAACCGTTCCACGGCGCGCCCGAGCACCAGGACGGCCTGGTTGTCCCTGCCGGCGCCGGCCTGCGCGAGCCCCAAGGCCACGAGGCGCTCGGGGCGATCTGGATCCAGTGTGCTCAGGGCCTCGAGCTGGTCGATGGTCCGCTGGCGCTCCCCGAGTGCCGAGTAGACCTCGGCCAGGGCTTCGCGCGGCCCTGGTGCGGCGGGCGCCTGCTTGACGACCGCTTCGAGTGTTCGGCGCGCGGCGGCCAGCTGGCCCAGATCGCGCTGGCACAAGCCGAGCAGGAACCGCGCGTCGTGCAGTGAGCCATCGAGCGAGAGTGCCGCCTCCAGCGAGCCGGCGGCCTCCCCGGGCCAGCCAGCGCGGTACTGTGCCACGGCGAGCTTGTACAGCACGCGGGGGCTACGATCGTCGATCGCGATGACGCGCCGGAAGTAGTCGGCGGCGCGGTCGTGGCGGCCGAGTTGCAGGCTGATATCGCCCAGCCATTCCAGCGGACGGGTGGCCGACGGGTCCAGCTCGGCCGCACGGCGCAGGTCGCGCAGCGCTGCCTCGGCTTCTCCCCGCTGCTGATAGACGCGGCCCCGTTTGAGGTAGGGGACCATGGCGTCGGGCACGAGCGCCAGGGCTCCGCTGTAGGCCTCCAGCGCCTCGAAGGGCCGTCCGTCGGCGGCGGCCTCGTCGCCCGCGGCCACCAGGCGGACGAACTCGCGCTCGGTCGTGAACGACGAGTAGGCCAGCGCCCCGACCACTCCGGCCGCAGCCACCAGGGCCAGCGCAAGCAGCGTCCGGCGCATCTCACCGAGGATGGTAGCAAACCCTGCGCCGCCCGGAACTTTCGGCCCCGGACGGGTTCTAATTGTTTTACACTGACCATGAGTCCACGACTTGTCGCCGAGGTACTCGTGAAAGAAGCAGGCGCACTCGGATGGTCTGAGGTAGCCAGCGGGGAAGCGGCGCTCATCCAGCGCTGTGCCGCCGGCGAAGAAGTGGCGTGCGCCGAGCTCGTGGCCGGCCACGAACGCATGGTCTACACGCTCGCCCTGCACCTGCTGGGCGATCGCGACGAGGCCCTGGACCTCTCCCAGGAGGTCTTCCTCAGGGTGTTCCGCACCCTGCACTCGTTCCGTGGGCAATCCGCTCTAAAAACCTGGATCTACCGCATCGTCGTCAACCAGGCGCGCAACCGCCAGCGGTTCTGGCGGCGGCGCCGGCGGGCGGACCAGGTGTCGCTCGACCAGCACGTGGCCGAGCACGGCGACCTCCGGCAGCCCGGTGACGGCAGCTCCCCCGATCGCGCGTTTGCGCGCAAGGAACTGGCTTCGAAACTCTGGTCAGCTCTGAACGCGCTGCCCTTCGACCAGCGCACGGTGGTCGTGCTGCGGGAAATCGACGGGCTCAGTTACGACGAGATTGCATTCTCGCTGGGTGTCGCCGTCGGCACGGTGAAGTCGCGCCTTACGCGGGCGCGGCAGGTGCTCCGGCACCAGCTGAGGGAGAGCCGGACATGATGCACGCCGTCTCCTGCGAGGCGGTGCAGGACCGCCTCGAGGAGTTTCACGATGACGAGTTGACGCTCGAGGAGCGCGTGGCCATCCAGGGTCACTTGAGGGACTGCGTCACGTGCGCGCTGGTGGCCACCGAACTCGAAGAGGTCCGCGCCTCGCTCCGCGACATGGCCCTGGCGCTCCCGGATCGCACGGCCCCGGAGGCCGATCGGCTGTCGCGACGCGTGGTCGAGCGCGTGCGCGTCGAGGCGCAGTTCTCGTGGCGCGCCGAGGTCCGCGCGCTGTTCCAGGACATGCACCTCGTGTGGGCGGCGCTCGGCGCCACGGCCGCGACGCTGGTGTGCCTCGCCGGATCGGTCAGCGTGCTGCACGCCGCCAGCCAGGAGCGCCCCGACTCGCTGGCCGGCCTCATCACGTTCCTCGCCAATCCCGGCTCGAACGAGAATCCCGTCCGGCTCGACAGCCGCATGCTGGCCCCCCGATCGCGGACCGACGCCGAAACCTTCGCGCCCTTGCCGGCCGACGACGCCGTGCTGGCGCTCTCGGCGGTGGTCACGCGCGAGGGGCGTGTCCAGAATCTCGAGCTCCTCAGGTCGAACTACGCGCTCGACGTGAAGGTCAGGCCCGATGTCCTGCTGGCCATGCTGGATGCGGCCGCGCGGATGGAGTTCGAGCCGGCCCAGGCGGGCGGTGCGCCCGTCGCCGTCAGCATGGTCTGGGTGCTTGCCAGCACCACGGTCAAGGGAAGCTCCAGCGACGACGTGGTGCTCATCCGGCGGCGCGTGGACTCGGTTGGCCCTGTCGAGGGGCCGGTTCCACCCAAGACCGTGACACCCGCACCCGTGGTGGCCCGTCCCACCACGGACGACATGTCCGCCATCTAGCGCCCGGACACCCTCACGAGCACCTGCCCGGAGCTGACGTTGTGGAGGGCGTCGCTGGCTCTCAGGACCAGCGTCTGTCCCGCGGCCGCGGCCTCGAGCCGGAGATCGAAGGCTTCGCGTCGCGAGTCGAGGATGCCGTCGCGCGGGAACGCCGTCTTCCAGCTCTGGGCGTCCAGCGAGTACTCGACGCGTGTCAGGACCGAGTCCTGGTCCCTCACCTCGACGGGCACCACGAAACGGTCCTCGGCGCGGGTGACGGCGCCGAACACGATGCTCGGCGGCGTATTGTCGATCTCGAAGCTGGCGCTTTCGAGCTCGCCCTTGAGCGCGAGCTCCGCGGGGTTGGAACGGGCGTCGGATGCCACGACCTTGACGACATAGCTGCCGTTCGGTGCCGAGGTCGTGTCCCACACGGTCAGCGTCTCGGTAAGGCCGGCCTTGAGGGGCCGCCAGGTCGTTTCGCCTTCGCGGCGGTAGAGCACGTCGTAGGTGAGATCGTCGCCGTTCTCGTCCGCGGCCTTCCAGGCCAGCGTCTGCAGCCCGCGCTGGTAGATGCGCCGGCCGAGTGCGGGGCCCCCCGCCTGCCCCGACGGCGCCGCACCCTGGTTCGAGAGCCGTCGCTCGAGCGGCTCCTCCTCGAAGCCGGCGATTTCAGCCTCTCCGGTTGAGAAGGGCTTCTGGAACGCCACGCCGGGCGGGTGCACCGTGATCGATTCGACCTTCGGGCGCACGTTGCGCTGCAGGTAGGCTGCCGACACCGAGGTGAGCAGCGGCGTGGCGGCGCCACCCGTGAGCACGACGCGCCACTGCAGATACCGCGCCTTCGGGCTCGTGATCGATGAGCCCTCGGCAACCTGATACGGTCCCGACCAATCGCTCCACGCCTCGTCCGGCGTGCGCGTGTTTCCCGAGCGCGTGAACAGCTCGACCTTCGTCCCCGCGGGCGTGGTCGCCCTCCACGAGAGGGCGCCCCACGAAGCCACCATGCGGGCGTCCTTCACCTCGGACTCGTAGGTGCCTCGCGTGGCACGCGTGTTCGACATCGCCACGAGGAGCCCGGGGTTCGCCGTGGTCAGCAGCGTGCGGTCTCCGGCGCGATGGAGCATGGTGGCCTGCTGCGCGGGCACGCGCGCCAGGAGCACAGGGGTGATGGGATCCCCCGTGAGGCGGAAGATCTTGCCCTTGCTGCCGGTCGCGACGAGCAGTGCGCCGTCGGGCTCGACGCTCAGATCGTACGGCGAGTCGTCCTTCGCCTCCCACAATACGTCCCACAGGCCGTCGGCCTGGATGCGGTAGACGGCACCGGATGGCTGGCCGCCCGACTCGCGGGCGGGCGAGGCCTGCCCGGCCTGGGGTGTCACGGGTACGTCGATGATGGCAAACGACACGATGTCGGTGGACACGCTGGGCACGGGCTGGGGCGCCGGCGGCGTGGGTGTGTCCGCGGCTTCCGACCCGCCGCCTGACGGCCGGCCATTCTGCGCCGCCGCATAGATCACCCCCTCGCCGTCCACCTTGATGGCCCGCACTTCCTGATACGGGGTATCGAGGGCGAGGAATCCCTTGCCCGTGGTGTCCACGCGGAACACGCGACCCGGGCCGCCCGTGCCAACCAGCAGGTGTCCCGACGCTTCGAACCGCAGCGTCATCGCGTGCGTGGCCTTGGTGGCGAAGAACAGCTCACCTTTCCCGTCGGGCGTGATGCGGTAGACGTTGCCCTTGTCGCCGGTAGCGGCGTAGACCACGCCCTTCGCGTCGGTGGCGAGCGCCCAGATGTACTTGTCGTCGGGATCGAAGAGAGGCGTGGCGTCGCCCGTCGCATCCACCCGGTAGATGCGGCCATCAGGCGAGGTCCCGACGTAGAGGCCGCCGCCCGGCGCGGGCGCCAGGGCGTGGACTTCCAGCTCGGGGCTGTCGTAGAACAGCGTGCCGGTGCCGCCGGCGGTCACCTTGAACACCTTGCCATCGTTGCCCGTGCCGAGGAACGTGGTGCCATCCGGCTGCGCCGCCATGGCCCACACGACCGACACCGCTCCGTCGAACACGCGCCGCACCTCGGGCCCCAGGGCGAGGCGCCCGTGCTCGTCGATGGAGAGCTGGTCCACGTCCCCACGGAGGAAGTCGGCCTGCGTCGCCGCCTGCCAGATGCCGGGCGTAGCGAAGATCACGGGCGTACAAAGGAGGAGGGCGAGGCCGACGGCCAGCCCGCGGAGCGCGTGAGTGCGAGTCATTCGGGTTGGTCGAGAGAGAGCGACAGCTGCCGCGAGCCGGTGACGGCCAGGTCGAGCGGCACTTCCCATTCACCGCGCAGCGCCGACCGCATCGTCGAGACGCTGCCCGTGCTGCGATCCGATTCCAGGACGCCCAGCACCGATGGCGGCAGCCCGCTCATCGGCTCGCCGCTGACGACGGCGCCGGGCTCGGAGGTGGAGAGCCTCACGTAGAGCCGATTGCTGCGGCGGGAGCGGTTGAACGTGCGGATGATCTGCGACGGGCGCTGCAATTCCGCACCGCGCACGTCGCGCCGGTCCTCTGCGGCCGCACGGGCGCCGTCCGCGACGAGGAGCTGGACCGAGCCCGTCGTGTTGGCGGGGAAGGCAATGGGCACCTGCTTCAGGATCTCCTCGCCCTTCGGCCCGCGCAGCGCGACGGAGAGGCTGGCCGTGCCGCCCGCGCGCGGCCGCGTGGTGTCCAGCCACACGCGCTCGATGCGCGCCGTGCGCGCCTCCTCCGAGGCGTCGATGGTGAGCGCAATGCGCTCCACGTCGATGGGCTCGGACGTATTCCTGAGAAGCTGCGTGAGCGGGCCCGCAATGTAAGCTGCGGCCGTGCCGACGGGCTGATCCCCGGTGAAGATGTCCTCGAAGTCCAGCTCGCCGTGCGACCGGATGCTGGCCGTCCCGCGGATGGTGAACGAGGCCGGGCCGGTAGCCCGCTCGTACGCGGTGAGTACGTTGGCCACGGCCAGATAGGCCAGCAGCGGCGTGAAGGTGGTGTCGCGAACCACGCCGAAGTTGAAGGTGCGGGCGCCCAGGCGATCGGAGTTGAGCGCCACGGTCATGGGAATGAGCGCGGGGCCGGAACCGAGCCGGCCCGCGATGGCGGTGGCGCGGTCCTGCTGCAGCGTGCCGATGACGCGCCCGAAGCTGGCCAGCTTGCTCGACTGCATCAGGCTTGGCAGCACGACGTGCACGTCGGCCGTGGTCATGGGGAACTCGGTCGGGCCGAGGTTGTAGAGCGGGTGGCCGAACGCGTAGACGCGGTCCCCCTCCACGTGCGTCACCGTGCCGGTGGCACCCAGCTCGAAATCGCCCGACAGCAGCGACACCCCGACGGCATCGCCGGGCGCGAGCGTGGTCCGTGCCGTCTCGGCGGCGGGACTGGCGGTGGGCGGCGCCTGGCCCGCAACCGGCAGGAATCCGCCGGCGCTGAATGCGCCCGCGAGCGGCTCGAGCACGCCCGGCTCGAGGCCGCTGGCCATCAGGGGAACCGCGATGGGCCGGAGCATCGCCCCGGGCGTCATCGACAGCCCTGCCACGGGGGCTGCCCCGAGATTGGCGAAGGGCCGCGAACGCCCCAGGTCCCGCGCCCATACCTCGAACAGCTCTTCCGGCTTTGGTGGCCACGACAGCGCCACGGGGCGCGTGGCCGGCCCGGGCGCCCCCATCGTGGTGGCATCGGTCATCTCGGCAATCGGGGTGATGCCGGCAATGGGTTCCGTGGCGAACTGTCCCAGTGCATACGACACGGCGCCAATGAGACGGCCATCCACGTAAACCGGGCTGCCGCTCATCCCCGCGATGACGCCCGTCTTTGCCAGGGGACCGCCTTCGAGGCGCGCCAGAATGAGGTCCCGGTTCGGGGCGATGACATTCCGCAGCACCCCCAGGATGTGAACCTGGAAGTCCTCGAGCTTCGAGCCCGAGAAAACGGTCCGGCCCGTGCCCACCATGCCCGGGCGAACTTCTTCAATGGGCATCAGGCGGGTTTGCGCGCCCGGGGCACCCCCAAGGACGAGGGCGACCGCGACTGCAAGGGCGACAACTGCCGACGAGCGGGGAGTGATCATGGGTACCAGGGTGAAACGGGTGTCCTTGTCCAATACTACGACGATGTGTTACCGTTTGGACGCTCGTATGCGCTCTCGAGTCGTCGCCCCCGTGTCGCCGCACATGACCGTCCAGCACGGCCTGCAGGCGACGGGTGTGTTTGGGGCGTGGTGGTATTGGCCTTCTCAACAGAAGAGGCAGCCTGGGCTCGCGTAACGCCACACCGACTCCAAACGCTCGATCAAGCGCCTCTTCAGCCCCGGTTGAAGAGGCGTTTTTGCTTTTATGGCCCACACCAGACTGTGCGTGACCGTGGCGGCCCGGACGATGGCCGACCTCCTGGCACGGCGCGATGCACTTGCCGGCGCCGACCTGGTGGAGCTGCGTCTCGACACGGTGGACCGGCCCGACGTGCACGGCGCCCTTGCCGGCCGACGCGGCCCGGTCGTCGTCACGTGCCGGCCCACCTGGGAAGGCGGGGCATTCCAGGGCAGCGAAGAAGAGCGCCTGGGCATCCTCGAGCGTGCGGTCGAAGCAGGCGCGGACTTCGTGGACGTGGAGGCGAAGGCTCTCACGCCGTCCTTTGCCGGGGGCGCCCACCGCGACCGGCTGGTGGTCTCGATGCACGACTTCGAGGGCGTGCCGGGGGATCTCGACGCGCGCGTGGAGGCCATGAGCGCCACCGGCGCCGGCACCGTCAAGGTGGCTGTGATGGCGCGGCGGCTCTCGGACTGCCTGCCGCTGCTCGCGGTCGCGAAGCGGCGCGGCGCTCCCACCTCCGTCATCGCCATGGGAGAGGCGGGCCTCGCCACGCGCCTGCTGGCGGCGCGGTTTGGATCGTGCTGGACCTACGCGGCCGAGGATGGCGCTGTAGCGCCGGGCCAGCTGAGCGCCCGCCGGATGGAGGGTGAGTTCGGCTTCTCCAGGGTCGGGGCCGACACGGCGCTGTACGGCGTGCTGGGCAGGCCCGTCTCGCACTCCGTGTCGCCGGCCATGCACAACGCCGCGTTCCGCGCGCTCGGGCTCGACGCCGTCTACCTGCCGCTGGCCGCCGAGAGCTACCCGGATTTCGTCACGTTTGCCGAAGTCATGGACCTGCGGGGCGCGAGCGTCACGGCGCCGTTCAAGGTGGACGCGTTCAACCACGCCACGTGCGAGGACGACGAGAGCCGGCGCTCGCAGGCCGTCAACACGCTGCGCCGGCGTGAAGGCCGGTGGGAGGGCCTCAACACCGACGCCGCGGGGTTCATGGCTCCTCTCACCCGGCAGGGGGGCGTTACGGGGGCGCGTGTGACGGTCCTGGGCGCCGGCGGCGCGGCGCGGGCTGTCGCCGTGGCCCTGGGGGCGGCGGGCGCCCGCGTGACGCTCTGCGCACGGCGAGCGGAGCAGGCCGAGGCGGTGGCCCGGCTTGCCGGGGCGCGCGTCGTGCACTGGCCTCCGGCGCCGGGCTCGTGGGACATCCTCGTCAACGCCACCCCCGTCGGCACATATCCGCGCATAGACGAGTCGCCGCTGCCGGCCGCCGCGCTCGAGGGTGGCCTCGTGTACGACCTCGTCTACAACCCTCCGCGCACGCGGCTGATGGAGGACGCCGCCGCCCGCGGGTGCCGCACCCTCGGCGGACTCGACATGCTGGTGGCGCAGGCCCAGGCCCAGTGCGCCTGGTGGACCGGCGCTCATCCACCCGATCGCACGATGCGCGATGCCGCGCTCGCGCGCCTTCACGAGATCAACCACGTATGAAGCTGACGTCGTTCGAAGAGTTCGTCGATCTGGCCAAGCGCGGCACGTTCGTGCCGGTCTGCAAGGAAATCGTGGCCGACCTGCTGACGCCCGTGTCCGCCTTCCTCAAGGTGGCCGAGCATTCCGACTACGCCTTCCTGCTCGAGAGCGTGGAGGGCGGCGAGCACGTGGGACGGTACTCGTTCCTGGGCAAGGACCCGTTCCTCATCCTCCGCGGGCGCGACAACCGGGCCACCATCGAACAGGCAGGCGCCCTGACGACGACCGACAAGCCGTTCGTCGAGACACTGCGCTCGCTGATGAACGGCTTCCAGTCGCCGTTCGTGCCGGGGCTGCCGCGTTTCACGGGCGGCGCCGTGGGTTACTTCGGCTACGACACGGCCGCGTGGTTCGAGACCGCGGTGGCCCCCGCCGGCGCCGGCCCCGCCGACACCGATCAGGCGGGGTTCATGCTCTTCGACACGGTGCTGGCCTTCGATCACGTTCAGCACCGCATCCTGCTCATCGCCAATGCGCGGATTGCGGGGGATGAGGACCTGAGGGCGCTCTACCAGTTCGCGTGCACGAAGATCGAGTTCCTGGAGCGCGAGCTGGAGCGCGCGCTGTCACTCCCGCGGCGGGCGGACGCCCCGCCGCTCCGCTTCGAGTCGAACGTCACGCAGGAGGCCTTCGAGGGCATGGTCCGCTCCGCCAAGGAGCACATCGCCGCCGGCGACATCTACCAGGTGGTGCTCTCGCAACGCTTCGAGGCCGAGGTCGGCGTGGACGCGTTCACCGTCTACCGGGCGCTCCGGCACGTCAACCCGTCTCCCTACATGTTCTTCATCCGTATGGGTGGCCGCTCGATTGTCGGGTCGTCGCCGGAGATGCTGGTGCGCGTGGAGGGGCGGCACGCGGTGACGCATCCCATCGCCGGGACGCGCCCGCGCGGCAGGTCGGAAGAGGAGGACCGTCGCCTGGCCGAGGAGCTCAAGCGTAACGAGAAGGAAAAGGCCGAGCACGTGATGCTGGTGGACCTCGGGCGCAACGACCTGGGGCGCGTGTGCGAGTACGGCACGGTGCGGGTGCCGACCTTCATGACGCTGGAGCGCTACTCGCACGTCATGCACCTCGTCTCGGTGGTGGAGGGCACGCTGGCAGATGAGTCGGATCGGCTCGACGCACTGGTGGCGTGCTTCCCGGCCGGCACGGTGTCGGGGGCACCGAAAGTGCGCGCGATGCAGATCATCAACGCCCTCGAGCCGTCCCGGCGGGGGCTCTACGCCGGCGCGGTCGGGTATCTCGACTTCGCGGGCAATCTCGACTTCTGCATTGCCATCCGCACGGTGATCCTCGAAGGCGGCCGTGCCAGCGTGCAGGCCGGGGCGGGCATCGTGGCCGACTCCAACCCGACGGCGGAGTACGAAGAGACCCGCGACAAGGCTCGCGCGATGATCCGCGCGCTCGAGCTGGCGCAGGCCGGATTGTAGGCACCTGCCGCCATGGTGCTCGTGATCGACAACTACGACTCGTTCACCTACAACCTCGTCCAGTACCTGGGCGAGTTGGGCGCGACGATCGTGGTGCGGCGCAACGACGAGACAACGCTGGAGGAGATCCGCGCGATCGGCCCGGACCGCATCCTCATCTCACCCGGGCCGGGCCGTCCCGAGGCGGCGGGCATCTCGCTCGACGTCATCCGGACGCTGGGGCCCTCGCTGCCGCTGCTGGGCGTCTGCCTCGGACACCAGGCCATCGGCCTCGCGTTCGGCGGGCAGGTTGTGCGCGCGCCAAGGCCCGTGCACGGCAAGACGTCCGCCGTCGAGCACGACGCCGCCGGGGTCTTCGCCGGGCTCACGCCCGGGTTCGAAGCCGGGCGTTATCACTCCCTGGTCGTCACAGACAAAGGCCTGCCCGAGGATCTGATCGTTACGGCGCGCACCCGGGACGAGGGCATCGTGATGGGCCTCCGCCACCGCACCTATCCGATTCACGGGGTGCAATTCCATCCGGAGTCGGTGCTGACGCAGGAGGGGAGAAGACTCCTGCGCAACTTCCTCGAGCTGTAAGTCATGTTCACCGAGCTCATCGAGCGGCTGCGGCGTCACGAGGATCTGACCGAGGCCCAGGCGTCGGCGGCGATGCACCTCATCATGCGAGGCGAGGCGGCGCCGGCCCAGATCGCCGGCTTCCTCGTCGGCCTGGCCATGAAGGGCGAGCGGCCGGCGGAGCTGGTGGGGCTGGCGTCGACGATGCGCGAACACGCCGTCCCCCTGCCGACGCCCGCCGGGCCCGTGTTCGACACCTGCGGCACCGGCGGCGATCGCTCGGGCACCTTCAACATCTCCACGGCGGCGGCCCTCGTGGTCGCATCCTGCGGAGTGCGCGTGGCCAAGCACGGCAACCGGTCGGTCTCGAGCCTGTGCGGCAGCGCCGACGTGCTCGAGGCGCTCGGCGTGCACGTGCAGATGTCGCCCGCCGGCGCCGCGCGCGCGCTCGATCATGCCGGCATCGCGTTCCTCTTCGCGCCCACGTTCCACCCGGCCATGCGCCACGCGGCCCAGGCCCGCCGCGATCTCGGCGTGCGAACCGCGTTCAACCTGCTGGGCCCGCTGACCAACCCGGCCCGGCCGACCCGGCAGATCGTGGGCGTCCCCCGGCCGGAGCTCACCGAGTTGCTGGCCCGCACGCTGCTCGCCCTTGGCGCCGAGCGGGCCTGGGTCGTGCACGGTGCGGACGGGCTCGACGAGTTGTCGACGACCGGCCACACGAAGGTGTCGGAGGTGCGCGGGGGCGCCGTGCACACCTTCTACGTGCACCCGGCGGACTTCGGCCTGGCCAGGGCCGCCGCCGGCACGCTGGCGGGCGGCGATGCGGAGGCCAACGCCGATATCATCCGGCGCGTGCTCGCGGGCGAGGCCGGACCCGGGCGTGACGTGGTGCTGCTCAATGCCGGCGCGGCCCTGATGGTTGCAGGCGAAGCGGATTCGGTGCGCGAGGGGATCGCGCGGGCCGCGAAGGCCATCGACGCCGCCGACGCCGCGCGCACGCTCGAACGGCTGGTCGCGGCCTCGCGCGACGATCGGGAGGGCGGGGCATGACCGCCTCAGCGTCCGACCTGCTGCTCACCATCGTCGCGGCCACCCGCGTGCGCGTGGCCAACGCGCGGGCCATCGAGCCCGAGCCAGACCTCGAACAACGGGCGCGGAGAGCGACACCGCGTGGGCAGGCGTTTCGCGATGCCCTTGGGGCCACGGGCCGCGTGAACGTCATCGCGGAGTGCAAGCGCAGGTCGCCCTCGCGCGGCGTGCTCCGGGCGGCCTACGATCCCGTGGCGATCGCCACCGGGTACGCCGCTGCCGGCGCCGCCGCCCTCTCCATCCTCACGGAGCCGATGTTCTTCGACGGCTCGCTCGACCACCTCGCCCGTGTCCGTCAGGCGGTCGACGTCCCCCTGCTGCGCAAGGACTTCATCGTCGAGCGCTACCAGCTGCTCGAAGCAGCCGCGGCCGGTGCCGATGCCGTCCTGCTCATCGTGGCGGCCCTCACGAACGAGGAACTGCCGGCGCTGTTGCGCGAGGCGAAGGCGATGGGCCTGGCCGCCCTCGTCGAGGTGCACACCGAGGAGGAGCTCGACCGTGCGCTCGCCGCGGGTGCAGACCTCGTGGGCGTGAACAACCGCAACCTGCGGACGCTGGAAGTGGACGTCACCCTGTCGGAGCGACTGGCGACCCGCCTCCCGACGCCGGTGACGGCCGTCAGTGAGAGCGGGCTCACGTCCGCGGCCGATCTTGGCCGGCTGAGCGCGCTCGGCTATCGCGCGTTCCTGATCGGCGAGCGGTTCATGACGGCACCCGATCCCGGCGCCGCGCTGGCGAGCCTGCTGGCGGAGGCCCGGTGAGGATCAAGGTGTGCGGCATCACGCGGTCGGAGGACGCGCACCGGGCGGCGGAGCTTGGCGTGGACGCGCTGGGCTTCGTGCTCTGGCCCCACAGCCCTCGTGCGATCGCTCTCGACACGGCGCGGGCCATCATCGCGAGCCTTCCGCCTCTCGTCACGCCCGTTGGCGTCTTCGTCGATCCCTCGACGGAAGAGATCGCCCGCGCCCGCGACGCAGGGCTTCAGGTCGCTCAGGTGCACGGCTCGGCGCCGACGGTTCCACCAGGGATGCCGCTGCTCCAGGCCGTGCACCTGGCCGTTGACGGCGTGGGCATCGTACCCGCCGTTCCTGACGGCGTCCCCGTTCTGGTGGATGCCCACGACCCGGCAAGGCGCGGGGGCACCGGCCGCACCGTGGACTGGGCGCACGTGCGGAGGATCGCGGCCGGGCGGCCGGTGGTGCTCGCCGGCGGCCTGACCGCCGGGAACGTGGCCACAGCCATCCGCCTGGCGCGCCCCTACGGCGTGGACGTGTCGTCGGGAGTGGAGCAGGAACCTGGTGTGAAGGATCACGACAAGCTGGCGGCCTTCGTGGCCGCCGTGAGAGCAGAGGCATGAGCACGAACTGGTTTGGCCGCCGCGACCCCGACGCGCGGGGCTACTTCGGCGAATTCGGTGGCCGCTTCGTCCCGGAGACGCTGGTCGCCCCCATCGAGGCGCTCGAGCGCGAATACCTGGATGCCCGTCGCGACCCGGCCTTCAGCACGGAGCTGGACCGGCTGCTGCGCCACTACGTGGGCCGCCCCACGCCGCTGTGGGAGGCCGCACGGCTGGGCACGGCGTGCGGCGGGGTGCGCGTGTTCCTCAAGCGCGAGGACCTCACGCACACCGGGGCGCACAAGATCAACAACGCCCTCGGCCAGGCGCTCCTCGCGAAGCGGATGGGGAAGACCCGCATCGTCGCCGAGACCGGTGCCGGGCAGCACGGCGTGGCCAGTGCGACAGCCTGTGCGCTGCTCGGGCTCGAGTGCGTCGTCTACATGGGCACCGAGGACATGCGCCGGCAGGCACTCAACGTCTTCCGGATGCGCCTGCTGGGCGCGCGCGTCGAGGGCGTGGACTCGGGCAGCCGCACCTTGAAGGACGCCATCAACGAAGCCATGCGCGACTGGGTGGCGCGCCCCGACGATACGCACTACCTGCTCGGGTCCGCGCTCGGTCCGCATCCCTACCCGCTGATGGTGCGCGAGTTCCAGTCCGTCATCGGCCGGGAGGCGCGGCAGCAGTGCCTCGAGCAGGCGGGCCGGCTGCCGGACGCCGTCATCGCCTGCGTGGGCGGCGGCAGCAATGCCATCGGCATTTTCGACGCGTTCATCGACGATCCGACGGTGCGCCTCATCGGCGTGGAAGCGGGAGGCGAAGCCATTACGCCTGGTCGTCACGCCGCGCGTTTCGCCGGCGGGGCTGCAGGCATCCTGCAGGGCACGCGCACGTGGGTGCTGCAGGACGCGCACGGCAACATCGAGCCGACACACTCGATCTCGGCCGGCCTGGACTACGCGGCCGTCGGGCCCGAGCACGCCTACCTCGAATCCACGGCGCGTGCGGAGTATCACTACGCGACCGACGCGGATGCCCTGGCGGGCTTCCAGGAGCTGGCGCGGCTCGAGGGCATCATTCCCGCGCTTGAATCAGCCCATGCCATCGCCTACCTGCGGCGGGCTGCCCGCGACTTCGGGCCGGACGCGGTGCTGCTGGTGAACCTCTCGGGCCGGGGCGACAAGGACGTGCAGACCGTCGAGGGCCTGCTGAAGGAGGCGGACCGTGTCGCGAATTGACGACGCGTTCCGCCGGATACGGGCGGAGAAGCGCACCGGCCTGATCACCTACGTGACGGCGGGGGACCCCAGCCTGGCGATGACGGCGGACATCCTGAAGCGGATCGATGCCGCCGGGGCCGACGTGCTGGAGGTCGGGGTGCCGTTCTCCGATCCGCTCGCCGACGGGCCGGTGATCCAGCGGGCCACCGAGCGCGCGCTCGCGGGCGGCGCGACGCTCGCCGGCGTCCTGGACATGATTGCCGGGGTGCGCAGCGACATCCGGGCGCCCATCGTCATCTTCAGCTACGCCAATCCGATACTCCGGATGGGGCTGGACGCGTTCGTCTCGCGGGCCCGGGAGGTGGGTGTGGACGGGGTGCTCACGCTGGATGTGCCGCCGGAGGAGTCCGGCGAGTGGCGGCGCCGCTTCCGGTCGGCCGGGATTGATACAATTTTTCTCCTGAGCCCGACGACGACCGTGGAGCGAATCCGGCGGGCGGGGGCGCTCGGGAGCGGATTCCTGTACGGGATCTCGCGACTGGGCGTCACGGGCGCCCGGGAGACGGTGGCCGACTCGGCCGAAGCGCTGGCGGTCCGCGTGCGGCACGAGACGTCGATGCCGCTCGCGCTCGGCTTCGGTGTATCGCGCCCCGAACACGTGCGGGCCATCGGGCAGTGGGCGGACGCGGCGGTCGTCGGGAGCGCCCTGGTCAACGTCATCGCCGAGCACGGGGGGAAGCCGGACCTGCTCGACCAGGTGGAGCGGTACGTCCGATGGCTCCAGAGCTGAGCCTCGAGGCCCTGCGGGACGAGATCGACCGGCTGGACGAGGTGATCATCCGGCTCCTGGACCGGCGCGCTCGGTGCGCGTACGCGGTGGGTCGGCTGAAGCGGGCGAAGGGGATGCCCATCTACGAGCCGGCGCGTGAGGCTGCGGTCATAGCGCACGTCAAGGCCGTCAACGCCGGCCTCGGCGGCCCGCTGACCGACGATGCGATCGTGCGGTTGTACGAACGGGTGATGGACGAGGCGCGCCGGATCCAGCGTCTCGACGACGAGCGTCAAACGATACAGGGCACAGACTGAGAGCTGCATATGGTTGTCGTCATGAAGGAGCGGGTCACCACCGAGCAGGTCGAGCAGGTGATCGCCAAGCTGGTCGAGTTCGGGATGGACGTCCACCGGTCCACGGGCGCGTCGCGCGTCGTGCTGGGGGTGGTCGGCAGCGGCAAGGTGGACCCGCGGCTCATCGAGATGATGGATGGGGTCCACGAGGTGCTGCGCATCACCGAGCCCTACAAGCTCGCGAGTCGCACCTTCAAGCCGGAGGACACCGTCATCAGCGTGGGCGACCTCCGGATCGGCGGCGACGAGGTCATCGTGATGGCAGGCCCGTGCTCGGCCGAGAACGAGGCGCAGGTGAACTCCACGGCGGCGGCGGTGAAGCGTGCCGGTGCCAAGGTGCTGCGCGGCGGGGCCTTCAAGCCGCGCTCATCGCCCTACAGCTTCCAGGGCCTGGGCGAGGAGGGCCTGCGGCTGCTGCGTGCGGCGGCCAACACGCACGACCTGAAGCTGGTGACCGAGGTGATGGACATCAGCCAGATCGAGGTCATCGATCGCTACGCCGACATCTTCCAGGTGGGCGCTCGCAACATGCAGAACTTCACGCTGCTGCGCGAGCTGGGACGGGCGCGCAAGCCCGTGCTGCTGAAGCGCGGCATCTCGGCCACCATCGAGGAGTGGCTCCTCTCGGCCGAGTACGTGCTCGCCGGCGGCAATACCGAGGTCATCCTCTGCGAGCGCGGCATCCGCACGTTCGAGACCGCCACGCGCAACACGCTGGACATCTCGGCCATCCCCATCGTGAAGCAGTTGAGTCACCTGCCGGTGTTCGTGGATCCCAGCCACGGCACGGGCCGGCGCGACAAGGTGGCGCCGATGGCGCGCGCCGCCGTGGCCGCCGGCGCCGACGGGCTGCTCATCGAGGTGCACTGCGATCCCGATCACGCGATGAGCGACGGCGCGCAGTCCCTGTTCCCTGGACAATTCGACCGGCTGATGGCGGAGTTGCGGATCATCGCACCCGCGATCGGGCGGAGCATCTGCCTCGAGCCGGTGGCACGACGAGGGTGGGCACGGTAGGCGACGCACGGAGGTTCGACGCACGAACGTTCGAAGCACGAGCGTTCGAACCACGGACGTTCGAAGCACGGGGGTTCGAGGCGCGAAGGTGCCATGGATGAGCGGCTGGCAATCGTCGGCGACGGGTTGATCGGCCGGTCCGTGCGGCTCGCGTACGAGCGGCGGGTTCCGGGCGCGGTGGTGGCCAGCTTCGACCGCGGAGACGACCTCGCGGGGCTGGCGGAGGCCACCACCGTGGTGCTGGCGGCGCCCGTTGACGCCATCCTCGGGCTGATTCCGCGCCTGGCCCGCCTGGCCCCGAATGCGGCCCTCATCATCGACACGGGCAGCACCAAGCAGGCCATTGCCCAGGCCTCTCGGGCGGCGGGCCTCACGCAATTCGTGCCCGGGCATCCCATGGCCGGCGGCACGAGCAGCGGCCCCCGGGGCGCACGGGCGGACCTCTTCGACGGCCGCACATGGTTCCTGGTCGCCGGGCCGGCGAACCCGGCAGCCGTCGCCCGTGCGCGCGACTTCGTCTCCACGGTGGGCGGCGTTCCCGTCGAGATGGCGGACGATGGGGAAGCGCACGATCGACTCGTGGCCGCGATCAGCCACCTCCCGCAGGTCGTGGCGACCGCCCTGCTGGCACGCGTGGGCGAGACCGTGGCCGCCGACGACCTCCGGCACGCCGGTGCCGGCCTGCGGGACACGACACGGCTGGCGGGCAGCGAGGCCTCGATGTGGGCACCCATCCTCGACACCAACGCCGCCGCCCTCGCGCCGCTCCTGCGCGCGCTCGCGCGCGATCTCGAGGCCGCGGCCGATGGCCTCACCAACCGCGCGCAGGTGGAAGGGCTCTTCGCGCGTGCCCACCGATTCACCTTCGATCCATAATCACTGGATGCACAAGGTGATCGAGACCGCCGACGCCGCGGTCGCCGACATCCACGACGGCGCCTCGATCATGGTCGGTGGTTTCGGCCTCTCGGGCATCCCCGAGAACCTCCTCGCCGCGCTCCTCAGGCGGGGGGTCGGCAACCTCACCATGATCAGCAACAACGCGGGCACCGACGACTTCGGCATCGGCCCGCTGCTGAAGAACCGCCAGGTGCGGAAGATGATCTCCACCTACGTGGGCGAGAACAAGGAGTTCGAGCGCCAGTTCCTCCAGAAGGAGATCGAGGTGGAGCTCGTCCCGCAGGGCACGTTCTCCGAGCGGATACGCGCCGGCGGCGCCGGCATCGGCGGCTTCTTCACACCGACCGGCGTGGGCACCCTCATCGCGGAAGGCAAGGAGACACGCGAGATCGACGGGCGGCAGTTCGTGCTCGAGATGCCGCTCAAGGCCGACTTCGCGTTCGTGAAGGCCTGGAAGGGCGACCACGTCGGCAACCTGGTCTACCGGAAGACCGCGCGCAACTTCAACCCGATGATGGCCACGGCCGCCCGGGTGACCATCGCGGAGGTGGAGCAGCTGGTGGCGCCGGGCGAGATCGAGCCGGACCTGGTACACACCCCGGGGATCTACGTGAAGCGCATCCTCCAGGGCGCGCACTACGAGAAGCGCATCGAGAAACGGACCGTCTCCCATGGATAAGCGCGAGCGCATCGTCTCCCGGATCGCCCGGGAGCTGAAGGACGGCGATTACGTGAACCTCGGGATCGGCATGCCGACGCTCGTGGCCAACTTCGTGCCGCCGGACGTCCACATCACGCTGCACTCCGAGAACGGCATGCTCGGCGTGGGGCCGTATCCCGCGGAGGACCGGGTGGATCCGGACCTCATCAACGCGGGCAAGGAGACGGTGACGGAGCTGCCCGGCGCGTGCTATTTCAGCAGCGCCGACTCGTTTGCCATGGTGCGCGGCGGCCACGTGGACGTCACGGTGCTCGGCGCGCTCGAGGTAGACGAGCACGGCAACCTGGCCAACTGGATGATCCCCGGCAAGATGGTGAAGGGCATGGGCGGCGCCATGGACCTGGTGGCCGGCGCACGCCGCGTCATCATCGCCATGGAGCACACGACGAAGAACGGCGGGCACAAGATCCTGAAGCGATGTACCCTGCCGCTCACCGGCGTGCGAGTCGTGAGCCAGATCGTCACCGAACTGGCGGTCATCGATGTCAAGCCGCACGGCCTCGTGCTCAGGGAGATCGCCAGCGACACCACCGAGGACGCCGTGCGTGCCGCCACCGGGGCGAAGCTGCACCTGGAGGGTACGGTCGGCCGCTTCTGACGGAACTTCGACGCCGGGCGTCACGTCTGTCCAGAGTGACGTGCGCACCCTCACCCTGCTCGCGATCCTCGTGCTGGCCGCGCCCCCGTCTGGCTCGGCCGCACAACCCCCACCGTCCGCGCCGCGCGCGACGAGCGACGCACCCCCCGTCACCTACCGCATCACCGGCACCCGGTTCGCCGTGGCGCAAAACGTCCACGTGGACCGCGACGAAGAGGTCACCGATGGCGTCGCGGTCGTGGGCGGGTCGGCGCGCATCGACGGCCGCGTCGAGGACGGCATCCTGGTGGTCGGAGGCGATTTGCATCTCGGCCCGACCGCCGACATCCGGGGCGACGTTGTCCTGGTGGGGGGCACGCTCATCCGTGACCAGGGGGCCCGGCTCTCGGGCGGCGTCAGCTACGTGTCCTTCGGCGACTGGTCCCGGCGGACCGGCCTCTTCGGCTGGTGGCCCCGGATCGAATTGGGCAACACGGGCCGGTGGCTCAGCCTGGCGGCTACGCTGTTCCGCGTGTCCATCCTGGCCATCCTGATGCTCGTCGTGCTCCTCGTGGCGCGCGGCCCCGTCGCGCGCGTCGGGAGGGCTGCCGCGGCCGAGCCCGTGCGCGCTGCCATCATCGGGCTCGCGGCGGAGGTCCTCTTCCTGCCCGTGGTGCTCGTGTTCTCCATCGCCCTGGGGATCACCATCATCGGACTGCCGTTCGTCTTCCTGCTCGTGCCGGTCGCCATCCTGGTGGCTCTCGTCGCCCTGCTCCTCGGCTTCACGGCGCTCGCATGCCGCCTGGGGGAGTGGCTGGAGGATCGCCTCGGCTGGCGGCCGCGGAGCGCCGTCCCGGCCACGGCGCTCGGCATGTTCCTGATCCTCATGCCGACGCTCCTCGCGCGCCTGCTGGGCGTGGCGCCCGAGCCCCTGCGGCTGGCAGCCTTTGGCGTGCTCGTCGCCGGCGCCATCGCCGAGTTCCTCATCTGGACCATCGGCCTGGGCGCGACGCTGATGACCGGGTTCGGCCGCTGGAACACGACCCCGCCGCCGATCGGGGCTGGCGCGTGAGAAGCGAGTGAGCAGTCAGAAGTGAGAAGCTGGGCCGGAACGGAGAAGTGAACGGTAAGATGCGCTCACTTCCATGCTCGCCACCCTGGCCGTCCGCCTGAGCGAGGTCACTGCGCGGTTCGTACCCAGCGCGTTTGCCATCGCTCTCATCCTCACGTTCTTCACCTTCGCGCTGGCCATCGGCCTCGCCGGCGCCCCGCCGTCGCGCATCGTCATCGAGTGGGGCAACGGCTTCTGGACGCTCGTGCCCTTTGCCATGCAGATGGCCCTGGTCGTCCTCTCCGGCTACCTGGTGTCCACGGCACCTGTCGTCGATCGGGCGTTCGGGCGGCTGGCCGGCCTGGCGCGGAGCCCGCGTGGGGCGGTCGTCCTGATGGCCCTCGTCTCAATGGGCCTGGCCTGGGTGCACTGGGGCCTCAGCCTCGTCGGGTGCGCGATGTTCGTGCGCCACGTCGTCAGGGCCGAGCCGCGCGTGGACTACCGCCTGCTGGTGTGCGCCGCGTACCTCGGCATGGGCGCGACGTGGCACGCGGGCCTCTCGGCGTCGGCGCCGCTGCTGGTCGCCACCCCGGGCCATTTCCTCGAGCCCACGATCGGCGTCATCCCGGTGTCCGCGACGGTCTTCAGCGCGTTCAACCTCGGGCTGACCGTGGTCGTCGTCTCGCTGCTCGTCCTGCTGGCCGCCGTGCTCCACCCTCCTGCGGGCGAGGCGCGCCCCATCGACCCGGCCCTGCTCGATCGGCTGGAGCGGTTCGAGCCGCCGGCGCCGCCGGACACGCCATCTTTCGCCAGCCGCATCGATCACTCGCGGGCCCTCACGCTCGCCATCGCGGCGTGCGGCGCAGGCTGGCTCGGGTGGTACTTTGCGACGAAGGGGTTTGCGCTCACACTCGACGTGCTGAACTTCGCGTTCCTGATGCTGGCCGTGCTGCTGCATCCCTCGGCCGCCTCGCTGCTGGCGGCCTCCGAGCGCGGGGCGGGCCTGCTGGCGGGGGTGGTGCTGCAGTTCCCGTTCTATGCGGGCATGTACGGCGTCATCCAGGGCACCGATCTGGCGCGATTGGTTGGAGAGGCCATCGCCGCGATTGCCACGCCGGAGACGCTGCCCGTGTGGCTGTACTGGTATTCGGGCCTCGTGAACTACTTCGTGCCATCCGGGGGCTCGAAGTGGGCCATCGAAGCGCCCTACCTCGTCGATGCGGCGATGCGCCTGGGCGTGCCCACGCCACAGGTGGTTCTGGCGTACGCCTGGGGCGACATGGCCACCGACATCATCCAGCCCTTCTGGGCACTGCCACTGCTCGCCGCCGCGCGGATCGACTTCCGCGACATCATGGGCTATGCGGCCATCGTCTTCCTGGTCTACAACGTGGTCGTGTCCTGCGCGTTCTGGCTCATGCCGTCGCTCTGATCGGGGCCTTCGGCTCGCCCGGCCCGCCCAATGAACCGTGCAGCCGTGTGCGGTTGAGACGCGGCGACAGGGTATAAACTAGCGAGTCTGGCGCCGGCGCGTTCCCCGTGTCCCCGGAAGAACCCGCGCGGCTCGAGTCCCTTCAGATGCCTGTCGCGTACGAAGTCCCCCGCATAGACGCCCTCAGCGCTCCACCCCCTTCCGTCCAGGCGGACGTCCTGGTGGTCCCGATTGCCGAGGAGCATTCCCCAGCCATCTTCGTGGAGTTCGATGCCGCCGTCGGCGGTGCGCTCGGCGCGGCGCTGGCCCGCGGTGAATTCACGCCCAAGGCGCTCGAGACCTTCGGCGCCGCCATCGTGACCGGCGGCTGGACCGCGTCTCGCATCCTGTTCGTGGGCGGCGGCCCGCGCGAGGAGATGGGTCCCGAGCGATTCCGGCGAATGGCGGCCAGCGCCGTCTCGGTCGCACGCCAGCAGCGACGGGCGCGCGTGGCCTGGCTCGACGTCGAACCGGGCCGCATGGAGGACGTGGACCGGATCGACGTCCTCGGCGAAGCCTTCACCGTGGCCAATTTCGACGGCGGTATCCACAAGAGCCGCCCCGATCCACGGTTCTTCCTTACCGACGTCACGCTCGTGTCGGCGGCTGCGGGTGCGGCCGACCGGGCCGCGGCCGGGCGCATCGTCGGAGATGCGGTCAACTCGGCGCGCGTCCTCATCAACGAGCCGGGCAACTTCCTCGTGCCGGCAACGCTCGCCGAGAAGGCCGCCTCGCTGGCATCGGTCGAAGGAGTCACCGTCGAGATCTTCGACGAGCGCAGGCTGGAAGCCCTTGGCATGGGGCTGCTGCTGGGCGTCGGGCGGGGGAGCGCCGAGCCGCCGCGCATGCTCATCGCACGCTACGAGCCCGCGGGTGCACCGGCCGACGTCATGCTGGGACTGGTCGGGAAGGGCATCACCTTCGACACCGGCGGCATCTCGATCAAGCCTGCCGACGGCATGGAACGGATGAAGGACGACATGGCGGGCGCCGCCTCCGTCGTCGCGGCCCTCCGTGCGATTGCGCTGCTGCGGCTGCCGGTCAGGGCCGTCGCCGTGGTGGCCTCCGCCGAGAACATGCCGGGCGGACGCGCGCTCAAGCCAGGGGACATCCTGAGGAGCGCGTCGGGCCTGACCGTCGAAGTGAACAACACCGACGCCGAGGGACGATTGATCCTGGGTGACGCCCTCTGGTACGCGCGGCAGATTGGCGCCACCCATCTGGTGGACGTCGCCACGCTCACCGGCGCCTGCATCGTGGCACTCGGCAAGATCACCACCGGGCTCTTCGGGACGCCCCAGCCGTGGGTGGACACGATTCGCGCAGCGGCCGACCGCGGGGGCGAGAAGGTCTGGCAGATGCCGCTCTTCGACGAGTACAAGGAGACGTTGAAGAGCGACATCGCCGACATGATCAACAGCCCGGGCCGCCCGGCCGGGGCCGTCACCGCCGCGATGTTCCTGAAGGAGTTCGCCGGCCCTGGCCCCTGGGCACATCTCGACATCGCCGGCACGGCCTGGGCGGACGAGGCCAAGGCCTGGATGCCGCGCGGGGCCACCGGCGCCATCATCCGCACGCTGGTGGAACTGGGCCGCGGCCCGCTGCCCCGATAGCGCGGGTGCTACACTGAAACCGTGCTGCAGCCACAGTCGCCGCCACGGATTCCCGACGGCGCCGTCCCGACCGTCACCATCGTCGAGGTCGGGAAGGAGCCCACGCCGGGCCTCAGCATGATCGACGTCGCGGTGGCAGCCTTCGGGCTCACCGGGGTCATCATGGCGGCCGCCGTTGTCGCGGGCATCACCGCCGGCATCCTCTACATCTGGTACCGCTCGCGCCGCGCCATCACCATCATCGAGGCGCGCGGCGGCCAGCACGACTTGTTCAAGGCCTAAGGCCTTCTGCCTCTTTCCTTCTGCCTTTCTCTACGGCACGTCCGCGATCGTGGACTGTCGCTTCAGCGAGCGCCGGTAGCGCATCACCGCCTCGTGCAGGGCTTCCGCGATGCGCTGCTTGTAGCCAGCCGTCTTCAACAGCTGCGCCTCCTGCCGGTTGGTGAGGAACGACATCTCGGCCAGCACGCTGGGCATGCCCGCCCCGATGAGCACGACGAACGGCGCCTTCTTCACGCCCAGGTTCCGCAGGTTCCGATTCGACCGGCGCAGCCGCGTGACCATCGTTTCCTGCACCATCGCCGCCAGGTCCTTCGACTCGTCCAGCTTGTTGTTGAGGGCAATCGCCTTGATGATGTCGGGCAGGTTGTGCATCGCGCGTTCCGAGGCGGAGTTCTCGCGCGCGGCCACCGCCTCGGCGTCCGGCGACGAGGCGAAGCTGAGGTAGTACGTCTCCACGCCGCGTGCCGCGACATTGCGGCTCGCGTTCGCGTGGATGGAGAGAAACAGGTCGGCGCTCTCGCGGTTCGCGATCGCGGTGCGCTCCTCGAGCGTCACGTAGGTGTTCGTGCGGCGGGTGAGGACCACCTCGATGCCGGGCTCCTTCTGGAGGAGCGCCTCCAGGCGCAGCGCGACGTCGAGCGTGAGGTCGGCTTCCCGGATGCCGTGGGCCATCGAGCCCGGGTCACGGCCGCCGTGGCCGGGATCGATCACGATGCGTGAAACGCTGAGCCCGAGCTGCCGCGAGAGCGAGTACCCGCCGGCCGCGTTCGAGGCCGGCTGGGCCGGAGCCGCTGGAGGCTCGGCCACCGCCGGGGCGGGGAGGGAGGCCGGGGACGCGGCGGCGGTGCGGGTCTCGACCGGCGGAGCGGCGGCTGCGGCAACCGGGGCCGGGTCGGCCGCTACCCCTGACGCGTCGTTGCCGGGGCCGCTCGTCGTCCGCTCGGGGACCGTCACCGTGGCCTGTCGTGGTTGCGCCGTCACCGCGCGCTCGAAGTCGATGACGAGCCGGAACGGATTGTAGAGCGTGAAGACGGTGTGGCGCGACACGCCGTCGAGGTCCATCACCACGCGCACGGTCCCGTTGGGGTGCCGTCCCGTCCGAATCTGCCGGACGATGTCGTCGGCGTACGTCAGCGTCGTGTCCGTCAGATCGGGCGCCAGCTGGGCGCCCCTCAGGTCGAAGAACACGCGATCGGGTCCGCTGATGCGCTCTTCGTGGTACGGCACCTCGCGATCGAGCTGGAGGGTGACGCGTACCGCACTCGGCAGCACCGCGCGCTGGATGCTCGAGAGCAGGACCCGCGTGCCCGGGGACGAGATGGACGGCACCGTGTCGCCGGGCGCGCTCGTGAGCGTGGGTACCGGGACGCCAGCCGACGGGGGCGGCGGCTCGGGCGCCGCCACCGGAGCGGGCGATACCGCGGCCTCGACTGACCGCGCCTGTTCGAGGCCTGCCACCTGGGCACGGGCACGCCTCACGTAGGGGCTGCCGGGATACTCGCGAATCAGCCAGCCGTACAGCGTGATCGCCCTGGCACGGTCGTCGGCGCGCGCGAAGCGCCGGTACGCCACTTCCGCCAGGCCGGCACCCTGCCACAGGGCGTTGTCCGAGTAGCCCGAGCGCGGGAACCGCCGCACGATCGCCTCGTAGGCCGTGACCAGGCGCGTGACCTCGCGCAACGTCGCGGTGCGCTCGGCGGCGGTGGGGTCCGGCGTGGCCTCCAGCCGCGCGCGCAGGGGGCCTTCGCGCTCGAGAGCCCGCTCGTAGCGCACCTCGGCCGTCTGCGCCCACGCGGGCGATGCCCCGGCCAGCAGCGCCACCAGCGGGACCAGTGTGGCGATTCGTCGAATGGGTGCCATCGGCAGCTCGCTCATCGCAGTTGCGCGTCCACTTCGTCGAAGTAATCGCGGCCCACGAGCACCTCGCGGGCCTTGCCTCCGGTGGCGGGGGACACCAGGCCTTCGGCCTCCATCATGTCGACCAGCCGCGCGGCGCGGCTGAAGCCGATCCGCATCTTGCGCTGCAGGTACGAGATCGAGGCCTGTCCGCTCTGCACGACGAAGCGCGCGGCCTCGTCGTACAGCTCGTCCTTCTCGAACTCCAGGTCGTCCGGGCCGCCCTTCTTGTCGTCGGCGGTGATGGTCTCGTCGAACGTCGGCTTGCCCTGCTTGCGCAGGAAGCTCGCCAGGCGGGCCGATTCCTGCTCGGAGATGTACGGGCCGTGCAGGCGAATGTGCCGCGACGAGGCCGGCGGCAGGAACAGCATGTCGCCCTTGCCGAGCAGCTGCTCGGCGCCGTTGCTGTCGAGAATCGTCCGCGAGTCGATCTTCGAGGAGACGCGGAACGAGATGCGTGACGGCAGGTTCGCCTTGATGAGGCCGGTGATGACGTCCACCGAGGGGCGCTGCGTGGCCAGGATCAGGTGGATGCCGACCGCCCGCGCCATCTGGGCGAGTCGGCAGATCGATTCCTCAACCTCGTTGCCGGCCACCATCATCAGGTCGGCGAGCTCGTCCACCACGACGACGATGAAGGGCAGGGGACGCGGCGGCTCGCCCTCCTTCGGCACTTCCTTCGCCTCGATCAGGGCGCGAACGTTGCGGTTGTACTGCTCGATGTTCCGCACCCCGAAGGCCGCCAGCGTCTTGTAGCGCTCCTCCATCTCGCGGACCGCCCAGCGGAGGGCATTGGCCGCCTTCTTGGGATCCACGACGACCGGCGTCAGCAGGTGCGGGATGTCGTCGTACATCCCCAGCTCGAGCCGCTTCGGATCGATCATGATCATCCGCACGTCGTCGGGCGTCGCGCGGTAGAGGATGCTGGTGAGCATCGCGTTGAGGCCCACCGACTTGCCCGTGCCCGTGGAGCCGGCGATGAGCAGGTGCGGCATGGTGGCGAGATCCGCCATGTACGGCTCGCCGTGGATGGTCTTGCCGAGGGCCAGCGTCAGCTTCGACGGCGTGCGCGTGTAGACCTCCGACTGCAGCAGTTCGCGCAGCGAGATGGCCTCGCGGTTCGGGTTCGGGATCTGGATGCCCACGGTGGACTTGCCGGGGATGCGATCGATCAGCACCGACTCGGCCTTCATGGCCAGGCACAGGTCGTCCGACAGGCCGGTGACCTTCGAGTACTTCACGCCGGCGTCGGGCTTGAACTCGAACGTGGTCACCACCGGGCCCGGGTGAATCTGCACCACCGAGCCGTCCACCGAGAACTCGTGGCACTTCTCCTCGAGCAGGCGGGCGGAGTCCATCAGCTCGCGCTCGTCGATCTTCTGCTCCGCCTTCGGCGGATCCAGCAGGGTGAGCGGCGGCAGCGTGAAACCGCCCATCCGGCGCTCGGCCGGCGTGCGCTCGGGCTCGGGCAGCGGGAGCGGCTGCGTGGCGGGCAGGCGCGCCGGCGCCTTCTTCTGCACCACGGGCGGGGTGCCGCCCGCACGCGGCCGCTCGTCCTCGTCTTCGTCCTCCTCACGGGCGGCCGGGCGCGCCGGTGGCGGTGGGGCAGGACGTTCGGCCACGCGCGCCACCTTGGGCTTCGCCAGTTCGGGCTCCTCCTTCTTGCCGTGCTTGGCCAGCACCTCGCGGCGCTGGCGGGCCCGTTCCCGTTCCGCCCGCCATTCCCGGATGTCTCCGCCCAGCTGCCGCAGCCGCGCCCCGGCCAGCGAGAACAGCACGGCGAACAGGTGGCCGAACGAGAACTGCGTGGCGAGGATCACGGCGCCGGCCATCACCGCCATGAGCACGATGACCGAGCCGGTCCGGCTCAGGAAGTCGGCCATCCATCCGCCGATCCACTCGCCGATGTAGCCGCCCGCGCGGAAGTCGCGCGGGCCCAGGTCCACGCGCCCCAGCGTGATCGCCATGAAAGCGCTCGAGCAGGCCAGCAAGAGCAGCGCCCCGGTGAGCTTCGTATAGGCCGCGTTCACGGGGCGGCACCAGAAGTAGCGCCAGCCCACCACCGCCGTCACCGCGGGGATGAGAAACGATGCGTAGCCGAGCAGCTGGAACGACAACTCGGCCAGGAAGGCCCCAACGCGGCCGGCGAAGTTGACCGGCGCCACGTTGTCGCCCGTGCTGAAGAACCAGGCAGGGTCGTTCGTGTCGTAGCTGGCCAGGGCCACCAGCCAGATGAGGGCGGCGGCAAACAGCCCGACACCCACGACCTCGCTGACGCGCCGGGACAGCGCCGAGCCCGATGCAGTGACTGAGGGCACGTCAAATCTCCATGACGACCGGCAGCACCATGGGGCGCCGGCCGGTCCGTTTGCGCAGGAAGCGGCGCACCTCGGTGCGCACGCGCTCCTGCATGAGTCCCGGGTCCGTGCGCTCTTCCACGCCACACCCGTCGATCACTTCGCTCAACATCGCTGCCGCCGCCCCCAGGATGTCGGGGTCGTCCGCGGTCACGAACCCGCGCACGAGCAGCTCGGGCACGCCTTCGACCACGCCCGTCTGCCGGTTGATGGCCACGACGGGCACGACCACGCCGTCCGCGGCGATGTGGCGGCGGTCCCGCAGCACCTCGTCGTTCACCTCGCCCACGCGCGTGCTGTCGATGAGCACCCGGCCGGTCGGCGTCTTGTCGTGCAGCCGGCCACCCTGGGCATCGAAACGCACGATGTCGCCGTCCTCGGCCATCAGCACGGTCACCGGCTCGGGCAGCCCGCCCGTCACCACCTCCGCGATCCGCGCGTGCCGCGCCAGCTGGCGGAACTCGCCGTGAATGGGAATCATGTAGCGCGGGCGGACGAGCGAGAGCAGCAGCTTCAGCTCCTCGCTCGACCCGTGCCCGGAGACGTGCACGTGCTTGTCCGCCTCCGTGATCACGTCCACCCCCCGGCGCGCGAGGTGGTTCATCACGCGGCCGATGGCCTTCTCGTTACCGGGAATGGCGCGCGCCGAGAGCACCACGCGATCGCGATCGCCGAGGCGGACGTGGCGGTGGTCGTTGATGGCAATACGGGACAGGGCCGCGTTCGGTTCGCCCTGCGCCCCGGTGACCAGGCAGAGCACGTCCTGCGCGGGGAAGTTCGGCACGTCGCTGTCCCGGATGACCACGCCCGTCGGCAGGTGAAGATGACCGAGCTTCTGCGCAATCTGCGAATTGCGCTCCATGCCGCGGCCGACGAACGCCACCTTCCGCTCGAACTGCGTGGCCAGGTCCACCAGGATCTGCAGCCGGTAGAGGCTGGACGAGAACGTGCCGACGACGAGCCGCCCCTCGGTGGCCGTGAAGATCTCCTCGAACGCGTCCTCGACCTCGCGCTCGGATCCCGTGAAGCCCCGGCGCTCGACGTTCGTGCTGTCGCAGAGCAGCGCCAGCACGCCGGACGCGCCGAGCTGCGCGAACCGGGGCAAATCGAACGCCTCGCCGTCGAGCGGCGTCTGGTCGATCTTGAAGTCGCCGGTGTGGAGCAGCACGCCCTGCGGCGTCGTGATGGCCACGGCCACGCAGTCGGGCATGCTGTGCGTGACGCGGATGAACTCCAGGGTGAACGGGCCCACTGTCACGACGTCGCGCGGCTTGACCGGCACGTAGCCGGGACCGTGCTCGACACCGTGCTCCTCGACCTTCGGCTCGACCAGCGCCAGGGCCAGCGGCGTGCCGTACACCGGCCCGCTGACGAGCGGCAGCACGTAGGGCACCCCGCCGATGTGATCCTCGTGGCCGTGGGTCAGGACGAGCGCCTTCACCTGGCCCCGGCGCGCCTCGAGGTAGGCCAGGTCCGGGACGATCAGGTCCACGCCTGGCAGGTCCGGCTCGGGAAACATGGCGCCGGCGTCGATGACGATAGTGGCCTCCCCACACGAGATCGCCATCATGTTGAGGCCGAACTCGCCAAGGCCGCCGAGCGGCACCACGTCAACCGACAGTGCGCCCGCGGACGCGTCCGCAGGGGCCGAACCAGACATGCGCAGAATCCCAGCCAACGCGGGGCCCGGGGACGAGCACCGACGCAAGCGAAGTCTCAGGCGCTGGGAAGGCCTGAAGGAAAGGCGGGTTTTCGGAGGGGAACTATAGCACGGCCGTCGGCCTCGACGTAGCAAAAACGTCCGCAAGTCGTGCCAGTTCAACAAGCTGCAGCGTCTCGGGACGCCGGCGTCCATCCAGGCCCGCCGCCGACAAGGCCTCGGCCGCCTTCCATCCCCGCGCATCGGCAAAGGGCTTCAGCGCATTGTTCAGTGTCTTCCGCCGCTGCGTGAACACCGACCGCACCAGCCCGACCAGGACCGCCTCGTCCGTGACGGCCACCCGTGGCGCGCGGAAGGACAACCGGACGACCGCCGAGGAGACCCTTGGTGGGGGCCGGAACGCGCCCGGTGGCAGCGCCAGCACCCGCGTGACGTCCGCGTGCAGCGCCGCCTGGATGGCCAGCACGCCGTACTCCTTTGTCCCCGGCGACGCGATCAGCCGGTCCGCCACCTCGCGCTGCAGCATCAGGGTGGCGTCCGTGACGCCCCCGGTGGCCGCGGCCAGCGCCAGGAGCTTGAAGAGGATGGGCGAGGAGATGTTGTAGGGCAGGTTCCCGACGATGCGCACGGGGCTCGCGGGGTCGAGCGGAGCGCCCTGCCACCGGGCAATGGCGGCGGCCAGGTCAACCTCCAGCACGTCCGCCTCCAGCACGGTGACCGCGGGAAGCGCCTCCGCCACCAGCCCGGCTGCCAGGTCACGGTCCACCTCGATGGCCAGCAGGCGGGTGACGCGGGCCGACAGGGGCCTGGTGATGGCCCCGCGCCCCGGGCCGATCTCCACGAAGGCGTCCTCCGGCCGGGCCCCGATGGCGTTCACCAGCTTGGTGACCCACGCCGGCTCGAGAAAGTGCTGGCCGAAGCGCTTACGAGCTCTCACCACGCCAGTAGCGCTCCTCGATCTCCATGATCTCTTCCTCGCTCATCCCGAAGTAGTGGCCCAGCTCGTGGATGAGCGTGTCGCCGATTTCCATCACGATGCAGTCCTCGTCGCCCTCGCACTCGTCCTCGATGGGGAGCTGGAACAGCGTGATGCAGTCCGGGAGCGCGTTGCCGAAGGCCCACTGCCGTTCCGGCAGCGGCGTGCCCTGGTAGAGCCCGAAGAGCGTCTCGTCGGGCCCCATCTCCATCTCCTCGAGCAGCTCCTCCGACGGCTCGTCCTCGATGACGATGGCCACGTTCCTGATCTCGCGGGCAAAGCGCGGCGGGATGGTGTCGATGGCCTCGGCCACGAGCGCCTTGAACTCCTGCCGGGTCATCGGTGCGCGTAGTCGCAGAGCGGACGCGCGAAGCAGATGCGGCACTGCGGCGTCGGCTTGCAGATGCGGCGGCCGTGCAGGATGAGCGTGTCGGACGCCTGTGTCCACTTCTTCTTCGGGATGAGCTTCCCGAGCTCCTCTTCCACCCTGACCGGATCGTCCGAGTGCACCAGCCCCAGCCGGTTCGACACCCGGAGCACGTGCCGGTCCACGGGCAGTCCCGGCACGCCGAGCGCGTGGCCGAGCACGACGTTGGCGGTCTTGCGGCCAACGCCGGGCAGCGCCGTCAGCGCGTCCATGGACTTCGGCACCTGGCCGTCATGCTCGTCGAGCAGGGTCCTGGCCATGCCGAGGAGCGCACGCGTCTTCTGGCGGAAGAACCCGGTGGAGTGGATGAGCGCCTCGAGTTCCGACGCCTCAGCCTTCGCCAGCGCGCGGGCATCCGGATACTTCTTGAAGAGCGCCGGCGTCACCTCGTTCACGCGGCGATCGGTGGACTGCGCCGACAGGATGGTGGCGACCAGCAGCTCGAACGCATTCCGGTGGGCCAGCTCCGTATCGGCGTCGGGATGGTGCTTCTCGAGCGCCGCGAGAATCTTCCGGGCCTCGGCCGGGGACTTCATGGCCGCCTAGTGGACCGGCCCCTTGCCCGGGACCGGCGCAGGCTGGGGCGCGTGCGCCTCGGAGTAGATGCGCAGGTTCTCCTGGAGCGCCGCGATGAGCGTCGGCACGAACTGCACGGGGAGCACGATCTTGGCCCGCACCGGCGCCTTCACCAGGTGCTCGGCTTCGGCCTCGCGGATCTCCTTTTCCGACAGCGGCTGCACCTCGCAGAAGGTGAGCGTGAAGTCGAAGGGCGTATGGTTCACCGCGCAGAAGTTCGCGTAGGTCCGCGGCTGCTGGCTGTCGTCGTCCGGGATGATGGTGAAGTTGATCTGTTTGCGTTCGTTCATAAGGGCTCTGGGCTCAAGCGTAACGGATTCCCTCCATCGCCTGAAGCCCAAAGCCCCGGCAAGGCCTAGTACTTCCGCATCACGCCCACGACGACGCCCTGGATCTGCACGCCGTCAGGATCCACGTAGATGGGCTGCATCGTGGAATTGGCGGGCTGGAGGCGGATGCGTCCGGCCTCGCGGTAGAACTTCTTCAGCGTGACGTCCTGGCCGCCGACCAGCGCGATGACCATCTCGCCGTTGTCGGCGGACTTCCGATCCTCCACGACCACCCAGTCGCCGTCCCGGATTTGCTCGTCGATCATCGACTCGCCCTTCACGCGAAGCACGTACGTGTCCCGCCGGCCGGCCACGAGCGACTCTGGCACGGCAATGGACTCGCCCGAGGTGACGGCCTCGATGGGCATGCCGGCCGCGACGTAGCCCAGCATGGGCAGCTCGACGGCACGCCCGCCCGACCGGCTGGGGAGGAGTTCCACCGACCGCGAGCGGTTCCACGACCGGCGGATGAAGCCCTTGTCCTGGAGGTTGGTCAGGTGCTTGTGCACCGTTGCCAGCGACGAGAGATTGAAGCGGTGGCCGATTTCCTCGAGGCTGGGCGCGTAGCCGTGCTGCTGGATGAACTCGTTCAGGTAGTTCAGAATCTCGCGCTGGCGCTTGGTGAGCGGCTGCAACGGTGCCTCCCGGCCGGGGCGAAGAGACAGGGAAAATCCCGGCGACTGGACCGAGGGTAGCCAAAGGAAAGGCGAAAGTCAACATGGCTCAGCCATTCGTTCCTGGGCGGTCCCGATGGAGTGGTCGGTCAGGGTGGTAGCCCCGGGGCCCGGCACCGCCCCGGCGCCGGCCCTCGAGCAGCTCGACGACGCGCGCTCGGTCGGCGCAGTGAAGGCCAACGTCTTCCACGCCCTCGGCAAGTTGAGGAAGATTCTTGGGAGCGAGCCGTGAAGCACCTCACCCCCGACGAGTTGATCGACGCTGCCGAGGGCACCCTCGATGTTGAGCGCCAGCACCATGTGGACACGTGCGAGGCGTGCCGCGGGGAAGCCGAGGCGCTCCGTGCGCTGCTGCGCGAAGCGACCGGCATGCGGCTGCCCGAACCCTCGCCCCTCTTCTGGGACCACTTCTCCGCCCGCGTCCGCGCGGCGGTCGCCTAGGAACGATCTCCGGCCCAGGCGTGGGCCCGCTGGTTGGGCTGACCGCGAGGCTCGCGACCATCGCGAGCAGCACCGCCGCCTGCGCGCCCGCCGCTGGACAGCCCCGGGGACTTCAACCCCGGCGAGATCCAGCGTCTCTTCGACGCCATGCTCATCGCCGACGCCGAGCGCGCGCTGGAGCTGAACGACAAGCAGTATCCGGAGTTTCTCACGCGCCTTCGCGCGCTGCAGGAGACGCGCCGCGCGAACCTGCTGCAGCGCGCGAAGCTGATGGCCGAGCTCCAGCGCCTCAGCAACCCGCGCAACGGGAACCCTGACGAGGCGACGCTGAAGGAGCGCCTGATGGCGCTCCAGGAGCTGGAGTCACGAAACGCCGCGGAGCTGCGCCGCTCGTACAACGCCATCGACGAGATCCTGACCGTGCGCCAGCGGGCCCGCTTCCGGGTCCTCGAGGAGCAGCTCGAGCGCCGCAAGCTCGAATTACGGATGCGTGCGCGCCAGAACCGCCTTCAGCAGCGCCGCCCGCCGCGGTAGCGGCGCGGAGGCGGGTCTGCGCTACACTGATCCCATGCGGCCGTTCCTGCTGCTCGCCGCCTTCATCGCCACCGGCGCTGTGGCCCTCGCCGGCGCTCCGAGTCCGCAGAAAGCGGATCTCTTCGAGCTCAAACTGTCGAACGTGATGACCCGCGGCGTGGCGGCCGAGCCCACCGGATATCGGACCGAGTTCCCCGACGATGAGGTGAATGCCTACCTGCAGCTGCGCCTCGCGCAGCGCTTTCCGGCGGGCGTCGCGGACCCGTCGGTCACCCTCGTCGGCCAGGGGCGCCTGAGCGCGCGCGCCATCGTGGATCTGGACGGCCTTCGCAAGAAGAGCAGCGGCGGCTGGTTCGACCCGGCCGCGTACCTCGCCGGCCGCCTGCCCGTCACCGCGACCGGCACGCTGAAAACCGCCAACGGCCGCGGCCAGCTGCAGCTCGAAAGCGCGGAGGTGAGCGGCATCCCCGTGCCCCTCACGCTGCTGCAGGAGCTGGTCACCTACTACACGAAGTCGCCCGACCTGCCGAACGGCGTCAACCTGAACGAGCCCTTCGAGCTGCCGTCGAAGATCCAGCGCATCGACGTCGATCCCGGCCGCGCCGTCGTCGTTCAGTGACGGAACCTCTCGGTTCTGGGGTTCGGGGGTTCTGGGGTTCTGGGGTTCGGGGGTTCTGAGGTTCGGGGGTTCTGAGGTTCGGGGGGTCTGAGGTTCGGAGTTCGGCGTCGTGCTGAGCTCCGGACGCCGACGTCCCCAACCCTGAACCAGAGCCCGCCGGCCCGGTACGTATCCTCGGCACCGACAAGCCGCAGAACTCCAGAACCTCAGAACCTCAGAACCTCAGAACCTCAGAACCTCAGAACCGACGCTACTCTATACACACGATGTCTGCCGACGTGCTGCAGACCCCCCTGCAGTATCTGAAGGGCGTGGGACCGCGCAAGGCCGCCGACCTGAAGAAGGCGGGGCTGCTGACGGTCGAGGACCTGCTGTTCCGGTTTCCCATGCGCTACGAGGATCGCAGCCGCATGCAACCGATTATCGGGCTGCGTCCGGGGCAGATGGCGGCGGTGGGTGGGGAGGTGCTGTCGGCACATCTGCAGCCGACGCGGCGCGCGGGGTTCCGCCTCTTCACCGCGCTCGTGCAGGATGCGAGCGGGCAGATCCAGGTAGTGTGGCCCAACCAGGCGTTCCTGAAGGACGTCATCTGTCCGCACCAGCACGTCGTGCTCTTCGGCAAGGTGGAACTCTGGGGGTCGCGCGGGCTGCAGATCACCGATCCCGAGTTCGAGATCGTGGACGCGATGCCCGAACCCGGTGAGCCACAGGCAGGGCCCCACGAGCAGTTGCACACCGGCCGGATCGTCCCCGTGTACGAGCGCACGGGCAGCGTCACCACCAACATGCAGCGGCGGTTCGTCTGGCAGGCGCTGCACCAGCTGCCCGAGACGCTCTTCGACCCGGTGCCGCAGGACGTGCTGACCGCGCACCGCTGGCCCTCGCGTCGCGCCGCGCTCTTCCAGGCACACTTCCCGTCGAGCGACGTGCCGGTGGACATGCTCAACCGCTTCGAGACGCCGGCCCAGCGCCGGTTGATCTTCGAGGACTTCTTCGTCTTCCAGGCGGGCCTGGCGCTGCGGCGCCACGAGAACGCGCAGGTGAAGAAGGCGCGCGTATGCTACGTGAGCGACGAGATCCGTGCGGCTGCGCGGGCCGTGCTGCCGTTCAAGCTCACCCAGGGCCAGCGCGACGCGCTCGCCGACATCGTCGCGGACCTGCAGCGCAGCTGGCCCATGCAGCGGCTGCTCCAGGGCGATGTCGGGGCCGGCAAGACCATCGTTGCCGTGCTGGCGGCCGTGGTGGCGATGGAGAACGGCTACCAGGTGGCCTTCATGGCACCGACCGAGATCCTGGCCGAGCAGCACTACCGGACCGTGATGAAGTGGCTGGACGGCACCAAGTACCGCGTACGCCTGCTGACGGGCCGCGTGACAGCGGCGCAACGGCGGGACCTGCTGCCGGCCATCGAGCGCGGCGAGATCCACTTCGTCATCGGCACCCACGCCCTGGTGCAGGAGCACGTGACCTTCAGGGCGCTCGCGCTGGTCATCATCGACGAGCAGCACCGCTTCGGCGTCATCCAGCGCGGCACGCTGGCCGCCAAGGGCGGCAACCCCGACGTGCTGGTGATGACGGCCACGCCCATCCCGCGCACGCTCGCGCTCACCGAGTGCGGCGACATGGACGTCTCGGTGATTCGCGGGCTGCCGCCGGGGCGCAAGCCGATCAGGACCATCGTGAAGCCGGACTCCCGGCGAGACGAGGTCTACGCCCTCATCCGGCAGGAGGTCGCTCGCGGCCGCCAGGCCTTCGTCGTGTACCCCCTCGTGGAGGAGTCCGAGAAGGTGGACCTGCGGGCGGCGACGGCCATGGCGGAGGAGCTGACGCGCGTCTTCCCGGAGTTCACGGTGGCCCTGCTGCACGGGCGGATGAAGGGTGACGAGAAGGACCGTGTGATGCGCGCGTTTGCCGGCGGGCAGCTTCACGTCCTGGTGGCCACGTCGGTGGTGGAAGTGGGCGTGGACGTGCCGAACGCCACGGTGATGGTGGTGGAGCACGCGGAGCGCTTCGGCCTCTCGCAGCTGCACCAGCTGCGCGGCCGCATCGGGCGCGGCGACCACGAGTCCACCTGCGTGCTGGTGTACCAGGCGCCCTGGTCGGATGACGCGCGGGAGCGGCTGAAGGCGATGGCGTCCACCAGCGACGGCTTCGTCATCGCCGAGAAGGACCTGCAGATTCGGGGCCCGGGGGACTTCTTCGGCACGCGCCAGTCGGGCCTGCCGCAGCTTCGTGCGGGCGATCTCACCCGCGACGCGGACCTGCTGGAGGAAGCGTTCAACGAGGCACGCGCGCGGATCGAGCACGGCCGGCTCGCGCCCGCGCAGATCGAGTACGTGCGTGCCGTCTGGCAGCGCCAGTTCGGGCTCATCACCGTCGGCTGATCCATGCGCATCATCGCGGGCGCCCACAAGGGGCGCACCTTGAAGGCGCCCACGTGGGCGGGGCTCCGGCCCACGTCTGACAAGCTGCGGGAGACGCTCTTCAACATCCTGGCGCCCCGCGTGCCAGGCGCCCGCGTGCTGGACGTCTACGCCGGCACGGGGGCCGTGGCCCTGGAGGCGCTCAGCCGCGGGGCAGACCTGGCGGTCTGCATCGAGCAGGACCGGCGGGCGCGGGCGCTCATCGAGGAGAACCGCGCCCGTGCCGGCGAGCAAGCCCGGTGTATGATCGTTGCCGGCGATGCGCGTCGCGCGCTGGCATCTCCGATTCCCGGCGGGCCGTTCGACATCGTGTTCCTCGATCCGCCGTACGACGCCGAGGGCCTGGACGAGGTGGTGAAGGCCGGGGCCGCGCAGCGGGCCGAGGGCGGCGTACTGGTCCTCGAGCACGCGTCACGACGATCACCGCCGGCGATTGATGGAACCGCTCCCTCGCGCACGGTGCGCGCGGGCGACAGTGCATTGTCCTTCTACCCATGAGCGCACCACGCATTGCCGTCTGCCCGGGATCGTTCGATCCGATGACCATGGGCCACGTGGACATCATCGAGCGGGCCGCGCATCTCTTCGATCGCGTGGTCGTCGCGGTCCTGGTGAACCCGGGCAAGTTGCCGCTGTTCACGCTGGACGAGCGCGTGGACATCGCGCGCGAGGTGTTCGCCGGGCACCCGAACGTCGAAGTCGAGACCTTCCAGGGCCTGCTGGTGGAGTACGCGCAGCAGAAGCAGGCGTCGGTCATCGTCCGGGGCCTGCGTGCCGTGTCCGACTTCGAGTACGAGTTCCAGATGGCGCTCATGAACCGCCACCTGGCACCGCGCATCGAGACGACGTTCCTGATGCCGGCCGAGCAGTATGCCTACCTCAGCTCGACGCTGATCAAGGAGGTGTTCTCGCTGGGCGGCAACATCGAGGGGCTGGTGCCGCCCCTCGTCGAGTCCCGACTCCAGGCGCGCCGCAGGGCGCGGCCCCTTCCGAACGCGAGGCCGACATGAGCTTTGCCGCCCGCATGCAGCAGATTGCGCCGTCGCCCACGCTGAAGGTGTCGGCCGAAGCCGACCGGATGCGCCGACAGGGCATCGACGTGGTGGATCTCGGCGCCGGGGAGCCCGATTTCCCGACGCCGGAACACGTGAAGGCCGCGGCCCACAAGGCGCTGGACGAGAACTTCACGAAGTACACGCCGTCCATCGGCATCCCCGAGCTGCGCCAGGCCATCTGCCAGCGCTACGAGGCCGACTACGGCGTCGCGTTCAAGCCCGAAGAGGTCATCGCCACCGCCGGCGGCAAGCAGGCCCTCTACAACACCGCGATGGTGCTCTTCGACCACGGCGACGAGGTGATCACGCACGCGCCGTACTGGCCGACGATTCCGGAGCAGATCAAGCTGGCCGGCGCGCGGCCGGTCATCGTGCAGACCTCGCCGGAGGACGCCTTTGCCATCCACGCGGATCGCCTCCTCGAGGCGGTGACGCCGCGCACCAAGGCAATCATCATCAACTCGCCGAGCAATCCAGCGGGCGCGCTCATCTCGGAGGAGAGCCTTGCGACCATTGCGGACGAGGCCGCGCGCCGTGGCCTATGGGTGATTGCGGACCTGACGTACGAGAAGCTCATCTACGATCCGGTGCCGCACAACCTCCCCCGCATCCTCACCGACCGGCTGCGGGACCGCGCCGTCATCTGCAGCGCGGCCTCGAAAGCCTACGCCATGACCGGCTGGCGCTGCGGCTGGACCATCGGGCCGAAGGTCTTCATCGCGCAGTGCAACTCGCTGCAGGGGCACTCCACGTCGAACGTCAACTCGATCACGCAGAAGGCGGCCGTCGCGGCGCTCACGGGCCCGCAGGACGGCGTCACGATGATGCTGAACGAGTACCGGCGCCGCCGTGATGCCGTGTGGGAGTGGCTGACGGTGGATCCGCGCATCACCTGCGTGAAACCGCGCGGGGCGTTCTACCTCTTCCCGTACGTGGCCGAGGTGGTGACGGCCGCGGGCTTCCGGAACACGAACGAGTTCGCGGAAGCGCTGCTGTCCGAGGCTCACGTCGCGGTGACGGCGGGGGAGGGCTTCGACGCGCCGGGATTCTTCCGCCTCTCCTACGCGACGTCGATGGACCGGCTGAAGGAGGGCACCGAGCGGCTGCACGCGTTCATCGCACGCCGCACGGGCCAGGCCGCGGGCGCCGCCACCAGCGGGAGCTAGCGGCCGTGGGCATTGCCGCCGACGTGAAGGCGGCCCTCGTCGCGGCCGTCGGCATCGCCAACGCGCGCGAGGACGCCGACGCGCGGCTGCAGTACGGCACGGATGCCCTCCTCAGAGGGGCGCCGGCCGACCTCGTCCTCATCCCCGGCACGGTCGAGGAGATCGCCGCGATCGCGCGGCTGTGCCACACACACGGCGTACCGCTGGTCGTCCGTGGTGCGGGTACGGGCTACACCGGTGGCGCGGTTCCGGTCAGGGGTGGGGTGCTCCTCTCGATGGAGCGCTTCGACCGTATCCTCGAGATCGACGAGGAGAACCTCCTTGCCGTCGTCCAGCCCAACGTCCTCACCGGCGAACTCCAGGACGCGGTCGAATCACGCGGACTGTTTTATCCGCCAGACCCGGCCAGCCTGAAGAAGTCGGCCCTGGGCGGGAACGTCGCCGAGTGCGCGGGCGGCCCGCGCGCGGTCAAGTACGGGACGACGAGGCGCTACGTGATGGCGCTGCAGGCGGTCCTGCCGACGGGCGAGATCATCCGCACCGGCTCGAAGGCGGTGAAGAACGTCGTGGGGTACGACCTCACGCAGCTGCTCGTCGGCTCCGAGGGGACGCTGGCCATCCTCACCGAGATCACGCTACGCCTGATCCCGAAGCCGCCCGTCGCGGCCACGCTGCAGGCGACCTTCGTCGACGTGGGCGCGGCGGTTCGCGGTGTCACCGCGCTCCTGGCCGCGCGTGTCGTCCCGGCGACCATCGAGCTGGTGGATGCCGGCTCGCTGCAGGCCGTGGAGCGACACCTGAAGCGCTCCGTCGCGCCTGCCGGCACGGGCGCGATGCTGCTCATCGAGGTGGACGGTGTCCCCGGCGGGGTGGCCGAGGAGGTGGCCCTGGTGGACGAGGCGTGTCAATCCGCTGGGGCGCTGGCGGTGCAGCGTGCGGCCACGGAGGCCGAGCGCGAGGCCCTCTGGGAAGCGCGGCGCGCGCTATCCTACGCGCTTCGTGCCTCGGCGCCGCGGAAGATCAATCACGACGTGTCGGTGCCGCGCGGCCGCGTGCCGCAGCTCTTCGAGCTGCTGGCCCGCCTCGAGCGAGAGCATCGCCTCTGGATCCCCGCGTTCGGCCATGCGGGGGACGGCAACATCCACGTCAACCTGATGGTGAATCCGGACGATGGCGACGAGATGACGCGGGCGGATCGTGCGGCGCAGGAGCTGTTCGAGGGCGTGGTGGCGCTGGAGGGCTCGATCAGCGGGGAGCACGGCATCGGCTTCGCGAAGGCGAAATATCTGTCGCTGGAACTGGCGCCGGAGGTCATTGCGCTGATGCGCCGGGTAAAGGCGGCATTCGACCCGAACGGGATTTTGAATCCGGGAAAGATCTGGGAGTAGATCGCGTCGGGAACCGGGAGTCGGGAACCGGGAACCGAGAGTCGGGACCGGGGAGTCGCGAGGGGTGCGAGTCGGGCGTCGGGAGCCGGGAACCGGGAGCCGGGAGCCGGGAATCGCACGGTGGGCAGCGACACCTGCCGCTCCGCGCGGGCACGCGCTCGACGACGGCTGGCGGCAGCGCCTGTGTTAGCCTGCAGCCGCGCGCAGCCTAATTCTGGCTGAACCGCGGACCAGCGGGCGCGCAAACACCTGGCGCCTCGAAAGACCGGGGCGTCGGGTAGGAGGCTGAGCCGCGCGATATGTAGCCGCGCTTGGCGGTCTAAGGCGGATACGACGTCTGCCAGGCTCGCAACCTACTATTAGTTAGGCTTCTGAACCGACACAATGGATCCCCTGCCGTACGACCAGACATTGAAGAGCATGGCCGACACCCTGGCCGACCTAGCAGCGCGTGTCCCATCACCGGTGCTAATCGAAAACGCCGGTGCGTACGTTTACAGGTACCGAGAGCGGACGATCCATCAGGCGATCATCCAGAAACTCGCTCGAGTCGTCAGCGGCCTGCATGCCGCACACCTTCTGGCGGCGCAAGGCTTCTTCCAGGAGCAGGGCGTCCTACAGCGCGTGATCGACGAGCTGAACGAAGACGTGACGTTCCTCTCGTTCGGAGCGGTCACAGGCGATGTGACACCCTTGCATCTTGAGTACCTTGACGCTTTCTACCAAGAGGAATTTGATCAGCCCGGTGACGCACTCGCCTCATCGCAGAGGCGCCCGATGGTGCCACGCCAGAAGATCAGGGCATATCTATCCCGCACAATCCGCATTTCAGATCCCTCTTCGAAAGCCGAGGTGCTCCGAACGATCTCGAAAATCTATTCTGGGTTCGTACATGGCGCGTCGCCGCACATCATGGACATGTACGGGGGAGCGCCTCCGAGATGGCATGTCGCAGGAATGCTTGCCACGCCGCTCACAGAAGATCATCGAGAAGACCTCTGGAATTCCGTCTATCGCGCCATAGGCTCATTCGCTCTCGCTGCGAAGGCATTCGGCGTAGAGGAGCTCTACATCGTTGTGCGAGACTACATGCGTGCGTTTGCCGCTGCTGCGGGCCAGGAGTACGCCCATCCAACGTCAGACCACGAAGCCTAACCAGCGGTTGCAGCCGACGGCGCGCGGTGGCATCCTGAGCGCGCCGCGGCTGAACCGCGGTCGTTAGGCAGCAACAAATAGATCGATGCGGTTCACAGACATTGCATCTCGCTTGAGTTAGAGTCCCAGCTTGTGGTGGAAATTCAGTAGGCGGCCGGCGGTAGACAGGCGAAACGGCCATCGCACATCGTTCCGTGAGTTCTTCGGGCAGAAGAGCACACACGGAGGGTGGATGACAATGGC
>JADZCN010000033.1 GCA_020851565.1 Acidobacteriota bacterium | reverse complement strand
GGAGGAAGCCGATGGTCGGGCTGACGGAGACGACGGTCTCGCCATCGAGCTCCAGCACCAGCCGCAGCACGCCGTGCGTGCTGGGGTGCTGGGGCCCCATGTTCACCGTCATCGTTTCGGTGCGAAGTTCAGCCATTGGTCACACAGTCACTGGAAACCACGAAGGCACGAAGGAAGGCGTGGTCTCCTTCTAAACTCCCTCTTTCGAACGTGGCCGCACGGTGCGGTCGCGCTCGAGGTTCGCCCGGAACTCCTCTGCGGTCACCTGCAGCGGCATGAAGGTGGCCGCGTCCTTGCGCAGCTGCACGGGGTAGTCCTTCCGGAGCGGATGCCCGACCCAGTCGTCCGGCATCATCAGGCGGCGCAGATCGCCATGCCCCTCGAACACGATGCCGAACAGGTCGAACACCTCGCGCTCCATCCACCCGGCGCCCGGCCACACGGAGGTGACCGACGGGACCGGCTGATCCAGCGCCACGCGCACCTTCAGTCGCACGCGCGCGCGGCGGTGGGGCGACACCATGTGATACACCACGTCGAAGCGGGGCTCGCGGCGCGGGTAGAAGTCCACCGCCGTCACGTCCGAGAACGCGTGGAACTCCAGCCCCGGCGTCTCGCGGAGCGCGCGGGCCGTGGCCAGCAGGTGCTCCACCGGCACGAGGATCGCGGGCGTCACGTCCGAATCGGCGGACTCCAGCGCCTCGTACTGCGCGCCGGGCACGGCCGCGGCCAGGGCCGCGATGAGTTCGGCCGCGCTCATGCGATGCGCACCTTCGGCGTCTGGTCCATCTTCGAGGCGGCGATCTTCTTCTGGAGCTGTACGATGGCGTAGATGATCGACTCGGGTCGCGGCGGGCAGCCCGGGATGAACACGTCGATCGGCACCACCTGGTCGGAGCCCTGGACGATGGCGTAGTTGTCGAACACGCCGCCGCACGAGGCGCACGCGCCCATGGAGATGACCCACTTCGGCTCGGGCATCTGGTCGTAGATGCGCCGCAGCGACGGCGCCATCTTCCGCGACAGCCGGCCCGCGATGATCATCAGGTCGCTCTGCCGCGGCGAGCCGCGGAACACCTCGGCGCCAAAGCGCGAGATGTCGTAGCGGCTGGAGGCCATCGCCATCATCTCGATGGCGCAGCACGCCAGGCCGAAGGTCACCGGCCAGATGGCCGACTTGCGGGCCCACTGCACCACCGATTCGACGGTGGTGGTCAGGACGGGGATTTCAAACTCAGTTTCGAGTCCCATAGCGATATCTCTTCACCACCGCCGGCCCGGGCCGCGGCGCGTGCTTGTAGTCGGGATCGGACTCGGGCCCCCAGTCGAGGACCCCCTTGCGCCAGATGTAGATGTAGCCGACCACCAGGATCGAGAAGAACACGGTGATCTGGATGAGCCCCGGCCACGCGAGATCCCGCATGGCCATGGCCCACGGGTAGAGGAACGCCACCTCGATGTCGAACAGCAGGAAGATCATCGCGATGAGATAGAACTTCACGGACTGCCGCTCGCGCGCGTCGCCCACCGGCGGCATGCCGCACTCGTAGGCCGCTTCCTTCTCGGGCGTGGGATTCCTCGGGCCGAGGAAATTGGAGATCACGATGCCGCCCAGGCCCACGGTCGTGCCCAGCAGCACCATCAGCGCTACGCCGCCCCACCCTTCCATGTGTCAGTCGCCCCTGTAGACCAAAGTCAGCCCAAGCACCATGGCGGCGCTTGTGAAGGAATGAACAAACGTGTTGATGGTATCACGGCCACCGTGCGGCACAATGTGGAGCCGATGCGCGTCGCCTGGTTCACCCCCCTGCCCCCCGACCCGTCCGGCATTGCCGCCTATTCGCAGGAAGTGACGCCGCTTCTGGCCCCGCGCTTTGGGGCCCTTGACCTCTACAGCCCTGCCCCGTCTGCGGCATCTGCGGCTCCTGCGCCATCTGCCAACAGGTTCGTGTCTCCATCTGAGTTCGTTTGGCGGCATCGGCGGCAACCGTACGACCTCATCGTCTATCAACTGGGCAACTCCGCGTCCCACGATTTCATCTGGGCCTATCTCTTCCGCTACCCCGGTCTCATCGTCCTGCACGACGCCCAGGTGCACCAGGCCCGGGCGCTGTGGCTCCTCCGCCGTCTCGAGCCCCGGCTCGACGACTACCTGGCGGAGCTCCGCGCCAACCACCCCGACGCGCCGCCGGACCTGGGCTGGCTCTTCGCGGCGGGGCTCGGCGGGAACCTGTTCCGCCTGTGGCCGCTGGTGTCGCTGGTGATCGGCGCGTCGCGCCTGACGGCCGTCCACAATGCCCACCTGGCGCACGCGCTCGCCCAGGCGCATCCCGATGCGGCCATCACGGCCATCGAGATGGGCGTGGCCGACCCGCTGGAGGGCCGGGACATCGGTGCCGACGCGCGGGCCCTCCGCACGCGCCTTGGCATCCCGTCCGACGCCTGCGTCATCGGCGCCTACGGGGGCATCACGCCGGAAAAGCGCATTCCCGAGCTGCTGAAAGCCGTGAGCGCCCCCTCCCCGGCCGTGCCGCCCATGCACGTGCTGCTGGTCGGCCAGCGGGCGCCGCACTACGACGTTGACGCGGACGTGCGCGCGCTCGGCCTCGAGGCACGTGTCCACATCGCGGGATATGTCGCCGACGCGGAACTGCCGGCCTGGATGGCCGCGGCCGACGTGTGCTGCTGCCTGCGCTGGCCGTCCAACGGCGAGACATCGGCGTCGTGGCTGCGGTGCCTGGGCGCCGGGCGCCCGACGCTGGTCACCGCGCTCGCGCAACTGCAGGACGTGCCGCTGGTGTCCGCCGGCGAGGACGCCGCAGCGCCCGCGGCGCGGATGCCGGACGCGATCGGCGTCGCCGTCGACCCGCTCGACGAGCCACGCGAGCTGCCGCGCGTGCTGGCGTCCCTGGCCGCCAACCCCGCCGTCCGCCAGGCGCTCGGCGCGAACGCGCGCGCCTGGTGGGAGGCGCATCACACGCTGTCCGACATGGCGGATGCCTACGAGCGGCTGATCCGCGACGCCGCGGCGCGGCCGGCGCCGGCGTGCGCGTTGCCCGCGCACCTCGCAAACGACGGCACGGGGACGGCGCGGCGGATTCTGGGCGAAATGGGGATAGGCGCGCTGCCCTGGTGAGCCGCGCGGGCAAAGCAGCGCCCACGCGGCGGCGTATGCCACCGCGGGGCGCAGGGCGGGCCCGGCGTCTGGCCGGGGCTAGTTCATGGCCGCAAGCCGGCGGTCGATTTCGGCCACGGCCTGCGTAATCTGCTCGCGCCGCGCGGGGTGCGCGGTGGCATCGAGCTGCCGCTGCAGCTCGGTGCGCGCGAGCCTCAGCGACTCGAACGCGCGCACGCGCTCGGGGTCCACTTTCGGCCGGCGGTCGCGCGCGGCCTTGCGGCTCTCTTCCAGTTCTTCCATGCGCTCCTGCAGGCGCGCATCAGCGTCGATCAGTCCTTCAGCGGCATCACCCATGAGCCCACCATTATACGACGACGCGCGCCCTCAGTTCGCGAAAGCCGCAATGCCGGTCTGCGCCCGGCCGAGGATCAGGGCGTGGATGTCGTGGGTGCCCTCGTAGGTGTTGACGACCTCGAGGTTGACGAGGTGCCGGATCACTGCGAACTCGTCCACGATGCCGTTGCCGCCCATCATGTCGCGCGCCATGCGCGCGATGTCCAGCGCCTTGCCACACGAGTTGCGCTTCATGATCGAGGTGATCTCCGGCGCGGCATTGCCTTCGTCCTTCATGCGGCCCAGCCGGAGGCAGCCCTGCAGCCCCAGCGCAATCTCGGTCTGCATGTCGGCCAGCTTCTTCTGGATCAGCTGGTTGGCCGCGAGCGGCCGGCCGAACTGCTTGCGATCCAGCACGTACTCCCGCGCCCGGAGCCAGCAGTCCTCGGCCGCGCCGAGTGCGCCCCACGCGATGCCGTAGCGCGCGCTGTTGAGGCACGTGAACGGCCCCTTCAGCCCGCGGACGTCGGGGAACGCGTTCTCCTCCGGACAGAAGACGTTCTCCATCACGATCTCGCCGGTGATGCTGGTGCGCAGGCCCACCTTACCGTGCGTCGCCGGGGCGCTGAGGCCCTTCATCCCCTTGTCGAGGATGAACCCACGGATGACCCCCTCGTCGTCCTTGGCCCAGACGATGAAGACGTCGGCGATGGGGCTGTTCGAGATCCACGCCTTGGTGCCGGTGAGCGCGTAGCCGCCCTCCACTTTCTTCGCGCGGGTGGCCATGCTGCCGGGGTCCGAGCCGGCGTTGGGCTCGGTGAGGCCGAAGCACCCGACCCACTCCCCCGTCGCCAGCTTCGGCAGGTATTTCTGCTTCTGCGCCTCGGTGCCGAAGGCGTTGATGGGCACCATGACCAGCGAGCCCTGGACGCTCATCATCGAGCGGAAGCCCGAGTCCACGCGCTCCACCTCACGCGCGACCAGCCCGTAGCTCACGTAGCCCATGCCGGCGCCGCCGTACTGCTCCGGGATGACGATGCCGAGGAGGTCCAGCTCGCCCATCTCGCGGAAGATCGAGGGGTCCGGGCGCTCGTGCCGGAACATCTCGAGCGCGCGGGGCGCCAGGCGCTCCTGGCAATAGGCGCGCGCCGTGTCGCGCACCATCCGTTCCTCTTCGGTCAGCTGGCCGTCCAGCCGCAGGGGGTCGTTCCAGTCGAAACGCGCGTCGCCAGTCGATGCCATGAGTCCGCTCCCGTATGAATGATCCCCGATGATGACACGAATCCGGTCGGCCAGATGAGGCACACTGGAACACCGCATCCCGATGGCGCACCGGTTCCACCCCGCGGTCACCCAGTGGTTCGAGTCGGCGTTCGAGCGGGCCACGCGCCCCCAGCGCGAAGGCTGGCCTGTCATCGCGCGGGGCGACTCGACCCTGATCCTGGCCCCCACCGGCACGGGCAAGACCCTCACGGCGTTCCTCTCGTGCCTGGACCGGCTGATGTTCCAGCCGGTGCCCGACGCGGCTCACCGCTGCCGGGTGCTGTACGTCTCGCCGCTGAAGGCCCTGGCCGTGGACGTGGAGCGCAACCTGCGGGCACCGCTGGCGGGCATCGCCAACGTCGCCAGGTCGCGCAGCGACACGTTCCACGCGCCGGCGGTGTCCATCCGGACCGGGGACACGCCGGCTGCGGAGCGGGCGCGCTTCCAGCGCGAGCCGGCCGACATCCTGATCACCACCCCGGAGTCGCTGTTCCTGCTGCTCACCTCGAACGCGCGCGAGCGGCTGCGCTCCATCGAGACGGTGATCGTCGACGAGATCCATGCGCTCGTCTCCACCAAGCGGGGCGCGCACCTCGCGCTCTCGCTGGAACGTCTCGAGGGCCTGACGGAGCGCCGCCTGCAGCGCATCGGGCTGTCGGCGACGCAACGGAACCTCGACGAGATCGCGCGCTTCCTGGGCGGCACCCTCGCCCCCCGCGCTCGCCGGCCGCGCGCGACACCCAAGGCTCCACCGGATCCCGCGCGCGCGCTGCACGCCGAGCTCACGGCGGAACGGGCCGAGGTGACGCCGCGACCGGTCACCATCGTGGACGCGCGCGAGCCGAAGAAGCTGGCCATCACCGTCGAAGTGCCGATGGCGGACATGGCGAAGGCCGGCATGCCCGTCGAGCAGCCGAGCGGCCCGGCCGCTCAGGGCTCGCCCGTGCAGACCATCTGGAGCTCCATCCACCCGCGGCTCCTGGAGCTGGTCCTCGCGCACCGCTCGACGCTCATCTTCGTCAACAGCCGCCGACTGGCCGAGCGGCTGGCCGCGGCGCTCAACGATCTGGCGGGCGAGCCGCTGGTCCGAGCGCACCACGGGTCGCTGGCCCGTGCGCAGCGCACCGAGATCGAGGACCTGCTGAAAGCCGGGCGGCTGCGCGGGCTGGTGGCCACCTCGTCGCTCGAGCTCGGCATCGACATGGGCGCCATCGATCTCGTCATCCAGATCGAGGCGCCACCCTCGGTGGCGAGCGGCCTGCAGCGCATCGGGCGCTCCGGCCACCGCATCGACGAGGTGAGCGAGGGCATCATCTTCCCGAAGTTCCGCGGCGACTTGCTCGCGTGCGCGGCCGTCACCGGGGCGATGGCGCGGGGCCAGGTGGAGCCCTCGCACTACCCCCGCAACCCGCTCGACGTCCTCGCGCAGCAGCTGGTGGCCATCGCGTCGATGGACCGCTGGCCGGTGGAGGACCTCTACACGATGGTCCGCGGTGCGGCGCCGTTCGCCGATCTCGGCCGGCGCGCCTTCGACGGCGTGCTGGACATGCTCTCGGGCCGCTATCCCTCGGACGACTTCGCGGAGCTCCGCCCGCGCGTCACCTGGGATCGCGTCAACGGCACGGTCGAGGCGAGGCAGGGCGCGAAACGCGTGGCCATCGCCAACGCTGGCACGATCCCGGATCGCGGGCTCTACGGTGTGTTCCTCGCGGGCGCGGAGAAGGACGTCGCGCGCGTGGGCGAGCTGGACGAGGAGATGGTCTTCGAGTCGCGCGCCGGCGAGACGTTCGTGCTGGGCGCGTCCACGTGGCGCATCGACCAGATCACGCACGACCGCGTCCTCGTGTCGCCTGCGCCTGGTGAGCCCGGCAAGATGCCGTTCTGGAAGGCCGAGGCGCCAGGCCGGCCCATCGAGCTGGGCATGGCCATCGGGAAGCTCGCGCGTGAGCTGCGCGCTGCGAAACCCGCGGACGCGGTGGCGCGCCTCCAGCGCGACCACGGGCTGGACCGCCTGGCCGCCGAGAACCTGCTGCAGTACCTCGAGGATCAGCAGAAGGCGGTGGACACCGTCCCCGACGATCGCACCGTGCTCATCGAGCGGTCCGCCGACGAGCTGGGCGACTGGCGCATCTCGGTGCTCTCGCCCTTCGGCAGCCGCGTGCACGCCCCGTGGGCCATGGCGGTGACGGCCCGCCTTCGCGACGAACGCGGCCTCGACGTCGAGGTGATGTGGAGCGACGACGGGTTCGTCGTACGCGTGCCGGAAGGCGACGCACCGCTCGATAGCGCCCTGTTCCTGCCGGACCCGGAGGACGTGGAGCACCTGGTGGTGCGCCAGCTCGGCTCGACGGCCATGTTCGCCGCGCGCTTCCGCGAGGCCGCCGGGCGCGCGCTCCTGCTGCCGCGCCGGAGACCGGGCGCCCGCTCCCCGCTGTGGCAGCTCCGCAAGCGCGCGGCCGACCTGCTGGCCGTGGCCGCGCGGTTCGGATCGTTCCCCATCATCCTCGAGACCTACCGCGAGTGCCTGCGCGACATCTTCGACCTGCCCGCGCTGGTAGACCTGATGTCGCGCATCCGGAGCCGGTCGATCCGCGTGTCCACCGTGGACGTGCGCACGCCGTCGCCGTTTGCCGCCTCGCTGCTCTTCGGCTACGTCGCCAACTACCTCTACGACGGCGATGCGCCGCTCGCCGAGCGCCGTGCCCAGGCGCTGGCCGTGGACCAGTCGCAGCTGCGCGAGCTGATTGGCGAGGGCGAGCTGCGCGAGCTGGTGGACGCCGACGCGCTGGCCGCCATCGAGCTGGACGCGCAGTGGCTGAGCGATCGCTTTCACGCGCGCTCCGCGGATGGCGTCCACGACCTGCTCCTCCGCCTGGGCGACCTGTCGCGCGACGAAGTGGCGGCCCGCGCGGAGTCCGGTGTGGCGGAATCGGCCCTGCCCGAGCTCGTCGCGGCGCGCCGGGCGCTGCTCGTGCGTGTCGCAGGAGAGGAACGCGCCATCGCGGTGGAAGACGCCGCGCGATATCGGGACGGTCTCGGCACGCCGCTGCCACCGGGCCTCCCGGAGTCGCTGCTCGAGCCGGCGGCCGATGCGGTGGGGGATCTCGTCCGCCGCTACGCCCGCACGCACGGGCCGTTCACGCCCGCTGATGTGGCCGCGCGCCTGGGCCTCGGCGCGGGGATCGTGACCGCCACACTTCAGCGCCTCGCGCTCACCGGCCGTGTCATCGAGGGCGAGTTCCGGCCCGGAGGCCATGGCCGCGAGTGGTGCGATGCCGAGATCCTGCGCGCGATCCGCCGCCGCTCGCTGGCGAGGCTGCGCCACGAGGTGGAACCGGTGGAGCCGCAGGTGCTCGGCCGCTTCCTGGTCTCGTGGCACGGCCTGGCGCACAAGCGCCGCGGCCTCGACGCGCTGCTCGACGTCGTCGAGCAGCTCCAGGGCGCGCCGCTCCTGGCCTCGGTGCTGGAATCGCAGGTCCTCGCGGCCCGCATCGAGCGCTACGAGCCGTCGCTGCTCGACACGCTGGTCTCGGCGGGCGAGGTCGTCTGGATGGGCGTCGAGCCGCTGGGCGAGCACGACGGGCGCGTCGCGCTCTACCGGGCGGATCACCTGAAGGCGCTGGCGCCTCCGCAGGCGGCCGGGGCACAAGCGGGCCTCCTGGATCGCGAAGCGCGCATCGTGGCGTGGCTGGCCCGCCACGGCGCCGCCTTCTTCGGGCCGCTGCACGAGGCCGCGGGCGGCGGCTTTCCGCAGGAGAGCGTGGACGCGCTGTGGTCACTCGTGTGGAAGGGGCTGGTGACCAACGACACGCTGCACCCGCTCCGCACGTACGCCGCCGGCCGCGAGAAGGCGCGGCGGCCCTCGCGCGCCACGCCGTTCCGATCGCGCCGGCTGGTGCCGCCGTCCGCCGACGGCCGCTGGACGCTTCTTGGTGTGACCGACCGCCCCTCCCCAACCGCCTGGGCCGCGGCCATGACCGAGCAGCTCCTCACCCGCCACGGGATCGTCGCGCGAGACGTCACCTCGGTGGAGCCGCTTCCCGGCGGCTTCAGCGCGGTGTATCCCGTGCTGCGCCGCCTCGAGGACACCGGGCGCGTGCGCCGCGGCTACTTCGTGGCGGGCCTCGGCGGCGCGCAGTTCGCGCAGCCGGGCGCCGTGGACCTGCTGCGCGCGGCCCGGGATGTCCGCGACGAACCACAGGTGGCCACGCTCGCGGCGACGGATCCAGCCAGCCCATATGGCGCGCTGATGCCCTGGCCCACCTGGCCGGGCGGCGAATCGCTGCGGGCGTCGCGGTCAGCGGGCGCGCGGGTGGTGCTGGTGGACGGATACCTGGCGGCGTGGATCGCGCGCGGCAACAGGCAGATGCTCGCTGCGCTCCCGGCGGACGAGCCGGAGCGCTCGCGCATCGGGCGGGCCCTGGCCCGCGAGCTGGTCCGCGCAGCGCACGATGCGCCAGACGAGCGCCGCGGCTGGCTGATTGCCGAGATCAACGCGGTGCCTGCGGCCACGAGCCCGGTGGCCGATTACCTGGTCGAGGCGGGCTTTGCCATCACGAGCGGCGGCTTGCAGTTGCGCGTGCCGCGACGAACGGGACAGGAGACATGAACCGATTCTCACGCGTCTTTCTCGCCGGCGGCCAGAACGCCGTGCCGGTGTCCGGCTGGTTCCTCGGCGGATGGTCGCCCGGGACGATGCTGGCGCTCTTCTGGTTCGAGAACCTGGTGCTCTCCGTGTTCATCGCCGCACGGATCGCGGCGCACTGGACGGCCACGCGCAAGCGCGGGCACGAGAACGGCTTCCTCAAGAATTTCCTGGTCGCCTCGCTGGTGTTCACGCTGGCGCACGGCGTCTTCCTGACGTTCATCCTCGGCTCGATGGTGCCGGAATCCATCAACCGCCAGGACGTGGTGAGCGGCATCCAGTGGATGCTGGGCGCGCAGGTCGCCTCGCTCGTGCTGGACCTCTGGCGCATCGGCAACTGGCCCTTCGCGGAGATCCGCAGGCGCACCGAGTGGGTGCTCGGGCGCGTCGTCGCCGTCCACCTGGTCATCCTGCTCGGCATGTTCCTCTTCGTGTGGATGGGGCAGCCGTGGTGGTTCTTCTCGGTGTTCGTGGCCCTGAAAGCGATGATCGACATCGGCAGCCTGCTGCCGCAGTGGACCCCGAAGAAGCCGCCCGCATGGATGGCGCGCGGCGCGAACTGGATGGACCGGAAGACCGGGCACCGGCAGCGCTCCCCCGAGACCTTCGAGCAGTTCTGGGAGCGCACCGAGCGGGAGCAGGCGGCACAGTTCGCCCGGGACGAGGAGGTCGTGGAGGGTGCCTGAGGGGGACACGATATTCCGTGCCGCCGCGGCACTCCATCGGGCCCTGGCCGGCCGGGTGGTCACCGGGTTCGACACCGCGCTCGCGCAGCTCTCGCGCGTTCACGACGACACGCCCATCACGGGACGCACCGTCGAACGGTGCGAGTCGGTGGGCAAGCACCTCCTGATCTGGTTCTCGGGCGACCTCGTGCTCCGCACCCACATGCGGATGAGCGGGTCATGGCACCTCTATCGTCCAGGCGAGACCTGGCAGCGCCCCGCCCGCGCGATGCGGGTCCGCATCGACACCGACGCCTGGGTGGCAGTCGCCTTCGACGTCCCGGTCGCGGAGTTCCTGCGCGCGCGCGACCTTTCGCGGAGCCGTGCCCTGGCGCCGCTCGGCCCCGATCTGCTGTCACCCGGGTTCGATCGCGCGGAGGCCCTGCGCCGCCTCGCGGAGTCGGGCGACCGCACCATCGCAGAGGCGCTGCTCGACCAGCGCGTGGTGGCGGGCATCGGCAACATCTTCAAGTCGGAGGTCCTGTTCCTGGCGGGCGTGCACCCCGACCGCCCGGCGTCGGGCCTCACCGAGGAGGATCGCGGGGCCATCGTCGACATCGCCCAGCGCCTGCTGCGGGCCAACACGGGCCCCGGGGCTCACGGCCCCATCGTCACCTACCGGAGCTTGCGGCAGTTGACCGGCCGCGCCTCCCCGGAGGAAGGCGTCTGGGTCTACGGGCGACGCGGCAGGCCGTGCCGGACGTGCGGGACGCCGATCGAGGGGGCGAAGCGGGGCGCGGACGCGCGAGCGACGTACTGGTGCCCACGCTGTCAACGTCGATAGACGCCGATGGGCCGCAGAGGGACGGAGATGGACGCAGGGCCGCAGAGGGACGCAGACAACGCAGATGGCGCAGGGCCGCAGAGGGACGCAGACAACGCAGATGGCGCAGACAACGCAGAGGGACGCAGACAACGCAGATGGCGCAGACAACGCAGAGGGACGCAGTTGGCGCAGAAGGCGCTATGACCCGCGGATGATGGGGGCCTGGTTGTTCCGCCCGCTACCCCACGCGTTCCGGGTGTGCGTAGACGTTGAACGTCGCCCCGCGCACGAACCCGCACAGCGTGATGCCGGAATCCGTGGCGAGATCAATCGCGAGGCTCGAAGGCGCCGAGACCGACGCGATGAGCGGGATGCCGGCGAGCAGCGCCTTCTGCACCAGCTCGAACGACGTGCGCCCGGACACCTGGAGCATCGCGCGTGACAGGGGCAGCTTCCGCTCCAGCAGCATGCGGCCGGTGATCTTGTCGACAGCGTTGTGACGTCCCACGTCCTCGGCGGCGAGGAGCAGCGTGCCATCGAGGTCGAAGAGCCCCGCGGCGTGCAGGCCACCGGTGGTTTCGAACACGCGCTGCGCCCGCCGCAGCGTGGAGGGCAGCGATGCGATCACCGACGCCGGCACGGTCCAGTCGCCTGCGACCGAGCTCACGCGCGAGCGCAGCGATTCGATGGTGCGGCGCCCGCACAGCCCGCAGGAGGCGGTCATCATCACCTGGCGGCGCCCCGCGAGGCGGCTCTCGAGCCGATCCACCGCCGCCCCCGTGACCGTGACGTTGATGACGTTGTCGCGACCCTCCTGGTCCGCGTCCTGGCAGTGCTCGATGAGCCCAATCTCGTGCACGCCGTGGACCACGTCCTCCGCCAGCAGGAAGCCGGCCGCGAGGTCGCGGTCGGCACCGGGCGTGCGCATGATGACGGCGAACGGCGATCCGTTCACGCGCACCTCCATGGGCTCCTCGATGGCGACCACTTCGTCCCGTGGGCCCCCTGCCGGTCCGACATGGAGGCTGGCGTACGTGTGGGTGCCTCGGTCAGACATGGTTGCGCAGCGCCAGCTCGCGCGGATGGGGTTGGAGGTAGGTCTGGCCCAGGAGGTACTCCACCCTGTGGCGCTTCGCGTGGTGGTGCAGCAGGGTCAGGGGCACGACCAGCGGCACGTGTCCCTTGCGGTACTCCTCGATGCTGGCCGCGAGCTCGTCGCGCGTGCCCGTGTCCACGAGGCCTCTCAGGTAGCCCAGCATGTGCTGCATCACGTTCACATGACGGGCGGGAGTGGCGAGGGCCCGCAGGCCGTCCATGAAAGCGCGGGTATACTCCGCCCGCAGTTCGGCGCGGGGCCGGCCCTTGGCGCCCGCCACCAGCACGCCGAGTGCCTTGTAGGTGGCGGGACGGTGCGCCAGCAGCGTCAGCTTGTGGGCAGTGTGGAACCGTACCAGATCGCCCACGGTCCAGCGCCCGTCGAAGAGCACGCGCAGCCGGGCGTGGGCGAACACGCGCTCGATGAAGTTCTCGCGAAGCCGCGCGTCGGTCAGGCGGCCCTCCTCCTCCACCGGCAGGTCGGAGCATGCGGCCAGCAGCGCCTCGGCAAACAGCCCGCGCCCCTTGCGCTCGCCCACGCCACCGCCGCCGCCGTAGATCTTCACTCGCTCGAGGCCGCAGCTCGGCGAGTCGCGCTTGAGGATGAAGCCGTCGAGGTCCTGGGCGGCCAGCGCATGCGCCTTCTGGCGAGACCAGCCGGCCATCTCGTCGGTCCAGTCCACTCCGGTGCGTGGCGCGATGAGGCGCACGAGGATGCCGTTGACCAGCGTCCCGCCCTCCGGCGAGTGTTCGAGCCGCATGGTCGGCCGCGGCACCGGGAGGCCCGACTCGACTTCCGGGCACATCGGCACCCAGGTCACCTGGGGCCCGAACACGTCCACGAGATAGGCGTCGCGCTTGTGCCCGCCGTCCCACCGCACCTCGTCGCCCAGCAGGCAGCGGGAGATTCCGATGCGCACCACCTGCTCATTATGCCCAAGCCGCGCCGGGGGGCCCCTACTGCAGCGCGTGTGTCCGGTTCAGCAGGGCCTGGCGCACTTCCTCGACGACGACATCGGGGAGGGCGGGCTTGACGACGAAGCGGTCGCAGCCGGCGAGGCGGGCCTGCTCCAACGCGCTGGCCATCGCGTGACCGGTCAGCGCGACCACCGGGATGTGCCGCGTGCGCGGGTCGGCCTTGAGGCGCCGCGTGGCCTCCCATCCGTCGAGGCCGGGCAGCGAGAGATCCATGAGGATGACATCGGGCGTGTGCTCGCGGGCCAGTTCGATGGCGCTCATCCCGTCGGCTGCCTCGACCACGCGGAAGCCGGACACGAGCAGCGACTCGGCATACATCTCGCGCGCGTCGGCGTAATCGTCCACGACCAGCACGAGGGGAGAGGCTGGTTCAGGCATCGGCGGCGAGTATACCCGGCCGATCGCACGCGTCAAGCACAGCCACGTGCCGCGGTTGGGCTAGGATCGTGACATGGCCGCGACCTACTCGTTCGACGTCACTTCCACCATCGACCTGCAGGAGGTGGACAACGCCATCAACCAGGCCCGCAAGGAGATTGCGCAGCGCTACGACTTCAAGGGCTCCACCGCCGCCATCGAGCTCGACCAGAAGGCGAACACGCTGACGCTGTCCGCCGAGGACAACTTCAGGCTCGAAGCGCTGTGGGAGGTCCTGGCCACACGCATGGTGCGCCGCAACGTCGCCGTCAAGAACCTGAAGCGCGGCGACGTGGAGCCGGCCGGCGGCGGCACGGTGCGCCAGGTCGTCACGCTGCAGATGGGCATTCCCAGCGAGGCCGCTCGCGAGATCGTCAAGCACCTGAAGGACCTCAAGCTGAAGAAGGTACAGGCCGCCATCCAGGGCGATCAGCTGCGCGTGTCTTCGCCGTCGAAGGACGAGCTGCAGGCAGCGATGGGCGCGCTCCGGGCGAAGGACTTCGGCATCGCGCTGCAGTTCGGGAATTATCGATAGGTGCGGGCGGGTGCGATCAGGTGCGGGTGGGTGCGAACAGGTGCGGCGGGTGCGATCAGGTGCGGGGCGGCTGCCGCCTGCGGTAGCCGGGGAAGGCGCGGCTCAACTCGGCCTCGCCAATCACGCGCCAGGCGCGGGGCGCAAGCGAGCCCAGTTCGAGCCCGCCGACCTGCACGCGGCGAAGGCGGGTCACCTCGTGGCCGATGGCCTCGAAAAGACGGCGGACTTCGCGGTTCCGGCCCTCGGTGAGCGTCACCACCAGGTGCGATTCGCGGGACGAGGCCTTGCGGAGCACGACGGACGGCGCGGCCAGACGCTCGCCCCTGCTCTCCACACCACGGCCGAGGCGTTCGACCTCCTCGGCCGTGACGCGTCCCCGCGCGGTGACCAGGTAGACGCGCGGCACGGCAGATTGGGGATCCGCCAGCCAGTCCGCGAAGCGCGTGTCGTTGGTCAGCAGGAGCAGCCCGCTGGTGGCAAGGTCCAGCCGCCCGATCGGGACGACGTGGGTGCCCAGATCTTCGAGCAGTGAGTAGACGGTGGGCCGCCCCTCGGGGTCGGATCTGGTCGTCACCACCCCGCGTGGCTTGTGGAGCGCAACGACAAGGCGCGCGGCGGGGGCCGCGGTGGTCCCGCGGATTCGAAGGCTCGCGCGCTCGGGCACGACCATGGTTCGCGGATCGACGATGACGCGGCCGTCGATCTCGACACACCCGGCCTCGATGAGCCGGCGTGCCTCGGTGCGGCTCGCGAGCCCCAACTTCGACAGCGCCCGATCCAGCGCCACGAGCCCACGACGGCGACCGGTTCTCATCCTCCAGCCTCACGCCCCTGCCCGCACCCGTCCGCACCTGCCCGCACCGGTTCGCACCTGCCCGCACCCGTCCGCACCTGTTCGCACCTAGCCGAAAAGCGCCGCCCCCAGCCCCAGGTAGAAGAGCAGCGTCGCCACATCGGTGCTCGCCAGCACCAGGGGCCCCGCGGCGATGCGCGGATCGGCCTTGAGAGCGCGAATGACCGTGGGCCAGAGCACACCGAACAGGCAGGCCGTGACGATGGAGGCGGCGATGGCGCCACCGATGACCGTCGCTCCCGAGACGTCCCGGCGCCACGCGATGACGACCATGGTCACCACCCCGCCACACGCCGCCCCGAGCAGGGCGGCCGTGCGTGCCTCCTTCCACAGCGCCGACACGATGCGCCGCGGCTTCAGCGAGTCGTCCGAGAGCGTCTGCAGCGTCAACGTGGCCGACTGCATGCTGACGCTCTCGGCCAGGGCGAGCACGATGGGGATGAACAGCGCCAGCACGACGATGTTGTCGAGCAGCACTTCGAACTGGGCGGCGATGGCCGCGCAGATGAGGCCGCCCGCGATGTTCGACAGCAGCCACGGGAAGCGGTCGCGGAACGAGGTCCATGGCGTGCGCATCGCCGTGGCGTGCACGCCCAGCAGCTGGAAGATGTCGTCGTAGGTGCGGCGCGCGAGGTCGATGACCTCGCGGGTGAACAGGCTGATGTCCACGACGCCGACCAGCTCGCCGTTGTCCCGGATCACCGGGAACGCCAGCAGCTTACGCGTCGCGAAGTACTCGCTGGCGATGAGCACCGTCGCCCAGCTCGGGATGGCGACCACGTCGGTGATCATCACCTCGCTGATGCGCTGATCCGGCAGTCCCGCGAGGAGGTGGCGCGCCGGCACGATGCCCACGAGCCGCCGCTCGTCGTCCACGACGTAGAAGTAGTGAATGTCGGAGGTGGTGATGCTGGCCCGGACGACCGGCAGGGCCTCGGCAAGCGTCTGGGTCGCGACGAGCGTGACGGGGACGGGCCGCACCAGCGGCAGGATGGGGTCGTGCAGGTTGGCAGCGGTCAGCGGCGCGGGACGCATGCACCGTTATTCTGACGGAATATTGCGCGGCTGCCACGTTCCTCTACAATGGAGCGGCCCGTGCCTTCAAACGTCCCCCGGAAAGGTCTGTCGAAGATGAACGTTCGTCGTGTTGTCGCCGCGTGTGCCATTGCGCTGGCCGCGCTGGTGGGTGTCGTCGTCACCGCCCAGGGGATGCCTCCAGCGGCTCCGTCCAATCTCACCTATCTGGTCGACGGGTCCAACGTGTGGCTCAACTGGATCAGCAGCCCCGGACTGGTCGAGGATCGGAACAACCCGGGCGCCGGCTTCTACCGGCTCGAAGCCGCGGGCGCGCCGGGGGCGCCGGCCTTCTTCACCTGGGACAGCTCGACGAACGTCAACCCGAACAAGATGCCGCACATGCTGGCCACGGTCGGCCCCATCGGCGCGCCCGCGGGCAGCTACTACGTGCGCGTGCGGGGCATGAACGGCGGGACCGCAGGGCCGGTGTCCAACGAGGTTGTCGTGCCAGTGACGGGTGGCTGCCAGGCGCCGGGCGCGCCGACGGACCTGACCGCAATCACGCGCGGCACCAGCGTGTTCCTGGCCTGGAACCCGGGGAACGGCGGACGGCCCACGTCGTACACGCTGCACGCGAGCTACACATCTCAGGGCGCGGCCATCGCGGGATTCGGCACCACGACGCCCTACCTGAACGTGGGGGGCGTGCCGACGGGCACCTACTACGTCCGCGTCTATGCCGCGACCGCGTGCGGGACCAGCGCGGCCTCGAACGAGATCGTGGTCACGGCGCCGTCCAACTCGCCCGCCCGCACGCCCGATGCGGCGTCCGGCCGACTCCCCTGGTTCTATGTCCGAGACCTGGTCCTGCAGGCGGGCGGAGAAGCGCGCAATCAGGGGCTGCTGAGCGGCGCGGTGTCCTGCCCCACCCGTCCGGGATTTCCAGACTCCGAGATCGAGGCGCGGAAGGTACAGCGGAACCCGTATATCGACTACGTCGTGGCCCGCCTGCGCCAGTTCGACCAGCGCTTCGGCTACAACGCGAAGCCCACACGCTCCAACTACAATGCGATCGTTGCCGGGGACGAGATCGCGTATCACTGGGGCAGCGACGCCCCCGAAGGCTCGCCGAACGTGTACCTGATCGACACGCTGGGCGGCCACTGCACCTTCGGCAGCGAGAGCGTGGACTTCCGCCCGGTTCTCCGACGAGTACGGGCGCTGGACGGCGGCCGGAGCGTTCTGATCACGTCGGGACGCGAGTCGCGACGGGAGTGAAACACGTCGGGAGGGAATCGCGTCGGGAGCCGCGATCACCCTACACGAAGAAGTCGGAAATCAGCTCGTCCTCACGCACGCCGGGGTGGCGGTACTTCGCAAAGTCCGTCACCCCGCTCTTTCTCAACACGTCCTCGTCGATCAGGAACTGGCCCGTCATCGCCCGCGACGGCTGGCTGAACACCCAGTGGGCGGCGTCGGCCACGATCGCCGGCAGGCGCGACCGGCGGCGCGATTCGTCGTCCATGATGAAGCCGATGGCGGCGGTGTCGATGGCCGTGCGCGGCCAGAGTGCGTTCACCGCGATGCCCTCCGCGCGGAACTCCTCCGCCATCCCCAGCACGCAGAGTGACATGCCGTACTTCGCCATGGTGTAGGCCAGGTGGGCGCCGAACCACTTCGGCGCGAGCGTCGAAGTGAGCGGCGGCGCGATGTTCAGCACGTGCGGGTTGGGCGCCCGGCGCAGGTGCGGCAGCGCCTTCTGCGTGCACAGGAACGTGGCGCGCGCGTTCACCTGGTGCATCAGGTCGAAGCGCTTCATCGGCGTGGCCTCGGTGCGGGTCAGGCTGATGGCGGAGGCGTTGTTCACCAGGATGTCGATGCCGCCGAACCGCGCCACCGCGGCGGCGACAGCCGCCTCCACCTGCGCCTCGTCGCGGACATCCACGGCCACCGCCAGCGCCTCCCCGCCGGCCGCCTCCACCTCCGCCGCCGCGCTGTGGATGGTTCCGGGCAGGGTCGGGTGCGGCGAGACGGTCTTGGCGGCAATCACGACCCTGGCGCCGTCGGCGGCGGCGCGGAGGGCAATGGCCTTGCCGATGCCCCGGCTGGCACCGGTGATCAGGATGGTCTGGCCCTTCAGCGTCATCGGTCGGTGCCTCCCGTACAACAAGAACGCCCGGCCCCCTGACGGGAACCGGGCGCCTCGAGGTTCAGCCTGTCCGGCCGAGGCTCACCGTGCCGCGGTGAGCGAAGGCCGAGCCCCTACTCTACGTAGGAGTAGCCGCAGTTGTCACAGACCCACATGCGGCCCTGCTTGTACATGTTGTAGCCGCACTGCGGGCAGATGCGGTACTCGCGGCCGTCCTTGTCGATGAGCTTCTTCTCGCCGTCCTTCTCGCCTTCGGCGAACGGATCCTTCGGCTCTTCCTTCTTCTCTGGCTGCTGGGGCTCCTGCGCCAGCGCCGGGACCACGGCCAATCCGAGGGCGCCTGCGAACAGGGCGGAACCGCGGAGGAAGCTACGACGGTCGAGGCTCTTCCCGATTTCGTTCTCGAACATGGACGCTGTCTCCCTTGTACGAATACCGCCGGGGAAGGAAAAAGCCGGGTGAGGCGTTTTGCGGCTCACTGGAGACGCCCCACCCGGTGCTTCCCCTCTGTCGTTGTGCCAAAAGGATACGATGGACGGCTTTCCGCCGATTGTAATCCTTTGTCATCCCCGGGACCACCCCATCCTTGCGGATTTCCGGCAGTCCCGCGATGAGCACCGGCGTGGACCTACTCCAGCATCAGCGGCGCGGTGCGCTCGTACTCGCCCGCGGCCAGCTCCGGGTGCGCATTGAGCACCCGCGCGCAGGCATTCCACCGCAGGCGCGCCTCGTCGTTCCCGTGGGGCCCATGGCCCTCGGCCAGCTCGTAGAGCTCCATCGCCTCGCGGAGCCAGTCGCCGGCCGAGAAGGCCCGGCCCGGGCCGCCACGTTCCAGCAGGGCCCGGCCACGGCGCTCGGCCACCAGCCCGCCGAAGTAGGCCCGCTCGTAGGGGGTCAGCAGGTGCGCGGCCAGCTCCTGCGCCCGCGACACCAGGTGCCCGTCGCTGTGCGGGAACCGGTCGGTCAGCGCCAGCAGCAGGATGACGACGGCCTCGCGATTGGCGGGGTCGGCCGCCAGGATATCCTCGCAGATGCTCTCGGCCTGTTCCGGCTCGTTCAGCAGCCGGTAGCGCTCGGCCTTGGCCAGCGCGGCGGGGATGGCGTCGTTCGACAGCGGCTTCAGCGGATACATCATCGCCCCCTCCTACCGGAACATGCGCAGCAGGCGCGTCACCGGATCGTAGAACCGATCGACCACGCGCTCCTTGAGCGGGATGATCGCGTTGTCGGTGATGTGGATGTGCTCCGGGCACACCTTCGTGCAGCACTTCGTGATGTTGCAGTAGCCGATGCCCTGCGTGTCCTTCAGGTCGCCCAGCCGCTCGGCCGAGTCCAGCGGGTGTATCTCGAGCGCGGCGGAGTAGGTGAAGAACCGCGGGCCGATGAACTCGTCGTGCTTGTCGTGGTCGCGGAGGACGTGGCACACATCCTGGCATAGGAAGCACTCGATGCACTTGCGGAACTCCTGGACGCGGTCGGCGTCGCGCTGCGCCATCCGCCACGTGCCGTCCGCCGCGTCGGGCCGGCGCGGCTGGAAGCACTGGATGCCCTTCTTCACCCGGAAATTCCACGACACGTCGGTCACCAGGTCCTTGATGAGCGGGAACGTGCGCATGGGCTCCACGGTCACCGGCTGGGTGAGGTCCAGCGTGTTCAGCCGGCTCATGCACATCAGGCGCGGGCGGCCGTTGATCTCCGCCGAGCACGACCCGCACTTGCCCGCCTTGCAGTTCCAGCGGCAGGCCAGGTCCGGCGCCTGGTCAGCCTGGATCTGGTGCACGGCATCGAGCACCACCATGCCCTCCGAGACCTCGGTGCGGTAGTCGGCAAACCCGCCAGCCTCACCGGGCCTGCTGCGCCAGATTCGAAACGTCGCCTGCGACATTCGATTCCCTCACGCTATGCGAAGAAGAAACCACGAAGACACGAAGAACACGAAGGAACACTCACGAAGAACACGACAATCACGGGACGAACCCGAGAACCCGAGAACCCGAGAACCCGAGAACCTGAGAACCTCAGAACCTCAGAACCCAGGTTCCTCACTGCTTCTCCGCTTCGATCACCTGCTTCAGCTCGGCGGGCATCTCCGGGATGGGCACCCGCGTCACCTGCATGGTCCCGTCCGCCACGCGGCGCGTGGCGATGTTGACCGTGCCGAACTCGGCCGCCTTGTCGGGGTAGTCCTCGCGGAAGTGGCCGCCGCGACTCTCCTTCCGCTCGATGGCCGAGCGCGTGATGGCTTCGGACACGTCCAGCAGGTTCCGCAGGTCCAGGCAGGTGTGCCAGCCCGCGTGGTACTCGCGGTGCCCTTCCACGCCGGCGCGCGCCGCACGCTCGCGGAACGCCGCGAGCCTGTCGAGCGCCTCCTGCATCTCCCCCTCCGTCCGGACGATGCCGACGAGCGCCTGCATGGTGTCCTGCAGGTCGTGCTGCACCTTGTAGGGGTTCTCTCCGCCGCCGCCGCGATCGAACGGCTCGAGCGAGGCTTTCATCGCCCGGTCGATCGCGCCCTCGTCCAACCGCACGGGCCCGCGCTGGCGCGCGCTGGCCGCGGCGTACTCGCCCGCACGCTTCCCGAAGACGATGAGGTCCGACAGCGAGTTGCCGCCCAGCCGGTTCGCGCCGTTGATGCCGGCGGCACACTCTCCCGCCGCGAACAACCCGCGAATGGACGACTCCTGGCTGTCGCCGTCCACGCGGATGCCCCCCATGATGTAGTGCGTGGTGGGCCCCACCTCCATCGGTTCCTTCGTGATGTCGAGGTCCGCCAGCTCCTTGAACTGGTGGTACATGCTCGGGAGCTTCCGCTTGATGTGCGCCTCGGCGTCCGGCAGCTTCTCCTTGATCCACGCGATGTCGAGGAACACGCCACCGTGGGGGCTGCCGCGCCCCGCCTTGACCTCGCGGTTGATGCAGCGCGCCACGTGGTCGCGCGTGAGGAGCTCGGGCGGACGCCGCGCGTTCTTGTCGCCCTGCGTGTAGCGCCATCCCTCCTCGGGATCCGACGCGGTCTGCGGCTTGTAGTTGTCGGGGATGTCGTCGAACATGAACCGGCGGCCCTCGCTGTTGCGCAGCACGCCGCCCTCCCCGCGCACCCCCTCCGTCACGAGGATGCCGCGCACGCTCGGGGGCCACACCATCCCCGTCGGGTGGAACTGCACGAACTCCATGTCGATGAGCTCGGCGCCGGCGCGATAGGCCAGCGCATGGCCGTCGCCGGTGCCTTCCCACGAGTTGCTCGTGATCTTGTACGCGCGGCCGATTCCGCCGGTGGCCAGCACGACGGCCTTGGCCGCAAACGTGTGAAACCGCCCGCGCTCGCGGTCGTATGCCAGCACCCCCGCCGCCCGCCCATCGTCCAGGAGGAGCTCGATGACCGTGTGCTCCATGTGGACGGTGATGCCCAGGTGGATGGCGTGATCCTGGAGCGTGCGAATCAGCTCCAGGCCCGTGCGATCGCCGACGTGCGCCAGCCGGGGGTAGCGGTGCCCGCCGAAATTGCGCTGCAGGATGCGGCCGTCCGCGGTGCGATCGAACACGGCCCCGTACGCCTCGAGCTCCCGCACGCGGTCGGGCGCCTCCTTCGCGTGTATCTCGGCCATGCGCCAGTTGTTCACGTACTGCCCGCCGCGCATCGTGTCGGCGAAGTGCACCTTCCAGTTGTCCCGATCGTCCACGTTGGCCAGCGCGGCCGCCATGCCGCCCTCGGCCATCACCGTGTGCGCCTTGCCGAGCAGCGACTTGCAGATGAGGCCCACCGTGACGCCGGATTGCGCCGCCTCGATGGCGGCACGCAGGCCGGCTCCCCCGGCTCCGACGATGAGCACGTCGTAGGCGTACGAGTGCGCGGCGGGCATCTACAGGATCCTCGGATCGGTGAGCACCCCCATGGAGCAGAGGCGGACGTAGAGGTCGGACGACATGACACTGAACAGGCTGAGCCACGCAAACAGCTGGTGCCGACCGTTCAGCCCCGACACGCACGCGTACGCCATGTCGCACACCGGCGACTTCGACACCTCGTCCTTGCGGCCGCCCACGACGTGCCGCAGGACGTGGCATCCCCAGGTGTAGCTGGCGAGCAGCACGACGTTCAGCGCAAGGAGGAGCGTCCCCAGGCCGATGCCGAACTCGCGGGCGCCGGTGGCCGGATCCGTGAACCACAGCGCCAGCCAGACGTCGTAACTGAGGAACGCAATGAAGACGATGGCCACCCACATGAAGAAGCGGTGGACGTTCTGGAGGATCAGGGGGAAGGAATGCTCGCCCCAGTAGCTCTTGCGGGGCTCGCCGACGGCGCAGGACGGCGGGTCGGCCCAGAACGCCTTGTAGTAGGCGCCGCGGTAGTAATAGCAGGTGAAGCGGAACAGCCCCGGAAACGGCAGGATGAGGAGCGCCGGCGAGAACGGCAGCCAGCCCGGCCACGCGGCGGGCTTCGGGCCGAACCACGCGTGCGGGGAGTCGCCGAAGATCTCCGGCGAGTAGAACGGCGAGAGGTACGGGCCGTAGGTGTAGTGCTCGCCCTGGAAAGCGGCCCAGGTCGCATACACGACGAACGCCGACAAGCCGACGAATACCGCGAGAGGCGCCGCCCACCAGGCATCACGACGCGTCGTGGTGCCGAATCCGCGGTGGACAGCCGTGACCGGAATGACCTGCATCAGTGCCTCCGGAGACGGATGAACTGCAAAGAGCGACGGCGCTAACCATAACGAAGACGGACGGGGATGTAAACAGATGGGACGCGGATGGGCCGCAGAGGACGCAGATGACGGGGGAAGCCGCAGATGGCGCAGATGACAACGCAGATGACGGAATCCGGCGATCACGGCTGCCCCACGGAGGTGACGGAAGGGCGGGGACTTGCCTCGCGCGTCCCCTGCCAACCGACCGCCCGGCGGGAGGGCCCGGCCGCCACTCCTGCCAGGCTCACCCCCCAGGCATCGCAGTGGTCCTCACAAGGCTCGCCAGTCCCGGCTCGCCCAGAGTATCTGCGTAATCTGCGCAATCTGCGGCCCTGCGTCATCTGCGTAATCCATCTCGGGATCGGTATCCGCCATCAACGTCCGAGTCTCACCCGTACCCCCGCGTTGGCGACGAAGCCCTCCAGCGGTGCCCAGGCGTCCACCGTCCAGCGGCCGTCTGGCAGGCGCGCGGGGCGCACCAGCGGATCGGTCCGAGTCTGCCGCACGTTGCCCACGTTCTCCAGGTTGACGAAGGCGCGCAGCGGGCCGAAGGCGCGCTCGAACAGGAAGCCGAAGAGCACGTAGGTCCGGCTCCGCGTGCGGTAGGGGTTGTCCTCGAGCGACTGCCGGCCGGTGACGTACAGCTCGACGCCGGCGCGGCCCACGTCGTCGTCTTCCCACATCGCGTTGAACGATGCCACGTGGCGTGGCGTCAACGGCACGGGCCGGCGCGCGCCGGTGTCGGGGTCATCTTCCCGGGCCGACGTGAAGGCATGGCCAGCCATCCCCAGCCAGTGGCCCCGACGATAGCGCGCCGACAGCTCGGTGCCCCACGTGTCGGTTGAGCCGTCGGCGTTGCTGAGCGCCACGCGCACGTCCGATACGTCGATGAGTTGCACGGGGCTGACCACGCGCGACCCAAAGAAAGTGCCGATCACCTCCAGTGCGCCAGCGGCCCACGACACGTCCGCGGAGCCGGACACCGCCCGCTCCGCGTCGAGGTCCCTGATCGGTTCGAGGCGCGCGAGGCCTGTCTCGTCCGTCTCCTCCGTGAAGGGCGTCGGCGCGTAGGCGCCGCCCCCGGCCGATACGCGCAGCGTCCAGCGGCTCGCGGGGTGAGCCAGCAGCGAGACGCGCGGACTGACGAGCGCGCCGTACTCGGAGTGCGCGTCCACGCGCACGCCCGCCGCCACCGTCGCCCGGTCGCCCAGTACCACCTCGTCCTGGGCGAAGACGCCCGGTGCGGTGAATCGATAGGAGAAGCCTGGCAGGTCGCGATGCTGCAGGTGATCCTGCGACACGGCCGCGCCCACGACCCAGGTGTGCGCACCGCGCGATCCGGCGAGCGACGTTTCGCCAAACCACGTGTCGCGGGACGTCCGCTCCGTCACGGCGCCGAAGTGCCGGGCCTGGTTGAGCCGCGAGAAAGAGCCGCGGACGCTGAGCAGTCGCTCGCCGAGAAGGGCGCGCCAGGCCGCCCCGGCATCGCCACGGCGCGTGTCGAGCGCCTCGCGGAAGGGACTGCCGTCGGGAGCAAACGCACCGGGCATGATGCCGCCGTCAAGGTCCTCGGCGATGAACCCGCCGGTGAGGAAGAGCGATCGTCCCCGCCCGTTGTCGAAGAAGACGCGCGGGCGCGCCACGCCGCGGTCGTAGGCCGGCAGGTCCGCCCAGCCGTCGTCGTCCAGGTCCTGCCGCTCCTGGCCGTGGTAGCCGCCGAGCAGCGTCCACGACCAGCCGGCACGCGGCGCCGCCCCGGCAAAGACCGTGGCATCGCGCCCGGTCTGGGACGTCACGTTGAAGAGCGCCTGCGTGGAGGTCTCGCCGGGCCGGCGCGACACCAGGTTGATGACGCCGCCAAGCGCCGACGATCCATACAAGGCCGAGGCCGCCCCCTTGATGATCTCCACCTGGCCGAGGTCGAGCGGCGGCACCTGGAGCAGGCTGAACGAGTCGCCGGCGGCGCCGTAGAGCGGCAAACCGTCGGCCAGCAGTTGCGAGTACCGCCCGCGAAGCCCCTGGATGCGCACGTTGGCCGCACCGATGGAAGGCGCGGTGGTCTGCACGCGCAGTCCCGTGGTCTCGCCGAGCAGCATCGCCACGCTGCCGGGCGTCATCAGCGCCTTCTCTTCGATTTCCTCGCGGCCGATCACCTCCACGCGGAGCGGCTCGTCCTGGAGCCGCCGGTCGGACCTGGTGGCGGTGACGATTACCGTCTCCTCGACCTCGAGTGCCTCCTGCTCCTCGCCCTCTTCCGCACCCTCCTCACGCTCCGCCTCGGCGGGCTCGGGGGCCGGCTGCGGCGCCTGTGGACGTGGCGGCTGCCCCGCAGGCGGCAATGCCTGCGCCCAGCCGGAGAACGGGACGAGGAGGGCCAGGGTGCAAAGTATCCCGATCGTGCGCGGGCGAACCGTCACGGCGGTAAGCTAACTGCGGTCGTGGCCGCGAGGTCAACTGTGCAGGGGCGCTTCACGGTCGAAGCGCCGGCACGCCGTGCCGCCTAGACGTCCTCGATTCGCACTTCGCCGGTGATGGCCCGCTGCACGGGACAGCGGTTCGCGATCTCGTGCAGGCGCGCGCGCTGCTCCTCGTCCAGATCGCCTTCGAGCGTGAGCTGGCGCTTGATCACGTAGACCCCATCGACGAACGCGGCCGTCAGGTGGACCTTCGCGTCCTCGAGCGCCCATCCCTTGCGCGACGCGTACATCCGCAGCGTGATGGCCTCGCACGCACCAAGCGCAGCCAGCAGCGTCTCCTGCGGCGTGGGGCCCGTGTCGGTCCCACCCTTGTCGGCCGGTTCGTCGCACCTGGTGACGTGATCTCCCACCCGAACCTCGGTCTCGAGCCCCGACTCGGACACCAGCCGCACGCGAACGTCTCTCATCGGTCCAGAGTATCAGACGCCGCGCGAACCTTCGTGCTAGGCGTTTCTCAGGAACGTCGCGACCTGGTGGAAGAACGGCCGCAGCACGCCTTCGGCCTCGGCCGGCAGCTGCGTCTCGTCGAGCGCGCGGTCCATGAGCTGCACCCAGCGATTGCGCGCCGGCTCGTCCAGGCGGAAGGGCGCGTGGCGCATGCGCAGGCGCGGATGCCCGCGCTTCTCCATGTAGGTGGGCGGCCCGCCGAAGCGGCCGATGAGGAAGTCGCGGAGGCGCTCCTCCGCGCCAGCGAGGTCGTCTTTCGGATACATCGGCGCGAGGATGTCGTCACCCGGCACCTGGCGGTAGAACGCCGCGACGAGGCGACGGAAACCATCCTCGCCAATCAGCGCATACACGTCGCCATCGTCGATCACGCGCACGGAGCTCATGGCTCAATCATAGCCACCGCCGTCTCCGGCTGCCGTATGATCGCTCCATGAGTGACGATGCCCCGAAGAGCGCGCTGGAGATCGCGATGGCGCGGCTCCGCCAGAAGGACGCCGAAGCCGGCGTCAGTGAGCCATCGCTCACCGACGAGCAGAAGGCCCGAATCGCGGAGGTGCGGCAGGCCGCGGCCGCCAAGCTGGCGCAGGAGGACATCATGTTCAAGGCGTCCCTGGCGCAGACCTGGGACCCCGAGGCGCGTGCCAAGCTCGAAGCCGAGCACCGCCGCGACATCCAGCGGATTCACGACGAGCGCGATGGGAAGATAGAGAAGATCAAGAGGTTCTGAGGTTCTGAGGTTCTGAGGTTCTGAGGTTCTGAGGTTCTCGGGTTCTCAGGTTCTGAGGTTCCTCACCAACAGGTTCTTCGCCACGAACCACACGTTCGCCGGGCGCTCGGCCAGGCGGCGCATGTACCACGGGAACCAGTAGGGGCCGTACGCGATCAGCACGCGGACGCGGGCGCCTTCGCGGGCCAGGCGGAACTGCTCCTCCCGCTGGATGCCGTAGAGCATGTGGAACTCGTACATGTCAGGCGGCACGTCCGCAGCCGACGCGTGCTCGCGGATGCGCGCAATCAGGGGGATGTCGTGCGTGCCGAACACGGCGCGGCCGCTCCTCGCGCGCGCCGGCCCCGCCAGCATCCTCTGCGCCATCCGGAAGTACTGCTCGTCCACGTCCGCCTTGAGCGGAAACGCGACTGTCGGGGGCTCCTTGTAAGCCCCCTTCACCAGGCGGACGCCGATGCCGCGCTCGATCATGTCGTCCAGGTCCTCAGGCGTCCGGAGGAGGTAGGCCTGCAGGCAGACGCCGACGCCCGGCACTTCCTCGCGCAGGCGCCGAACGACCTCGAGCGTGCGGTCCACGTAGGGCGACTGTTCCATGTCCACCCAGAGGAAGTTGCCAGCCTCCCGGGCCGCCTGAGCGAGCCGCCGCGCGTGGTCGAAGGCGAACTGCGGGTCGATGTCCAGCCCCAGCTGCGTGAGCTTGATGGAGGGCTCGCACGCCAGGCCGGCCGTGCGGACGCGCGCCACGGCCTCCACGTAGTGCGCCGCCACGGCATCGGCCTCCGCCGCGTCCCTCACGTTCTCGCCCAGGCGCGTGAAGACACCGGCGACCCCCTGCCCGGCCATCGCGCGGGCAGCACCCAGCATGTCGTCGAACGTCTCGCCCGGCATGAAGCGCGAGACGGCACGGCGCACGAACGGCGCCCTCGTGCCGTGCTCGCGCAGCCAGGTGCTGTCGGAGGCCTTCAGGAGCAGCGTGCGGGCCAGGCTCACGAGTCCAGATTGTGCGCGATCGGCCTCAGCGTGTGAAGGGGGCCCAGCCGCGCCAGCGGCGGCCACGCCCACATCACCAGGCCGACCACGCCGATGGTGGCCAGCCCTCCACCGACCACCGACGCCACCGGCCCGAACAGGGCCGCGGTGACGCCGCTCTCGAACGCGCCAATCTCGTTCGACATGCTGACGAACACGTGCTTCACGGCCGACACGCGACCGCGCAGCGCGTCTGGCGTGATCATCTGCTCCAGCGTCAGGCGGATGACCACGCTGATGTTGTCGCAGACGCCGGTGATGAAGAGGCACAGGAGCGAGAGGGCCAGGCTCCGCGAAAAGCCGAAGCCCACCATCGCCAGGCCGAAGCCACCCACGGCCACGAGCAGTGTCCGTCCCGGGCGCTCCCAGGGCGTCAGCTGTGTGGTCACGAGCGCCATCGTCAGGGCGCCGGCGGCGGGCGCCGCGCGCAGCAGGCCCAGGCCCTCGGGCCCCACCTGCAGGATGTCCTTCGCGAAGATGGGCAGCAGCGCGACCGCACCGCCGAACAGCACCGCGAAGAGGTCCAGCGTGATGGCGGCAAGGAAGACCGGGCTCCGCGAGACGAACGACAGGCCGGCCAGCACGCCGCCGCGGGACGCGACGGTCCGCGCCGCCGGCGCCCTCGGCACCCGCAGGAGCAGGACGACGAATGTCGCCTCCAGGGCCGCCGCGACGAAGAAGGCCGCGGTGCTCCCGCCGGTGATCGCGATGACCCCGCCGCCTGCGGCCGGGCCGATGATGGCCGCGAGCTGCGCGGTGGAAGCGACCCAGGCGTTCGCGTTCGCGAAGATGACGGGCGGCAGCAGCTGCGGCAGGATCGTGTTCACGGCCGGCGCGGCGAACGCACGTCCCGCACCGACCAAGGTGATGAGCGCGTAGACCAGTGCGACCGGGGCCTCCGTCCAGGCCACGACCGCCAGCCCCGTTGCCGCCAGCGCCAGCACGCCATGCGCCGTCATCCCGACGGTCCGCCTCGGGAACCGGTCCGCAGCGGTGCCCGCCGCCATCATCAACACGAAGACCGGAGCCACCTCGAACAGGCCCACGAGCCCGAGCGCCAGGGCCTGCCCAGTGCGCTCGTAGAGCTGCCATCCGACGGCGACGGAGATGATCTGGTAACCGGCGACCGCCGCGAACCGGCCGGCCGCGAACGCGCGAACGAAGGGATAATCGAAGGCCTGACGTTGTTCCGGAGTGGTCACGCTGGAACGCTTCTTGATGACCAGCGTACACGAGAGGTGGGCATGGTCCTTCTGAGTGGACGTTCCGCGGCACGCATGACGATTCTGGCGGGAATTCTGGTGGCGGGGGTGTCCTCCCCGTCGGCGGCGCAGTCCTCCATCGGGTTCACCGGTGGCGCCTCCATCGACCCCGAGCAGGTGTACGCGGGCGTCTTCTGGCAGTCACCGGACATCGGCGGCCGGTTCCGTATCCGGCCAGGCCTCGACGGTGGCTTCGGTGACGGCCTCCGCCTGGCCACGTTCAATGTGGACTTCGTGTATCTGATCCCGCTCGGCCAGGGCACATGGACACTAGTCACCGGCGGCGGCCCCGCCGTGGTCCTGACGCGGTTGTCAGACGACCGCTTCGACCTGGGCACGGAGGTGAGCGCGGGGGCGAGCTACCTGTTCGGCTTCGCGCACGACAACGGGTTCTTCACGGACATCCGGCTGGGCGGCGGGAACGTGCCCGGCCTGAAATTCGGGGTGGGGTGGGCGTTGAGATTGCCGTGAGGGATTACGTGCGGGATTACGCGGAGGGATTACGTGGGGGATTACGCGGAAGGAGGATCCGCGGATTACGCGGATTACGCAGATTAGGGTTTGGCCTGAGGCCAACGGCGATGCCGGCCCTGGGGACCCGAGGCAGGTTCCACATCATCGGCCGGCGCCCCATCTGGAGGGATGCCCTGCGAGTACCCCCACACGACTCGTCGGTATTCGAGGCTGCGGGCACCGAAGTTCAGGAGGAGCCCTCGCTGGAGGTGCGACGCGCGAAGGTAATTGATGATCTGCGCATGGTCGATGCCTGAGAGCCCCGGGGCAGCCTTTACCTCGACAATGACGGCGCGTGCGCAGATGACATCCACGCGATAGCTGAGGGGCAGGGGTTCTCCCCTGTAGACAATCGGCAACGCCACCTCACGCTCGAAGGGCATGCCCCGTCTCCGAAGCTCGATTGCGAGCGCGGCCTTGTAGACCGCCTCCAGGAACCCGCATCCAAGCTCGGTGTGCACGGCCATGGCGGCGCCGATGATGGCGTAGGTCTCGGGGTCGTTGAGGTGGGCTGTCTGCTGAGGCATGTTGACACCCCAGTGCACGAACCCTGCCGCGGCAAGCCAACGCCCGTGTCCACGCGTTTCAGCCGATCAAACCAATGGCACCAGATGAGTCCGCCGTACGGCAGCAGATCCTGCGCCCTTCGCTCACATCCAGGCGATCAGATTCTGACGCCTGGCGCCGCCGGCCGCCCTTGTCCGGCCTGAGCGCGTTTCCCCGCCTCCCTCCCGAGTAACCCACACCGGCGTCCCTCCGCGTGCGCCACCTGTCTCCGCGAAATCGCCAATCCCCCGCCCCCTCCGCGAAATCCCGCCCTCCGCGTAAGGCCCCGCCCCCTCCGCGTAATTTCCCCACCCCCTCCGCGTAATCTCCCCGCCCCCCTCCGCGTAATTTCCCCACCCCCTCCGCGTAATCTCCCCGCCCCCCTCCGCGTAATTCCCCACTGCCAATCCGCGTAATCCGCGTAATCTGCGGATCCTCACCTCCGCGCCATCCGTACAGCAAACGGGCGCGACTCCCGGAGAGGGAATCGCGCCCGTGTGAACCGTTGCGCGCTGCGGCTAGTTACCCGACTTCGGCGGCCACGGTGGCGCCGGGCTGGTCGGCTTCACCGCCGGCCCCATGCCCTTCATCACGAACTTCTGCAGGCGCTTGCCGGTGTAGGTTTCCGTCGTGTAGATGTTGCCCTTCGAGTCGGTGGCGATGCTGTGCACGCCGAGGAACATGCCCGGCTGGCGGCCGCCGTACCCGAAGTGCGTCAGCTCCTCCATCGACTTGCGGTCGAAGATGCGCACGTGCTCGTTGACGCCGTCGGCCATGTAGAGGTACTGCTGCTGCGGGTCCTTCGAGAAGGCGATGTCCCACACGGAGCCGTCCGCCAGCGTGTTCTTCTCGACGAACACCTCGC
>JADZCN010000032.1 GCA_020851565.1 Acidobacteriota bacterium | reverse complement strand
TGAAGGCCAGCGGGTAGGTGAGGACCGCCGTGATCGCGGAGGCACCGAGGACCACGGCCGCGGCCTCGGCGAGGCCCCGGAAGCGCATGCGCGTCGTATGGTAGCATGCCCGGTCGGCCCACCTGCCTGATGGATCGTCTTCTCGAGCTCACGTCTCTCGCCGAGCAATCGCACTTCTGGTTTCGCGGCTTCCGAGGGTTCATGCGGCCGCTCCTGGCGCGGGCGACGGCGGGCCTCGCGCGGGCGCGCATCCTCGATTGCGGCTGCGGGACCGGCACGAACCTGGCGATGCTCGACCCTTACGGGGAGGTGTTCGGCTTCGACCTCACCTGGCGCGGCCTGCAGTTCGCGCACGAGCGCGGCCGGCGCCGCATCGCCCAGGCCAGCATCGACGCCATCCCGTTCGCGTCGAACTCGTTCGATCTGGTGACTTCTTTCGACGTGTTCCAGACGCTGCCCGACCCGGTGGAGCGCGAGGCGGCTCGCGAACTGGCGCGCATCCTCAAGCCGGGCGGTGCCGCGGTGCTGAACTTCGCCGCGCTCGAGATACTGAGGGGCGGCCACTCGGTGCTGGCCGAAGAGGTGCGGCGCTACAACCCGGCGCAGGTCCGCCGCCTGCTGGACGGAGCCGGCTTGCAGGTGGAGCGCCTCACGTTCGCCTTTGCCACGATTTTTCCGCTGATGCTGGCCGCGCGGGTCGGGCATCGGTGGCGTCGCCCGGGCGGGGAGGCGGAGGCCGAGGAGTGGGAGATCAAGGTGCCCGCGGCACCCGTCAACGGCGCGCTGACGCTCGCGCTCGGCGCCGAGGCGCTGGCCCTTCGCGTGCTCCCCATGCCATTTGGCTCGTCAATAATTTGCCTCGCCCGCAAGCCGCGCTAACCTGATTCGCGTCGTCATGACGCGCATCGTGCCTGTGGCCCTGGCCGTGCTGGCCGGGATGGCGGCCTGGTTGTCCCTTGGCGTGCTCGCAGTCGCCGATCCTGCGGGCCAACTGCGGGTCGGCGTCCTCCCGCCCTTCTGGCTGCTCGCCCTTTTCCAGGTGATCGCCATCGGTGTGGTCGTGCTCGGGCGCGTGCAGGCTCCCCGGCTGTGGCCGTTGACCCTGACGGCGTTCATCTGCCTGCCGTGGGTTCCTGGCCGCGTGCCGCCGGCCTTCCTGATTTGGCACGGACCGCTCGCGCGGCTGGCCTGGGGGCTCGTCGTGCTGGGCCTGGCCGCGCCTCTCCTGGCGCGCGAGCGCCTGTGGCGCTGGCGTGGCGTCCCCACGCGAGCCCCCTGGATCGCGGTGGCCGTCGCCGTCGTGGCGCTCGGGGCCGGTTGCCTGGCCCTGCAGCAGCGCATGCCGGCCGGTGACGAGCCGCACTACCTGGTCATCACGCAGAGCCTCCTCCTCGACGGCGATCTCCGCATCGAGAACAACCACGCGCGCCACGACTACCTCGCCTACTTCGCCGGTGAGCTCCGGCCGGACTTTCTCCGGCGTGGGCTGGATGGCCAGATCTACTCCGTGCACGCGCCGGGCCTCCCGGTCATGCTGGCCCCGGCGTTTGCCATCGCGGGTTACGCGGGTGCCGTGGCTGCGGTAATCGCCCTGGTGTCGTTCGGGCTGGCGCTGGTCTGGATCGCAGCCTGGGAGCTCACCGGAAGCGCCAGCGCCGCGTGGCTGGCATGGGCTGCCACGGCCTTCGCCGCTCCCGGCTACTTCCACTGGTTCGCCATCTACCCCGATGGCGTCGGAGCGGCCTGCACGGCGGCGGCGCTCGCGGCGCTCGTTCGGCTGGATAACGGCCCCGGGCGGCTCAGCCGTGCGCACCTCGCCGCCCTCGGCGCAGCACTCGCCGTACTGCCGTGGCTGCACTCGAGGTTCGCCGTCGTGGCGGGCGTGCTGGGCGCCGTGCTGGTCCTTCGGCTGCTCCCCCGTCCGGACCGATGGCGGTCGATCACTGCCTTCGTGGCCGCGCCAATCCTGTCGGCTGCGGCATGGTTCACGTTCTTCTGGGCCATCTGGGGTTCGCCCAGCCCTTCAGCGCCCTATGGCTTCAGCACGCAGAGCAGCCTCGCGAACCTGCGGGCCGGGATTCCAGGCCTGCTGTTCGATCAGCAGTTCGGCCTGCTGCCGAACGCCCCGATCTACTCGCTGGCGCTGCCGGGCCTGGTCGCGATGGCGCGCGTGCGCCTCCGCCTCGCCGTCGAACTGGGGCTGCTGGCCGTGCTCTACACCGCCGCTGTCGCCTCGTATCCCATGTGGTGGGGGGGCTACAGCGCCCCGGCCCGGTTTCTCGTCGTCATCCTGCCGGTTCTGGGGTTGCCACTGGGCATCCTCTGGGCGCGCGGCGGCGCCGGCGTACGGGCAATGGCGCCTGTCCTGCTGACCGTGAGCGTGGCGATCACGCTGACCGAAGTGATGGTGGATCACGGGGCACTCCTGTACAACGCTCGCGATGGCGTCAGCCTGCTGCTCGACTGGGCCAACCGTAGCGTGAACCTGCCGTTGGCGTGGCCCAGCCTGCACCGGACGACAGAAGGCGAAGCCCTGGGGACCGCGGCCACGTGGGTCCTCACGGCCGGTGCGCTTGGCGCGCTGGCGGTTTGGCTGGCCGCGCGGCGACGCGCGCCGGCATGGGTCGTCGCGAGCGCCTGGCTGTTGTTGACGGTGATGGCTTCCTCATCGCTCGTGTGGAAGGGGGAGAACACGACCTTCACCGCGGCCACTTCGGCTCTCGATCTCCTGCGCCACTGGCCGGAGCGATGGAGCGGGATCGGGTGGCGCTCGCAGCCGTACGGGATGGTGCCGCTCGGCGACGTGCCCCGGCAGCTGACCCTGGCCAGCACCGTCAGAGGACCGCGCAACCCCGACGCGTCGGCGCTGCTGGCGATGCCCCTGGTCCCGGCCGGCGATTACGAGGTTGCCCTGGAAGGAGCGGCCCATCCGTCCGGCACCATCAGCGTCTCCGTTGGGCGGACACAGCAGGTCGTGGACGTGATCGACCTGAACGGGCTCTCGGGGGGGCATACCGGTCTCATCGTCGATTTGCCGGTCCGGGTGCACTCGCTCACCATCCGGGGTGACGAGGAGGCCCGACGGTCGGTGCCCCGCTTGACCTTGCGGCCGAGGAGCGTGTTCGAGCCCGGCCAGCGGGCCGAAGGGCAGGCCCTTCGCGCATCCCGTTACGGCCCGACCCGGATCTTCTTCCTGGACGACAACACCTTCATGGAGCGGCCGGGATTCTGGACGCGCGGGTCGTCGACCGCCTCCCTCATCGTGGATGCCCGGAGGCCCGACGGCGATGGGCGAGACCTGCCTGTCGTACTCGTGGTGCGGGCCGGCGCCCTGGCGACGACGGCCGAGTTCTCGGTGGGAACGTGGCGCGAACGGGTCGAGCTCTCCGCACGCGGCGAAGCGACGGTGACGCTGCCGCCTCGCGGCGAGGCTCCGAACTGGCAGCTGACGATTCGAAGCGGACCAGGCCTTCGGCCCATCGAGCACGATCCCGGCAACCGGGACGTGAGGAACCTCGGGGTGTGGGTCGAGATCCGATAGCTCCGGCCCGAACCTCAGAACCCGAGAACCTCAGAACCCCCGAACCTCCGAACCCGAGAACCCCAGAACCCGAGAACCCCAGAACCCCAGAACCCCAGAACCCCAGAACCCCAGAACCCCAGAACCCCAGAACCCTAGAACCTGACGACCCCCGTGAAGTAGAGCCCCTTGAAGGTGAGCGAGCCCGTGTCGCGGTCGGCCTGGTAGAAGACGTCCACGGAGCGATAGCCAACCGTTGCGCCGACGTTGTTGGTGAAGTTCACGGTGCCGTAGATGTCGAAGTCGGTGTACTCGCCGTCGTAGTCCTCGCTGAGGTTGTCGGGGACGCGGAAGAACGACAGTTCGCCGCCGATGGCAACGTTCTTCGTGACGTAGCCGCGGCCAACGAAGCCGATGGTCGGGATGGGGGCGACGGCGGTGGTGAACTCCTCGCCGATCGGGCTCTGCAGCTCCACGCGCACGTCGGTGTATTTCGCGTCGAGCAGGACCCCGGCAAACCCGCGGTTCCGGTAGATGAAGTCGTACTCGTAGCCGAAGCGGAAGGTGTTGTACTGCGCGGTCGTGCTGACGGGCAGGCCCACGCGGTAGCGCTGGCCGTTGAACACGAACTCGCGCTCGAGAGTGACCGCGTCGGTCAGGTATTCGACGGGCAGGTACTCGAACCTGAACTTGTGCTTCGTGGCCGGGCGCAGCACCACGTTCAGCCGGCCCAGGTTCTTCTTGGTGATGCCCAGGTCGTCCACCAGGTTCACGTCGGTGCCGAGGATGCCGAGCGATTCCGAATTCACGATGAGGCCCGGCGTGGCGTTCCACCAGCCGTAGGACGCCTCGACGTGATAGTCCTCCCCGACGGCGG